>PANW01000038.1 GCA_002707785.1 Cellvibrionaceae bacterium | reverse complement strand
TGTGTGGACTCCAGTTTTCAGTGTGGTGCTAGAAGCTTACCCTCTTAGGAGGGGGAGTCCACACATCGAGGAGCGACGCGACGCGGCAATCGATGGTTTAGCACTATAAAACAAGGTTTATCACCACGCAGGATTGCTTGGCTTAATAGCCCCTACTTTTGGCGCTAACGCTCGCAATGACCAGTAACCCTGTTTTGCAGAGGATCCCAAGGTCTCGTTGATTGAGTGCTCAAGGCTCAGCGCCTGAGTATTGATGCCAATGGTCAAACAAGCTGTCGC
Source organism: Cellvibrionaceae bacterium (assembly GCA_002707785.1). Classification (GTDB taxonomy): domain Bacteria; phylum Pseudomonadota; class Gammaproteobacteria; order Pseudomonadales; family Cellvibrionaceae; genus Pseudomaricurvus. Next base: position 20,630 of record PANW01000038.1, on the reverse strand, counting down.
GCTTTGACTCATAAAAACACGCAATCACGCTGTATACTGAGTCGTTCGTGTATTGCGCGGCGGCGTATTTTTATGAAACATCAATTCATTGCCAACTCATGGATCAACGGTTTACTCAATCGGCTCGATGGCTTGAAGGTCGATCTTAATCGCCTGTCTGAGATGGTGCCGGAACTGGATATTAATGGCATTCAGCAAGGACAACGTGTTGATTTGGTGTTGTATCGTCAGATTTGGCACGCGGCGCAGGAGCTCACACAAGACCCTCTACTCGGCTATAAAATGGGCGCCAACCTCAGTTTGAAAGGTTTGGGTGTGCTCACGCCTATCTTGATGCACAGCCCTACGGGGCGACAGTCACTAGAGAATATCATTCACTATTGGAGCCTGCTCGGCGATTCCATTATTTTTCGCTTGCGCGAAGCGGGGGAGTCTCTGGTGTTCGAATGCGTTCCGGTGACNTGTCCCATCAAAGAGAATTCCCACCACATGGTGTCACTGCTCACTCATCTAATGGCCATGAGTCGTTGGATGGGGGTCAAAAAGAACGCCGTTGAAAAGCTCTGTTTACCCCACGATCTCGATCTTGAGGTGCTCGCCCAAGCGCTACAGCGACCTGTTGAAGCAGCAGTTCAGCCACCTTACTCGATTTGGTTTAACGTGGANACGTTGGATGAACAGATACCTGGCTCAGACAATCATCTCTATCAACTCAACAAAGCCTATGCAGAGGATCTTATGCTGCAAAGGCGTCGTGACAATGATCTGATCGAATCGGTAAAAGCGCTGATTATCGAAACCGGCTATCAAAAAGCCAATGCAGACTATGTGGCACAACAGTTCGACTTGAGTAAACGCGGTTTACAGCGTTTATTGTCAGAGCAAAAAACGACCTTTCGTGATCTAAAGGAAGAAGTGCTGAAAGAGCGAGCCTTGCTGTTAGTGCTTCGCAACGAAACAACAACCGAGCGAATCTCGGAGGAGCTGGGATATTCAGAAGTCAGTGCGTTTCATCGGGCCTTTAAGCTGTGGTTTGGCGTAACCCGGAAAGATTACGCCAACAATCCCGCGATACAGTTTTAGTCAAAAAGACAAAGAGGCGAGTTGCTAAGATCGAGTGTCCAGTTGATAGAAACTGTTGTGCGGAATTTCTGCAGGCAAACGGTTAATTGTGTTTCACATTCATACTGATCATGGCCGAAAAACACTTTTGGCCTTCGTTGTCATANGCCGATACCGGCACAACAACGACACCCGCTTGTTTGAAGTCTACTTCTTGTGCTTCACATTTTACGACTAAATCGGTTTTGGCTTTAGCCAGATACTCTACCGTCATCCCCTGAGGGATCCAGCGCGCTCCGGCAGGAATCGAGACATCGGTGGTCATGCCAGCCACCAGNTCGGCGGCATTGCACATNGCAATNGCGTGCACNGTGCCTAGATGGTTATGCACCTTCTTTTGNTTTTTCAGAATGAGCTCTGCGTACTGNGGTTTGAGTTCTACGAACTCTGGATCAATGGTAGANAANTAAGGGGCGAATTGAGCAATAGTGTCGGAGAAGGTTTTATTGCCCATGTCTTTGTACATGGTCAGTATGTCACTCATGGTGTAATCCTCGTAGGCAGCGAGGTGTCAAATGGGTATCGACTAGACACCGATTCGAGTGAGCTCAAGAGAAGTCGTTCAGGACTTTATTGAGAAAGCGTGAGACAACTTCAAATTCACTGTCCGACAGGTCCGAGGTCAGCCGTTGATTGAGCTCTTGAATGAGCGGAAAAATCTCTGGCAGTTTGTCTCGTCCGGCTTTGGTCAGGTGTACTCTCGAGGCTCGTCCATCTTCGCTGCAGGGTTTTCGTTCAATTAGATCATTTCTCTCCATGCGCACCGCCAAACCGGTCACTGCTGAGTTGTTTAGGCTTAAGGCTTTGGACAACTCTTTTTGTAAGCAGCCTTCATTTTTGGCGATAAACATNAGCGCCGCCGCTTGAGTGACGGTGATGCCAATACGTTGCTCNCAGTGGCTATCGGCAAACTGGAATACCTTATGCCGAGCCATATTGAGCAGAAAGAAAAGACGTTCATCCACAAGCACACCTACCTATTTTCGAAAACACTATGTAATGTACATATTTTACATGTGAACTAATTTCACGCAATGGTGCTCTANGAGCCTGTAAGGGTGAAGATCTGTTCTCGATAAGATAGTTTGTGTGTGAACTAAATATAGTTTGCATGTGAAGTAGTTTAATTTCAAGCCATCACGAACACTATTTGAGACTCGATGGTCACTGGTTGTGCAAGCCCTAGTCGATTCTTGGGCAAGTGGAAGAAAGGCGGTGAGCGGCTCAGCNGGGTCNGGGNGTCAATAAAAACTGTAACCGCTCCCAAGCTTTTGTTATTCTCTGAGCTGTCTATTTATACAGTGGCTTGTTGCGCACAATTAATCCATGTTGATGGAGTCGGGCGTAGACACAGGCCACTGAGCAGGAGCTACATTTCCCATGAGTCACGAATCCATCGTCGTCAAAGGCGCGCGTCAGAATAACCTGAAAAATCTTGATCTTGATATCCCAACTAACGAATTGATCGTAGTGACGGGCGTGAGCGGCTCGGGTAAATCCACCTTNGCATTCGATACTATCTANGCCGAAGGGCAGCGCCGCTATGTGGANACCTTNTCGGCCTACGCTCGCCAGTTCCTTGATCGTATGGACAAGCCAGCGGTGGATTTGATTCAGGGTATTCCGCCAGCGATTGCNATNGATCAAACCAATCCNGTGCGNACCTCACGCTCAACCGTGGGCACCATGACCGANNTNAACGACTACCTNAAAATGCTGTTTGCNCGCCTNTCGCATCTNCATTGNCACAGCTGNGGTCGTGAGGTGAATTGNGACTCGGCGCAATCGGTGGTGGATCGACTCTACGCCGANGCTAAAGATGGGCAGCGATTGATGGTGTGCCTGCCCATTACGGTGCCGCACAANTTNACCGANGAAGAAGTGTTGAAACTGCTCGATCAGCAGGGCTATACCCGAGTACATGCGCGCGATAAACACCGGGTCGAAGTGGTTCAGGACCGGCTCAAACTATCGACTAAGAATCGTGAACGGCTAACGGAATCCATCGAGTCTGCGCTGCATCATGGCAACGGGCGGGTCAAGGTGTATCCCATGGACGAGAATAAAAACGTCGGCGAACCTTGGCGTTTTTCTATCCATCACCATTGCCCCGATTGCGATATTGATTACGGTGAACCCTCACCCAGTTTGTTCTCGTTTAACTCGCCGATTGGTGCCTGTGATGATTGCCGAGGTTTTGGTCGTATTATTGGTGTCGATTTTGATTTAGTGATTCCCGATGGCAACAAAACTCTCAAAGAAGGCGCTATCAAGCCCTGGCAAACACCCAGCAATGCCATGTGTCAGAAGGACATGGAACGCTACGGCAAAAAAGCCGGCGTGCCGATGGACAAACCTTGGCACAAACTCAGTAAAAAACATCAACACTGGGTGTTGGAAGGTGAACCCAAGGTTGACGACAGCAAAGGCAATCGTTGGTATGGCGTACGCGGCTTTTTTGATTGGTTGGAAAGCACAGCTTACAAAATGCACATTCGTGTGCTGCTCTCTAAGTATCGATCCTACACGCCTTGTAGGACCTGTGAGGGCGCACGTTTAAAGAATGAAGCGCTGTGGTGGCGTTTAGGTGAAAGTGCCGAAGCTCAGCAGGCATTGGGCGAAAAGGCCGCGTTTGTACCGGCAGAATCTACCCTGTCAGAGTCAGCCTTTGATGCTCTGCCGGGTTTAACCATTCATGATGTGATGCAGTTGCCGCTCGATCAATGCGCACAGTTTTTTAATGACTTAACCCTGCCCAGTCAATTTGATGAAGCGGCGGAATTGTTGTTAGGGGAAATTCGTTCACGTTTAAGCTATCTGCTCGAAGTGGGTCTGGGATATCTGACTCTCGATCGCCAATCTCGCACGTTGAGTGGCGGTGAAGTTCAGCGTATCAATCTAACCACGGCTTTGGGGACCTCGTTGGTGAATACTCTGTTTGTCTTGGATGAGCCGAGTATTGGTTTGCACCCGCGAGATATGCAGCGCATGGTCAAAGTGCTGCACCGGCTCAGAGATGCAGGCAATACGCTGCTGGTGGTGGAACATGATCCACAGGTGATGCTGGCCGCCGATCGAATTCTCGATATTGGCCCAGGCCCAGGAAAACACGGTGGCGATATCTGTTTTTACGGTACGCCTAAGCAACTGCTCAAATCGAAAAAGTCGCTCACCGCGCAGTATTTGCGCGGTGAAAAGACCGTTACCACCACAGGGCAGGCGTCATCATCTTGGCAAACCTTTGAGGCGAGCCAGCAAAACCATATCGCTATTCGAGGCGCGCGGGAACATAACTTAAACAACATCGATGTGGATATTCCGCTCAATCGCTTGGTGTGTATTACCGGTGTCAGTGGCTCCGGCAAGTCGACCTTGATGCGCGATGTGCTTTACAACGGTCTGTGTAAGCAAAAGGGCAGTCCCGTTGATGCGGTCGGGGACCACGATCAGCTGATTGGGCTAGAGCACATCGACGATATTGTGATGGTGGATCAGAGCCCCATCGGCAAAACCACACGCTCAATACCGGCGACTTATGTCGGTGCTTTTGATGCCATACGCAAACTCTATGTGGCACACCCTACGGCTCAGGAGCGCAAATATACGCCGGGGATTTTCAGTTTTAATTCCGGCAAAGGCCGTTGCCCTACCTGTTCGGGCAATGGCTTTGAACATGTGGAAATGCAATTTCTCAGCGATGTCTATTTGCGCTGTCCGGATTGCGACGGCAAACGTTATCGCGATGAGATTCTCGAAATCAAACTGACAGGAGCCGCAGAACTTAGCCATCAAGTGAAGTCCATTGCCGATGTATTAGAGATGACCGTCACTGAAGCTCTGGCATTTTTTGCCGATCGCGATGATGTCATAAAAACGCTGCAGCCATTGTCTGATGTCGGTTTAGCCTATGTGCAGCTGGGACAGGCGGTGCCGACACTCAGTGGCGGTGAAGCACAGCGACTGAAGTTGGCCGGTCACTTGGCCAAGAATGCCAGTCAGTCGAAAAAGAAGATGGCGGAAAAAACCAACGGCACTTTGTTTCTGTTTGATGAACCGACGACGGGCTTACATTTCGATGACATCGCCACCTTGATGAAAGCCTTTCGACAGTTGTTGGCGGCCGGCGATTCACTGTTGGTGATCGAACACAACCTCGATGTGATCAACGCGGCCGATTGGATGATCGATATTGGTCCGGAAGGGGGGAATGGCGGTGGCCAATTGATTGCCGCTGGCTCACCGGATCAGTTCTGCCGTGAATTCGATGGCCATACGGCTGATGCCTTGAAAGATTATCGCCAGACCTTTGGCCAAATAGCCGAGGCCTTCCCCAGTTACAAACGTCCCAAGGTGACAGTGGCGGACAATGTGATTCAAATACACAACGCCCGTGAGCACAATCTGAAAAACGTCGATATCACCATCCCGCGTGATCAATTCACCGTGATTTCCGGTGTCAGTGGCAGCGGCAAAAGTACGGTGGCCTTTGATATTGTGTTTGGTGAAGGCCAAAGGCGTTATCTTGAGTCGCTCAATGCCTACGCGCGACAATTTGTGCAACCCGCATCGCGCCCTGATGTGGATGCCATTCGCGGTATTCCGCCGTCTGTCGCTATTGAACAGCGCACCAGCCGCGGTGGCCGCAAGAGTACGGTAGCGACACTTACCGAAATTTATCATTTCTTGCGCTTACTCTATGTGAAGCTCGGGGTGCAGTACTGCCCCGATTGTGATGAAGCCATTACTCCGCAAACGCCCGAGGCGATATTGGCCCGCTTACAGAAAGACTACCGTGGCAAAGATGTTACGTTGTTAGCACCGATGGTAGTGGCCCGCAAAGGCATCTATAACGAATTGGCTAAATGGGCGGCGAGCAAAGGCTTTGAACAGCTGCGCGTGGACGGCGAGTATCTATCAACGGAGCCTTGGCCCAAACTGGATCGCTACAAAGAACACAATATCGAGTTGCCAGTGGGGCAATTGAAAATCTCCGCCAGCAATGAACACCTATTGCATCAGTTATTGTTGAAGACTTTAGAGTTAGGCAACGGCGTGGTCATCGCGGAAGTTCAATCGACCAGCAAAGCCAAAAGCAAAAAAGTCGTTACAAAAGATCAGCTCTTCTCTATCGAGCGTGCCTGCCCCTGTTGTGGCCAGGGCTTTGATGAATTAGATCCACGTTTGTTCTCCTACAATTCCAAGCACGGTTGGTGTGGTGATTGTTATGGTACCGGTGTGGTACTCACTGGATTTGATGAAGAGCAAACCGGTGAAGAGTCCAATTGGGTGGCCAATGATGAAGACGATCAAGTGGAAGTCATTTGTCGCAGTTGTGACGGTCACCGATTGAACGACACCGCGCGGGCAGTGCGTTTTCGCGATCATTCCATCGCCGACTTATCGGCGCTATCGGTTGATGATGCCGCCCAGTGGTTTACCAAACTAAAGCTGAAAAATACCGAGCAAGAAATCGCTCGCGATCTGCTCAGTGAACTCAACGGTCGCTTAAGCTTCCTGAAAAAGGTTGGCTTGAACTATCTGACATTGGATCGCGCCGCCCCCACACTGAGTGGCGGCGAAGCTCAACGTATTCGATTGGCTTCGCAGCTAGGGTCGAATTTGCAGGGGGTCTGTTACATTCTCGATGAACCCACCATTGGCTTGCATACGCGGGACAATCGTCGCCTGATCGAAACCCTGCGGGAGTTGCAACAGCAGGGCAATACTGTGGTGGTGGTCGAACACGATGAAGACACCATTCGCGAGGCCGACTATTTGATCGACATGGGCCCTCACGCGGGTATCAACGGCGGGGAGGTAGTGGCTGCCGGTAGCTTATCGAAACTGACGAAGAACAAAAATTCTCTGACCGGGCAGTTTATCGCTAATCCGCTACGTCACCCCATGCCGGAGTTGCGTGATCTCGACATGCGAGAGCATTGGCCCCAAGAATCGCTCAGTATCGTTGCGGCGTCGGAAAACAATCTGGTCGACGTCAATGTTGACTTGCCGTTACGCAAGCTGGTGTGTGTATCCGGTGTCAGTGGCAGTGGTAAAAGTACGCTGATTCGCTCGGTATTGCACGGCAACCTAAAGCGCGCTCTGACGATGAAGTCGTCCAGCAAAACGCGGAACAAAAAAATAAACTGGCAAGGCTGTGAGGGTATAGAAGGTTGGCAATCCATTCAGCGTATTCTGGAAGTGGATCAAACCCCGATCGGTAAAACGCCTCGCTCTTGCCCGGCCACCTATATCGGTATTTGGGATACCATTCGCAAGTTGTTCGCTGATACCGTTGATGCCCGTTTACGCGGTTACAAACCCGGGCGCTTCTCATTCAATGCGGGTGATGGTCGCTGCGATGCCTGTGGCGGGCATGGCATGCGCAAAGTCGAGATGAACTTCCTGCCTGACGTGCGAGTTGAGTGCGAGGTGTGCCACGGCTGGCGCTTTAACAATGAAACTCTCACCGTGCGTTACAAAGACAAACACATCGGTGAAGTGCTGGCGATGAATGTCGCCGAAGCCACCGATTATTTCGATGCGATTCCTTCGGTGCGTCACGCCTTGCAACTGTTGCAAGATGTCGGTTTGGGCTATTTGACCTTGGGCCAACAGAGCCCAACGCTGAGCGGCGGTGAAGCTCAGCGCATCAAACTAGTGGCGGAATTGGCAAAAGCTAAAACTGGCCCAGCCGCTCTCGCCAAAGGCGGCATTCAGCACAACCTCTACGTGCTGGATGAACCCACCGTTGGATTGCACATGGCCGACGTCGATAAACTGCTACGCGTACTGCATCGACTCGTCGACGCCGGTAACTCCGTCATCGTCATCGAACATAACCTAGACGTGGTCGCAGAAGCGGACTGGGTCATCGATATGGGGCCGGAAGGCGGCAAGGGCGGCGGTAAGGTGGTGGCGCAGGGAACACCGCAAACGATTTGTAAACGCAAGCGATCGCAGACGGGGATTTATTTGAAGGAGTTGTTGGAAAGATAGATACGAGTTAGCGAGATTCGAGATGACGAGAACATAAAATTATCGTCATCTCGTCATCTCGTCATCTCGTCATCTCGTCATCTCGTATCTGCATTTAAGCATAAGCCTTCGGACTCGCATTAAAATGCCGCTTAAACTCTCGGCTAAATTGCGAGGCACTGGTGTAGCCCACCAGTGTTGCCGCATCGTTCACGCGTTTTCCGTCGGCAGCAATCAGTTCTTTGGCTTTGTTGAGTCGCACTTTTTTGAGGTACTGCAGGGGGGATTCTGTCGTCACCTGACGAAAGGCTTTGTGAAACCCTGAGACACTCATATTAACTTGTTCGGCCAGTGATTCCACCGTGATGTTGGAGGCGAATTCTTTGTGAATGTGAGTCAATGTTTTAGCGACCCGTGCGTATTGGCCGTCGTGTCGGGCTAAGTCAAACAGCACGTGTCCGTTGGGCCCCTGCAGTATTCGATAAATAATCTCTTCGACAATGGCGGCGCCAAGCACAGCGCTTTCGATGTCTGAGTGCAAACACTGCAGCAAGCGTGTAAATGCATTTGCTAAAGGTTTGCCCATGCTTTCTGACACTAGGCTAAGTGATGTTTCTGGTTTACTTGACGGTAGCTTAGAGTGTTCTGAGATCTGGTCGACCAAGGGGTGCAAAATACGAGACGGCACATCGATAGATAGCCCTAGAATCGGCAAGCCTTTCTCTGCAAACGCTTCACATTCGAGTGGTAACGGCACACCGATGACCAAATAATCCCCAGCGCCATAGCGCACGCACTGGTCGCCCAGATGGATTTCTTTTCTGCCTTGACCGACGACGATGATGCCGGATTTATACAACAAGGGCTGGCGTCCGCTGCTGCCATCGGCGCGAAAATAATGAACCCCTCGGATGGCCGTGCGGCAATTTCCGTTGAGTCCATTGAGATCTTTAAGGTCGGTATAGCTTTGTAACAGCTCTGCAAAATTCGCCATAGCTCTATCTCTCATTGGGAGAGTTCTGAAATTTATAGGAATAGGCAAGTATTGTCCATAATTGGGCCTTCTAAATAGATTGTTTGGGAGTAATATGCATGATCTACAATAAGTGGATTGGTTCTTACAATCCCTAATAGACATCCATCAGCCAGAGAGAGACCGATGAAATTCAGCTATTCCAATTCAACCCGCATACATTTTGGTAAAGAGCAGACTCAGTCCATCGCCAAAGAAATTCCAACAGACAAGAAAGTATTGTTGATCTACGGTGGAGGTTCCATCAAAAAGAACGGTGTCTATGATCAGGTCAAAGCTGCCTTGGCAGATCACCAGTGGATCGAGTTCTCCGGCGTAGAGCCCAACCCCACGGTGGAAACCTTAGACAAAGCCGTGGCCTTGGCCAAAAGCGAACAGGTCGACTACGTTCTAGCGGTTGGCGGTGGCTCTGTGATTGACGGATCTAAATATGTGGTTGCGGCGGCGCTTTATGACGGTGACGGTTGGGATATCATGACCGGCAAATACCGAGTCAAAAAAGCCCTGCCGCTGGGCGTAGTACTCACCTTGCCGGCAACCGGTTCGGAGTCTAACTCAGGTGGTGTGGTTACGAAAAAGGCCACCCAAGATAAACTTCCCTTCGGTGCTCCTGTGCTGCGTCCGGTATTTGCGGTGATGGATCCCGATGTCATGAAAACGCTTCCAGAGCGTCAGCTTATTAATGGCATTGTGGACGCGTGGGTACATGTGTGTGAGCAATATCTTACCTATCCGACGGGTGCGATGGTGCAAGATGGCTACGCTGAAACCTTGCTAAGAAATTTGAAATTTTTGGCGGAGCAATACGATCAGAGAGATAGCGACAGCTGGCGTGAAAACCTGATGTGGACGGCGAATCAGGCCTTGAACGGTTTGATCGGTGCGGGGGTTCCACAAGATTGGGCCACGCATATGATGGGCCATGAAATTACCGCCTTGTACGGTGTCGATCACGCCCGCTCACTGGCGATGGTTCACGCTTCGGTTCTGCGCCATGAAATCGCCACCAAACGAGAAAAACTTGAGCAAATGGGCCGCAATGTATTTGCTCTGGATGAGAGTGATAATCTAGCGGAAGCCACCATTGATGCGATCGAAGCACTGTATCGTCAATTGGATGTAGCGACGCAACTTACTGATCATCAAGGTGATGCGGCTAAGGCCATCGATAATATCATTCAGCAGCTGGAAACTCATCGTATGTTGAAACTCGGTGAACACCGCACCATTACATTGGAACAAAGCCGCGAGATTCTTAAGCAAGTTGTTGCCTAGTTTAACGCGTCACGCATCACTCAGATTCTAGGTGCAATCATTAGGTCTGAGTGCTGTTAGGCTGTCTGTCACTCCAATCTTGGATAGTGCTTTACTGTGTGCCAGCGCCTCTCGTACAAACTGTTTTCTTCTTGTTGAAGAAAGATCTATCTAGTCTCTGTGTTTAATCTTGCCGGCGGTACTCTTATCAGGCTTATCTAAGAAATATTTGCTAGCCTACACAACATATCGTTAAAAGTTACTGCTGTGGTAGTCTTTGGTATCACACGAAAGACACTGAGCAGAGCTCTATTGATGATTGGCTACTATAGCGCGAAAGGAGGAGCGTGAATGTTGAACCTATGGGGATACACCGGCGCGTTGGCTAGTGTTTGGATTGTATTGGGTGTTTACATCGCTTCTTTATTCTACCCAAACTACAGTCACGGTCGTCAGTTTTGTAGTGAGCTTGGAGCCCATGGCAGCCCTACTCAGAAGTTGTCGCCACTGATCAACAACTACCCACTCGGTTTGTGCTTCGTTTTATTTGGATTGTGCGTTGCAATGCAATCGAGTAGCGATTATTCAACCTTGATTATTGGTGCAATGGTTGTCGCCCATGGGGTGGGTACTTGGGTCGCAGGCTACTTTCCGATGGATAAAGACCCCTACACGACAACCCCTACTCGGAGTTGTCGTATTCATTCTTGGGCCGGCTTGGTGATGTTATTGTCGCTCATCGTAGCCCCTTGCGTGGTTATTTTTGATGATAACTTCTCGACAAACATGCGTGTTTTTTCGGCGGTTTGTGTATTGGGATGTTTCTATTTTTCCTATAGATTGGTTGTATCTTTCAAGCAGAGAACCAACCCCGGTGTTCATCAGCGTCTGAGCTATGGTTTTCAGCTGCTGTGGTTGTTTGTCTATTCATTATCTGTTGCCTCAAACTAGCCACTAACTAAGAATGACCTGAATCTCGAATCTCGAATCTCGAATCTCGAATCTCGAATCTCGAATCTCGAATCTCGAATCTCGAATCTCGAATCCGATCGATGCACTAAGAATTCAATGAATGGGTTTATCGGCTGAGGGGATTCCGTTTACTCAGGTCTTGACCCTCTCGTGTTTGTCAGTAATGATTGCTCTATGACATCTAACAAAGCGCAGCAAGGTTTTCGAATTACCACCATTCCTTAGGAATGGTGGGTTTTGATGCGTCTGTCTTTTTCAAACCCGCCCAAGAGGCGGGTTTTCTTTATCTGTCTCCTGGGTATTCACTCAACCTTAATCACTCAACTCTAATGTTCGAGATAGTAGGAGACAAAAAATGAAGAAAATCGCGATATTTGGCAACGCTGGTGGAGGAAAGTCCACGCTTGCCAAACAGCTGGCTTTGGCGACGGATTTACCTTTGGTATCGTTGGATAAACTGAAATACCAAACCGGCGGCAAAGAAATTCCTCACGATGAGTATCTGCAAGCTCATGCAAAACTGATGCAACAGAGCCACTGGATCATCGATGGATTCGGGTGTGTGCCTTCTGCTTGGCAACGATTTTCTCAAGCCGATACCTTGGTGTATATCGATCTATCTTTGCTGCAACATGGCCTCTGGGTAACCAAAAGGTTGTTCAAAGGGCTCTATGTAAACCCAGAGGGTTGGCCGGACAATAGCCCCATTTTCAAAAGTAGTCTCAATAGTTACAAAGTGTTGTGGTTGTGCCATAAAAAACTGACACCAGCTTATCGAGCGTTGGTGGCAGAGGCGGGCAATACGAAGCGGGTGTTTCATCTGACTTCTCCTGCGGCTATTAAGGCGTTTCTTCGAGATTGTGAAGCTCTGAGATCATGAGATNANNAGATCATGAGATGACGAGATGACGAGATGACGAGATGACGAGATACGAGGGGCGTGGCGTTCTTTTANTCGTATCTCGTATCCCGTATCCCGTATCCCGTATCCCGTATCTAAGAGACGTCTGAGCGAGTAGGGGCTCAAGAGGGTGACGCTCGGCTTGATAGTCTCTGGCTGGTGCGAGGCGTGAAAGAGTGGGAGGGGAATAATTTCTCTCAAATTCCTCTCTATTCGGTTTTATTGTTCTAAATGGCACGATTATCACCGGGATAAAGGTCAATTTTTTCCCAAGAATTGGCATAAGCTTTCCAGCTATACGAAAACCATAACAACATTCAAAGAGTCTGCGATGCTTAGCCAACACACGATTATTGAAAGCTTGCCTTCCCATTTACGTCCTTTCTGCGCGGTGCAAGATTACGCTCAATACACTCCGCGTGATCAGGCGGCTTGGCGCTTCTTGTTGCATCAATTGCGGGACAATCTCAGTCGCAGTGCTCATCCGACTTATCTAGAGGGGTTGGAGCGCACAGGGATTAATCTTGAATCCATCCCTCGTATCGAGGACATGAACGATCGCTTAAGCGTTCTAGGTTGGCGTGCGGTGGTGGTGGACGGCTTTGTCCCACCTGCGATTTTTATGGAGTTTCAAGCCCACCGGGTGTTGGTGATTGCGGTCGATATGCGCACGATTGAACACATGCTCTATACGCCGGCTCCGGATATTGTGCATGAGTCTGCCGGTCACGCGCCCTTTATTGTCGANGTGGATTACGCTGAATTCTTGCAGCGCTTCGGNGAGTTGGGTATGCATGCGATCGCTAGCAAAGANGATATGGCGGTCTATGAAGCGATTCGCTGGTTGTCGATTGTCAAGGANTCNCCGGCATCGACTAGCGANGAGATTGACCANGCCGAAGTACAGCTCCAAGTGGCNATTGCCGCAAACAAAGAGCCTTCTGANGCGTCGCTGNTGTCGCGTTTGCATTGGTGGACGGTGGAATATGGNTTGGTGGGCAGTCCAGAGGAGTACCGAATCTTCGGNGCCGGTTTGCTGTCATCACTAGGTGAAAGTGAACACTGCCTTGATGACCNGAAAGTGGTGAAAAAGCCACTCACTGTCGACGCCATTGATTGTGCCTATGACATCACCACTCANCANCCNCAGTTGTTCGTCACCAAGAGNTGTCGTCATCTCAGTCAAGTGTTGGAGGAGTTTGGTCGCCGCATGTGTGTAAANCTTGGCGGTGCAGAGTCGTTAGAAAAAGCGATTCAAGCGCAAACCGTGAATACCGCGGTGAGCAATTCCGGTTTGGAAATCAGCGGGCAATTCAGTCGCGTGACGACTGATGCGGTGGGCAACGTAACTTACGTGAATACGGCGGGGCCGACTCAGTTGTCTTATCAAGGTCGGCAGATTAGCGGCCANGGAACTGAATTTCACCAAAGTGGATTTGGTAGCCCCGTCGGGCGCTTACAAGCTATGGAGCGCTGTTTGTCGAGTTACACGGTCGATGAATTGAAGGCTCATGGTATCGCCATCGGAGAAACTGTGTGCTTGGAGTTTCTATCGGGAATTACCGTAACAGGCGTATTGGCCAAAATTTATCGCCAGCAGCAAAAGAATCTCTTACTGACGTTTGATCAGTGTACGGTCACGGACGTTCATGGCGATGTGTTGTTTCACCCTGACTGGGGCGTATTCGATATGGCCGTCGGTGATTCTATCGTGTCTGTCTATGGCGGCTCCGCTGATCAAGATCATTACCCCTTGTATCAGGCACCTTCAAACAATCGCACGTTAACCATCAGCTACGACGAATCTACTCAGTCTTTGTTTGATCTCTACTCACGCGTGCGTCAATTGCGTGAACAGAGTATGGCCGCGCCAGCAGCGGTAGAATCCTTGATTAGCGAATATGTCGCCTTGACTGATACAGAATGGCTATTGGGTTTTGAGCTTCTGGAGTTGGCCCAGCTCTGGAAACTTGGTGAGAGTGTACAAATAGTGTTGAAAGAGCGCCTACAACAACTGGCTCAAAGTGGCGATAACGATCAACAGCGCCTGATTCAATATGGGTTGGCGAGACTGAGCTAGCGGGGCGATTTATAAGTGCTCGCTGGTGGGCAGAGCGTGGCTGTTTTTCATGGCTTTCAAGTTGAAACTGGACTCGATGGATTTTACTCCCGGAAATTTCAGTATGCGCTCCATGGCAATGTCAGAGAAGTGATCCATATTGTTGGCGACGACTTTCATCAGGTAGTCGTAGCTTCCTGACATGGCGTGACATTCAATGATATGTTCTTCGTTACTCACGCATTGATCGAAGGCCGCTTCGTCATAACTGGTGTGGTCCTTCATGGTCACCTGCACAAAAGCCGTAATGTCCAACCCCAGTAGTCGTTGATTGGTGATGGCCACATACCCGCTGATGACACCGGCTTGCTCCAATTGCTTGACCCGGCGAAAACAGGGGGAATCAGACAGCCCCACCTGTTCGGCTAACTTATTGTTAGGCATNCGTCCGTCTTTCTGGAGTAGGGCGAGAATCTTGCGTTCCGAAGGGTCGAGTTTCACGTTTTTATTCCTGAAAATGCAGTTTAATAGCAGTATACTTCGTATTTTTTGGATGATACTGCAAAAATTCATCGCCTCCTATGGTCGTGTCCACAAGGACATGGCGCCAAAGGCAATCCTGTTAAGGTACTTTATGAAATTTGTCATCGTAGTCGGTAGTCAACAAGCCCAGTCCCAAAGCGCCAAATTGGCCGCAGCCATGAGCGAGCGTTTGGGAGCAGATCACACCTGCGACATCGTGGATTTGGGCAAGCGTCCATTGCCATTTCTGGACTTCAAACCGACTGATGCCGACCAGCAGCACTTAGCGCAGTTGGCGCAAACGCTGAACGACAGCGACGCTTTGGTGGTGATTGCGCCTGAGTGGCACGGCATGGCGCCGGCCGCGTTGAAGAATTTCTTTTTGCATTTCTCCGGCGGCCAGTTGGCTCACAAACCGGCCTTGCTGGTGGCGGTGTCATCGGGAGACGGTGGGGCTTATCCTATTGCCGAGCTGCGCAGCAGCAGCTACAAAAACAGTCGGATTTGTTATTTGCCCGAGCATCTGATCGTCCGGCATGTTGAGTCGGTATTTAATCTCGATGACTCAAAAAATGACGAGCGTTCGCAGAGCTATCTCAGCGAACGATTGGATTACGCATTGTCTGTGTTGACGGTTTATGCCGAGAACTTCCAATCAATCCGCTCTGCACTGCCGGACGCTTCAGCTTATCCCAACGGTATGTAATCTACGGGGAGTCATAGATTCTCAGTAGCGACAATGGATACGGAGCAGAGTTAGCGTGCATCACTGAGAAGTTATTGAATATTGTTAGACGGGCCAGAGAGTTCGGCCACACTTATAGGAATAACCCATGAAAAAAATTGCCATAGTGACTGGCGGCCGCGCGGGTATCGGTCGAGCCACTGTCGAAAAATTCATCGAGCAAGGTTACCAAGTGATTAACCTGTCTCGTCGTCCCAGTGGTGTTGAAGGGTGTGAGGATATTGCGGCCGATTTTACGCAACTGGATTGGCCCGCGACGGTTTCACCAAAGTTATTGCCACAGCTGGCTGGGGTTGAGCAGTTGGCAGTAATCCACAATGCGGGAATGCACGCGAGTGATTCAGCCGTGGATGTGGATGGTGCCGTTATGCGTGATTCGCTCAACGTAAACGTGGTGGCGCCCGCGCTGTTGAATACATTGCTTGCCCCCTATCTCACGGCCGGTTCATCCATCGTGTATGTAGGCTCGACCTTGAGTGAAAAAGCGGTGCCAGGTTGCGTGTCTTACGTGGCCTCGAAACATGCGGTGATTGGATTGATGCGTTCAACCTGCCAAGATTTAGCGGGCAAAGGGATTCATACTGCCTGCGTATGTCCGGGTTTTACCGATACCGAAATGCTGCGCCATCACGTAGGCGACTCCGAAGAGATCCTGAAAGATATTGCCAGTTTGTGCACTCAGAACCGATTGATTACTCCGTCAGAAATCGCTGGAGTACTTTATTTTTGTGCCACCAACCCGGTGGTTAACGGCACGGTGATGCACGCGAACTTAGGACAGATTGAGCGCTAAGCTCCTTTGGTCCGCAGTTCGGTTGTTTGTTAGCCCCCAGATGACGTAAATAAGCGGCGACAGAAGCTGGTGTATTTGTCGCTGCAGCCGCCTTTTGCAGTGGTTGTAAGTACTGAGCCAAGGGAGAGTGACGACTCATCCACAGGAAAATATCGACATTGGCCAAGGGGAGTTGGTGATAATTCTCGACAGGGCGATCATCATTGTTGGCCAACACCATCAGTATTTGTCGAAAGGCAACCACTCCATCTACACGTTGTCCGTGCAATAGACGAAGAAAATCTTTTGAGACCGGCTGTTGTATCAAATGAGAGTGCTGCAGCGGTTGCATGTCTTTGTACATGGGTAGGGTAGCGAGGGTGGCATTTCTTAGTGCTTGAACGCTCTTTAAAGGCTGTGTTTTAAGGCTCCATGCCTCTAAAGGTACAGTGATCAACTTGGCCACTTTAATCGCGTTATTTTCCAAACGCGGATCTCCGATGGTGTAAGTCAGATCTGTGTCACCGCGCAGCAGCTCTTGCATCATGCGCTCGGTAGACCCCAAGCGATAATTTAATTGATGCCCGCGCTGCCAATGATCAATCAGTTGAGTTGACAGGTAGGGCACGATACCTTGAATATTGCCGTCAGCATCATGCCACCCCATGGGCGGTGTATTGTAAACACCAACGGTAATCTCCATGGGCAGCGCAGGCGATGTCTTTTCCGAGGCTGCGCTGCTCAATGTCGGCAGTAGACAGAAGCAGGCTGCTAATAAGACGTGCCGTAAGTGTGAAGTAACGATTACTGCCATGGTTCAATGCCCTTCCTTGGTGACATTCATTCGAAATACCGGTTTTTATTGGGTCGTTGCCGGGAGTTGCAGGTAGCGTCTAAGTTTAAAGGTTAAGAAATAGAATGGGCCAGTGTCGAGTAGCGCGCAGGTCATTTTGAAGGCATAGTTTCCGGCCATAAACATCAACATCTGCTCGTTGGATAGGCCGCCGGCTAACCAAACGGCCCCGAAGGTGACGCTGATTACCATAAAGGAATCTACGCCTTGGCTAATCAAGGTGCTGAAATTATTGCGCAACCATAGGTGCTTGCCGTTGGTGAGCTTCTTCCAAAAGTGAAACAATTGAACGTCGCAATACTGAGCCGCCATATAGGCCAGCATGGAGGCAAACACCGCGCCAGATGTCAGTGAATAGAGAATGCTGAATAATTCTACATTGCCCTCGACACTTGAACCGTCAGGCAAGCCCACGGCATCAGCTAATGGCAGCACCTGCCAAGGCGGCATGGCTGCGGCTTCTACGGCCGGCGCAAAATTTGCCAGGCTCATGCAGCCAATAATAAAAAAGTTCAATCCCAAGCCTACGGTCACAAGGAAATTCGCGCGCTTCTTTCCATAGAGTTCACAGACCAAATCGGTACACAAAAATGTCAGCGGATAAGGTAAAACACCCACAGCCAAGGCCAATGGCCCGAGCTGTATAAAGCGAGTAATGCCAATCACATTCAGCAGCGTCATGGCGCTGAGGAATACTCCCGCGAGAATCAAAAAGACTCGTTCACGGCGCTCGTAGAGTTCATGGCTTTCTGCAATGGGAAACGCAGTGGGTGTTGCACTGCCCGATGACGGTGCTGAAGTCGATGAATCCATGCTAAGAAGTATCCTGTTTTTTACTTTAAGAATTTACAGTATTCTCGCGGAGAAAGCCCTGTCCAATTTTTGAACGCGCGGGTGAACGATCGCGCTTCCGAAAACCCTACGATCTCGGCCACCTGATGCACAGGGAGTCGCTCTCGTACCAATTTGTTCAATGCCAGATCGCGTCGAATGTTGTCTTTGATTTGCTGATAATTCGAGCCCTCTTGTTTTAAGCGACGATGTAGGGTTTGTACGGAGATATGGAAGTGTTGGGCCAAACTACCCACATCCGGAAACTCCAGCGGTATCTTGAGTTGAGCATTGAGGTAGCGTGTGATGCGGTGTTGGAATGTCTGATCATCGCCGGGAATAGTCAGTAGCGACGAGGGTGAATGTTTGAGAAACGTGTTGATCTCCCTCTGATTACGGATCAACGGATGATTGAGGTGTTGGCGTGAGAATACCAGTCGGTTGACGGATTGCTCCAAATACAACTGGCCGGGAAACATAATCGACAGTTCGCTGCGGTGTTCGTCGCTGATATCTGCGCTGTGTGTCAAATGGGTCTGCAGTAGAGGAATCTTGACTCCGCATAGCCAGCTGGCCAAACGGTGCCAAATAATCATCCAAAACTCTTGATAGAAGTGCTCGGCGTCCAGCTCTGGTTGGGCAAAACGCACTTGGATTTCCGCCTGTTCATCGTGCTCGATCAAGCGGGTGTCTATGTCTTTCGTCAGCAGTTGGTAGAAACGCATGCCCATGGTGAGCGCCTCTCTGAGGCTCTCGCAGCGTCTGATCGAATTCACCATATAAGCGAAGGCACCGGGTTCACAGGGGTGTTCGGTGAAGCCCATAAATTCATCTTGGCTTTGCGCCCACAGGGTTTGTACCAACGAGGCCATTTGATGATCATTGATTCTCGCCATGGGCAACTGCACCAGCTTCGGGTTGATGCCGGCGGCTTGCAAGGTGGCGTGTGGATGCGCCGATGTGTCTCGTAGGCCGCCTAGCGCAGCGCGAGCATGGTGACAGGAGATGGTAGCCATGGTGCTGATTTTAGTGACTTTATTGCTGTATTACATCCGTTATTTAATTAAATCTCTTAATTTATGTTGAATTCTGTGAGTTCTTCTGGGGTTTTCAGACCTGTTGGAGAGCATGGGCGAGGCGTATTATCGCTGTCATGAGAGCACTGTGTGCCTTGCAACGAAGCACCGCAAATCACACATACTTGCTATATTTTAACCGTGAGCACGCACCGAGACTGGGAGTGACCTGATGGATTTATCATTAACCGAAGAGCAGGGCCTGATTCAAGACATGGCCAAGAAGTTTGCCGAGACTGAATTGGCACCGGTAGCCGCAAAGCTGGATAAAGATGGCGATCGCGAGATACTGCTCAAAAATCTCAAGCAATTGGCTGAGCTCGGCTTTATGGGCTTGAATGTGTCCGCCAACTACGGCGGCAGCGAGGCCGGTGTGGTGGCTTTCAGTTTGGCCATTACCGAAGTGGCGCGCGGCTGCGCCTCCACCGCTG
Source organism: Cellvibrionaceae bacterium (assembly GCA_002707785.1). Classification (GTDB taxonomy): domain Bacteria; phylum Pseudomonadota; class Gammaproteobacteria; order Pseudomonadales; family Cellvibrionaceae; genus Pseudomaricurvus. Next base: position 1,081 of record PANW01000038.1, on the reverse strand, counting down.
TAACTATGTCGGTGACCAATATGGTGGCAGAGGTTATTCAAGCCATTGCCAATGATGAGCAGAAGCAAAAATACTTGCCGAAATTGTGTTCGGGCGAATACCCCGCGGGTAGTTTTTGTTTGTCGGAAGCTGGCGCAGGTTCCGATCCCGCCGGTATGAAAACCCGCGCGGTGAGAGACGGCGACGATTGGATTTTGAACGGCACCAAAATGTGGATCTCCAGCGCCGAGTACGCCGGAGTGTTTGTGGTGTGGGCCGTCACTGACGCAGACGCTCGCAAGGGCAAAGGCATTTCCTGTTTCTTGGTGGAAGCGGGTACCCCCGGCGTGACGATTGGCAAAGCCGAAGAAAAAATGGGCCAACATGCTTCCAGCACTAACTGTGTGATCTTTGAAGATTGTCGTATTCCCAACTCTGCGATGATGGGAGAGCTTAACGATGGTTTCCGGATCGCGGTGGCGGAGCTGGCCGGCGGCAGAATTGGTGTGGGCTCGCTGGCGCTGGGCATCGGTCAAGCGGCCATGGACTACGCCAGACAATACACCACCGAGCGCGAGCAATTTGGCACCACCATCGCCAGCTTGCAAGGCCCACAGTGGATGATGGCCGATACCTACACCGAACTGGAGGCCGCGCGCCTACTGCTAATGAGTGCAGCGGATCAGAAGCAAAAAGGGTTACCTTTCTCGAAGCAGGCCTCTATGGCGAAATTGTTTGCCACAGAGTCGGCCAATAAAGCTTGCTACACTGCGCTGCAATTAATGGGCGGCGTGGGTTACACCCAAGAATGTCCGCTGGAACGCTACGCCCGCGACGTGCGAATTACCTCGATCTATGAGGGAACGAGTGAAATTCAGCGGGTGATTATTGCGCGAGAATTGTTGCAGGAAATTTCTTAGGAATTTAGTAGCTAGTAGCTAGTAGCTAGTAACTAGTAGCTAGGAAAAGAAAACAATAAAAGACTTGTCAGCTCTGGGGTGGCCGATAAAATTTTGGCCACTAGCCACTAGCCACTAGCCACTAGCCACTAGCCACTAGCCACTAGCCACTAGCCACTAGCCACTAGCCACTAGCCACTAGC
>PANW01000037.1 GCA_002707785.1 Cellvibrionaceae bacterium | reverse complement strand
TGTTATTCGGCAAGCTGATGATGCAAGACACCAATGTGTTGGTGATGGATGAACCTACCAACCACTTGGATCTAGAAGCAATCGACGCGTTAAACGTGGCACTCAAGGCCTACGATGGCACCTTGATTTTTGTCAGTCACGATCGGGAGTTTGTCTCTTCTCTGGCGACTCGCGTGATTGAGATTAAAGATCAACAAATTGTAGATTTTCAGGGTACCTATGATGAGTATCTTGCTAGCCAAAAAGCTGTCGCTGAAGTGGCGTAGTATCGCTGGCTTGATTGAGGCGAGGGTTATCCTCTCGCCGAACCGATTCTAAAGGCTCTCACCGCGCAACTTACTCGATACTGCTCGCTACCCTGTTTAGCGAGCGTTACTCAGCCTCTCTGCACTCCTCTTCTTTTTTCTTGGCTGCACTCGGTTTCACTCTAAGCTCATCTTGATGGTGAGAGAAGTTGTCACCCTTCGCCAAACGGTCATAAAGAATCACATTGACCGCCGCCGCCAGATTCATACAACCTTCTGTGGGCACATAAATGGTTTCACTGCAAAAGTCGGTGATGTCTTTTTTAAGGGTGCCATCTTCAGGGCCGAAGATGTAGAAGGCGCGGGCAGGGTGTTTGTAACTGGGTAAAGGCTTCGCCCCTTCAATAAGATCCACAGCGACCGGCACGCAGCCCACTGGAATGATCGTTTTCAAGTCATCAACGCCAATCAGCGGTAGCTCTTCATAGATTTTCTGAGTGTCAGTGTAGAAGGGCTTGGCAGTATCGTAGCGGGTACCGGTGTAGAACACTGAGTTAACGCCATAGCAGCCTGCGGCACGCATGACTGAGCCGACATTTTCTGGTGATTTGGGGTTTTGAAGGCCAATGCAGGCGTAGCTTCGTTTGGTCATGGAGGTGCTCTTTCTCTAGCTAGCGAAAACCGTTCTTGCTATTGCCCTGTGTACTCAGGATGGCTGATCGGCAAAGCCAACTATTATACCCACTGGGAGCGAGTTTGTCGGTATTCAGGAGTCTCTATATGGCAGTTCGGAGCGGATTGTGAGAGTTGCATAAAGGGTTGCCAGCGGCTTTATGGCACAGCCTGACCAGCTAGTCACTTTAACGGCTGACACATTGGTCGTCATTGAGTACACATCTTTTCCAGCTTTGGATTCGTAGACTAGCACCATCGACATTCAGGAACAGTAGGTGGAATCATGGTTATTGAACAAATCGAAAGACGCGAGCGAAGCTTTGATGAGCACTACCGCCGTCTAAGAGGCGAACAAATCGCCATTATCTATTCTCTCGCAAAGATGGGCTACGGATTGCATTTTGTGCGCACGTTAGACGACGGAACACCTTATGCGGTCCTGAGGAGCAGCAATGGTCTGGTTGGTGTTGATTGCGAAGGTGAATTGAGTTTCGATCCGAAAATCACTTTGCGTTCCTAAGCGGGAATCTCTGACTCATTGCTCGTCATTGTGCCATCGACAGCAAAAGGCTGACGGTGAAGAGAGGAATACGACTCCTCTAATAGCCGTCGATGACGATGTATCAGTCCAGTTATTGAATGGCTCAGCTGATGGCCGCGTTCACTCACTTGGTTGAGTTGTTGATTCAGTGTTCATTCTAGTGGGAGACGTTTTTCGAGCGCACAGACAGGTTTGGATGTCGCCGGCTCGATCCGAATGCTTGCCCAGCTCAAACCAGTCTGGGTGCTGATCGGTTTTGGGTTGATCCATACTCGCACGCCAGTCGTTAGAGAGCCCTAGAACCGGTATGTGTTTTTCTCGAGCGATTCTTCCAAGCCAAGTATCGTCGACACAGAAGCAGTGTTGCATGAGTAGATCTAAGTCTCGTTCGGTGATAGCTAGGGCGCGGCGCTGAAACACATAACCACTGTAGCCCGTGGGCGAGCCTTGTTCATCGAGCTTGGTGGTGATGAGGGCGTTAGGATGCCGCTTCAGTGCGGTGAGTAGATTCTCCAGCATAGTGGCTTGATAGATGATGTCGTCATCCACAATACAAACTACATCATCATCCTGCAGCTGGTCATAGAGGCCGAGCAGTTTGGTTGCCGGGCCGAGATCGTAACAGCGGTTGATGATGATTTGCGGTTCTTGTTTAAGCCACTGAGGTATTTGATAGGCGCTGTTGGTTCGCTGATACACGTGCGGGATGTTGATAACAATTTTATCAAAAGCCGCAGTTTGGTTTTTTAGATGGTGAATGACCGATTTAAAGAAATTCGCGATTAACCTGTCGGGCATGACGGTCATGCTGATGTAGATTTTGCCAATGGTCATGCAGACGATCTCATCCTTTAGGCTGCTTTAAGGGGGGAGGGATTATGCCATTGAAGTGGTTGACGAGTCTCTTTTTGCCGGTGAGTTACAGCGCTGATAACGATGACTGCCGCTTGGTCAGGAAGCTCTAGAGCTCAGACTACGAATGGAGTACCGTGTATTTGAAGGCTCAAAAACACAAACACTGATATTAGAGTTATCAATATCGCCACGGCGAAAGGAAAGAATCTCGTCTAAAATCTAGCAAGACCATAACAGGAGTGTGTACATGAAGTTTTTGGGGATAGTAAGGATCTGCGGCCTAGTTTTGGCCACCAGTTTTGCGTCATTCGCGTTTGCGAGTGATTTCAGTTCGCTCTACGCGAAGGTCAAGCCCACTGTAGTGATGCTGAAAACCAATGCCTACGTTGAGAAGGAGACGGCCAAGGGCGTTGTCAGTACTCAGCAGCGTGGCATCGGCTCAGGCGTGATTGTTGATGGTAATTATGTATTGACGGCCTCGCATGTCGTCAATGTCGCTGATCGTGTGGAAGTTCAAACCGCAGACGGAAAAATCTACGCCGGCAGAACCGTGAGCAGTATGCCGCTTGCGGACTTGGCCGTTGTGGAAATTCTCGATGCTCCGAAGAATTTGAAACACGCCAAATTGGGCGATTCGGACAAGGCCAAAATTGGCCAGGAAGTCATTGTGGTGGGCGCCCCTTACGGTCTCTCACAGACACTGACGGTGGGGAACTTCAGCGGTCGTCGTATTAATGATGATCCCAAGGATCTAATTGTTACCGAGTTTTTGCAAACCGATGCACCGATTAATCAGGGTAACTCCGGTGGCCCAATGTTTAATCGCAAAGGGGAAGTTATTGGTATTGTTAGCCACATTCGCAGTACCAGTGGCGGCAGTGAGGGGCTGGGTTTTGCAGCCAGTATCAATATGGCCAAACGCTTGTTCTTGGATAACCCTCCGCCTTGGGTGGGAATGGAAGTGGAGCCGCTGACCGAAGTGATGGCCGACGCGTTGAATATTCCCTACGGCAAGGGGCTGTTGGTGCAACAGGTGGCCTATGGTTCTATGGCCGATGATTTTGGCTTGCAGCATGGCCGAGTACCCGCTGTTGTCGCCGGCCGTAAGTTGCTACTTGGCGGCGATGTGATCGTCGCCTTTGGGGGACAGGAGGTGGATTATTCACCCGAAGGGTTTCGTCGTATAAGTGCATATATGAATTCGATTCCCGATAACGGGCAAGTCGAAATGACGGTATACCGTGACGGACAGGAACGGGTGTTAACGGCGATCAAGCACGAGGTGCTCAAAGACGTTCGCTAGAGCAAACGCTAGTCATCGAGCTGGGGCTACGGGCTAGCTCTTACCGGAAGCCAGAGTGGCAGGATAATCCAGTACTTTGGCGATATGAGAAAAGTGAGACTTTACCCAATTCTGAGAGATGGGACCCCAGTCATTGATACGATAGTGACCATTCTTGGTGCCTCCGATGAACTCGCAATCGATGTCCAATTCCTTGAGGTTGGCAATAGTGTCTTGTGTCGTACGTCTTGGCATTCCGCTGACAGCGGTGATTGCAGGTACAGAGTGAATGCCTGTCGCAATCAAGTGAGCCACATAGAGCCGACGGTAGAAGCTGGTTTTGGTTTTACTGGGTTGCTCAATAGTCATATCGTCTGAAGCGCACTGTGCTAAGGGAAGGGCTATAAGCTTACAAGGCTGAGTGTTGATAAGCACTAGCTGTTGAGGTGACAGCCTTTTCTTTCTGGCCATTTAAGACTAGTTTTTCTTGTAAAATCAAAGGTTGACGAGCAACAGTTGGATCCTTATTATACGCGCCTCTACGCACTCGTAGCTCAGCTGGATAGAGTACTCGGCTACGAACCGAGCGGTCGAAGGTTCGAATCCTTCCGAGTGCGCCATTTAAACGAAAAAGCCCGGCTTATGCCGGGCTTTTTCGTTTAACGGCCCACCGGATCAATTTAACGTTCCCTTCGTGGATTCGGCACTTCCTGTGCCTCACACTGCGTGCTCCTTCGGAGTCCAAATTTATTCCCGATAAATTTGTCGACAAATTGCGCAGCAATTTAGTACCCAAAGCGTTTCACGGGGCAGGCTCACCGCGAAGCGCCCGTAGGGTGTTAAAAGCAAGAGCTTTTAACAGTCCATCCTTCCGAATCTCGCAGCCCGCACGGAATAGATAACTCAGCTTGTGCCGGGCTTTTTCGTTTAACGGCCCACCATATAAATTGAACAATACCTTGGTAGAGTCGGCACGTTTTATGCCCCAAATTGTGAATTCCAGTAAAACCCTCAATGCCACTGACTATCCACCATAATCAACGTCCAAGAACCACCAGTACCTTGCGCTTGCGCTCACCGGAATAGGGCAGTCTGCCGTGCATCGCCAGGCGATTATCGACGATGGCAACATCTCCATCTTGCCATTCGATATTGAAGGCTTGCTCTTGTGCGATGTCGACAATGCTGTTGAGAAACTCTCGCTCGAATTCTGAGTTGTCACCTAAGCAGAGTACGCTGGTTGGGTTTTCTTTGGCTCCCTTCCAGCCCATGTAAGCTGCGACTATCTGGTTGAAAAACACCTTGCGGCCGTCTGCGAGTGTTTTGATGGCGGGCAGTGCGCCAGTTTGTGCCGATAGCGAGCCGTCTTGATTCCATTGCCAGCTGTAACCCAGCTTTCTGAGTTTGTCTTCGGCTTGTTGTTTATCTTCTACACCTAAGGTGCCTTTCCAGCTGCGACCTTGGCCGGACTCTGGGGAATCATCGGCGGGCATTTGAGTGGTGTACTTAATCCCTAGCTCCTCCAGCTGATTGGTTGCCTGAGGGTGCGCTTCATGAAGTTGCTGATAAATTTTGTCAGATCGACTTACTGCCGTTTCCCCACCTTGCTCTGCCGCGGCTTCACAAAACAGCGAAATGATACTGGGGAAAATCGGTGTTTGCGCCATTTCGTTGTGGAGAAAAATCTCAACATCTTTGGGGGCTTCATTGGCGGTAAAGACGTATTCGGTGTGATTAATTCTCACCGCATTGGAAAGAGACTCTTTATAGGTAAAGTTGTCGTAGCCAAAGCTGGAAAAAAACGCATCGTAGCTTTCCGCATCCACAACCGGAAAACCTCTAAATAGTAGGGCGCCGGTTTCTCCGAGTTCGCGCTGTAAAGATAAGCGATTGTCCCTGACCCATTGTTGTGCTGCAGCCAGTGAGGACACAGATCCGTCATTGACGATAACTGAAGGAAACTCCTTAGAATCGAACTTAAGATCGGAAAGCATATTGCTGATGTAGGCCACGCGCAAACTCCTAGTCGTAGATGGGATAGAACTTATTAAAGGCGGCTTCGCAGAAATCGCCGGGGTCATTGAAGCGACGATTCACATTGAGTGAGGAGATGGATTGCATTTCATCTTCTGACAGCTGGAAATCGAAGATATCCAGATTCTCGGCCAACCGCTCTGGGCGAGAGCTTTTGGAAATCACAAAGCAGTCGCGTTGTACGCCCCATCGCAACACAATTTGTGCCGGGGTTTTCTGATACTTGGCCGACATCTTCAGAACACAGGTTTGCTCAAGCACGGATTCCGTTTTCTCTGCCATGTCCAGTTCAAAGTAGGACAGTGCGCCCAAAGGTGAAAAAACAGTGACACTCATGCCGTAGTTCTTGGCTAGGCGAATAAGTCGCTCTTGGGTTAGGTATGGGTGTGATTCAATTTGCAGCTCACTGGGCTTAATGGTCGAGTAGGCCATCAAGTCATGCAGCAGTGCTGAGTTGTAATTGCATACACCAATATGGTTGACCAATTTTTTGTCAACCAAGGCTTCCATTGCCTGCCAAGTGTCTTGCAAAGGAACGGGGTCGATCACCATGCTGGGTTCATCAGCGTCAGTATCAAAAACCCACTCAGGCGGGTAGCGATCGTCAAAGTCTACGTAGGGTTGAGCAATGGGGAAGTGGATCAGGTAGGAGTCGAGATAGTCCAGTTGCAAGTCTCTCAGGGTTTTCTCCAGTGCCGGTTGCACATGCTCTTTGCGATGGAAGGTATTCCAGAGCTTGGATGTGATCCAGAGATCGTTTCGCTGACACAAGCCTTCATCCAGTGCGCGCTTAATGCCGTTGCCGACTTCGATCTCGTTGCCGTAGTCGCAGGCGCTATCAAAGTGGCGATAGCCCAACTTAATAGCTTGGTAAACGACGTCGGCACATTGCTCGTTGGGAATTTTCCACAAGCCTAAACCAATGGCGGGTTTTTCTTGGATTTGCATTTTTAAGTTCTCGTGTCTTGTTATATACTCGATTTATCATGTATCTTATATAAGACATAAGAATTGTCAACGGCGATGCCTGCTGAGTTATCCATAAGGTGATGGCTGGAGTGGTGTGACATGATAGCCGTGGCGCTATGACGCCGCTGAGCGGCTTGCCCTAGCCCGACGGTAAGCTGATGAATAACAATAATAATTTGGGAAGTGCTGATGTTGAGTCGATGGCTGCCCGGCCTGCTATGGCTTGAAAATTACAATCAGAGCCTTTTTACGCGCGACCTTTCGTCGGGGATCGTCATTGCCTTCATGTTAATCCCTCAGGGAATGGGGTATGCGATGGTGGCGGGTCTTCCTCCCGAAACCGGTCTTTACGCCTGCATTATTCCCCCCGTTATATATGCCCTCTTAGGGACCTCTAACAAAATATCCACCGGCCCTGTCGCTTTGGATTCCATTCTCATTATCACTGGTTTGAGTGTGTTGGCCGAGCCAGGTTCTCCCCGCTATCTGGAGCTGGCTGTTGCTTTGACCATACTGGTAGGGCTTATTCAGGCTCTACTGGGGATGTTGAAGTTTGGCTTTATTTCCAACTTTCTCTCCTATCCGGTCATTGTCGGTTATACCTCTGCGGCCGCCTTGATCATTATGGGGAGTCAACTAGAAAGCCTGTTAGGGGTAGAGGTTGAGGGCGGGAATGTCTTTATGCTGTTGTATCAATTGCTGGCTCAGATGTCGCAGTGGCACGGAGTCACGGTGTTATTGGGGGTAGCGGCCTTCGTTTTCATGTTGCTACCCAAACGCTGGTTCCCGAAAGTTCCCTATGCATTGCTGTTGTTGGTCGCGGGTATGTTGTGTGCCGGAACAACCGGTCTCGTGGGGACGGGTATTGATGTTGTGTCATCCGTGCCCACTGGGCTGCCTGTGATGAGTTTACCGACTTTGAGTCTGTCGGATTACTACGATTTGTTGCCGGTGGCACTGACGGTAGCGCTGATGGGCTATGTAGGCACTATGTCCATATGCAAATCTCTGGAATCACCCACTGATCCTATTGCCACTCGACCGAATCAGGAGTTATTGGCGATAGGGGCAGCCAATCTTATAGGTGGGCTCTTTCGAGCATTTCCAGTATCGGCGAGTTTTTCACGCAGCGCAGCGTTTCGTCAGTCGGGCGCCGCAACACAGATTTCCGCGCTCTTCTCTTCACTTTGTATTCTCTTGTTGGTTCTGTTTTTTACGCCCTTGTTCGCACATTACCCGCTGCCGAAGGTTTTTCTATCCGTCATCATTATCGTGTCGGTGTTGGGTTTGTTTAAGTACCGAGAGATGTTGCAATTACTGCGAGAAAATCGACGAGATTTCATTATTCTATTGGTAACTTTCACCATGACGCTATTGCTTGGTGTGCAAGAGGGACTTTTTCTCGGCGTTTTCTTGTCGATCGCTATGGTTATTTACAATACGGCCAATCCGCATATGACAGAGCTAGGCGCCATTGAAGATGGCGATCTATTTCGAAATGTAAATCGTTTTTCTAATGCCGTGGTGAGAGAAGACGTGCTGATTTTTCGCTTTGATGCGCCTTTGTACTTTGCGAATAAAGATTACTTTGTCGAACAACTCTACCGTTGGGTGAAACAGAGAAACGGACAAAATCTACGCTACATCATTTTTGATGCTGAAGCGGTGAACAGCGTAGATTCGACGGCGCTGCTGATGTTGTCTCAGGTTATCGAAGGTCTGAAGCGCTTGGGTATCGAACTGTATATTTCCAACGCCATTGGTCCCGTTCGAGACGAACTAAATGTATCCTCGTTAAAACACTTTGTCTGCGAGGGCAGTATGTTCTCAACGATCAACGACGCGCTCAATTTTATTGATAATGGTGTCAACGTACACGCAAATGAGGCGATACAGACCAATGCATAATAGGGTTGAGTCTGTGAGCCGGCTATCGCTCTAGCCGATGGCTGATCCTCAATGGAGAATGAAAAGATGAATGCTTTTGAGATGAATACACCGGCTTGGAATGAACTTCCAGCGCAAGCGGTCAAACGGATCTCGATAAATAAGGATCAGCAATCGGTCAGTGTTGATCTAGGCGCTGGCCACCTTGTTGTGTCGCTGCACGCGCTAGGTGCGCGTTTGCAGTTTGTAGACACTGATCAAGCGGGGCAGGTTGATGATTTCGTAGAGCGCTATGGCATGTTGACCGAGTTGCCAGCAGCGATGAACTTGACGCTCAATGAAGAGGCGAATGAATCTATCGTCAGCGGTGGGAGTCATCGTTTGGTTATTGGTCACCAGCCGCTGTCTTTTAAGTTATTCAAAGATGATCGACTGGTTCAGGCATCGCCTTCCGATGGACATTTTGTTCGCCAATTCCGGTTGCCTCCTGTTGCGCGGCTGGAGCAAGGTTGGTTTGTGTCTTTGGAACTGGATCACAGCGAGCCGGTGTACGGTTTAGGTGAAAAGTGGGGCAAGCTCGATAAACGTGGGCAACTGATACGTTCCTACAATCACGATGCGTTGGGGGTGAATGCTGAAATCTCCTATAAAAACAGTCCGTTCGCCTGGAGCCCAAGCGGCTGGGGCGCGTTTGTACATACACCTTCGCCGGTCACTCACGCAGTTGGCTATGCCAACTGGTCGCAGCGTTCGTATGGCCTGTTGGTTGAAGCGGATCGAATGGATTTGTGGTTGCTGTCTGCCGCCGATGGCGAGTCGATGCTGGCGGATTATACCGAGCTAACGGGGCGAGCACCGGTGCCGCCTGTTTGGAGTTTGGGCGTTATCTTGTCGAAAGCTTACTACAAAGATGTAGAAGAGCTTCTAGCCACTGCCAAAGAAGTACGAGAACACAAGATGCCCTGTGACGTCATCACCTTGGACGGTCGTGCTTGGCAAGATACCGATACCCGATTTGCGTTCGAGTGGGACCCTAAGCGCTATAGCGATCCTGCCGCGGTTATCGATCAACTGAAAGCGATGAACTTTAAAGTCTGTGTGTGGGAGTATCCGCTGGTTTCTGTGCAGCATCCGCTGTTTGATGAGATGGCCAGTAAGGGCTGGTTACTGAAAGATCGCCGAAGCGGTGATACCTATCGCTATCAATGGGATACCAGTTGTTTTGGAGAAGTGCTTACCCCTCTACCGGATTCCGGAATTGTCGATTTTACTCACCCGGAAGCGTTTGCTTTTTGGAAAGAGAGCCACAAACCGCTGTTCGATCTCGGTGTCGATATGATTAAGGCGGATTTTGGTGAGCAAATCGAAGCAGATATGTTGGCCTATAACGGGGATGCCGGCGATAAGTTGCACAATGTCTATTCGTTACTCTACAACCGCTGCGTCTATGAGGCGGCAGACGCTTACTGTAAAACCGGTCCGTTTTTATTCAGTCGCTCTTCTTGGACGGGGTCGCAGCGTTATCCCGCGCAATGGGGCGGTGATCCTCAGGCCGATTGGGGTGGGCTGGCTGGAAGTCTGCGCGGCGGTTTGTCGTGGGGTATGACCGGCGCTCCCTATTACGCTACTGATGTAGGGGGCTTTTATGCGGATCAACGGGATGCAGATCTGTATGTGCGTTGGACACAGGCTGCTGTGTTTTCTGCCCATATCCGATTGCACGGGATTGGGCCTCGCGAGCCTTGGTCTTACGGTGCCCAGGCAGAGGCGGCTGTGGATAAAGCACTGAAGTTGCGTTATCAGTTGCTGCCTTATCTTCACCAAACGATGCAGGCGGCCAGTGAAACTGGTTTGCCCGTGCAGCGGGCGATGGCGTTGGCTTGTCCGCAGGATCGTGCGGCTTGGGCGTTTGAAGAGCAGTTCTTCTTCGGTGAGCAATTGCTGGTAGCCCCCTGTTTGAATCCAGAAGGCAGCATTTCATGTTATCTGCCGGCATCCATTAGCACGATCTGGCGGCGTTTCCCCAGTGGTGAAACCTTTGCCGGTGGACAGGTTGTTAATCTAACCTTGGCACTCGATGAGCTGGCTGTATTCGTTCCTGAGGGGGCAGAAATCCCCTTGGGGCCGGAAGTGGAGTCTACAGAAGATCTTGACGGTGAGCTCAAAATTGAGCGCTGGTGGAAATCCTGTTAAGACGTCTGTGACGGAAGTTGTGTCCCTGTTGATCATAGTTTTGGCATTCGTAAGCGCCCAATAAATACAATAAAAAACGGTAAGGAATCTCAGTGTGGAAGTTCAGAATATAGTCACAACCCTTGTCTCATGTACGTTCTTCATGGGGCTGGTTGCATGGATCTCCTATCAAAAAACTAAGGGTGTGGCAGAAACCCGCGACGGCTATTTTCTTGCCGGTCGAGGTCTCACGGGCGTATTTATCGCCGGCTCCATGATCTTAACCAATCTTTCGGCTGAGCAGTTAATTGGATTGAATGGCTCCGCCTACGGCTACAATATGAGCAGTATGGCGTGGGAAGTGACTGCAGCGTTCGCCACTATCATTATGGCCTTGGTATTTTTACCGCGATACTTATCGGGGGCTTTTTCAACGCTGCCTGAATTTCTGAGCAATCGTTTTGATGATGGTGTCCGTCGTTTAACCGTGGTGTTGTTTATGGTTGGCTATGGATTGATCACTATACCTTCGATTCTCTACTCGGGATCCATTGCGGTATTGCAGTTGTTTGATGTGCCGAGTCTGCTCAATGTCAGTTATAGCACGGCCCTAGTGTTAACCATTGTTACGGTGGGCGTTATTGGGTCGCTCTATGCGATCTTTGGCGGTCTAAAAGCGGTGGCTGTCTCCGATACAATTAATGGTGTGGGATTGCTTATTATTGGTATTGCGGTGCCGCTGTTCGGTTTCGCCGCCCTAGGTGATGGCAGTGTCGGCGCGGGTATTAATCAAGTGCTCACAACCCATACGGAGAAGCTCAATGCAATCGGCGCTCCGACCGATCCTACCCCTTTTGGTACTATTTTTACCGGCATGATTCTGGCCAATCTCTTCTATTGGGGAACCAATCAGTACGTAATTCAACGGACCTTGGGAGCAGAGAATCTAGCCGAAGGGCAAAAGGGCGTTTTGTTTTCTGGGTACTTCAAATTACTAATCCCGTTCTTGATGATGCTGCCAGGCGTGATTGCTTTTCATCTCTACGGTGGCGGTATGCAAACGATTGATTTGGCTTTCCCGCACTTGGTGAAAAATGTTCTGCCGGTGTACATGTCGGGTTTCTTTCTGGCGGTTTTACTAGGCGCGGTATTTAGTTCGTTTAACTCTCTACTGAACAGCGCAGCGACACTATTCGTGTTGGATATCTACAAACCCTACAAGAAAACTGAAGTCAGCGATGAGCAGCTCATTAAGGTGGCCAAGATTGCCAGCTTGGTGATAGCAGTGTTTTCGTTTGTGGTGTCGCCGCTGCTGCAATACGCCCCAGAAGGGCTCTTTCAAGTTATTCGTGTGTTCACCGGTTTTTACAATATTCCCGTGATTGCTGTGGTTTTGGTGGGTTTGTTTACCAAGCGCGTTCCTGGTCTGGCGGCTAAGGTAGCGATTTGTTTTCATGTGGTGGCTTATGGATTGCTGAAGTTTGTGTTTGATGTGCAGATTAATTTTATTCACATCTATGCCATCTTGTTCTTCATTGAAGTTTCTATCATGTTGATTATTGGTTACTGGCGCCCACTTAAAGACGCGTGGCACTACAAACCGCAGAATAAGGTTGATATGACCCCGTGGGTGTACGCACTACCCGTGTCGTTCATTCTTTTCGCTGGAATTATCTTGGTTTACTTGTTGTTTTCCCCCATCGGCTTGGTGGGTGGATTAAGCCCTTACTTTTGGCCTTTGGTTGTTTTGGTGGTAGCGGTGACAGCACTGTTGTGTTGGTGGAGTACAAAAGGGTGGCGAGAAAAATATCGTCAAAACCTGCACTGGAATGAGGTGTGAGCCGGTATTTGAATTGAGCGCTAAAAACCTAGGTCAGAGAAATCAAGGTAATTAAAGACGTAAACCCTAGCTTATAGGCTGTTTTTAGTTGGGGTGAATATGCCAATAGATCCAAAAATTCTACCTGTATTGGGAAGTTGTGCATACTTAAGTCTTGTATAAGATATAAGCTATATTATATGGTTAATAAGTTCGGCACTGATGTGATGGGACTGAGTGAAGGAAATACCCGAGGAGTGCTGTGCGCAGAGTCATGACAAACCCTGCTGATGTACGTGTCTGAAAGGGTTGTTATTGAGAGGAGAGGATTACTCGAGAGCAAGGCAGTACTCGAGACGGCAGTAAAACAATAAAAACATAAATATCAGGAGATAATAAAAATGCTCAAGAAGCATCCCATCAGTCGTGCTGTTGCCAGTGCAGTGGCGTTAACCGCCGGTGTCGCCGCTTATCTTCCCGCCCATGGGCAAGGTGATGATTGGCAGCTAGAAGAAGTCACCGTTACCGCTCAAAAGCGTCAGGAAAAACTCAGTGATGTTCCCGTCGCTGTCACCGTGATGAACGCCGAACAAATTGATGCCGCGTTTGCCAATAACATCGAAGGTTTACAGGCGATGGTGCCGGCCGTGAGCTTTCGTAAGGGTAATACCACTCGTAATTCAGCGCTAACGGTTCGTGGTATTGGAACTATCTCATTCAGTATCGGTGCCGAGCCAAGTGTATCAACGGTTGTCGATGGGGTGGTGCTTGGTCGTTCCGGTCAGGCCTTTGGTGACCTGTATGATTTGGAGCGAATAGAAGTATTGCGAGGCCCGCAAGGCACATTGTTTGGAAAAAATGCCTCTGCCGGTGTGGTGAATATGACCACTAAGCGCCCCAGCTCAGAATTCGAGGGCAGTGTCGAGGCGCAAATATTTCAAGATGATGAATACAGTTTAAAAGCGACGGTATCGGGTGCACTGACCGAAAGTGCTCGCGGCAGTTTGACTGTGTTGGATAAGCAGTTTGACGGCTATGTAAAGAACGTATTCAACAATCAGATGGCCAATGGCTACGATCGTTTTGGCGTGCGAGCGATGTTGGAAGTGGATGTGGCAGAAGACATGTCAATGTTGTTCATCGCCGAGAAATACGATGCGGAAGACGAATGCTGTACCGATTTGGAATTGCTGCCCAGTGGTCGCAACCCCGATTCGGCCGCAGCTCCAGATAGCAATGGTATCGTCAATGACAAGGCCGATCTTGATTTAGGATTGCGCAAAATCGATCACGATTTAACCACCGAAACCGACGATGAAACAACCGCTTTCTCGGTACAAATTGACAAGAGTTTCGGCGAGTATGAATTCACGTCGATAACTGCCTACCGCGCATGGGACAATACCGAGACGCGCGAGGGTGATTTCACCTCTATTGCCGGCGACAGCGATCAACCGGTATTTGGTGTTCCATTTCAGTTGCACGATTTGGGGCCTCAAGAGTGGCGCCAGTTCTCGCAGGAGTTTCGAGTCGCTTCTCCCGTGGGGCAGTTCATCGAGTATCAAGTCGGTGCCTTCTATTGGAATATTGATTCCGAGCGAAGCTTCACACGGGATGCCAGCTGCCAAAACAACAATGGTCAGCTTGATGCGGCCATGACCGACTATGCCAATCGCACCTTAACCGGTACCGATCTGACCAACGCGTTGGCGGATATTGGTGCCTTTACTCTCAGCGAGGGGGTAACCTGTAATGCCAATGATATCGTGTCGGCTACGGCCTACATGGAGACTGAGTTCGATAACTGGGCTGTGTTTGGTGACGGAAAGATCAATATCAGTGACGACTTAAGATTGTTGTTTGGCTTGCGCTACACCGATGATGAAGTCAGCTATACCCACAAGCGTGTGAACAACGATCAATACGGTCGCCGCGGTGTGGGTGTGCGTCCCACCACTGAAAACACCAATTTTAAAGGCAGCACAGACGAAACTAATCTGTCTGGAAAGCTGGGTGTGCAGTGGGATGTGAACGAAGACTCGATGATCTATGCAACCGCATCGCAGGGCTATAAGGGGCCTGGATACAACATCTACTACAACTTCAAAGCCAATGGGGACGACTCCGCCCCTATTTCAGAAGAGACGTCTGATTCCTATGAATTGGGTTACAAATACACTTCTGGCAATTTGATGCTGAACGCGGCTATTTTCCACACCGATATTTCAGATTTTCAAGCCAACAACTTTGATTGTTCCGATGGGACCTGCATTACGCGCTTGACCAATGCTGGTGATGTTACGACACAAGGCATTGAGTTGGATTTCACCTGGCGCCCGATTGAGAATCTGACCTTGTTCGGTGGCGTCGCTTCCATTGAGGCCGAAATTGACGAGTTTAACTGCCCCGTAGGTGCTGCAAACTGCTCGACCCGTTCGGGGTTGGATGTACCTTTTGCGCCAGACTTGAAGTACTCGCTAATGGCTGAGTATGTGATTCCAATGGAAAACATGGACATCATCCTCAACGGCTCATTCGTGCATACCGACGAACAGGTGGCTACCTTGCCGGGTAACGACGGTACCGAAAACCCAGCGGCGGTATTACCTGAGTACGATATCATCAATGCCAGTATCGGCTTCTCCTTTGATGATGATAAATACCGAGTTACTTTGATCGGTAAGAACCTTGGCGATGAAGAGTACGTGACTACCTACAGTGGAGATAATTTCCGCTATCAGGTACCAAGAGATGCCGAACGCTACTATGGTGCTTCTTTTAGGGCTTCATTCTAAGTGCTCGTCAGCGACTGAGTACGGATGCTGTCCTGTCTCCGTGCTCTTTTGCAACGATGACTGGCAATCAGAAGTTCGCCCTCAGCCCCCTCAAGGTAGAGANTATCTTGAGGGGGNTCTTTGTTGAATTGNCGTGAATCTTAGTCTTCGGTGCGAGATGTGATAATGAAGACTTCGCAGAAGCGCTGTGTTGGCATTTACTGTGGTAAAGTACTGAAATCGCGTTTATTCTTTCACTCCTTTGATTGTCATCAATGTGCCAGTGTAAAGGTCATCTAGAATCGACCTATCACTCCCCAATCTATTACCCCATTTGCAACTAAGGTTCACAGCATGTCTTTAGCCGCAGGCTTTCAGCCCCTCTACAAACAAGTCTACGATTTGTTGACGCGCAGATTGGTGGAAGGGCATTGGAAACCATCAGAGCCGCTTCCCAGTGAAATGGCCCTAGCCGAAGAGCTTGGGGTGAGCCAAGGAACAGTGCGCAAAGCGCTAAACCAAATGGTGTCGGAAAGCTTGTTAGAGCGACGACAGGGCAAAGGCACCTATGTGGCTGAGCACACTCAAGAGAGTTCACTATTTCGCTTCTTCCGTTTACGAGAGCCTGGAGGTGAGAGTCTTATCCCTGAGACTAAAGTGCTGTCCTCAAAGCGTCGATCGGCCTCCAAACGCGAGCGTCTACAACTTGGGTTAGAGCCAAAAGAGCAGGTGGTTGAGTTGCTGCGATTACGCTACCTGAATAATAAACCTGCGATTGTCGAAAAGATCATTCAGCCTTTATCCGTTTTCCCTGATATTGATAAGCAAACAGAGTTGCCCAACGCGCTCTATATTCTCTATCAAGAGAAGTTTGGTATTAGCATAGTCTCTGTGCGCGACGAGCTCAGAGCGACCGCCATGCCAGAGGCTCTGGCTGATTATTTGGGGTTAGCGGCAGGCTCGCCAGTGCTGATGGTTGAACGTGCGAGTATCAATATCGACGGTCGAGCGGTGGAGTGTAGTCAAGCTTATTGCGCGTCCGAAGACTTCGTCTATTCCGTAGACCTAAAATAGCTTAAACGCTGTATTCCTTTTGGCCTGCATTTTTGTTTTCGTGTCAGGCGTTGATTCGGTTGTAGATTGTAGCGATGGGATTACTCGCTATAGGTCTCAACTGCCAATTCAATGAATTGTTTTACGTGCGGGCTGAGCAACTCTCGGCTGGGATACACCAAGTGCAGACTGCGGCCCACCATTTCGTAGTTGCTCAACAAAGGCGTTAGCTCGCCGCTGTTAATCGCTGACTTTAGATTGATGTCTGTGACGATACCAATGCCCGCACCTTCAATGAGTAATTCTCGAATAACATCCTGATCGTTGCACACAATTGCTTGCAAAGGCTTAATCTTGTAATTGCCTTTTGCCCCAATAAATTCCCATTGGGGGGTGTAGCTGGAAACGATGCTCGTATGCTGCGAGAGTTCTTGTGGGCGAGTTGGTGTCCCTCTGCGCTCTAGGTAGCTAGGACTGGCCACAAGGTATCGGTGCAGTGGACAAAGTTCTCGTGCAACTAGCGCGGAATCTCTAAGTGGCCCTGCTCGCAAGGCCAGATCGAAGCCTTCTTTGATTATGTCTATCCAATCGTTACTACTGCTGACCTCAATTTTCACTTTCGGATAGAGCGCCTGATAGCGAGTCATAATCAGTGGCAGTAAACTGTTGCTCATACCAAATGGCAAGCTGATTCTCAGTGTGCCGCTCGGTTCGGCTTGTAACCCCTTTAGTGTGTCTATTGCGGTATCCGCATTGATCAAAAGATCGCGGCACTGTTCGTAGAAACGTTGACCTTCTTCAGTCAGTGACAATTGTCGTGTGGAACGCTGCAATAGGCGAACCCCCAGCTCTTTCTCCAACTGTGACAGTTTTAAACTGACGGTAGATTTGGGCATGCCCAACTGCTCTGCGGCGGCAGTAAAGCTGCCATTGCTTACGACGGCGGCAAATATTGCCATGTGGTTGTATGGAATCATTGTTCGTATATCTGGATAATGTGTTCAAATTTAAGAGATTATCCATTATATGGAGTCTGTGTAAACTGTGCTTATCGCTCATATTAAGTCACAAACGGTATAAATAGAGGTAAGCCCATGAAAATCTGGAGTGCTCCAACCCCGAACGGCTGGAAAGTCGCAATCATGATCGAAGAGCTTCGGGAAAGAGGGCTAGTGCTGGATGACCTAGAGGTAACTACAGTGGATCTAAGGGCTGGCGAGCAATTCTCCGCGGCTTTCACTGCGGTTAATCCCAATCAGAAGATTCCGGCCCTGCAGGACGGAGATATCACCTTAATGGAAAGCTGCGCGATCTTGCAGTATCTGGCAGAGAAGTACCCTTCGGCATTGTTGCCGGAAGGGGCAGCCCGTTGGCAGGTCTTGCAGTGGCTCTATTGGCAGGCGGCTAATCTAGGTCCAGTATTTGGTAATAAACTGAGTTACACCCGCTATTTAGGCGATGTCGATGCATCGCTGAGAGCTCATCCCCTTGAGCGTTTTGGGAGTGAAGCACAACGCTTACTGCGAGTGTTTGATAAGCAGCTTCAAGGAAGAGACTACATCTGTGGTGATGATTTGACTATTGCTGATATTGCCTGTTTTCCATGGATCCGGGGCTGGAAGTGGAGCAAGATTGATATCACGTCGCACGCTCGAGTTGTGGATTGGTTGGAACGCCTACGCAACCATGCAGGCGTGAAAAGAGGGGTTGCCTATGGTGCACCCACGGGCGAAGCCGAGCAGTGGTCGGAAGACACAAAAAAGCGGTATGTTTCTATGGGGGCGGGCATTGCCTCCAACGACAATATTAAAGCGTCGTGAACACTTTTGTGTATTTCGATTTCTCAATATCTCACAACATTATGAGTAACGCGCCATGGCTGAACTGACCTTCTATTTTGATTTCGTTTCCAATAATGCCTACCTCGCTTGGACACAACTGCCTAAGTTAATGGAAGAGCACCCAGTAACGATAAAGCCAGTGCCGATTCTGTTTGCCGGTTTACTCAATGCGCATGGCAATGTGGGCCCAGCGGAGATCCCAGCCAAACGAGACTGGATGCTCCAAAACATCTTGCGCAAGTGCGCGCTGCTCGATGTTCCTATGGCGCCTCCNTTACACCATCCTTTTGACCCGTTGCTGGCGTTGCGCANGACCTCGTTGGACCTTGATGATGATAAGCGCTGGCAGTTGATTGATCAGGTATTCAAAGCGGTCTGGGTTCGACAGCTGCATGTCAGTGATCCCCAAGTAATGATTCAGCTCGCCAATGAAATTGATCTCGATGGTGCAAGCTTGATTGAAAGAGCTCAGCAGGCAGGAACCAAGCTGGCACTTAGGCAACAAACCGAGCAAGCGGTGTCACAGGGCATCTTTGGTATTCCATCGATGGTGTGGAAGGAAGAGGTGTTTTTTGGTTACGACGACTTTCCGTTTCTTGGTCGAGTGATCAATGGCAAAGAGTTGCCGATCGACGAGGAGCTCGAGCGTTGGTCAATGACCCGTATGAGTGCATCTTCACATCGACGACTGTATCGAGAAAAACATGGAAAGTAAGGCCTGATGACAGATAGTTGAATGGCGAATTTACCAAGTGCTGGACATCTGACCGCCAAAGTTACATCACTGAGTAGCTGCGACTTAGACCGAAGGGGCAATTTACCGTGGTCAAACAAAGAGAGGCATCCATCGACGTCATTCAAGACGTTTCAGCATAAATAGATTTGCCAGATTGCTATGCGATGATTGAAGCCACTGAAGCAGACAATTGTTCCGTAGAATAATGAGCTTGTGAATGCACTTGATGTCGATGCAATTTGCGATAGCCTCTATAATCCGCATTATGCACTCAAGAGCTTATCCTGCTAGTTTCTCCGAGGTCTGACAGAGGTTGACGGGAAGATCGAAACAAAACTCGGTACCGTGTTGTGCCGAGCTTTTCACTTCAATACGACAACCGTGTAGATCTAAGATCCGTTTCACTATGGCCAAGCCCAGCCCGCTAGATTGTGGATGCTTCTGCGGCGTATCTGCCGATTGATAGAAGCGTTCAAAAATAAACGGAATGTCGTCGTGATCGATGCCTGAACCATTGTCGGCCACGGTGACTTGCACCGCCTCTGAGGTTTCAGTGAAATTCAGCTCAATTTTGCCGTGCATAGGGGTGTGAGCGACGGCATTGCGGAGTAGATTTTCGAGAACCCGTTGAATTAATCCAATATCGGCAAACACGGTGGTATCGGCAGTGGGGGTTTTAATATTCAGCGTTAGGTCTTTTTGTTCCAGCTCGAGCGAAAACTCTTGCGCGGTGTCGTGTATCAATTCCGCAATGGAAAACTGTTCAAAGTCAGGTTGTTTACTGCCGGATTCCAATTTTGATAATTCGAACAAATCTGAAATAAGTCGGCTCAGGCGTCGGCAGCTTTTTTCCGCCGTGGCGAGATAGTCTGCACGCTGTTCATTGCTTAGGCTTTGATTCTTCAGTCGCAGAGTTTCCAGATAACCTTGTATGGTGGCCAATGGGGTACGTAGGTCGTGAGACACGTTAGAGATGAGCTCTCGGCGCAGACGATCGGACTCCCGCAATTGATAGAGTTGTTGCTCGATTTTTTCAGTCATCTGGCTGAAGGCGAAATCTAATTGGGTAATCTCATCGATGGTGGGTGACCTTCTAGAATGCTCGGTTTCGGGGGTTGAGAATAAATGCATTTTTTCGGCCAGTGCAGACAAGGGCGTGGTCAAGCGGCGAAAGAGAATAACTCCGATCAGCAGAGAGGCGATGACGATTACTCCAATGGCCATGGCGCTCTGTTGACGAATATGACTGCTTTCAATGTTGTTTTGTGCCTTGTCGTAGAGTTGACCGCCGAGTATGACGTAGAGATACCCCTGAAGTTTCTCCCCTTGTTTGATTTCAGAAACCGAAAAGATCTTGTCTTGATCAAGGTGCCGAGGATCATTCCCTCGTAGTGGGAAGCTGGCCTCTCCCGAAAGAAAACTCTGAATGGGCGCGAGTTCGACAGTCTTGCGCTGAATAGTTTCAGGCGGCAGTGCATGGGAATTGATGGTGCCGTCTGGATTGAGCAGATACACCTCGGCGATAGGGTTGATGATCATTGCCTGGTGAGACAGTTGCGTAATCGTTGCTTTGGTGCCGAGTTTGGTCTCCAGCAATTCGTGCTCCTGGGTCACGTACATGGCAATGTTCTGATTCATCTCTTGGGTGAGCTCTTCATAATACAGTCGCATGCCCACTTGCCCCACCCAAAGAGACGCAATTCCCGCAGCGGTGGTAATCAACACCATGATTAACGTTAGCCGGTTTTTTAAAGTGTTTAACATAAGGGTTTCGCAAGCTCAGTGATTCGGTTGTCATCGTCGGATGGATAAGCTGAAGAGCACTTCAGTCTAGGGTTGCCAGACAAGCTCAAGCGGTGTTGCTCTGTGGAATGGTTTCAGGATCGAGTTTGTAGCCCACCCCCCAAACCGTGACGATGTACTTTGGGTTTTTAGGATCAACTTCCATCTTAGCTCTGAGCCTATTGATGTGTGAGTTGACGGTGTGCTCGTAGCCATCGTGGCCGTATCCCCAAACGCTGTCCAACAATTCAGAGCGCTGGAACACCCGTCCTGGTTTGCGGCAAAAGTGCAGCAGTAGATTGAATTCTTTGGCGGTCAAATCCAGCAGTTGTCCGGCTAAGCTGGCCGAGCGAGTCTGCTCATTGATAGAGAGGTTACCCAAATGAATGTGATGGCTTTGGGATTCTTCTACGGGTTTAGATAGCGCATCGATGCGTCGAAATACGGCTTTCACTCTGGCGATCAGTTCCATCACGCTGAAGGGCTTGGTGATGTAGTCGTCGGCGCCTATGTCGAGGCCCAGTACCCGATCTAATTCGGTTGCTCGGGATGTCAGTAACAGAATGGGGACATAGTTTTGATTCTGGCGAACTTTTCGACAGATCTCTAAGCCACTGGGGCCGGGCAGCTGAATGTCGAGCAGAATGATATCCCAGTCGCGTGCACAGGCTAATCGCAGCCCTTCGTGGCCATCCGCGGCCCACGTCACCTCAGCGCCCATATCGGTGAAGTGAAGTCTCAGTAGATCAGCGAGGTCCTGCTGGTCTTCGACGATGAGTATTTTCTTATTTTCCATAGTAATTCAACCTGGCCGGCGTTACTCCGAGTCAGCGCGCTTATCACCGGTTGACGTTAACGACAACGGATAACTGGGCGCTGAGTGCGATCACGCGTGAGCGTGGGTTAATGGTAGACAACAAAAGTCACAGAATTCTCACGTAAAAGTCGCTTTCGGATCGAAAAAAGAGGTTTTGTGTGATTTTGCCGGGATAGGCCTGTGAATAGATGTTTTTAAAGTGGTCGGCAGGGTGACGGTCAAGAGGTTTCGTGAGCGGCACTGAAAATCTATTGAACTTTCCCAATTAAAAACGAGGTGAACAATGAAAATAACCGCTTCCGCCAAATGTGCAGCAATCCTAGGTATGGCCGCTCTTTCCACAGGGGTCTCGGCAAAGGATGGCATCTATGTCTCGGGCTTTCTACTCAATACCACGCAAGACCACACCATTGAACGCAATACCGGTACCAATACTACGCCGAGCATTACCACCAGTAGCGAAGAGACTGATGTGGGTGTAGGGGTGGCACTGGGCTACAAAATGCACGTCAATGATAAGGTGTTTTTGGCCATTGAAGGTTTCTACAACAAAGAGAGCGCAGAGACACAGAACCTCAATAATCTGTTGATTACCCAGGTGGAGCTGGATTCCACCTATGGCGTCAATCTGAAAGCAGGGTTTGATGTGACCAATGAATTCGCAATTTACGGTTTTATTGGCTCAACTTGGGTGGATATTGATCTGGATAATTCCTATCCCTTCGCTCCGCCGATGCGCAGTGGCTCAGAGACTGAGTCGGAATTTAGCTTCGGTTTTGGTGCGAGCTATCAGCTGTCTGAGAGCTTGTCCGTTGTAGGCGAGTATACTCAGCTTAACGATTTGGATTTTGATCCGCTGCCGGAAGTGGCAGTACCGGGAAAGGTTAATCCCAATGAGCTGGACTTGAGCAGCTGGAAAGTTGGCTTGAGCTATACCTTCTAAGCTTGATGAGTCTTAGCTAAATGGCAAAAAGGCGCAATTTCATTGCGCCTTTTTTCTATCTGAGATCCTAGCTATCCTTAGAGATCAAAAGGGTACGTCATCGTCATAGGCCGATGGGGGAGGGGTTTGATCGAAGCCTGGAATCGAGCTCTCAAAATTCCCCGCTTGCGCCATGGATTCCACTCGCCACGCTTGCAGACTGTTAAAGCACTTCTCGGGTTTTCCGGCGGGTGACCAGAGTCGACCTGATAAGTTGAAGTGAACCTTGATCTCATCGCCCAAGTTATAGGCATCCATAATCCCGCAATTGTCTTTGATCAGCTCCATTGCCAGATAATTGGGGTAGGCGTCGTTTTCGCCTTCGCCGGTCACCTTGATGACAAATTCGCGCTTGGTAAAGCCATTGTTACCGTATTCGGTGGTGTCACCGATAGAGTGGATAAGACCCTGTGTTTCGAAACTCTTAGACATGAACATAACCCTAATTGACAAGCCGTCTATGCTACCACTGATTGCCAGAGCGTACTAAGGGTCTTGGCGTCGTTTGTGGGAGAGCCCTTGAGAGGTTTGATCAAAAACTAGTCGCCGTCTTGATTAGACTTTAGGCGAAACTATATTGAGCGAGGGTGGCATGTGTGTTTCGATGTGGCGTGCCGTACAAGGGCGACAATATTAAGCTGTTGGCCATTGGGTTGTGTGGCAAATTGAATGTATTTTCGCCATAGGCCGTGCAATAGGTTTCGATGGCAGAGCAGCGAGGGTGTTAAATGTTACAGGTGTTTTTGATTGGTTTAGCGATTGCGGCGCTGCTGTGCATTGTATTTGAAGAAGTTATCCACATAAACAAGGCCAAAAGTACGCTGTTTTTAGGCTGTGTGTCTTGGTTGATCCTGTTTATGAGTGCTTCAGATTCAGCCGCTCAGAAGTCGGTGCAACACCAGCTGGATGAAAACTTGTTGGAAATTGCCAGTTTATGGCTGTTTTTGATGTCGACCATGACCTTTGTGGCCTATCTCAATGCGAAAGGGATGATTCAGGCCGTTGTGCAACGACTCTTTCCCAGTCGATTATCTGAGCGACGTTTGATGCTGTTGGTGTCCGTGTTTGCTTTGGTGCTGTCGGCGATCTGCGACAATGTGACAGCTACCTTGGTCAGCTTGGGGTTGGTGCAATCTTTTAATCTTGAGGGCAGAGCCCGGCTTAAAATGGCGGCTCTGGTGGTCTTTGCCGTCAACTCCGGTGGTGTTGCATTGATCACCGGCGATGTCACTACTTTGATGATTTTTCTAGCAGGGCACGTCACCATGTCGCAGTTGCTGACGTTGATGATCCCCTCCGCCCTCAGTGTTGCGGTATTGGCTTGGGTATTCTCGTTTGGTATGCAAGGCGAGGTGTTCGCTGAACCGGTGGAGAGGACTTTCAATCATGTGGATATTGCAATAGCGATGGTCTTCTTCGCCACCATTCTCTCCACTATGGCCTTTAATGTGCTCTTTGGCGTACCGCCGGTGTTAACTTTCTTGTCGGGTTTATCGGTGATGTTCTTGATCGGTAGAACGGTAAAAACCGATAAAGAGCAGACCAAAATACTCGAATATATTCGCCAAATTGAATACGACACCTTGCTGTTTTTTCTGGGTATTTTGCTACTCGTTGGCATGCTCAAAGAGATTCACGTACTGACTGCTGTGGCGGAACTCTATTCACAGTTTAACCCGCAATACTCCAATTACGTCGCTGGTGCTGCTTCGGCGCTGTTGGATAATGTTCCGCTTACTGCGGCGTTACTGAAAGCCGAACCGGTATTGATAACGGCGGATTGGTTGGCGTTGACTTATGCCGTGGGCGTAGGCGGATCCTTGTTGGCGATTGGTTCGGCGGCGGGAATTATCGTGATGAGTAAAGTGAAAGAGATGACGTTCGTCTCGTATTTACGCTATACACCACCGCTCTTAGTGGCTTACACCGTGGGGTATATTGCTACGCTGCTATTGGCCAACTATTTATTTGCCTAGAATTGGATTGAAGAAAAGACCTCAATATAGAGGCCTCGGCTTGATGATAAACCCCGTCATCGCGAGGAGCCCAAAGGCGACGTGGCGATCTTTTGAGTCTGGCATTTCATTGGTTAAGGAGTTGCTAATGGAGATTGCTTCGCTGCGCTCGCAATGACGTATTAGGAGGGGCTCGCAATGACGTATTTGGGGAGACTCGCGGTGATGTGTTTTGGGGAGCAGTGACGTTTTTTCGGTTTTCAGTAATCTCAAGCCTCAATATAGAGGCCTGATTTCTGTGGGAACCATGTTCATCAAAACTACTGTCTACCAGCCTTCAACTCCAGACATATCAGGCAGCTCGTGAGCGATACCTTTGTGACAGTCGATACAGGTCTTTTCCCCTGAGGCGAGTGCCGAGGAGTGCATCTGAACCGCTCGTTGGCTCTGTCTGGTGAAATCCATGGAGTCGAATTCGTGACAGTTGCGACACTCGCGTGAATTATTCGCTTTCAACCTTGCCCATTCATGCTCGGCCAGTCGGCGGCGATTTTCTTGGAACTTTTCTCGAGTGTTAATGGTACCAAATATTTTCCCCCAGACCTCTTTGGAGGCGGCCATTTTACGCGCCATTTTATAGGTCCATTCATGGGGTACATGGCAATCTGAGCACTTGGCACGAACACCTGAACGATTGCTGAAATGAATAGTGTTTTGCAGTTCTACATAGACGTTGTCGCGCATTTCGTGACAGCCGGTACAGAACTCTTGAGTATTGGTGTACTCCATGGCGGTGTTGAAACCACCCCAAAAAATAATCCCAGCAATGAATCCACCTAGCGTCAGAAAGCCAAAGCTAAAATGAATGCTAGGACGATTGAGTACTCGCCAATATTTTAGTAGCCAATCTTTCATCAGTGTTCCGCCTTTTTCAGTGTTTTTTGCAGGATCGTATCAACGTCAACAAATTGATTCGTCAGCAATGGCTTGGCACTGGTCTGCGTAACATGACACTGATTACAGAAGTATCGACGGGGCGAAACATCCGCGAGAAAATTGCCATCCCTGTCCATGTAGTGAGTGACGCTCACCATGGGGGCTTGGGATTCTTCCGTGCGGCGCCTGCTGTGACAGGACAGGCATTTGTTGGCTTGCTTGTCGACCTGGTAATTGTCGGTCTTGTGGGGCACCAATGGCGGCTGCATGGGGTAAGCCCGCTGTTGTTTGATATCGGTATTCTCAACTGGATACAAACTCGGGGCCTTTGATTCTTTGGTGATCTCAGTATTACCACGTAGATTGGCGATATTCTTGCCGTTCGTTTCAGCAATAGCATTGAGAGTCAGCCCGGCAACGGCAGTGATGAGAACGGTCATTAAAAGTTTATTCATTGTTAATTCCAACCCTGCAATTGGTTAAGCTTTTTCAATTTTAACGGCGCACTTCTTGAAATCCGTTTGTTTCGATATGGGATCGGTAGCATCCAGTGTGACTTTATTGATCAGCTGGCTAGCATCGAACCAGGGAACAAACACGAGTCCTTCGGGTGGCTTATTACGGCCTCGAGTTTCAACACGGGTACGAATTTCCCCACGGCGAGAGCTTACGGTGATCTCATCTCCGCGACGTAAATTACGCTTGCGAGCGTCTTGCGGGTGCATATAACACACGGCGTTGGGTACCGCTTTGTGTAATTCAGGCACGCGCTGAGTCATCGAGCCTGAGTGCCAGTGCTCGAGTACTCGGCCAGTACTGAGCCACAGGTCATACTCTTTATCGGGCGATTCGGCGGCGGGCTCGTAGGGTAGGGCAAAGATAACGGCTTTGTTATCTGGCTTACCGTAGAACTGGAATCCGGTGCCTGCTTCTACGTAGGGGTCACTGCCTTCACTGAAGCGTCGTAGCGTTTCCTTGCCATTGACGACCGGCCAGCGCAGACCGCGTTCTTGGTGGTAGCGATCAAAGTCGGCGAGGTCGTGACCGTGACCGCGACCAAATTCGGCGTACTCTTCGAATAATCCCTTCTGCGCATAAAAACCAAAATCCTGAGATTCTTGATTGGCGTAATCATCCGCGGTATCGCTGAGCGGGAAGCGATTGGTCTTGCCGTTGGCATACAAGACTTCGAAGAGGGTCTTACCTTTGTAGCTAGGGTTTTTCGCTAAGGTATCCGCCGGCCAAACTTCATCGGTGGTAAAACGTTTGGAGAATTCCATCAGCTGCCACAAGTCCGATTTGGCCTCTCCAGGGGCATCAGTCAACTGGTGCCAAAATTGTGTGCGGCGCTCGGCGTTACCATAGGCGCCTTCCTTTTCGACCCACATGGCGGTCGGTAAAATTAGATCCGCGGCTTGAGCGGTGACCGTCGGGTAGGCATCGGATACCACGATAAAGTTGTCGGGATTGCGATAGCCTGGGTAGCCCTCTTCATTAATGTTGGCCGCGGCTTGCATGTTATTGTTCACCTGCACCCAGTAGACATTCATGGTGCCGTCCTTTAAGCGGCGGTTGTGTTGTACCGCGTGGTAACCAGGCTTGGGGGGGATGTGGTCTTCGGGAAGTTTCCAGATCTTTTCAGCAATCTTGCGGTGTTTGGGGTTGGCAACCACCATATCGGCGGGTAAACGATGGGAGAAGGTACCCACTTCACGAGCGGTTCCACAGGCCGAGGGTTGACCGGTCAGCGAGAAAGGGCTGTTACCGGGGGTGGCAATTTTTCCCGTTAACAAGTGAATGTTGTAAATCAGATTGTTGCACCAAACCCCACGGGTGTGCTGATTAAAACCCATAGTCCAGAAAGACGTGACTTTGGTTTTGGGGTCGGCATAGAGTTCGGCCAGTTTAACCAGATCATCTTCGGATACCCCCGAGAGTTCGCTGACCATTTTTGCGTCGTAGGTACTGACAAACTTCTTGAATTCGTCGAAGCTAATTTTCTTTGAGCCACCGGTGTCCTTATTGTTTTTAGCTTTTTGCTCCAGTGGGTGTTCGTCGCGCAGGCCATAGCCGATATCGTCATTGCCTAAGGCGAAGTTGGTATGCTTGTCGACGAACTCTTTGTTCACTCGATCATTTAGAATAATGTAGTTAGCGATGAAATTGAGAATGGCCAAATCCGTTTGAGGGGTGAAAATAATTCCCTGATCGGCCAGATCAAAACTTCGATGTTTATAGGTAGACAGTACCGACACCTTGACGTGTTCCGCACTTAAGCGACGATCAGTCACCCGTGTCCAAAGGATTGGGTGCATTTCCGCCATGTTGGAGCCCCAAAGCACGATGGCGTCGGCGGCTTCAATATCATCGTAACAGCCCATGGGTTCGTCGATGCCGAAGGTTCTCATGAAACCTGCTACCGCCGACGCCATACAATGGCGCGCATTGGGATCAATGTTGTTAGAGCGGAATCCTGCTTTCATCAGTTTTACAGCCGCGTAGCCTTCCCAAACTGTCCATTGGCCCGAGCCAAACATACCGATGCTTTCTGGGCCTTTGGTTTTGATGGCTTGTTTGTACTTATCGGCCATGATGTCGAAGGCTTCGTCCCAACTGACTTTTTCAAACTCGCCGTTTTTGTCGTATTTGCCGTTTGTTTTTCGCAGCATGGGGGATGTCAGT
Organism: Cellvibrionaceae bacterium; assembly: GCA_002707785.1. Taxonomy (GTDB): domain Bacteria; phylum Pseudomonadota; class Gammaproteobacteria; order Pseudomonadales; family Cellvibrionaceae; genus Pseudomaricurvus. The sequence continues at coordinate 7,892 of PANW01000037.1, read as the reverse complement.
CGATCTTCACCGTAGAGGATCTTTGACAGGAAGTAGCCTTTTACGCAGTTCAGCCCTTTATTGACCTCACTCTTAATATCACCATGAGTCGCGACCACACGGCCATCTTTAGTGGCGACATTGACACTGCAACCGGTTCCACAGAATCGACAGGCGGCCTTCGACCATTTGAGCTTGGTCGAGTCAGAGCTGGTGATTAGATTGCTGGCATGTGCCGGAGCTTTGAATCCGGCTACGGCAGCGGCCATAGCCACAGCGTTGGCTTTTATATAATCGCGGCGGTTGAAACTCATGAGAATTCCTCTCTCGGGTCGGCTAGTTCGGTAGCGGTTGTCAGATTATTAGGGGTCTTTTCAAACTCTCTATTGTCAAACACTCTATTGTTGCTGGTCCCTAGATGGGGCTGCGGATTGATTCAAACTGTCATCTTGGTGGTACACCATCTGCAGTGTCATCAGGGCAGGGTGATCCCGCAAATGATCCATGCGCTCGCTCAGCTCCCAGCTGGTTTCTGCTTCTACGGTAATGATCAGTTTTGCGTGACTGTCATCGGCGTGTAATTGCGCATAGGGCAAGCTACCCAGATGCTGCCTAAAACTGTTGAAGTGTTCCGGTTGGCAATAGGCGACCAAACTCACAATGTGCCAGTCTCCCTCCAAGTCTGTGGGGGTTGGATTAGGTGAAGCCTGTGGCTGCCATGTCGAAACCGTCATTGTGCGTGTTCCTTTAGTGTTTGAGCGTTCTGGGTTATCGGAGTACTTTGAGTTACTGGCGCGGTCCGAGTTGTTTCTGAGGCGATTATCGATAGTGATTCAGCCCCATGATGGGCAGATACAATATCGATAGCCTTTGTTGGGCAGGGCGCAAAGCAAGCACCACAGCCGGTACAGCGGTTCTCGTCAATTACGGGTCTAGGGACTTGTCCAATTGCCAGCTTTAAACTGATGGCTTCTTCTGGGCACATTTCCTTGCATGTCTGACACACCACACCTTGTTGGCTGAGGCATTTTTCATTCAATTCTGCTTTTAAGTTCCAAGGCTTGCTGTCAGCGGGGGTATCGAAAAAGCCTTTGGGGCAGACATCTGCGCAATCGCCGCAAAGCTCACATTCACCTTTATGAAAATTGATCCCCGCTATACCGTCATCGTTGTGTTCGATAATAGAGGTCGGGCAAGCATCGACGCAGGCGTTGCACTCGCTGCAATCACCGGCTTGAGCGGCATCGGCGATAAACCATGGTGGAGAAACCAAGGCTTGCGATCGGCAGTTGTTTGCCTCCGCGATACGGCCTCGTAATAGTGCTCTGCGACTAACGTCCATGCGTAAGAGTCTCTAGAGTGTTGGATGCAGCATTAGTAGTTTGGAGGGCCCATTAACAGCTGGCTCATCCAGATAACGAATCCGTAACCACCCATGAGAACAATAGAGAGTAAAGGAAAGAGCACGACAACAATGAAGAGAAAGAGATTCAGTTCTTGTTGTTTTTCTTCTTTAGTGTCCGACACGGTCATCCTCGTTGGTCATAGATACATTAAGGTAAAACACTACGTTGACCCGCACTAATGATCAATCAATATTCGACGATCCTCTTGTCCAGTAGGTAATAACTGAGAGGTCGGAATATTCATTCACGGTAAATGAGATTTATTCTCGCGATTACTCTACACAGTTTGGTGAGTCGTCGACGTAAACTCGAGAAAATGATCAAGCTAGTGCTCAAATAATTGTAGCGTTCTTTTTAGTATTTTCTTGTTTTATCGGGTTTGGTTTCCAGATTTTCTGCATCGCGGCTTTTGTGTGGAATTACGCGCCATAATCACGGGTAATCCACCGCTATATTGCATTTATGGAAAATCCATTATTTCTCTTGTACTTATTTTCCCCGAGTTTCTTTAACAGAGTGTAGTGGATCGCTGACGGCGGTGAATTGACGTCAATCAAAAATTGTCGGTGCGATTTCATGTCCTGGTCCTAGATGTGGTGTCCCCGTCGCATTCGAGTGAAATACTCTATCGCGCGGCGGGTGTACAGGTGAATAATCTTGGCGGTGAAAGTTATGTGACGTCGATTCCTCAGCCGATTTTTTACTTGCGATGTGTATCTGTATTTGGATGACGGTATTCCTATTTGTTCTACCGTTCTTTTTAACCTCAATTCGAACAGCCAAGTGAACGTGCTACAGAGTGACGAGCTAGAGATTACTAAAGTGCGCTCTATAAGAGCGATGCAATTGGTGGCCTGGTCAACAGTGCGAGATGTAAGCCCGCCGAACAAACAGATGGTCACATAAATCGGCAACGAGGATTCGATCAATGGGGGCGTTGATTCTTTTCGGTCCTGCATCAACGGAATCCGCTGGTGGCCTGGGTTGGGCTTGAAGGTCGTAACCTGTTGGTTTGCTGTGCTGGTTGGGTTTTAGGGTCTACTCGGGTGTGTGAGCGGCTCGCTAATCCTCTGCGAAGGAAAGGCTATAACGTTTAGGAAATTGGTATTCCAACGAGGTTTTTACTATCACTAACGGTGGGACTTACTAAATAAGCACCAGCAGCGAGGAGATAGCAGCGGTGAAAATTGAGGAATACCTGCACATATTGGCCAAGAATGACGGCTCTGATTTATATCTGAGCACCGGCGCACCACCTTGTGCCAAGTTTCAGGGGGTGCTTAAGCCACTGGGCAAAGAGGCTTTAAAATCTGGTCAGATTGGCGAAGTGGCCAACGCCATCATGGATGACGAACAGCGTCAGCAGTTCGACCATGAGCTGGAGATGAATCTGGCTATGTCGCTGTCGGGCATTGGCCGTTTTCGGATCAATATCTTCAAACAGCGCAATGAGGTCTCCATCGTTGCGCGCAACATCAATACCGATATCCCTAAGTTTGAAGACCTAAAGCTGCCGCCTATTTTGAAAGAAGTGGTCGAAGCTAAGCGCGGTTTGATTTTGTTTGTTGGCGGCACGGGATCGGGCAAGTCGACCTCGCTGGCGGCACTCATCGATCACCGCAACAGCAGCAGTGGCGGACACATCATCACCATCGAAGATCCGGTGGAATACGTGCATAAACACAAAAAATGTATCGTCAATCAGCGCGAAGTGGGGGTGGACACTCGCAGTTTCCACAACGCTTTGATCAACACTTTACGTCAAGCGCCGGATGTCATTTTGATCGGTGAGATCCGTGATCGTGAGACCATGGAGCACGCCTTGGCGTTTGCCGAAACCGGGCACTTGGCGATCTCCACCTTACATGCCAACAATGCCAACCAGGCGCTGGAGCGTATTGTGAACTTGTTTCCCGAAGAGCGTCGCGCGCAACTGCTGCTTGGCCTTGGGCAGAATCTGCGAGCTTTCGTGTCTCAGCGATTAATTCCAACGGTGGAGGGTAAGCGCTGCGCTGCAGTCGAAGTGTTGTTGGGCACCAAAACGATCGAAGAGATCATTATTCGCGGTGAGTTCGAGAACATCAAAGAAATCATGGAAAAGTCAGAAAACCTCGGCATGCAGACGTTTGATTCCGCCTTGTTTCACCTCTACAAAGACGGCCGTATTACCATGGATGAAGCATTGAAAAACGCTGACTCCGCCAATAATTTACGCCTGCGCATTAAGTTGGATCAACAGGGGGGGACTTTTGTACCTGAAGAGTCTGAACAAGAGCTGCCAGAGGAAGAGGTGGTCGATGACAAGTCCATCACCACCGCGACTGGCATTAAGCTCAGTCTTGAAGATATCGATAGTGACGAGCCCGATCCCAACAATCCCTTCCCCGATTTATAGAAATTTCGAGGCTGATGTCTTGCAGTTAGGCTTCTAGGGCAATGCCCAGATTACTGCTGTCAAAGTCGCTGATGTCTCGGCGCAAATCACGCACCAGATCACTCTTTGAGCCTCCACTGTGCAGCTGCTGCAACAGGTGTTGATGCCACTGCAGTTCTGCGTCGTAGAGGTCGTGTTGGGCCTGTTCTGGATCGAAGGCATCGATATCTTGGCTCAGTGCAATAAAATTGGCTACTGTGGCTTTGGAGAGATTGGCTGCGGTGGCGGTGTCGTCGATACTGTCGTCGAGGATCATCTGCAATGCGCTGGTGAGCAATAGGCAAGCATCGAGTGCTGGATAGACGCCGTAGCTGTCATCCTCTTGAGGTTCTGGGGTCAAGGAGTCCAATTGCAGTAGCGCTTTTTCCAGATTTTTCATGGAATTCAACTGACCGGCCAAATACTCCCACACCTTATTGAGTATTTTTCGCCACTGTTGAGCATTAGCTGCAGCATCGATGGTGTCGCAATAGAGCGCGTAATTGCCCCAGTGGCGTTCTGCCAAGCCGGCGATAAACGCAATTTTTGCCCAGTGCTCTCGGTCGCCAGAATGTACTGCCATAGGGATTGTCCATTGATACAAATTATGAAGTCGTGAAGCATAGCAAATAACCGTGCTACAAACGATGTGAAGCTCACGTGTTTGCCCAAGGGAGATCAGGTATAGTGAGCCGATGAGTAAAACCACTGCCCCCAAAATGACACTAGCGGATTTAACGCCACGAGGTTTCCCGCGCTACCTACGCCGACGGTTTCACGCTTGGATGCAACCGCGGTTACGTATCGGTCGCGTCCACGAACTTAACAACAAACGCCTGTTTATTATTCCCTCCCGGGCTGGCCTGGGTTTTATTTTGGTGGTTTGTTTGCTGTGGCTCACGGGCACCAACTTTGATAACAATTTGGTGCTAGGGCTGGCCTTTTTTCTCACTGCGATGTTTGTGGTGACCATACATCACACCTTTTTTAATATGTCGGGATTACGAGTTGAAGGCCTGCGCACATCGCCTTGTTTTCTCGATGAAAATGGTGAGTTAGAACTGCAGCTCAGTTGCCCGCCGACAGTGGAAAAAGAAGCGCTCAATGTGTCTTTTGAAGGTGAGCCGCCCGTGGTGGTTGATTTATTGGGTGACCACCAGATGGAGATCAAACTGTTTACCCCTGGTGCCCGTCGCGGTTGGTATCGGCCGCCGCGTTTGAGAATCGAAAGCCGCTTTCCGCTCGGAATTATTCGCTGTTGGAGTTGGGCGGTTATGGATTTGCCCATCTTAGTGTATCCGCGGCCCATTGCCGCCGGCGACATGCCTCTTTCGCAAGTGGCCGAGCACGAGGGCGATCGCTTGGATCGCGATGGTGCCGAGGATTTTGATGGTTTCAAAACCTATCATCCAGGGGCCTCGCCGAAACACATTGCTTGGAAGCATTACGCTCGTGGGCAGGGTTTGTACGTCAAGGAGTACGCCAGCTATCGCGAGCAAACTGTGTGGTTGGATTGGGAGGCGCTACCTGGGCTCGGAACCGAAGCGCGTTTGTCGCGACTGTGTTACTGGGTGTTAAAGCTGAGTGCGACACAGCAACCCTACGGTTTGCGCTTGCCGGGTATTGAATTGCGGCCCTCCACGGGGCTCGATCACAAGCTGGCGGTATTGAAAGTGTTGGCACTGTATCGCGTGCCTGAGCAGGCATCGGGTGAGGGCCTAAGTGCCGGAGGCGAATCATGAAAACGGCGGAGCGCTATCTGATTTCTCGCAATAGCCTGCTGTGGTTGATTGGTGCTCAAGGCTTAGCGATCGCTCCATTGCTGATGCATTTACCCCTGTGGTTGTTTGCCGTGTGGGTTTGCGTTCTGGTTTGGCGCTTTCAGGAGTTTCGTGGTCACTGGCAGATGCCGCGTACCCTGACCAAAGTGGTTCTTGTCGTGGTGTGCGTGGCGGGCTTGTTTATCTCGTTTGGACGCCTGTTGGGGCTTGAACCCATGGTGGCCATGTTGGTCAGCGCCCTGTTGTTGAAGCTGCTGGAAATGCAGCGCCGACGAGATGCGCTGCTGGTAGTTTATCTCACGTTCTTCTTGATCGGTGTTCAATTTCTCTTTACTCAGGCGTTAGTGGCGTCGCTCTATGCGCTGATCTGCCTGTGGTGCGCGGTGTCTTCTCTTCTGAGTCTCAATCAGCCGAAAGGCGATCATTACCCCTTGCGCAGTCTGCGTCTGTCAGGGCGATTGCTGTTGCACAGCGTGCCGCTGATGGTACTGATGTTTTTGATTATGCCGCGTATTGGCAGCTTGTGGGCGGTGCCTAATGTCTCTAAGGCCGCCAAGACCGGAGTCAGCGATAGCATGTCTCCTGGAGATTTTAGTCAATTGTCTCGCGCGGGTGGTGTCGCTTTTCGGGTGGCGTTTGATGGGCCTGTTCCAGCGCAGGATCAACTCTATTGGCGTGGACTTGTGTTCTCGGATTTTGACGGACGACGTTGGACTCAAGCCGATCCCTCTGACTATTTTCGCGGCGGTCCGATGGTGGATTGGGGCAAAAACAGTCGCCGTGGTGAGGCTGCCTGGCGCTCCTTGGGGCAAGGCGTTGGTAGGGCCGTCTCCTACAGTGTGATTATGGAAGCCAGCCAACAGATCTGGCTCTACGGATTGCAGTTGCCCACAGAGTTTAATGGCGATGTGGGGGTGGGATTTGCACGGGATTTTCGTCTGATTGCCAAGCGTCCACTGAGTCAGCGCAGCCAGTATCGGGTCACCAGCCAATTGGATTATCAGATAGAAGCCGAGCCACTGCCGCAATGGCGTTCGCGACGGGAGCTACAGCTGCCGGACGATTTTAATCCTCGGTCTTTAGACACTGCTCGCCAGTGGCGTGAAGAAAGCTCCACCGAACGGGACTACATTCAGCGAGTTTTGTCTCACTACCGCGAGAGTTTTTTCTACACCTTGGAGCCTCCGCGCTTGGGGCGCAACACGGTGGATGAATTTCTATGGCAAACTCAGCAGGGCTTCTGCGAGCACTACGCCAGCAGTTTTGTGGTGATGATGCGCGCTGCGGGCATACCGGCACGAGTTGTCGCGGGCTATCAGGGCGGCGAATACAATGAGCAGGATAACTACCTCATTGTTCATCAGTACGATGCTCACGCCTGGGCGGAAGTTTGGCTCGAAGGTGAGGGCTGGGTGCGTGTGGATCCCACCGCTGCTGTCGCGCCGGAACGGATTCGACAGAGTTTGGGGGATCTCTTTACCAATGATGTGGAAGGCTTCGCCTCCTTGGGGCGCTATCGCAATATTCCGTTCTTTGACAACCTCAGATTGCAGTGGGATTCCCTCAATTACAAATGGCATCGCGCGGTCATGGGGTTTGATCGCGAGGCGCAGAGCAATTTGTTGAATCGCTGGATGGGAGGCGTCAGCCCACTCAAAATGGTATTGGTGGTGCTGGGAGGGGGCGGCCTGATTCTAGCGTTGATGAGTCTGCACTTGTGGTGGGCGGGTCGCCCTCTACCGAAAACAGTCGCACAGCGTTATTACGCCCGCTTTGAAGCTTCATTGAAACGCAAGGGCTGGGTTCGTCTGCCTAATGAAACCGCGGGCGATTTTGCCGGTCGTATCGACAGGGCTCACAGCGGAGTAGGGGAGTCGGTGTTGGCCTTTACACGCTTGTTCGAGGGTTACGAGTACCAAGACAAGCCAGTGACACGAGAGCATTGGCGGCAATCCTTAGCTAGGGTTCGACATTCTTTGCGTCAGCTAAAGCGGACATCTACTCGTTAGCGCATGGCATCGCTATCGATGTCTTAGCGATGTCTTAGCGGTGATGATTGAGGCGTTAACGGGTTTACATCAGCCGTTGAGTCTGAAGAAATTCAGACAAGATAAATACGACCAAACCCAAGTTTGGTCTCGGTAATAACCGCACCCTTTCTGGTGTTTTTAACAAGCACATTACCCCTTCAAAAACACTCAAAGTAGTGCGCCAAAATGGTGCCCAACACCAATTCCTGAACCACGGTTGTGCAAAAAAACACTAATTTTCAAATGTCGCGTTTTTTCACCAGTAAAACCCCTTGGTCAGCTT
>PANW01000036.1 GCA_002707785.1 Cellvibrionaceae bacterium | reverse complement strand
GCAGATGCCAGCGATGTACTACTTCATGTTGTGACCAGCTTTCGGCCTGCTCCTGATCGATGTACAGCACCACGTGGTAGTGGTTTGACATAATGGCGTAGGCGGCAATATCCAAAGAAAAAATACCCGCTAACTCACAGAGTTTGTCTTCAACCCATTGTCGGCGATGTTCGTAACAGTTGCCGGAGGATTCATCCCTACCACACAAAAAAGCCCGACGTACACAGCGCGATACGCAGTGATAGTAGGGCGTGGTGTCGAGAGAGATCAGTGTCTTACGAGGCTTTGGCATAATCGAATCCGTTCGATGCTATTGTCTGAGCGGTTTAGCCGCTAATTGCCAGATGAGATATGAGTTGTATCGTTAATTAGGGGGTTTAACAATAGGGCAAAAGTACTAATGTGGGTGTCCATGGTGGAGATGGTGGTCAGCGGTTTCTTGACTCAAGACAAAGATCACTTGCCCCTGAGTCGCTATAATAGTGCCCATTTTTAGTCAGGACACACATGATGAGTACACCCTATGAACTTCTCGGTGGCGAGCCAGCTATCCGTAGATTGGCCAAGGAATTTTATGATGCGATGGACGAGTTGCCCGAAGCAGAGCATATCCGCAAGATGCACGGGCAGTCTTTGGTCGATATTAAAGAAAAGTTATTTGAATATTTGTCGGGCTGGTTGGGCGGCCCCGCGCTTTACTTCGACAAGTACAACACAATTTGCTTAACCAAGCCCTATGCCATAGGGCGGGCAGAAAGCGAGCAGTGGATGCTCTGCATGGAAAAAGCAATGCAACAACTCGACGCCGAGGAAAAGATCAAAGCCGGCGTCTTAGAGGCCATGCGTAGTTTGGCGCAGTTTATGGAAAACCAAAAAACCGATTAACGGACAGCTAAAGAAAGCGGCTACCCGTCAGCCTCGTCACAATGGTTAATTCATAGTATCTGAATCAGGCTTAGCTTCAACTGTGTTTGAACAATCCCAGCGCATTGCAATAGCGCTGGGTTATAGAGCAATACAGCATGCTTTGATTGACTAAAGCAATGGGGAGGCTCATTACCTATGCAAAGGTATTGCTGATTTTATAGTGCATGACTGTCAAAAAACTGAAAAAAATCCATCACTTTACTGTCACCAAATCGCAGTAATTTGAAGGCATTGCATAAGGTTTAGACAGATGATTAATATCGAGCAAGCAGTTTGTGACAAATTCCCCGCTTTCAGTCATCAGCCGGAAGCGATCAAACGCCCCACCTTTTCGCTCTTAAGGAAGCTCACCCACGAGCAGGAGATCAATCAGTTCTTAGCCGATAACGAAGGCCAAGATCCGGTGTCCTTTATCGAGAGTGTGTTCGACTATTTCAACTTTGGTTACACGGTACCCAGTCGCGATAAGGCCAATATTCCAGCGCAGGGGCGGGTGGTGATTATTGCCAATCATCCCATTGGATCCTTGGATGGCCTAGCCATTCTGCGTCTATTGTTGGAAGTTCGGCAGGACGTAAAAATTATCGCCAACGATATGTTGATGAACTTCGACGCTCTGCACCCACTGCTGATTCCGTTGGACAACATGGGCAGCAGCGGCGCGTTAAAGAGTTTTCGATCCGCAATCGATGAGCTCAATAAAGATCACGCTGTGATTGTATTTCCCGCAGGGGAGGTGTCTCGAGCACGGCCTACTGGCGTTCGCGATACACGCTGGCGGCCGGGATTTTTGAAAATGGCGCGACGGGCAAAAGCCCCCGTGTTACCGGTGCGAATCAATGCTAAAAATTCGCTGCTGTTTTACAGTGCTTCGATGTTGTTTAAGCCTTTGGGGACGGCGTTACTCGCGCAGGAAATGTTCAATAAAAAGTCCGCCACGATTGATTTTCGTGTGGGTGAGATCATTCCCGTTGACTCTTTGCAAAGCGAGAGCTTGAGCGATAAGTCGTTGCTGAAGCGTTTGAAAAAACACTTGTATAAAATTGGACGCAAGAAGCGTTCACTGTTTGTGACCGAGAAGACAGTCGCGCACCCTGAGAGTCGAGAGTTGTTACTCGCAGAAACACGCAGCATGCAGGTGTTGGGTGAGACCCGAGACGGTAATCGCATTTTGTTGGCTAATTATCATGACAACCCGATAACGATGCGTGAAGTGGGGCGCTTGCGTGAAATTACCTTCCGCAAGGTGGGTGAAGGCACGGGGGCCAAGCGGGATTTGGATCGATTTGATCGTGACTATCAGCATTTGTTGTTATGGGATCGCGAGGCGGTGACGCTCGCCGGCGCCTATCGTATTGGCGATACCGCGAAGCTGGTGCAGGAATCGGGTGAGAAAGGTATGTACACCCGAACGCTGTTTGATTTTCAGCCGGGGTTTCAAACCTATTTGGACAACGGCTTGGAGCTAGGTCGTAGCTTTGTGAACCCGGATTACTGGGGCAAGGCCAGTTTGGATTACCTGTGGCAGGGAATTGGTGCCTACTTGAATCACAATCCTCAGGTTCGCTATTTGGTGGGACCCGTGACCGTAAGCGCGGCCTTTTCTAAATCTTTGATTGATCATTTGGTATTTTACTACCAGCGTTTTTATACCTGCCCCCAGGCACTTGCCAGTGCCAAACAGCCTTATTTTATCGAGCCAGAACGTCGCTGTGCGCTGGAGATTGAATATCAAGATTTGGATCGAAGCGAGGGTTTTCAGCACTTGCAGCAAGCCTTTCAATCGCAAAATGAAAAGGTACCCGTACTCTTTAAGCAATACGCGGCGTTATTCGAAGAGGGCGGCTTCCAGTTGTTGGCGTTTAGCATTGATCCGGACTTTGGCGATTGCATCGACGGTTTGTTTTTGGCAGACCTCACCAGGCTGAAACCCGCCAAACGCAAACGCTACTTGGGGTAAGTCATTGCGAGACCTAAAAGGTCTCTAGGTTAGAGCACTATAGTTTTCTGGCCGGTGGTCGGAGGGGTTGTGATTCGGAAAACGCGTTATCGTACTGCTGGTGAAACCAGATGAGTGCCGATTCGAAACGTCCGAAATGCACCTGATTTACCGCACCGCCTTCCATATTTGCTTGTATGGATTCTCCCAGCACCCAATCTTCCATTAGTATTTTGTTGACCAGATTGTGGTTGGTTTCATGGGTCTTTTCTTCTTCTGGAGTCCAGTTGTTGCCACCATTCACTGAGGCATCGACCAATAATACTTCATCAATTCGAGTTTCTCCTTTGCTCAGTGGGATCATTTTTATCAGAGAGATATTGTCCGGTTGTACCAAAAACAGCATAGAAGGAGAAATGCTGTAGATGATGTTGGCCATTTTTCTAATCTGCCATTGTGACTCGGGTAGATCGAGAGCATCGAGCATGGGCTTTTTCGGCAGTATCATTCTCAAGTCGAGCCTACCCCAAGTTTCCCAAGTTGATAGATTGCCAAGAAAAAAAGGAGCTAAGGTGGATTTGTGCGCGACATTGAAGTGGTACGCCTCAATTCCACCTTCCAGTAAAATCTTCCAATTGGCTTTGATGGTATAGCTGCGGCGCTTGTAAACGAGTTGTTTTTCTAGGTTCAAATAGTCGAATCCGGAAATCATTTCTTCAGCAAGGATGTTGTCTGGAACTTGTTGATTAAGGTCGAAGTGTAGGTAGATAATTCCACTGATGACTCGGCTGTTAAACTCAATCAATCCGAGATTTTTCTTGTCGAGATCACTGAAACCGCTTTCGAATTCTGGTGCGCCGATCAGTTCGCCCTCGGTGTTGTAGGTCCATGCGTGATAAGGACAGCTAAAGCGTCTTTTGCAACCGCTGGAATTGTTGTCAACTAGGCGGGAATTTCTGTGTCGGCAGGCATTTGCAAAAACACGTACTTGATTGTTTTTGTCTCTGACGACGAGTAGCGATATTCCGTTCACCCAATCGATGGCTTGGTAGTCGCCTATTTCAGGTATTTCGTTGGCGAGACCAATGGCCATTGGTCGATTCTTAAATAGAGCGTCTTGTTCTTTTTGGTACCACTGCTCGGAGATATAGCGCTCCGTACTTAGCGTTTGTGTCGATTCGTGATATTGGGTTTTGCCTTCTTGCTTCAATGCCAGAATTTCTTTGATCAATCTGAGCTCAGTTTGCCTATTCACGCTGATTCTCTCTTCGGGTTTGAATTGAGGTGTTGCCAATTTTTGAAAAGTATACCAATCTATTCTGAACTGAAAGCGACGAAGGGTGACAGCTTTTCAACTAATATGGTCATTTTGATGATTCTTGTACGATTAGAGTCGTGATCTGGTGGGGTGTTTGGGAGTGGGATACATGAGGAGCCAGCAGCGGGCATTAGACATTGCGTATCTAATACCTGATGAGTATTGGAGTAGCACTGTGACTGGAGTTGTTGAGATCTTCCACGCGATGCAGCGCAACGTGTCCGCTTTTCAAAACACGGGGTTTCGCGGAGTGGCGGTTACTTTCTTGAGGGGGAGTCGTAAGCTGGTACACGGATTCTCTGGGTTTTCTATAGATACCTTGTATTTTCAGCACCCTTCAGTAAAAGACAAATTCTTCGATGCCGTCATCGTGCCCTCGGTTTGGAATTTGTCTGTCGATAACCTTAAGGAATCTAGTCGAGCGTTGAGCTGGCTCAAAGATCAACATCAAAGAGGCAGTCTGGTGGTTGGTTTAGTGACGGGAGTCTTCTACTTGGCTGAAGCGGGTCTTCTTCATGAGCGAGAGGCAACGATTCATTGGGCATCGGTGAATATATTTCGGCAGCGTTATCCGACAGTAAAGCTTACGCCCAATCTGCAAATGGTCGAGGCGGATCGGGTGATAACGGCGGCGACCACGCCGGCGACTTTCGATGTTGCGATCTTGATTATTCAGAGATTCATGGGGGATAGGACCGCCGAATATGTGTCTCATTACTTTACCATTCGAGGTAAGGATGCGCCTTTACCAACATTCTTAGAGTCTAGTAGTCATGACAGTTTGGTGGATGCTTGTCGAGATAAAATGCGCATGAATTTAACTGAAAACTGGTCCCTTGAAACGCTGGCGCGGCAGTTTAGTGTGACGCCGCGAACCTTGTCTCGACGTTTCGCTAAGGCAACGGGACTCAGTCCGATTCTCTATTTGACCAAGCAGCGATTAAATATGGCAAGGAATCTGTTGAGGTCGACCAGTTTGCAGGTGCAGGAAGTGGCAGAGCAATCGGGCTTTTGTTCGACGACCGTGTTTTGTCGAAACTTCAAAAAGGAATTTTCACAAACACCCGGACAATACCGCAAGAGTCTATCGGTTGTAGCCTAAATGATAGGCCCTGAATGAGTGAAAGAAACACCTCGAATGTCGAGGGATTAGAACAGGCAAGAGACGGAGTTTTCGGTAGAACAACCAAAAACTCCGAACAGATATTGCTGCTGGTTTAGCCTAGTGTGTTTAGCCCCAGTGTCTGACTCGACCAGTATCTAAGTGCAAGAAATTGCTTTTTGGGTAGTAACCCACGCCGCCAGATTTCATTGCCAGTGCCGCGCGTCTCGTTTGTTGCAGTGACTGCTTGGGCAGTCGCAAATCCACCGCCCGACCTTGCATGTGTAAGCTCTTTTTGGCGACACCGTTACTCTGTTGGCGCAGGGCGGCATTGGTTTTGGGGGAGCGATAGCCAGAGATGATGTGTATTTCACCTCGATGTTCAAGATTACTCTGCAGCCCGTAAATGGTATCAATCAGGGCTGGGTCCATGTCGATGATTTCACCGCTGCGATGATCGCGCAGACAGTGGTTCAAACTTTGTAGCGCCTCCAACTGGTATTCGCCATCGATCCAATAAGGAGCGCTGATGAATTCGTTGGTGTGTAGGTTGCGAAGCTGTAGGCGGCGCTCACCGTGGATAGCCGGTTTTGCGCTCGTGGCAAACACTGAGGGTGCTGCTGCGGTTAACCCTAGTAGGCCGGTGAACCCCAAAAACTGTCGTCGTGAAATTGTCATTATTATTGTAGTGCGCCTGTAGGAAACATCGTTATTTGAATCGAAGGAGCAGGATTATGCCGACGCGGGAAAGACTTGTATAGATGGATTTACGCACAAGTTGATTGAAGTCTCAGCGTGCTAAAAGCAGGAAAACTGCGCATTTGGAGTGATGACTGCAGGGTTTCTTTTGTGGGGTTTGGCTAAGCCGCGAAAGCATCGCTGGCGCGGGTGTTAGAGAGTGATACGTTTGTCGGCCAAATTAACGGCACGGTCGCGTTGATAAATATCGTCGCGGAATTGAATGTGACCTTGGTTGTCGACCCAGGCGGTGGCATAGAACAAATAGGTGGGAATCTTTTTGGGTACACGCAGGTAGCGAGTTTCNCCGCTGTCGAGGGTCTGTTGAATCTTTTCATTGGTCCAGCGACCGCCTTTTAGGATGGCTCTGGCCAGCTCCAGCGGTTGTTCAACCCGCACACAGCCGGAGCTCAAGGCGCGTCTATCCAGATCGAACAGCTCCGGATTGCTGGTGTCGTGCAGGTAGATAGAGTCATCGTTGGGGATCACGAACTTCACCGCTCCCAGCGCGTTGTTGTCGCCCGGGTCTTGGCGCATACGGTAGGGGAAATTACGCCGACTCATGTTGTCCCAGTCGATATTCTCTAGCGGAACGGGATCGGTACTGGTCCAGTTCTCATAGATGTTGATGTTGCGCTCGCGCAGGTAGTTCAGGTCTTCTTTTGCCTTGGGCAAGAGATCGACGACGGTGATGCGACGGGGCACGTTCCAGTAGGGGTTGAGTACCACGGTACTGATCGACTCCTGCATCACTGGGGTTCGGCGCCGAGATTTGCCAATGATGACNTTCATGTTCATCTCAACCGCNCCNCGATTGATCAGTTGTANGCGGTAGTTGGTCATATTGACCCAGATATAGCGCTCCCCTAAGTCTTTCGGCAGTTCGCGCCAACGCTTCATATTGAGGGCGATTTGTTTGATGCGATAGGACGGGGGAGTGTTGAGCAGGCGGCGGGTGATACGGCCGGCTTTGCCATCGGCTTTTTGACCGTGGCGGGCTTGAAATTGTTTGAGGCTTTTCTCTAGTTCAAGGTCAAAAGTGTTGGCCTGTTCTTGGCTGAGCGGACTGTCGTCGGCGAACCACTGCTCTATGAGGCCGCGACGCACGGGGAAGTCTCCGTACTGCGTCAGTAGGCGACGCAAATGACCGATCTGCGGACCGCGTTGGCCAAGCAGTAGGCTGGGCCCGTTGGGCAATGGCTGCCACTCGCCGCTTTGTGCCAAGCGTTGGTAGTGCTCCATGGCATCGCGCAGTCGGTCATAGTCTTGGTGGGTGGGCGTCATGCTGTGCAGGACTTTCGTCAACGCGCTGGAAGAGTGATTTTGTCCCAGTAGGCGAATGATGTTGTCGTGGTCTACCCGCTGCGTGTCGAAATTGTCTTGATAGGCGACTGGTCGCAGGCCTTTGGGCAGATGTGTCATTAAGGAGGGCAATAGCTTTTCGCTGAGCACATCTTCGGCGTAGGAGACAAAGGCATCGGTGAGCAGTATATCCAACGCGGTGGCTTCTTTGGGTAGGGTTTGCAAGTGATGCAAGCGCTGTTGAATGTAGGTTAAGTGATATTGATAGTCGTAGATTTGATCGGCGCTGGTTTCCTGCAGTTGTTGCAGCAGCAGTTTGCCAGTGGGGGCCAATGTATAGTTGTCGAGCCACAGCAATTTGTAATCGGTGCGGGCGTATATTTTGTTTACTGTGTGAAAGTGGTTGAGGGGTAAATCCGCAAGGAGCACTTGGCTGTCATCAAAAAACCAGCGTTTGAGATTCTTTTGGGCCGCCAGCGGCGGTAGCAGCGGTGTTAATTCTGTGTTGGCTTGATAGGCGGTATAGAAGGTGCCGCTGCCGAGTAGGATTAACAGTACCACGACCAGAGTCGGGCGTTGTGTTGAAGCTTTAGACGTCATGTCGATAAGTATGGAACAAACCGACAAAATTGTGATGGGATGCGCACAATTGCCGCTCGATATTAGAAATCAGTCTAAGTGGCCATGGATTGATGCGCCTCATTTCTTATAGGCCGTCGTTATCGCTTATAGACAGTCGTTCAGTGTCGATTCGGCATTCCGTAGGTGCCTAGTTTTTCTCAATACACAGTGTTCAGTCGACAAGCGGCCTTCGGCGCAGGGCTGTCTCGACAGAGCTCGCTGTGGAAAACATTTAGGGATTTACGCTAAAGGCGCGTCTTTCCAATGGCTGTTGATGATCAAAGCCCTGCTCGAGAAAATCNATTCGGCCGCTGCGGTGAAACAGCACAATNCTGGTGGCTCGGGTGCCGTAGTTTTCACTGAGAATAAAGCGCGATGACAGCAGTGCCTCCCACTCTTCGCCGATACCGGTTTGTGGTAGTTGGTTTCTCGGTGCTTGTTGTTCGTTGGCCATCATGGCCATCAGGGCGTGTTGGAGATCTTTGGGCTTGGCGTATTGATCGATGATCTGTGCCATTTCATGGCGCGCACTGTCGACTTTTGGCCAAGAGGTATTCAGTGCGGCGTTGCTGAGGCCATACACTCCGGCGTCTAGCGGGCGCTGGAATTCGTCCCCTCGATTGCTGGCATAGTGAAGCTGTTCCGCGTTACCACATAAAAAGTTGAAACCGTTGTAGTGGTCTTTGCGCTGCTCGATGGTGTCTAGAGCCTCGTCTTGGGGGAGCGTTAGTCCGTGAGTCACTAGCTCGCCGCGACTGCCTGGGCGGTCTTGCGGTTCGGCGCCGTTGCGAACATTGGTGACTGCCGCAAATTGCCCTTGGCGATTGATCCCCAGCCACGAGCCTCCCGCTTGCAGGTCTCGCCCGGCGAGTATGTCAGGTTGATCCTGCCAAAAATCTGCGGCGGCGGTGGGCCGTTGGAAGAATTCATCGCGGTTGGCGGCGACGATGAGTGGATAGTCAGGGTGTTGTTGCAGGGCAAAGACGATTAAACACATAGGGTGGCTTCATTGGATGACTGAGTTGGGCGTTTGCGCGTTCTAGGGCTGTGGCGTTGTGGAGGGGCTGATCTTACTTAGGCCGTGATTNTCTTATNGGGTTTGGATCATTAGGGGGCGTTTCATAGTCACCGCTCCACTCAATATCTCCCACTATTAGGTTGTCATCGCGCGGCTCAGTTGGAGGTGTTAGCTCAAGCGGGTCGGCATTGCTGGGATAGGCGGTGGTTCCGTTCAGTGAAATGGCGACACACCAATCCTGTTGCATGGCCTGCATTAAAGCTTCTTTGCTGTCGCAAAAATGCACCTTGCGCTGGCACTGATCGCAGTGGCGAATGTTGGCATTGTCCGTGGCAATTAACGCACTCCAATCGTTCGGNCATTGGAATTTGATGTGGCAGTTGCGAATGTCCATGGTTTGCNGGAATCTCCGAGGTTCNTACCNATCAGGCAGTGGGCTACTCTACCACTGCCAAAGCAGCAGACGCACGCTAAATGGCGGCTGGCATAGATCTATAGCGTTGAATAGTTTAGCCAGTGTTGTCGAGGTCGAGCACCAGTCCCCAAGCATTGTGAGGTTCCGGCACGGTCCAGTCGGTATAGGTGGCGTTGTCCTGTTCGAAAAAGTAATCCGCCACCTGACGAAANGGCGGCCGGCCGGGATCGGTGATGACGGTGCGGGCCACGCCGGAGTCTAAGCCGCGGCCAATGAGTTCGCCGACGGGTTCGACCAAGCTGTCCCAAAAGCAGATGTCTGCGCCAATGATCATATCGAATTGGGTCAAATGCTCTTCTTCGATGTCCTCGAAATTCATTTGAATGGTGTCTACATTGACGCCGTTGATCTGGGCGTGATGTTCCAGAAACGGGAAGACGGCGTCATCGGCATCCAGCGCAATGACTTCCGCATCAAAATGCTTGGCACAGAAAATACCGCCCAAACCCCAACCACAGCCCAATTCTAAGATCCTCATGCCCTTAGCGGGCGGGCATTCACTGAGATAATCCATCAGCACAAAGGTCGATTTCCAGAATTTATTGCCGTGCAGNTCNGTGTCGTCGGTGGTGTTTTTTAACCGGCGAATGTCTGGGTGGCTGTTCTTGAGGATNTCTAATCCGAAGGCGTGGCGGCTTTGGCTCATGGCATAAATCTATCTTCTGTGGTTAGCGGGAGGTTTATGGGTGGCTCGAGTCTGGCATCCGGATATTAGCGTTTGATGACTGGATGACAAAACTCAACAGCCTTACTTGGTCTGGTTGGCTGAGTCAGGGCGTGATCGAGAGTCGAGCCCGAGCGAGCGCGGCCCTTTAATTTTTCGTCGCCGACGTTGTTTGGGGTTGTGTTGGCGTTGAGTCTGTTGCTCCAGTGCCCACTGCACGTGTTCTTGGACCAGTGCGGATGGGTGATCAAGACGGCACTTCAGGCTGTGGATAACGTCATCGCTGTAGGGCGCATTNCCGAGCCCTACGGCGAGATTTCTGAGCCAGCGCTCATGGCCGATACGGCGAATGGCAGAGCCCTCGGTGTTNTTCAGAAAGGTNGNNTCNTCCCACAAAAANAAATCCGCCAGCTTGCTCTGGTCGAGCGCGTGGCGNGGGCTGAAGTCGTCGATGTCGGAATGGCTGGCGTACTTATTCCACGGGCAAATGGATTGGCANTCATCNCAGCCGAANACGCGATTGCCCATGGGTTGGCGAAATTCCTCTGGGATCGAGCCTTTGTTCTCAATCGTGAGGTAGGAAATACAGCGGCGGGCATCCAACTCATAGGCACGGGTGAAGGCATCGGTTGGGCACACCTTCNGACAAGCTTCGCAGTCCCCGCAGCGATCGGTTTGGGGTTGGTTATCCACAGGCAAGGGAACGCTGGTGTAGACCTCACCCAAAAAGAACCAACTGCCGGCTTCAGGGTGAATGATCAGTGTGTGTTTACCAACCCAGCCAAGCCCAGCTTTGGCGGCGAGAGGGCGTTCCATCACCGGCGCGCTGTCGACGAAGGCTCGCTGCTGAATGGCTTCAGCCTGCTCTGGGTATTGGTCGATCAGTGTTTGTTCGATGCGCTTGGCGAGGGTGCTCAGACGTTTGCGAATCAGTTTGTGGTAATCGCGCCCCAGGGCATAGCGCGACACATAGGCCTTGTCTTCCTGCTTGAGAATACGGATNGGGTCGGTATCGGCGGGCAGATAGTCCANNCGCGCGCAGATGACTCGCTGGGTGCCCTCCAATAATTCATCGGGACGGCTGCGCTTGTNGCCNTGNTCGCNNAGCCACGCCATCTCGCCTTGATAACCTTTGTCTAACCACACTTTTAAGCGCTCTTCTTCGCGCTGTAAATCGGTGTCGGTAATGCCGACTTGTTGGAAGCCGAGCTCCCGTCCCCACTGTTTTATGTCGAGGGCCAGTTGCTGCAGAAAGGCATCGGAGTATGGGCTGGATAATGTCGGCATAGGTGGGCGCGTATGTGTCGTCTAAATGTGTATAATTCTCCCACATTTATCCCAATTTCGAGAGCATTAGATGTCCGCCGTCCCTTCGACCTCCCCCGAGCCCGCCTACACCCGTGTACTNCCGGTTGATTTATACCGTGCTGAACAGGTGAGAGAACTGGATCGCTGTGCNATTGAAGAGCACGGCATTGCCGGNATTCATCTGATGAAACGCGCTGGTCGTGCCGCTTTTCAAGCGCTGTTGCAGCGCTGGCCCGATCCCGAGCAGATTACCGTGCTCTGTGGCGCCGGCAATAATGGCGGCGACGGTTATGTGATTGCGGGTTTGGCCTCTCAGCGTCGCATCCCAGTGACGGTGGTGTATGTGTCCGACCCAGACAANCTCAGCGGCGANGCCCGTTTGGCCTACGAATTTGCTCGCCGCGAAGGCGTGATCATGCAGCCACTGGAAGAATCTCAAGGGTTTGCCGGGGTCGTGGTCGATGCCATGTTGGGCACAGGGCTGAAAGGTGCGGTAAAGGCGCCCTATGACTTTGCTATTGGCAAACTTAATGGTTCCGGCTTGCCGGTGTTGTCTGTGGATATGCCGTCGGGCTTATGTGCGGATACAGGTCAGGCGTTAGGCTGTGCGGTGAAGGCGGATGTCACCGTCACTTTTATTGGTTTGAAACAGGGCTTGCTGACGGGCCGTGGCCCGGCGTTAACCGGCGATTTATTGTTTGCGGGTCTTGACGTCCCCGATGAGGTGTACAAGAGCCAAGTGGCCAGCGCCGAGCGGTTGCAGCTCAATCAGCTACTGGAACAGCTGCCCGATCGCGATGGTGATGCCCACAAAGGCAACTTTGGTCACGTGATGGTGATTGGGGGTGACATAGGTTTTGCCGGTGCCGCCGCGATGGCCGGTGAAGCGTCAGCGCGCATGGGCGCCGGTCTCACCAGCGTCGCCACTCGGCCTGAACATGTGGTTGCGATTATTGCTCGCCGGCCAGAATTGATGGTGGTGGGGGTGTCTTCGGGGCAAGAGCTCGACGCCCTATTGGATAGACCTTCGGTGCTGGTTCTGGGCCCTGGCTTGGGGCAAGAGCCTTGGTCTGAGCAGATGTTGCAACAAGCGGCGGCCAGCGGTTTGCCGATGGTGCTGGACGCCGATGGTTTGAATCTGCTAGCGGAAGGCCGTGTCTTGAAACAGGTCAAACGCGACAACTGGATTCTTACTCCGCACCCTGGCGAAGCCGCGCGCTTGTTGGGTTGTTCAGTGGCCGAGGTGCAGCAAGATCGTTTTGTCGCTGCCCAGCGATTGCAACAGACCTTTGGCGGCACCGTGTTGTTAAAAGGCGCGGGCACGGTGATTGCCGCCGCCGATGGCAGTCTCAGTGTTGCCAATGTGGGCAATCCCGGCATGGCATCCGGCGGCATGGGCGATGTGCTCAGTGGCGTTATTGGTGGTTTATTGGCACAGGGTTTGGAGCCCTGTAGCGCCACTAAGCTGGCGGTGTGTTTGCACGGCTCTGCGGCAGATTTAGCCGTGGCAGAAGATGGTCAACGCGGTTTATTGGCGATGGATTTGTTGCCCTACTTGCGACATTTGTTAAACAGCGATTGGGTGTGATCGATGCAGGTTACCGAAGTGACGCATTATCTCGACAATGATGACGCCACCGTCGCGGCTGGGGAGTGTGTGGGTCGCAGTCTTGATGATCCCGCCACAGAATCCGGTGGCGCGGTTATTTTTCTTGAAGGTGACCTCGGTGCGGGCAAGACGACTTTTAGTCGCGGCGTGATGAGAGCCTTTGGTCATTCAGGCGCAGTTAAGTCCCCCACCTATACGTTGGTTGAGCCTTACGAATTTAATGGGCGGATGGTGTATCACTTCGATCTCTATCGATTGGGAGAACCAGAAGAGCTGGAATACATGGGGATTCGAGATTACTTTAGCGATTCCAGTGTGTGTTTGGTGGAGTGGCCGATTCGCGGCGAAGGGGTGTTGCCGGTTGCTGATTTGGTGGTGACTTTGGCGGTGACCGCGCCGGGGCGCACCTTGAAAGTGCAGGCGCAGACGACACGAGGTCAACAAATTTTGGCGATTGCGGACAAGGCCCTGAGCGAGATTTAATTCGCCATTGTGCAGCGATCAGCATTGAATGAATCGTTACTCTTAATGTCTGGCTCAAGCGTGACAAGACATGGGAAGATCACAATAAATAGCACCGCTTAAAGCGAGTGAATAAACGGGAATGTGATTAGGATGGAGTGGAATGGGGGCGACTAAACACCAGACGTGTCGAGCAATGTCTCTGTGGGCGGGGCTTATGCTGTCGATGCTGACAAACATCGTATTTGCTGCCACCAGCGTCGACAATGTTCGCCTGTGGCGAGCGCCGGATCACACTCGTCTGGTGTTTGATCTGAGTGATAAGGTCGAGCACAAATTGTTTACCCTCTCCAATCCCAATCGACTGGTGATCGATATCAAAGACGCCACCATGAGTGGTTCTCTGTCTCATTTAGATTTAAACAATACCGCCATCAAAACCGTGCGCAGTGCTCCGCGCAATGGTCGTGATTTACGCGTGGTCCTCGATCTCACTGCTGCCATTCAGCCGAAGAGTTTCATGCTGAAAAAGCACGGCGAGAAAAGCGATCGTTTGGTGGTGGATTTATTTGGTCACAAAAAAGCTGTAGAGAAAACCGTTCAGAAAGTGGTGGCGTCGCAGAGTGGTCGACGGGATATCGTCATTGCCATTGATGCCGGTCACGGCGGTGAAGATCCCGGCGCGCTGGGACCAAAAATTGGCAAACGACGTTTGCGCGAAAAAGACGTGGTGCTGGCCATTAGTAAACAGCTGGCCTCTCTCATTAATGCACAAAAGGGTTATCGCGCGGAGTTAGTGCGCACCGGGGACTATTATATTCCGTTGCGCAAACGCCGTGACGCGGCTCGAAAGAAGCGCGCCGACTTGTTCGTTTCCATTCACGCCGATGCGTTTAAGAATCCAAAAGCGCGTGGCGCATCGGTGTTCGCCTTGTCTCGACGCGGCGCTACCTCTGAAACCGCTCGCTTTTTGGCACAAAAAGAAAACGAAGCGGATTTGATTGGTGGTGTGGGCAGCGTCAGTCTGGAAGATAAAGATGCCGTGTTGCGCGGCGTGCTGGTGGATCTGTCCATGACGGCAACGCTGGGGTCCAGTCTGCAGGTGGGCGATCATGTGCTCAAGTCGATGGATAACGTGGCGCGCTTGCATAAGAATCAGGTGGAGCAAGCGGGCTTTGCGGTGCTGAAATCTCCCGATGTGCCGAGTATTTTGGTGGAGACTGGTTTTATCTCCAACCCCGACGAGGCCAAAAAACTCAACAGCAGTTACTATCGAAAGAATTTATCCAAGGCGATTTTCAAAGGCATTAAAAAGCACTTTCAAGCGTTACCGCCGGCAGGCTCTTACATCGCCTACGTTAAAAATGGTGGTGATCCCAAAGCCTCTTCCGGCGGGCGCGAGCATGTGATTGCGCGGGGCGATACACTTAGCGGTATTGCCCGGCGCTACAATGTCACCATTGCCGCGCTGCAAAAAGCCAATCGCCTTAATAATAGCAATATTCGTATCGGTCAGCGTCTCAAAATCCCGACCTCATAATTTCAAAAAGATGTCGGCCAGTTGGCTGACAGGTGTTTATTTCCTATGTCGAAAATTAAACTGCTCAGCCCTCGCTTGGCGAACCAGATCGCCGCCGGTGAAGTGGTCGAACGCCCCGCCTCTGTGATTAAAGAAGTCCTGGAAAACAGTCTCGATGCCGGCGCTACCCGTTTGGATGTAGACATCGAAAACGGCGGCATTAAATTGATGCGGGTGCGCGACAATGGCGGCGGTATTGAAAAAGACGATTTGCCGCTGGCCCTAAGCCGACACGCGACCAGTAAAATCTATCAACTGGACGATCTCGAAGCCGTCGCCACTCTGGGTTTTCGCGGTGAGGCATTGGCCAGTATCAGTTCCGTGTCTCGATTGACGGTGACCAGTAATAACGGCGAAGAAAACAGTGGTTGGTGTGCCCAAACCGAAGGCCGCGATATGCAGACGGATCTCTCTCCCGCTGCTCACCCTCAGGGCACCACCGTCGAAGTGCGCGATTTGTTTTTTAATACCCCTGCGCGACGGAAGTTCTTGCGCACGGAAAAAACCGAATACAATCGCATCGAAGATGTGATCAAGCGTTTGGCTTTGTCGCGCTTTGATGTGTCTTTTAATTTGCGTCACAACGGGCGTGTTATCCACAGCTGGCGAGCGGCATCCTCTCAAGCGGAAATGGAGCGGCGCGTGGCGCAGGTGTGTGGTCCTGCGTTTATGGAAAACGCAGTGCACATTGATATTGAGCGTGCAGGGTTGAAACTCTGGGGTTGGGTTGCGCTACCGACTTTTTCTCGCAGCCAAGCGGATTTGCAGCACTTTTATGTGAATGGTCGCGCGATCAAAGATAAGTTGGTGACTCACGCGGTGCGCCAAGCTTATCAAGATGTCTTGTTTCACGGTCGTCATCCGGCGTTTGTCTTGTATTTGGAGCTCGATCCGGCCACGGTGGATGTGAATGTTCACCCCACCAAACACGAAGTGCGTTTTCGCGATAGCCGCATGGTGCACGACTTTTTGTTCCGCAGTTTGCATCACGCTCTGGCGGAGGTGCGCCCTCAAGATCAGTTGCCCGGCGGTGAAGCGGCACCGATGCAATTGCAGGGAGGCGCGCAAACTTCTGGCCTAGAAGCCGGTGAATTCAAACAGCAAGAGGCCATGTCATTTCGGCCTCAAGCCAGTGGCTTTTCAGCGCCGAGTTATGGCGGTGAGGCGAATAAGAATTTGGGCGAGGCCATGCCCGCCTATCAACAGCTCTACAGCGCCCAGTCTCCAGCAGCGTCAAGTGAAGCTCCGGCCAGCTTGTCACAATTGGAAGAGAGCAACGAAGAAATTCCGCCTCTCGGATACGCCATTGCACAGTTAAAAGGCATTTATATTTTGGCCGAAAACGCGCAAGGTTTGATTGTGGTAGACATGCATGCCGCCCATGAACGCATCACTTACGAGCGTATGAAATTGGCGGTGGCTGAGCAGGGCCTGCAAACGCAACCGATGTTGGTGCCCGAAACCATAGCCGTTAGCCAAAAAGAAGCTGACTACGCCGATCAAAATCTCGAGGTGTTTAAGTCTTTGGGGTTTGAATTACAGCGCGTAGGGCCTGAATCGCTATTGATTCGGCAGATTCCAGTGATCCTTAATCGCGCCAATGTTGAACAGTTGGTGCGCGATGTATTGGCAGATTTGGTCGAGTACGGAGCCAGCAAACGTATTGATAACCACATCAACGAAATTCTCGGCACCATGGCCTGCCACGGATCAGTGCGCGCCAATCGTCGACTGTCGATCCCTGAGATGAATGCACTGTTGCGTGATATGGAAGCTACCGAGCGCAGTGGGCAGTGCAATCACGGTCGTCCAACTTGGGCTCTGCAAACATTGGATGAACTGGATAAACTGTTCTTGCGCGGTCAATAGTTTGTAATGTCTAAAACCGAACCATAGTTGATTGATGTCAGTGGCTCTTGTTTAAGATGGCTAGTGGCTAGTGGCTAGTGGCTAGTGGCTAGTGGCTAGTGGCTAGTGCGTTCTTAGTGAGCCGCGGAAAGCTGCTAAAATCTCCCTACTATTAAATGTCTATTCAGGTCTTCGTTGTTTATGCCTAACGTCCACTCTCCCCGCAAGCCACTGGTGCTGTTTTTAATGGGCCCTACGGCGTCGGGTAAAACGGATTTGGCCATCGGTTTGCGACAGCAGTTGCCGGTGGAGTTGATCAGCGTTGATTCGGCATTGGTGTATCGCGGCTTGGATATTGGCAGTGCCAAGCCCAGTGCTGAAGAGCAGGCCTTGGCACCTCATCGGTTATTGGATTTGCGAGACCCCGCCGAGCCTTATTCGGCGGCGGATTTTCGCGTCGATGCCCTGGCCGAAATTGAGGCCATTGTCGCCGAGGGGAAAATTCCGTTATTGGTCGGCGGCACCATGATGTATTTCAAAGCCCTGTTGGAAGGTTTTGCCGAGATGCCCGCAGCGGATGCCGATATACGGGCAAGAATCGAGGCTGACGCTCAACAGCACGGCTGGCCCTATGTGCATGAGCAATTGCGACAGGTGGATCCCGATTGCGCTGAGAGCATTCACCCCAATCACTCTCAGCGGATCAGTCGTGCATTAGAGGTCTATCGAGCCTCGGGTCAAACCATGACTCAGTTGCGTGCCGCTCAAAATCGACAAGCCGACGATTTAATGAGTCGATATGAGGTTGTTCAAATCGCCATCGCTCCAAGAGATCGCGCGGTGCTGCACGAGCGCATTGAGCGACGTTTTCGGTTGATGCTCGAGCAGGGGTTTTTACAAGAAGTCGAAGGATTGTATCAGCGTGGTGACTTACACGCCGATCTGCCTGCCATTCGCGCCGTGGGCTATCGCCAAGTTTGGGAATATTTGGACCAGCAGTGCAGTTATGACGAAATGGTTGAGCGAGGCATAGTCGCCACGCGACAGTTGGGCAAGCGACAGTTAACCTGGCTGAGAGGTTGGAATCAGCTCAATTGGGTCTATACGGATACCGAAAGCGGTCAGATTCGTAAAAAAACAACACTAATTAACGAAATTTTGAACTTTTTACCTAAAACGACCCTATAATACTGCTGGGTCGTTATTTTAACGTCCACAGTCAGTTACTTATCGTTAACATTTTTAACGCTTATTGCCACCGCCGACGCTGCATTTGCAGTGATTATCGGACTTTTGGGTGGCGCTTTGATGCTTTATCTATATAAAGGAGAATAACTATGTCAAAAGGGCATAGCTTACAAGACCCTTACTTGAATGTTTTGCGCAAAGAGCGCATTCCCGTGTCCATCTACTTGGTCAACGGCATTAAACTACAGGGGCAAGTTGAATCATTCGATCAGTTCGTGGTTCTGCTTAAAAATACCGTCAGTCAGATGGTCTACAAACACGCAATTTCTACTGTTGTACCTTCTCGCGCTGTGCGTGTTCCAATGCTGAACCCGCAAGCTGGTGAAGGCGAAGAGAGCGAAAGCTAATCATTTTGAGGTACGTCGTTGTTTTTTGAACGTCCCGATTCCGGTGAACTGGCAGTGCTGGTTCACTTGGAATTTCCCAAGCATACCGATCCCGATGATCCCCGTGAATTTGAAGAACTGGTGCTGTCTGCAGGTGGTGATCCTGTCGATTTTGTCACTGGTCAGCGCTCATCTCCTCACGCACGTTACTTTGTCGGCACCGGAAAACTCGAAGAACTGAAACAAGCCGTGCAGTTGCACAGCGCTGAATTGGTTATCTTTAATCACAATTTATCGGCCAGCCAAGAGCGCAATCTCGAGCAAGAGTTAAAGTGTCGAGTGTTGGATCGTACCGGTCTCATTCTAGACATCTTTGCTCAGCGAGCTCGCACCCACGAAGGTAAGTTACAGGTTGAGTTGGCGCAGTTGCGTCACATGTCCACGCGACTGATTCGCGGTTGGACTCACTTGGAGCGCCAGAAGGGCGGGATTGGTTTGCGTGGTCCGGGTGAAACTCAGCTGGAAACCGATCGTCGCTTGCTGCGCGGGCGCATCACCTCGATTGAGAAGCGTCTCGCCAAGGTTCGCAAACAGCGCGATCAAGGGCGTCGCTCTCGTCGTCGCGCAGAAGTGCCGACGGTGTCGCTAGTGGGCTATACCAACGCCGGTAAATCCACCCTGTTTAATCGCATTACTGAAGCGGGCGTTTATGTCCAGGATCAGTTATTTGCGACACTGGATCCCACCATGCGGCGCATCGATTTGCCGACATTGGGATCAGCGGTATTGGCCGATACGGTGGGCTTCATCAGTCATCTGCCACACCGATTGGTGGAAGCCTTTCGGGCGACGCTGGAAGAGGCCGCTAGCTCTGACCTGCTGTTGCACGTAATCGACGCTCCGGCGGAAGAGCGCGCGCGCAATATTGTGCAGGTGCAAGAGGTGTTGGATGAGATCGGTGCGGCAGAATTACCGCAGCTGCGTATCTACAATAAGATCGACATGATTGAAGGCTTTGATCCACGGGTCGACTACGACGATCAAGGTCAGCCGATTGCGGTTTGGTTATCGGCGCAAACCGGTGCTGGCGTAGAGCTGTTGTTCGATGCCATTGCCGAGATTTTAGGCGAAGATCGTGTGGTGCAAACCTTGTGTTTGTCTCCGGCGCAGTCACGATTGCGAGCGAAACTGTACGAATACAACGCTGTCACTGATGAGCAATATCGCGACAATGGCGATATTGAGTTGGATGTGAATGTCCAAATGTCCGATTTACTGCGTATTCTTAGCCAAGAACAGTTGGAGTTTGATGCTTTAAATTGGTGTTAACGTGGCGGGCTGCAAGTGAACAGTCACTCACGAATTTAACAAATAATAACCTAAACAACTCAATGGCTTTGATATAAGTGGCTTTGAGCTAAGCGGCTTTGCTAGAATCCATGCACATTCTGGCACAAGGCTAGAACGGAATTTATATAACGGAGATTGGCTATGGCCTGGAATGAACCGGGTGGGAATAATCAAGACCCATGGGGTGGTAAACGTGGAAACGATGGCCCACCAGATTTGGATGAGGCACTAAAGAAGTTTCAGGATAAGCTGAACGGCATCTTTGGTGGCTCTGGCGGCGGCAGTAGCAGCCAGGGTGGTGGTCTTAGCGGTGGCGCCATTGGCTTCATCCTAGTGGCCGTGCTTGTGGTTTATGGCCTGTTTGGTATCTATCAGGTTAACGAACAAGAGCAGGCGGTAGTGCTGCGGTTGGGCGTTTACTCTGATACCAAGAACGCAGGCTTGCACTGGAATCCGCCACTGATCGATCAAGTGACCCAGGTAAACGTGACTAAGGTTCGTTCGCACTCCGCCAAAGGCGAAATGCTGACCGAAGACCTCAACATTGTTGAAGTGAACTTGTCGGTTCAGTATCGAATTGCCGATACCAAGAACTTTGTCCTGAATGTTCGCAACCCAGAGCGCTCTTTGGCTCAGGCGACCGACAGTGCTCTGCGTCATGTTATTGGTTCGACCGAAATGCACGAAGTGCTCACCGAAGGTCGTGAGCAGATCGCCATCGACGTTGAGGCGCGCTTGCAGCAATACCTAGAATCTTACGGTACGGGTATTGTGGTGGATAAGGTCAACGTTCAAGAGACCAACCCTCCTCGTGAAGTTCAAGCGGCTTTTGATGACGTGAACAAAGCCCGAGAAGATGAAGAGCGACTCAAGAACGAAGCTGAAACTTACTCCAATGGTATTATCCCTGAGGCTCGTGGTGCCGCACAGCGTGTGATCGAAGAGGCAACCGCCTATCGTGAGCAGGTAGTGGCCAAGGCAGAGGGTGAGGCCCAACGTTTTGAACAACTGCTGTCTGAATACAAAAAATCGCCACGGGTTACCCGCGAGCGTTTGTATCTGGATGCTGTGCAAGACGTGATGGCGAGTAGCTCAAAAGTGATGATCGATGTGGAAGGGGGCAACAACATGCTGTACCTGCCACTGGACAAAATCGTCACCAACAGTGGAGTCGGTGCACGCGCGACAGATGTTTCACCGCAGGTGATTCGCGAAATTACTGATCGTGTATCCGATCAATTGCGCCGTGAGGCCATCAACAACACTCGCCGCCGGGAGGTTCGTTAATCATGAACAACAAATTGTTTAGCGTTATTGTTGCTCTGCTCCTAGTCGTGTTTGTGGGTTCAAATACACTCTACATCATCAAAGAGACCGAGCGTGGTGTGTTGCTGAAGTTTGGTAAGGTCGTCAATGATGACCTGCAGCCGGGCTTACACATTAAAGCCCCGCTGATGCACGAAGTGCGTAAATTTGATAGCCGAGTGTTGACCTTAGATGCACGCCCAGAGCGTTTTCTGACGGTTGAAAAGAAAGGCATGATCGTCGACTCTTTCGCCAAGTGGCGCATTGAGGATGTGGGCAAGTTCTACACCGCGACCAATGGTGAAGAAGCACGTGCCGAACGTCTTCTCGCTCAGCGAATCAATGAAGGTCTGCGAAATGGCTTTGGTGATCGCTCCTTGCAAGAAGTTGTGAGTGGCGAGCGTGATCAGGTAATGGTCAATCTGACGGAAAGCCTCAACAAGCTAACCATGACCGAATACGGCATCAGCTTGGTGGATGTGCGCATTAAGCGTATCGATTTACCGCCACAGGTGAGTGAATCCGTGTTTAATCGGATGACCACCGAGCGTGAGCGTGAAGCCCGTGAGCATCGCTCGAAAGGTAAGGAGCAGGCCGAAGTGATCCGCGCTGATGCCGATCGTCAGCGCACCATTCTCGAGGCAGAAGCTTATCGTGATTCTGAGCTGCTGCGCGGTGAAGGTGATGCTAAGGCTGCGGCTATCTATGCCAATGCGTACAACAAGGACCCTGAGTTCTACAGTTTTATGCGCAGCCTGACCGCCTATCGCGAGACCTTCAACAGCAAAGGTGATGTCATGTTGGTTGATCCCGACAGTGATTTCTTCCGCTACTTGAAGAACAGCGACGGCAAACAGAAATAAGACATGGGGCGCTGGTGATTTGTTAGCCGATAGCGCCCTCGCCAAGTAGCCTTTAATAGGGCTTCAGTGGTAGAATGCATCAACCGGGTCCAGTGGGCCCGGTTTTTTTGTGCCCGTCGTGGGCTCACGAAACATTCGTTAAGGTATATCGTTCTAAGTATGTGGGAAGAGTTAGGTAAAGCATTTTGCTTAATGCTGGTTCTTGAGGGAATTATTCCGTTTCTTTACCCACAACGCTGGCGAAAACTGGTGGCATCTCTGGCGATCGTGAGTGATCAACAGTTGCGAGTCATGGGGCTTGTAAGCATGTTATTGGGCGCCGGAGCGCTGTACCTGATTAATTGAGGAAGCCCCCGCCGATAATCGGTGAGTGACGGTGACCGCAACCTGTAGTGAGGCAGACATCGACCATGACCTACGCTGACCGTTGGTTATTGCCTGATGGCGTCGAAGATATCCTTCCTGAGAAGGCTTACCGCGTAGAATCTCTGCGCAGACGCTTGGTGGATCTCTATAGCCGTTGGGGCTATGAGTTGGTGATTCCACCCTTAATGGAATTCACAGATTCTCTATTGATTGGTTTGGGACGAGATATCGATCTCATGACCTTCAAAATGACCGATCAATTATCCGGCCGCACCATGGGCATTCGCGCCGATATGACGCCGCAAATTGCGCGTATCGATGCTCATAGCATGAAGCGCAGCGGGCCCTCTCGCCTGTGTTATGCCGGCCACGTTCTACATACCAAATCGAAATCGCCGCTGGCGACTCGCTCGCCTATTCAGGCCGGTGTCGAGCTCTATGGAGAGCCCGGCAGCGATGCTGATATTGAGGTGATTTCCCTATTGCTGGTGTCTCTGCAGGAATCTGGTCTGCAGCAGCTAAATATTGATCTCGGCCATGTCGATATCTATCGCAGCTTGGCAGCCGCTGCCGAACTCAGCGATGGGCAAGAGTGCGAGTTGTTCGATCTGTTGCAGAGCAAGGCCATTACCGATATCAATCAGTGGATTGATGCCAATATTGCTGATGCCGATATGGCGGCCATGTTTAAGGCGTTGCCTGGATTGGCTGGCAATCGCCAAGTGTTGGTGCAGGCGCGCAAAGCCCTAGCCAAAGCGCCGGCCGCGGTAACGACTGCGCTCGATACCTTGGAAACCATCGCCGATGCCGTGGCCATGAGATTCCCGCAGGCCAATCTCTATTTTGATTTAAGTGAATTGCGCGGCTACAACTACCACACGGGTGTTGTATTTGCGGCCTTTGCCCCGGGCTATGGTGATGCTGTCGCCAATGGTGGTCGCTACGATCATGTAGGCGAAGTGTTTGGCAATGCCAGATCGGCTACCGGTTTTGTGGTGGATATCACCGCCATCGACGGCCTGGTTAAAGGTGCCGTGAAGCAGCAAGGTGCGATCTTTGCGCCGGCCACCGATGATCCCGGCCAATGGGCAAAGATCAATCGCTTGCGTGCCGACGGTGAAATTGTCGTATCAGGCTTCAAGGGGCAAGGTGTTGCTGATGTGAACGCCGACTGTGATCGTCAATTGGTGTGCGATGCAGGCCAATACCAGGTGAAATCCCTGTAACTATTTTTCAGCAGAGTTCGTTGGGTTTTTTATAAACCCTCAAAGTTAATCTTTTAAAGAGTTGTGTGAGCAATGGGCAAAAACGTCGTTGTGCTAGGCACCCAGTGGGGTGACGAAGGCAAAGGTAAAATCGTTGATCTGTTAACCGATCAGGTTTCTTTGGTGGCTCGTTTTCAAGGCGGTCACAATGCGGGTCACACCTTGGTGATCGATGGCAAGAAAACCGTACTGCACTTGATCCCTTCCGGCATCTTGCGTGAAAACGTCACCTGCATGATCGGTAACGGTGTAGTGTTGGCACCAGACGCGCTATTGAAAGAAATGGCCGGTCTTGAAGCCAATGGGGTTCCCGTGCGCGAGCGTTTGCGCTTGTCGCCATCATGTCCCTTGATCCTGCCATGCCACGTAGCTCTTGATCAGGCTCGTGAGCTTGCCCGTGGTGAGGCAAAAATCGGTACCACCGGTCGTGGTATCGGCCCGGCTTACGAAGACAAAGTAGCTCGTCGCGGCTTGCGTTTGGGTGACTTGATGAACGCCGAACGTTTTGCTGAGAAGTTAAAAGACGTGCTTGAGTATCACAACTTTGCCTTGGTGAATTATTACAAAGTCGATGCCGTCAATTACGACGATGTCATGAAAGAGGCGCTGGAGTGGGCCGAGCAACTGCGCCCAATGGTTGCCGATGTGACCGATATGCTACACACCGCGCGTGAAAATGACGAAGGTATTTTGTTTGAGGGTGCACAGGGTTCTCTACTCGATATCGATCACGGTACCTACCCGTTTGTAACTTCTTCAAATACCACCGCTGGCGGTACTGCCACCGGTTCTGGTTTTGGTCCTTTGTATCTCGACTACGTTTTGGGGATTACTAAAGCTTACACCACTCGCGTGGGTTCTGGTCCTTTCCCTACCGAGTTGGGTTGTGAAGTGGGGCAGCACTTGGGTGAAAAAGGTCACGAGTTTGGTGCGACTACTGGTCGTCAACGTCGCACCGGTTGGTTCGATGCCGTTGCTGTTCGTCACGCCATTCGCATTAACAGTATCTCTGGTTTATGCCTGACCAAGCTGGATGTATTGGACGGTCTCGAAACCGTGAAAATCTGTGTCGGCTATCAAGACACTGAAGGCAATGCGGTAAGCATGCCGTTCGATGCTGAAGGTTGGGAAGAAGTTCAGCCTGTTTACGAATCCATGCCGGGTTGGACCGACAGCACTGTTGGTGTTCAGCAGTGGGACGATTTACCGGCGGCGGCTCAAGTTTATATCAAGCGTTTGGAAGAGCTTGTTGGCGCGCCGGCAGATATTGTTTCTACTGGCCCAGATCGTGTTGAAACTATAGTATTGCGTCACCCCTTCGAATAATAACCTCGGCTATTGATTTGAAAAAAACCGCCTAAGGGCGGTTTTTTTACATTCAACCTAGAGAGCAGATAGTTATTTTAGATCATCATTAGATGGTCTATTTTTTTGTCTTGATTAGATTAACATCTACACCTATAGTTAGATAAAATAAGTCGGAATGACAGGCGCAGAATGGAGCATTATTACCACCTCGTAGAGACAAGTTCAGCCATAGATATTGGTCATGTGGAAGTAGCTGAAGACGCTCGCTCTTTCAGTGTCAAAAGGCCGATGTCATTCAAGGGTGTAATGGTGCTGCTTACCAGCGAAGGTAAGCCGGTATTCGAAGCAAACGCCTTTATTCTGAATCGCCGCATTGTCCAGGGTGTTAAGGATATTAACCCAACGTGCTTTCACCTGTTGAGGTACTACCGGTTCTTGGATGCAAACCGTCTTAAATGGGACGATCATGAGGAGCAGCTACAGCGCTACCCGATCTTCCTTTATCGAGCTTATCTAGATGGTCAGATTGAACGAGGGAAAATAAGCCGAAACACTGCCGTTGCCGCTCTCTCTATCGCAAGACGTTTTTACCTGTTCTGCTACCGGCATGGTTATATTTCCGAGCTGCCTTTTGAAATTACGGGCGTAACCAAATACGGCCAAACGCTGACGGACTGTACGATCCGCAGTCAGACAAGAGACACCAACCTGCAACCATTGAACGACCTAGACCTTCAGCATGTCAGGGACAACTGGCACTATAACGGGTTATCTATGGAGTTTCGCTTGATGGTTAGTGTCATGCTCTGCGTGGGGCTTCGGGCGATTGAGGTGGCTGACATCAAGCCCGACCACTTCGTGATCCCCAAAGGGTTTAACAGCAAGACGTTAACCGGTATTTGGATCGGACCAGATCACCAGTGTAAAACCAAATACGATATTAATCGCCAGGTATCCATGCCTGTTTGGTTGATGAAGTCGATTAACCAATACCATCAAAGTGAGCGGTACAAGAAGCGCCAGCAATTGTATTTCATGAGCACGGGTGACATGAACCCACCTGCTTTCATCAATAAGGATGGCGGCAGATTTACGACCCAAAGCCTCAATACGCTTTGGGGTAAGTTGAGAAAGGCGATTAAGGAGAACAGCAACCCGCACTTCAAGCACAAGCAACATGACTGCCGGGCTACCTTTGGCGCTTACAAGCTGGATTCATTGGCGAAAATACCGGAGCTGTCGATGCTGCAAGCGCTGGAAATGCTGAAAAAGGAAATGGGCCACAAGGATCTGGATACGACAATGCTGTACCTCAAGCATTATGAGGGTAGCCCGGAGAAAAATCAGGTGCCGGAGATCACCATGAATTTGCTGGAGGGTGAAGCGCTGACATGACCGATTTAATAGACGCGCAGGTTGTTGAAAGCACCCGCACATACCGCTCCACGCCGACTCCTGAAATGGTTACGTACAATACCCTGACCACCATAACCAAGTGGAAGTACGTGTGGAAAAACGGTTCAGGTTGTAACAGCACCTGTGACTTTTCAGATCTAAAGGCGTATGCCACAGACGAGCACGTCCGTTTACTGATTTCCAAGTTCCAGCAGTCGGGGTGGCGAAGCCCCACCAAAGTGATGAACTTTAGACACATCCGACAGGTTCTGGTGCAAGCATTCAATGCACAAAGTGGCAATCGAAAAGCCAAGGTAGCGTTATCGCCAGAGACCTGTACCCAATTCATTCATGCTAATTACCTGTCGATGGTCAGTACAGGCAAAGGTCTGAGCGGCAAACCTGTAAAGCCTAAGACCCTAGGTTGGATGGGATCAAACCTGAATTCACTGTGTAAGAAGTTTGGCTTTGGGCAAATCCCTAAAGCCGCCCGAAACCTCGATACTCAATCAGCCTCACTGGACTCTAATAACTACACCACCAAAGAGCTGCGCGGTATTGCCTTTGCTTTATTAGCTGACCGCAGTGCATTGCTTGCGCGTTATCAGGATGGCACGTTAACCGAGGCTCAAAGGAGGTTCGCATTCGACAGGTTGGTGTGTAATGCGGTGTTTCTGACCATTTATTATTTGGGCACCGGGCAGACGGAAACCTTGAGCATGTTTTTAGAGGATGAATGGGTTTGCCAAAAGTCCGGGGCGGGACGCATCGCTATTGAGGGATTTAAAACGCGAGGAAATCAGGTTGAACTGCGTACCTTTACCCCGCGAGCGAGCTGCAAAGGATTCTTTAAATCTCACCTTGCGCTCTCTAGGGAGCACTCCTTGAATCTCGGCCTCGATAAGCACTACCTGTTTCGAAAAATGAATGTCAATACGCCAAACGGAAATGAGCTCTTTAAATACGCTCAAAAACACCTGGTTCAACACTCCACGCGTCTCCAGTCGTTAATCGCCAGGAATCCAGACTTTAAGCTGAACTGCAACCTGCTGAAATCCTCGGTGAAACAATACGCCGAGCAAAAAATGGGCAGAGCGAAAGCAGCGCAGAATACTCGCAATGCGCCTTCAACCTATGACAATTCCAAATACGGCAAGGTCTCCAAAGGCGAAGCCCGAAGTCAGCTGGCCGTAGGGTTGACGGCTTTGCACCGTTTGGGTGAAAACCCCAGCGGTGGCACGATTGTCGCGGTGGCCAAGGCTAAAGAAGCTGTCGGAGAAGTGATTTCGCATGACGAATGGGAAGCACTCAAGGCCAGTGATACCACCCATCAGGTGGTTGAGAATCTGAATGGCGGCTTCTGTAAGGGCGCAGACACACCGCAAAAACGTGAGTTTCAGAAAGTTACTGCTCGGACAGGCATCCTCAGTGATGAGGAGTGGTCAGAGCAAGGGTGCGGCTTTGTCGTGAAATGCTTTGGCTGCGCCAACTACGGTATCGTCGATGATCCGCACGACATCTGGCGCTTGCTCAGTTTTGAAAAACGGCTGAATGAAGCCATGCTCGCTCACCAAAATGTCGAACACTTCCTGACCAATTACGGCGAGGTTAAAGCCAGACTCAACCAGCTCAAGGCGCGATTCAATAAAGCGCACCTCAAAGCGGCAGAGAAATTGCTGGCGCGTGAGTGTCACCCCTTGTGGGACGAAGAATCAGTAATGGATATATTCAGGGGGTAGTCATGTTTTGTGTCAGTGCGGATACCAGCAAATTTGAGCAGTACGCCTTACCGCAGGCCTCCGGTCAGTATCCGATGCCGGATGACTACACCGTGGTCAGCGTCAATAAAGACGGCAAGCCTGTATCCTACTTTTCCGATGACACTTGGGACTACAACCCGTTTTTTAACCGCTCTAATGAGTCGGAGCGTAATTATAAAATCAACTTCAACCAGGAGAAACACAACCCACAGTTGCTTCTTGAGCTGAAACAGCGCGTCTACTTTCTGATCTGGGGCGAGAAAGGCGGGATGCTACACATGCAGGGTGAAACATTTCGCAAATTCAGCCAATGCAGAAATATAAGTAGAGGGTCAAATCTCGCATTGAGAGTGTTTAAGGACACAAACATTAGTTCATTTTCGCTGCTCAGCAACGAACTGGTATTTAACCAAATCCTCCACGCAGGAAAGGACCTTAGCGCAAAAACTGTAACGCTTCGTCTCGAAGCGCTGAGCGTACTCACTCAGGTTAATGGGCACTTTCCGGAGCAATCATGCTTCACGCTGGGGTTACCCGAAGGTAAATCGGTCAAGCAAATCGCCAAGCAATACTCGACTGCCGGGAAGGGGCATTACCCCACGGTGATCCCGGCGATTTATGAGCAGTTGATGGGCCGTTTGATGCAGGATGTGAACCGAGCCCACGAAAATCTGGCCGACCTTCGTAATGTCAAAGCTTATGCCAGAAAGTACGGACTGACTGAGCGGCAGGCAGTTGGTGAATTTAAAGCCATCGAAGGGGCGTGCTTTATGTCACTGTCTGCCTTCACCGGGATGCGTATCAGCGAACTCACCCAGATAAACGCCACCTCGTATAAGGCAATCGACCTCGACGGCATTACGCTTTGCACGCTGCGCTCATGGACACGCAAGCTGGAGAAACTGCCTAGGGAAGATGTCTGGGCCTGTGCGCCCATCTGCGAAAAAGCCTTGGCTGTACTGGCTGCCCTCAATGATGACCACCGTTTAATAAAAGGCGATATTCACCGTTCTCCGCGCTTTTATTTTGACAAGAGTGGTGTCGGTGACCGCATCAATAGCCAGCTACAAGACGTTATTTTAACCACTGACAATCTTCGCTATTTGTTCACGCAGTACT
Source organism: Cellvibrionaceae bacterium (assembly GCA_002707785.1). Taxonomy (GTDB): domain Bacteria; phylum Pseudomonadota; class Gammaproteobacteria; order Pseudomonadales; family Cellvibrionaceae; genus Pseudomaricurvus. The sequence continues at coordinate 1,408 of PANW01000036.1, read as the reverse complement.
CACAGCATCTCAATCTAACCTATGATCCCGCTACGATGGATGAAGTGTACCGCCTGCTCAACCCGATAGTTCCCGCTGCATATAACCCGATAAAGGAATGCAAGGACGGCACCTTTTACTGGCACTTTTCAACTCACTCGCTGCGGCGTACTTTTGCACATTTTGTGGTGGGGAATGGCCTGGTATCACTGGCCGCACTCAAGCACCAGTTCAAACACATCAGTCTTGCGATGACGGCGATCTACGCCAGCCACTCCGAGGTGCTTACACTGATGGGGATAGAGAACCCGGCCAACATCAAAAAAGCTGTGGAAAACGCCGAGATGGAAAGCCACAAAGCCTATCTGAAAGACATGATGGACAACCCTAAACAGCAATCAGGCGGGTATATGAAGCACTTTGAGGGCGATCCCAAGGTGATGACAGAAAAGCAATTCGAAGTGCTTGCCAAAAACACCAGTGGGGCTAACAAGTCTACCGGCTATGGCCGATGCTTTGCGGGTGAAGCGTGCAAGATGACCCATTTGTTTGAACCGTCTAGTTGCGTTGGGCGTGACTGCGAGAACCTGAACATCAATCAGAACGAAGCGATACGCTGGCAAGAGCGGCACAAACGCATCGGTGAGAAGTTGAGGCAGATGAAAGAGATGGGCTTTTACAACCGCAACACACTGGCCCGCGAGCTAACCGATATTCGTTCCGCAGAGAAAGTCATGACAGACCATAACATCGCCTTTGATCGCTTTGAATTAGGAGTATTGTGATGCCTAGTGTAAAGACCAAACTAGAAAACGCTCTTGAGGCTTTAAAAAAAGAGAAAAAGAAAATCAACCCGTCAGCGGTAGAGAAAAGAGCCGGTGTAGCCAATGGATCGTTGAAGAATCATCCTGTTCTACGGGAGATCGTTTTGGCAGAGAAAGCACGGCAGCAACAGCCGAACCATGACGCAGTACCAGTAGCAAAAGGCAAGCGTAAGACGGTCGCAAAGGAACGATTTGATGCGCTGGAGGTGAGGAGCTGCAAACTAAAAGCGGAGAACAGCCAGTATCAAGCCGAAATCAAAGCCATGGCGGATTCAATTGCGCAACTGACCTGGGAACTGCATCGCTATAAAACCGCGACAAGGAAAGGATCATCGAATGTGCAAAGCATTAAGCGTTAATCTGGTTGAAATCAATTTTATAAATAGGCGGCATTTTTCGAGATAGTTGTCGCCTTCTCCGGTTCTATACAGCCTGATCAGGAAGCAGCTCTTCCCAATCAGGATTTAGCATTACTGCCACAGACTTGTGAGACAGCTAACAACACAAGTACTAAACCGCTCACGCGGTAGTGGGTGCCAGCATCACGCCCTCGTTTTAATCTCGCATCACGCCGATGCCGGATAGCACTGTCTTATCAAGAAGCG
>PANW01000035.1 GCA_002707785.1 Cellvibrionaceae bacterium | reverse complement strand
CCTGTACGAATACCTCAATCAGGTGTCCGACAACTCCCCTAAAAAAGACTTGGCTGGCACCTACTCAGACGCAGCCACGGAAGGCCATGGCTCTATTCCTGAGTGGAAGGTAAATACCGGGCTGGTTTGGACACAAAACGCCTACGAGCTGTCTTACAACGTGAATTACATCAGCTCTTTGAAAGAAAAAATCCCTCAAAGCAACTCATATAGACACATAAATTCATGGATTACCCATGACTTGCAGCTGAATTATTACACACCCTTTTATGCCGGCCTGCGCCTAAGCCTAGGGGTAGATAACCTGCTGAATGAAGAACCTCCCTTTGCTAGTGCAGCGTTCAATGACAGTTTTGACGCGCGAACTTATGATATTAAAGGACGATACTGGTACTTCAAATTGGCTCAATCTTTCTAAGCCTAAGTAAAAAACAAAAAAAAGTTGAGGGATTGTCGAAAATCTTCGTCTCAAAAGATGTTGTACCAATAACTACTGGCGTAGACCAGTATCAACATTTCCATGAGAGGAAGTCACAATGACTCAAAAAACCATGTTGGCTAAGGCCATAAGAACGGCAGTCTTGGGGATATCTGCTGCTGCACTTATACCTACCGCAGCCACAGTTTACGCGCAAGACTCAATCGAAGAGGTTATGGTAACCGGTTCACGTATTGCGCGAGATGAATTTTCATCGGCCAGTCCAATATCATCATTTGACTCAGAGGAATTGGCCATTTCTGGTGTTGCAAGTATTGATGAATTTCTGAAAGATATTCCAGCATTTACTGGATATCAGCTAGGAACCTCAACAAACAACGGCTCTGAAACCGGTCAGAAAAAAATCGACATGCGAGGCCTCGGCTTCAATCGCACTCTTGTGCTAGTAAATGGGCGCAGAATGATTGGAGATAGCTACCGAGACGGTGCTGTTGATTTAAACAACATTCCTGAAGCCATGATTGAGCGTGTAGAAGTACTAAAAGATGGCGCTTCAACAATTTATGGCTCTGATGCTCTCGCAGGTGTAGTTAACTTTATCTTACGAGATGAGTTCGAAGGTGTTGAAGTCAATTTTGACTACGGTAAAGGTACCGAGGACGGTCAAGCTAAGAACGATGGCATCTCAATTTTGGCAGGTATTTCCGGAGATCGAGGTAACATGGTGATGTCTCTTGGCTACTCCAGTCAAGACACAATGATTCAAGATGAAAAAAGTTTCGCACGAGGTGCTCTGTGGTCCGTACACCAAGGTGATGGCAACTTTGCACTCGAACCAGGTGGATCATCCAATAGCCGAACTGCTCGCCTCACTGGTGTCCCAGGTTTTGCAGATGGTAGCTGGGTTGTAGACAACGGAGTACCGCGCCCGTTTGCTTCCCAAGACCTCTACGACTATGGCTCAGTAAATGCATTGGTCACTCCGAACGAGCGCTGGCAATTTGGTGCTCTAGGTACAATTAAAATCAATGACAACGTTGAGTCCTACTTTGAGGGATTGTACACACGCCGCACCTCACACTATCTGCTTGCACCGGACGCATCGTTCCAGGTGACCCAAACTATTGAAACTCCAAACAATGGAATTCAGTGGAATGACTTCGTACCCGCAAATAACCCGTTCAACCCATTCGGAGCAGATGTTCGTGTGAACCGTCGTTTTGATGAGTCCGGTGGGCGTCTATTTGAAGCGACTTCCGACACTTATCGATTTGTAGCTGGCGTAAACGGTACACTGTTCGACGACAGTCTGAGCTGGGATGTATCCTATACCTACTCTGAAAACGAAATGGTTGAAGAAACCTTCAACTATGGCCGCTTTGATAACTGGGCCATCGCGGTCGATCCAGTTGCTTGTGCAGCTAACGCTACTTGTGCCGCAGCTGGCGTCCTCGATCCCTTCTCTGAATTTGGCGGAATTAGTGCCGCACAAATGGATTTCCTCACTACCGGCGGCCTGAAAGACGTATACGGCAGCAAAATGGAAATGTTCGCACTTAATCTATCCGGCGACCTTTTCGAAATGTCTGGCGGCACCGCAGGTTGGGCTGTAGGTTTTGAACATCGTCGTGAGTCCGGTTACTTCCGAGGTGACGAATTCAAATCAAGCGGGCTGACGACTTCAGGCGCATCCGATCCAGTGGATGGTAAATACAGTGTTGACGAGGTTTTTGGTGAGGTTTACCTGCCAATTACCGACACCTTCAATGCTAACGCCTCATTTCGCTATTCTGACTACGATAATTCTGCTGGCGAAAGCACAACATTTAAGCTGGGTGCCGACTGGGCTGTCGTAGAAGATTTGCGTTTGCGCGCTACTTACGCAACTGGTTTCCGTGCACCAAACATTGCCGAGTTAACTCAAGCAGAACAGACAGACTTTCCCGTAACCATTTCTTTGTGTGAATTCGGTGATCGCGCACTGGCAGCTGGCGAGATATCTCAAACCGTGCATGATAACTGTACCGCAATGGGCATTCCGACCGATGATTCAGGAGAGTTTGGCTTTCCGTGGCAAACTACTGTCACCGCAAGCGCTCCCGTGGCAGGTGTTGACCCTGAGCTAGAGCCAGAGGAGTCTACCTCTATCAATTTCGGCTTCGTGTACACTCCAAGCTTTCTCGAAGGCCTACAAGTTAGCGTAGACTACTGGGAAATCGAAGTGGATGATGTCATTGATGTTCCAGACGCCAACGATTTGTACCGTACTTGCATGAATTCAGTAAATTTGAGCTCTCCTGCTTGTAGCGTCTACAGTGACTACGCTGGTCCACACGACACCGCCAATTTCTCAATCTTCCCTGCAGATGCAAATGTTGTTCTTGGTAACTTGGGTAAACTGACCTCAAAAGGGTATGACTTTGACGTCCTTTACAATGGCGAACTCAATTCTGACTGGGCATCTGGCTACACTCTTAGCTGGACTGCCACCAAGCATGATAGCTATGAGCGTGAGTATCCTCTAACAGGGACTACCGAGCTAGTAGGTACCGCCACAGGCTTTGAGGTATTCCCTGAGTGGCGTATGCAGTTTGGTGCAAGTTTGTTCGGTGAAAATTGGTCCATCAACTACAAGGCTCGCTTTATCGACGAAACTAAGGATCGTTTGCGTTCATCTTTGTTGTCTGCTGACAACGTCGCAGAAGACGTGACCTACCATGATCTTGTTGGTACCTATACATGGAACAATGTAAGCTTCACTGCAGGCGTTACCAACCTGACTGATGAAGAGCCTCCTTACTTTCATACTGCGTTCAACGCGAACACAGAGCCAGGAACTTACGACGTAATTGGTCGTCGTATGTTCACGAGTGTAAACTTGAAGTTCTAATCACATTCAAGCTAAACAAACGGGGCACTATGCCCCGTTTTTTTTATTTCATATTCAAGGTCAAGTTTTATGAAAAAAATGGTTCTGATTTTGATATTTCTCTCAAGCAATTCTTACGCAAATTCGCTCAAGGAATGTAGAGCAATTGGCAACAAAGATGAAAGACTTAACTGTTACGATCAGCTAGCCGATGAGCAAGAAGGTATTTCGCAAAGTAGGTTTGGAGCAATTAAGTACAAGGATATTCCAACTGAAAAAATTTACTCAGTCATTGAAGCAAAAAAAATTCATGACAGATACCTAATAACAATGGAAGACGGGCAAATATGGAAACAAATGGAAAGAAGTAGAATTTTTAGAATAGATGCTGGAAATTCCGTAACTATAGAATCTGGACTTTTGTCCTCATACTTTCTTTCTAAAGAAGGTAGCAGCGTAAAAATCAAGGTAAAGCGGATTAAATAACGTGGATACTATCACGGCCTTTCTAACACTTTTTTTTGTCATGGATCCTCTGGGGAACATTCCAGTGTTCATATCTGCGCTTAAAGAAGTCCCAGAAGAACGTCGACAAAAAATCATTGTTCGAGAATTGATTATTGCCTTAGGGGTACTAATCACGTTCTTGTACTCCGGCAGCTATATTTTAAAAGCTCTAGGTCTCAGCGAAGAAGCCATTCAGATTGCAGGAGCTATCGTACTCTTTCTGATTGCCATAAAGATGATTTTCCCTACCAAGGGAGGGATTCTGGGAGAGCAACCGGAAGGGGAGCCGTTTATCGTTCCGTTAGCGATTCCTTGCGTGACCGGCCCGTCGACGCTGGCAATCCTGATGCTACTGGCAAACTCAGAAGGTGAACGACAGCTCGATTGGCTGCTAGCTTTATTCGGGGCTTGGCTGGTATCCAGTGCGATACTTCTGGCTTCCACTCCACTATCGAGGATCATGGGTATTCGCGGCTTAGTAGCCACCGAGCGACTCATGGGAATGATACTAGTGATGATTGCCGTGCAAATGTCACTCAATGGCCTAAACGACGCGATCCACTAATGATCTAACCTTTCGAGGAGCTTGCGGAACAAGTATCTTCAACAATCCATCACAAACCAAACTTGGCCAATTTCTTATTACTTCCGCGCTCTTTCATATCCACAAATCGAGCGACAGTCGGTGCAAATACACTGGCAGTATCACTGTAACGCAGGTGACGAGTGAGCAATGGGTCAACAACTGCTATACCCATAGGCTGGATATTCTCCCTACCCATANGCACCAAATTGCTAGTCAGTTGGTGCGGTTGATTACTCAAAATGAAATACACAAGTTCAGAAACTTGTATCGGTAAATGCGCCCAGCCTTTTGCTCGCATCTTTGCTATACGTTGCTCAATATTGTGTAACAACGCCTCGCGCTTCTCTGGTTTATTTAACAAACCCGCTACGTCGGCACGGTAAAGCATCAGTGACAACTCAATATCTGGCTCAGACCAGCAGCCGCCACCATTGGCATTCGCTATTTCGAAAAATTCTTCTGCCTGCGTATAATCTTCCAATGCGTAGAACTTCAACCCGCGCCAATAATCCGCTCGCGCGACATTAGCGTTGTCGTAATTATCGCACAGAGCCTCTTTTGCCCACATATCCGCTGGGTCAATCTGTTCCACCCGAGTGGCGATTCCTTCTATGGCCGCATAATCTTGGGTAACTAAGGCCAGTTCCATATCCAGAATTGCCAACTGCCATGCTTTTAAATCTCCGCGACGTTGTGCCAACAGTTCTCGTGCCCTCTCTATCTGCCCCAAACGGATAAGACTATCGATGATGTCCTGCTCGATGTGACTTTTACTTTTCGCTGGAAAGTTATGGGATGATACAAAATCCAATACCTCATCATAGCGCCCAGCATTCACCAAAGCGTTCAAGCTCTGCTTCAGCAATGCTCCACTTTTGGACTGATTGTAGAACTGATCGCCCAATGCCAAGGCTTCATCAAAACGACCTAACATTTGTAATGCGGATAGATAATTTGATTGTATGGAAGGATGTAAAGGATCATTGTCTAAAGCCGCTCGATATTGCTCGTAGGCTTGATTCAGCTCTCCTTCGATCATCAGAATATTACCTAGCCACATGCGCGCCATCGAGTAGGCTGGCTTCAATTGCACCGCGCGCTCATAAGCTCGGCGAGAAGGCTTAATCTCGTTCTTTAGCTCCAGAATAATCCCTTGAGAGGCGTGAGCTTCAGCCAACCTTGGATCCAGCTCTAGTGCTCTATCGACGTATCGCTGAGCATCAACCAGTGCTTGATTGTGATCGAGGTCTTCATAGATCACTCCCAAGCTATACCCGTCGGCTAGGCCAGAATAAGCCAGAGCGTAGTCTGGCTGAATGGCAATGGCTTCGTTAAACTCATTGCGCGCCGCAGCCAGCGATTCTGGCGTGCGCTGATGCCAATAATGTCGTCCCAGTAGATATTTTTCGTAGGCCCGAGAATCCACTGCAGTGACCTTATCTGTAGACAAGCTCGATTCCAGCTTACTGGCAACTTCACGGGCAATTTCTTGCTGAATAGCAAAAGCGTTGTCCATACTGCGATCAAAACTACCGGCCCAAATAGGAAACCCGGATTCGGTATCCGTTAGTTGCACAGTCACTCGCACTTGCTGCCCCTGCAGCCGAACAGTGCCTTCTACCAACACCTCGGCATTGAGTTGCTGACCGATCTCTCGAATGTCCAACACCTGATCTTTAAATACCCGCGAGGAAGTCCGCGCAACAACACGGAGGTCTTTAGAACCAATTAGAGCATTGCGAATATCTTCGGACACGCCATCGGCGAAATAGGCTTGATCAGCTTGGGCGCTGAGGTCGACAAAGGGCAATACCGCTATGGTTTTTACCCGAGACTCTGTATCGACAGCTGCTGGAGGCAAGGGGGGAGTGGGTGCATCCGTGGGCTCTAGCTTGTCATTGATACGCTGCATGACCGTGTCGACAATTTTGCGAGTATCGGCATCACCTGCGCTAATGACGACCTTGGCATCGTCACGCATCAAAATTCCAAAAATGATCACACCGGCACCGATTAAAACGGTGAACAAGGCGACTTTGCCCAGTGTTTTCACCATGGTTTGCAACATGTGCATGAACTGCTGGGTCAACATCACGGGCCAAGGAAGGGGTTGATTGTCCGACGGTGCCGCGGAAGGCTTGGTCACATCAGTATCGAGGTCAGAGTCAAAGTTTTGAGCGGGTGCTTCCGAAGTTGACTGAACAGGCTCTTGAACCAGGCGATCACCAGAGGCTTGCAGCGCTTCATGATCCACCGCGGCGGCGACTTGTTGCTGAAAATTTACTTCACTCACAGAGACCGGCGACAAAGGCATAATCAAACTGTAGCCACGCTTGGGCAAGGTGCGGACGTAGCGTTTTTCGCGAGCCGTATCACCCAACAAGCTGCGCAACTCCGAAATGGCGCGAGTCAGTACCTCTTCGCTCACCACCACTCCCTGCCAGACGTCATTGAGTAATTGGTCTCGAGTCACCGTTTGCCCGGCCGATTGGGCCAGACAGATAAGAACTTCCATGACCTTAGGCTCAACGTGAACGGAATGCTCGCCGCGTATAAATACACCCGATAGCGGCTCTACCCGCCATTCACCCAGCACAAATCCATCATTCAAATTCACGTTATTCACCCACCGATCGCCGACATTCAATCAGCGATTATTAATTCCATTGCGAGGAGGTTTCTATTGTCCCGCCATCCACTTGCGTAATGATTTTTGACCGATTTTTGGGCCCGAAATTCAAAAATCCAATAACCCACTGATATTTATAGATATTTCACAATACGCGAAGCTTTTCCGAAGCTTTTTATAACATATTTTAAGAAAGCATAAGTAAACATTTGGCTTTCCGCAGGCTCCTTTCGACACTTTCTTCGAGACTTCACGGCATCGATCAGCGCCAAGGGAATCGCCAAGATGTTTCAGTTATCGAGCTTAACCAATACACAAACAAGACCCGCAATCCACAGTCAACAATCTATCGTCACTGGATTGACCAAACTATGTGGTAAACCATTCATTGCTGGATTGCTGCTCGGTTGCTGTCTGAGCTTACCTGCTTTGGCAGAACCTCTTGCCAGCAACCAGACGCTGACACCTAACAACACTCATCAGTGCGAGCTACAAGACTCATCCACGATGGCGGTCTCTGAGACAACTGACGAGCTACAGATCGATGAAGAAAGCTACGACAGTGAACTGGATGCTGTCATCTCGGCCAGCAATTATTTTAACCCACTCTCGATTCAGGAAGACCGAGAATACATTGGCGCCATTCTCAAACACAAACGNCAGGGGCATTTTATTTACACCGTCTCCTCAGGACAAAGTGGCGCCGACCAAGTCAGCGCACGTATTCGCATACCGTCGGATTACGAAATTACCGCCTTTTGGCATACTCACGGCAACCATCACTGGACCCGCAAGTACTTTTCTGATGTGGACACTCAGTTGGCCAAACAGTGGAATTTGCCCTTTTACATGGCTGAAGCCAGCGGTCGTCTGCGCGTCTATCAGCCCAAAGCCCCGACCTTGTCGATCACACAGACCCGAAAACTTGGCTTGGGATCACATCGCGGCTACGCCAAGGGAAAAAGTGTCAGTATCGATCAACGCAGGGTAAAACTGGCCACCACCATGGATCAATGGCTGGCATTGCATCAAGCTCCTGCCATTGCAGCAGAGGAATCTGAATTGGCGAGCACAGCCTCGCAATGTGACAACTTTGTAGAAGCGGTCACAGTAAAACCTGGACACTCTCAGAGCTAATGACACTGACGACAAAGATCTAAACGGAAACACACCNGTGTACTAGCGGCTCTCAGCAGCAAAGCTTGCCGCTAGACTCAAAGCCAAGCGAGAGAGCGCTTGCTCATCAATATCGCTAAAATCCGCCAAATGCGCTGAATCGATNTCCAACACCGCCTGTACTTTTCCATGAGCGATGATGGGCACGACGATTTCTGAGCGACTGGCAGCACTGCAGGCGATATGCCCAGGAAACTGATCAACATCATCCACTCGAATCAGTGTTTGTTGCTCCCAGGCGCTACCACAGACGCCTTTGCCTTTGGCAATACGAGTACACGCCACAGGGCCTTGAAAGGGACCCAACACTAGCTCCGATTGATGTGACGAGGCTAGCGCCTCGCGAGTCGGCGAGGTCTCGACTAGATAAAACCCCACCCACCAGAAGTCGAAAGCGGTTTTCAGCGCCGCNGCCGTATTGGCCAAATTCGCGATCACCGAGGTTTCCCCCCCTATCAACGCTTCTATTTGAGGAATAAGGCTGGCATAGATATCAGCTCGGTCACCCTGTTGGGGTAAAGTTAATTCATTACTCATAACGCTCTAGCCCTTGTAGCTTGTACTTACATTGTCTTGCCAGCACGACTGTCCAATGAAGGATGACATGGCAAGCCGTATCAATTCACACCGATTGCTTCCTTAGGCCAATTGCCTATGGAACACTGAGGAATACNGGNGATTTAACGTCAAATACAGTGTCGTAAAAAAATAATTACAACCGGTGAATCCAAAACCCNCTTTGGGTTGGTCTTACTTATAACGAATGAGTCATCCGTTCTCACATTGGAGCGGCTTTTAAGACACCCGAAGAGTTACCGACAGAGACAGGTTACGATTATGAACACCTCCAAACTACAATCTTTCATTCGCGGGCCTTTAGTGCTCTGCTGCTTTATTTCCATATTTCTAGGTGCCGAGACCGGCCGTGCGGATGATAGCCCGCTCGATACCTCGCCCAAGGCCTCAACTGCGGCTGAAGAGCAGCTTGTAAGCGAAGAGGTCCAACCTTCGTCTTCAGAAAAAGCCCTGCTGAAGATTGTCGATGAGAACAAATTAAAAAGTGTAGAGATCTTTGAGGACGGCGACACACTTATTATCCGCAAGACCGTTAACGGCGAGGATGAAGAAGTAACCATTGAAGCAGATTCAATTGCAGGCTCTATCGCGCTTAGCGTGTTAGATGAACTCGCTGCCGAGGGCATTATTCACGATGATGAAGCGCTGCTGGACCTGACTGATCTTGGCGGTGAGGGCATCAGCATTAATGTCGAAGACGACAGTGAATCCGTTGGTGAGGTCATTATCGGTATTCTGGCCATTACCCTGATCTTCGGCGGCCCCATTATCATCGTTGGTCTGGTTCTATTCAGTCGCTATCGTCGCCGTAAACTCCTTCATGAAAGTATGAATAAACTCATCGATAGTGGCCGAGACATCCCCGACAATCTNTTTAATGAAATTGAAGGCACTAACGATCACGATCAGAGTTTACGCAAGGGCATGACGTCCACCGGATTGGGTATCGCAGTAATCATCAGTTTGAGTCTCATCGCCGACCCAACAATTGGTAGCTTAGGTTTGATTCCACTGATGATTGGCTTAGCTCACCTGCTGATCTGGAAGGTCAACAGCAATAAAACCCAATCACAGGCCTAGGGCATCGATCTTGATTNAGGAGACCGATCAGCAACTTATCACGCGAGTTGTGCGTCGCGACGACCGGCAGGCCTTTGGTTTGCTGGTTAATCGCTATCAATCCCGCGTGCGTCAGTCCTTGCGCCAATGGTGTCACAATGACGCCTGTGCTGAGGACTTNGCCCAAGAGACATTCATCAAAGCCTATCTGGGATTAAAGAGCTTTCGCCAAGACGCACAACTCAGCTCTTGGCTGTACCGGATCGCCTACCGTTGCTTCGCCGACTTTCATCGCAAAGAAAAGCGCTATACACCTCTGGAAGATGAGACCGATTTGCTCGAACCCAGCCACTCGCCCATCACTCAATTGCATCAGCAGAGGGATCTAGCCTGGGCTCTGCAGCAANTAAGTGATGCCCAACANCTGGTTTTGGATCTACACTTAACCCAAGGTTTCTCACAATCGGAGGTGACGGAGATTACCGGNCTGCCCTTGGGAACCATCAAAACGCACATCAATCGCGGACGTGATAAACTGCGACAACTGTTACACGAGGCTCCACAACATGCCTAACTCACATTCAGACAATCAAGACTCCTTTGATCAATGGCTCGATGCNGCCATGCAGAACCGTTCCGGTTACTTGGATGATGATGGCTTTTCCGAAAGTATTTTGCAGAAACTNCCNGCCAAGCCAAAATTATCGAGCTGGCAACAAAGCTTGATAATCGTCATCAGCTGCATCATTGGCTGCNCAATTGCCGCAAGNTTNATCTCACCTCTGTGGCTGAGCGAACTCACCACCATTAAAACACTCACTTGGCCAATGGCAATCNGCTTGGGCGCAGGCCTGCTGTTACTGGGAAGTGCGATTGTCTGGAACGATCGCGAGCATTGGATTTAGGTCTTCAAGCCACTCTGGCAATTAATAGTAAACACCAAGAACAAAAAAGCCCTTCGCTGTCTCAGTGAAGGGCTTTTTTATCGAGTGGAAGGCGTTATCGTTAGTCGTCAGCGTTACTTTTTAGACGATCATAATAACGATCCCGCAAGCGAGTAGACCGACTCACCAAGGGTTGCGACTCGCCATCAATCAAAACCAATCGCGCCACGCTAGTGACTTCTAGAGGATCACCACTCCACACCACCAAGCTCGCATTTTGACCGACCTTCAAACCGTCGTTGTTTTTCAAACCAAACACTTTGGCAGGGTTGCTCGTCATAGCGTTGATGGCGGTGGTTTTAGAAAGACCATTGGCCACCGCATTGCCCGCCGACTGACGCACTAAGTAGGCATTGTGTGTATTCTGCCAGCCCATACCGGTAAACATCATGGTAACACCAGCTTTATCCATCAAAGCGGCATTGTCCAAACGCGCACCAATCTGCTCATAGGCCAACGGTAGATTATCAATCGGATCGAGAATAACCGGAACGTTTGCAGCGGCAATCTTATCGGCCACTCGCCAGCCTTCGGTGACACCATTGAGAATCATCTTCAATTTATACCGTTTGGCCAACACTAGTGCACGCTCAATATCATCTGCCCGATGGGCACCAACAATTAAATATTTGTCGCCGTTGATCACTGGCACCAAACTTTTAATGTCGGCCAGCGACAAACTATAATCCCTTCGCGAGCCGCTGTTCACGGCATTGCGATTGGCAGAATAGTCTTTGGCATCATCCAATGCCTGACGCAGTAGGGCGATTGCCACCGCTCGCGAACCACCGGCCAGATGTTGACCACTTTCACCCAACTCGACCACGACTCCGACGCTGTCGTCGAGAATTTTTTCTCCCTCTGTACTCATACGAATCAGAGCCGCCTGACCACCAAAGAGACCGGCACGGCTATCAGGCATCACCACAGCGTGGGTTAAACCGTGCATACGATTGTGGGGAATGACCATGGAATTGGGATTAAAACCATCGGCCACTTTCATCGCCGCAGTCATGCCATCATAGTCACTGGCATAGTCAACCGTTTCATCAATTGCACTGATTTCTTCGACACCTAAGTGTGTGTCCGCATTAAATAAGCCGGCAGTTACACACTGGCCTTTAGCGTCGTATTCTGGTGTTCCCTGTGCCGCCGATAGACCTTTACCTATCGCCGCAATGGCTCCACCTTTGATCAACAAATCGGTGTCTTGCTTGCTTCCCTGATCGGTATAGATTTGTGCATTACGGATNAATAAGTCTTGTGCTGTGGCCGACAAAGGCGCAAACAATGTGGCCGACACTATCAGCGGCAGCGACGAACAATGGGCGAGAAAATGTTTAACAATCATGGGCGATCCTCCTGTGGATCTAACACACCGAGGTTAAAATCTCTCGTCGGCGTCAATCCTGGCATCGTCAAGTCGTAGCGTTTAACCCCATCAATCCAAACTTGATCGGCCTTGGCATAAACGCTGAATGGGTCCGCACTCCACAGCACCAGATCGGCATTCTTGCCCTCGCTAATGGAGCCAATTTTATCGTCCAGCCCTAAACTCTTGGCGGCATTTAGCGTCACCCAGCGCAGCGCTTGAGCACGAGTGATGTCCAGCCCCATTTCATTGCCAGAGACCATAGCTTTTGCAATTTCCTGATTCAGACGTTGAACCTGAATACCATCGTCCGAGTGGATGACGGCACAGGCTTTTACCATATCCACCAGTGCAATATTCTCGCGCACCATATCAAAGGCCTCTTGTTTGAAGCCCCACCAATCGGCCCACATTACGGCACAGATGTTTTCTTGTTTTAACAAGGGAGCAATCTTGTAGGCTTCGACNGCGTGATGAAAAGCGGCAATGGAATAACCAAACTCTTTCGACAGATCAATCATCTGCGCCATTTCATCGGCGCGGTAACAATGATTGTGGATACGAATATCGCCGTCGAGAACGCCTTTCAAGGTTTCNAATTTCAGGTTGCGCTTAGGGGCTTTGGAGGATTTCCCCTGCTCAAAATCATCCCACGCCTTGCGATACTCAACCGCATCAATCCACGCGTTTCGAAAACCCGCGACATTACCCATACGAGTTTGAGGAGGGCGTCCCTGACCGCCATAAACGCGTTTGGGGTTTTCACCACAGGCCATTTTTAAGCTGTGTGGAGCATCGGGAAATTTCATTCCTTGCACGGTGACTGAAGCCACATTTTTTAAAGTGACACCGCGACCACCAAACAAGTTAGCGGAACCCGGCAATACCTGAAAGGTGGTAATACCACCGGCTAGGGCTTTTTCATATTGTGGATCCTGCGGCCACACCGAATGCTCTGCCCAGACTTCCGCGGTCACCGGCGATGTCATTTCATTGCCGTCGGCATGATTGGATGTTTCCGGTGCGGGATACACCCCCATATGGGAATGTACGTCGATCAAGCCCGGCGTTAACCATTTACCGCGACCATCCACGATATTTTTGGCCGAGTCGCTCGGTAGATTTTTTCCAATGCGGGAAATTTTTCCATCGATCACCAACACATCGGTTTGATCCAACTGCTGACCATCGCCCGTTAACACAGTGGCCGACTGAATCAAGGTGGCGGATGACGCCGGCACTTGATAAGTCGACGCAAAAGGTTTCTGCGACTGAGTTTGCGCGTTTTCCACCGGGTCTTTCTTTACCGGTGTGGTACAGGCGCTCAACAACACTGCCGCCAGAGGCGCCCATACGAATATTGAAGTTTTCATAGCGATTGCCGTCTCTTATTTTACGATCGAGTGTTTTCAATCCATTGATCGACTTGTTGTTCAAGAATAGATAGAGGTAGAGAGCCATCGCTCAGCACCACGCGATGGTAATCGCGAATATCGTAAACGTCACCCAGCGCTTGCTCAGATTTTTCGCGCAATTCCAGCAATTTCAAACGACCAATCATATAGGCCAGTGCCTGTCCAGGCAGTGCGGCGTAACGCTCAACTTCGGCCACGATATCGGTGTGCGAGAGCGCGGTATTGTCTTGCATATAGGCAATGGCTTCTTCTCGAGTCCAGCCCTTTGCATGCATTCCGGTATCGACCACCAAACGGCAAGCACGCCACATGGCCATGGTCAAAGCACCGAACTCTTGGTAGGGGTCGGTGTAGAGACCAAGATCCTTACCCAAGCTTTCGGTGTACAAACCCCAACCTTCTACGTAAGCCGTGACGTGATCAAATTTTCGAAAGGCCGGCAAGCCTTCCAGCTCTTGAGCAATTGCAATTTGAAAATGGTGGCCCGGAGCCGCTTCGTGAATGGATAGCGCTTCACGCAAATAGGTGGGACGCGATGGCAAGTCATAGGTATTCACGTAGAACACGCCAGGTTTGCTGCCATCAGGTGCCGGTGAGTTGTACTGAGCTGCTGCCGCAGAGGCTGCTCGGAAGGAT
The DNA here is from genome assembly GCA_002707785.1 of Cellvibrionaceae bacterium. Classification (GTDB taxonomy): domain Bacteria; phylum Pseudomonadota; class Gammaproteobacteria; order Pseudomonadales; family Cellvibrionaceae; genus Pseudomaricurvus. The sequence goes on along the minus strand of PANW01000035.1, from coordinate 227 downwards.
TCAATCGGTTTGATGACGTAGGGTGCCTTTGGAGCGATATCAAACAGCTTAGGCAAACCAGCTTCGACGCTTGCACGCACATCTTCATAGGCTTGCAGCAACTCCGCTTCAGACGTGTACTGAAATTGTTTGTCGGTTCGCAGATGATCAAAGAATGCCGGCAAGTCGCCGTCAAAATTGACTTCCTCTTTAATGCGCTCCATACCCGCGCGTAACAGAGCCACCTG
>PANW01000034.1 GCA_002707785.1 Cellvibrionaceae bacterium | reverse complement strand
CAGCGAGATACCTAAATTAGGAAATGAACCGCCATGGTACGTGATCCGTATGCCCGGTGGTGTGGGAGGAGGGGTGTCGTGAGGTGCCTCCCTATCCCGATTATGCAGTAATCAGATATGAGTGATTTTCTATATTTTTTAGGACCCGCGATTGTCATAGGGATTATATCTATTTCAGTTGCCTATATTGGAATACTCTATTCGTTGGGAGTGAGGAAGGGGCTTGCGAGTAGAGCATTATTTCTTGGTGTAGTTCAGTGTTTGATACAAGTCTTTATTGTTGTGCTAACCGAGGTTATCCTCGATATTTACGACGATGAGGGGTTTTCGGTAATAAGTGTCTTCGCACAAATGTCTATCATGGCATGTGTTCTAAAATATTTTTTGGTAGTTAATTATTGGAGAGCCTTTATGAATGCATTTCTGGCAGGAGTATTCGGCGGTATAGTGGTAGGCTTGACGCTAAATGCATAACAAGTTTATGTTGTCGCCACTACGTGGCTGGGACGCCTTACGCTGCGCTCCAGTCGCCCCAAATAAAGGCGTTATGTGTCTCTCAACTGGAAGTGCGTACCATGAAACAATGGCTTGAAAGAGTTGAAAGCTCTTTATCTAAGGCTCTAGAGGCAATAGAGAGCGGTGATGAAATCCCTAAAGAAAATATGTATATGCTCGCACCTTTATTTTATTCTCAAGTGAATAACATGAATAATGAGCAGTTGCTAAGGGAAATGTCAGAAGAAAATGAAGAGCAATTCAAAGAGGATTGTTCCCATGATGAAAACTCAAAATCTCAGTACAAGTTTCACTATGTATCTTCGTTTTTGAATTGTTACGTTGTTGCCGGAAAAATTGATGAGATGAAGTTCGATAGAATTATGAATTACATAAACGAAAATCTAAACCTTTTTGAAGAAGGTTATGAACCGTACTGAACCACATAACAAGCGGCTGTTATCGCCCCTTCGGGGCTGGGACTGCCTTTCCGCTGCTTCGCAGCTCCAAGTCAGCCCCAAAGCCGAGCGTTAGGTTGCATCAAAAAGGAGAGTGAGATGAAAAGTGCATGGATACTGTTATTTCTATTTTTAAGTGGATATTCTTTCTCTATTGAGAATCAAGTTGAGTCAAAATATATAGAAAACTATATCAGACAGATGGAGCCAATACTGATTGAGAGGTTCTCTCAGAATATGCCTGGAAAACAAGAATCAGAGATAACCCAAGAGGTTAATCTGTTGATCGGTAAAATGGCAAAGTGTCAATTTGACTCAGTATCTCATTACCCAGAAGGATACTGGGAGAAGGCCATTGTTCCTATTTCAAAAGGAATTGATATATACACAAGTAATCAGGCCTTCGAAGATATGCTCACTAAAGACCTAGAGTCTGGAGTGCTTACAGAAAACCAAATGATCAATATGGTTCACAAAGCACAAGAAAAAATCCGGCAGTGTCTGCAAGGTTAGAACCTAACAAAGCAAGGCATCTGACGGCTTCTCCGTTGCTTGATTTTGCGGCGGTCGCTACGCTGCCACAAAACAAACAACTACAAAGCCGCAGCTGCTTGCGGCGTTAAAGCCGCTTTGCCTCCTTTCTCTTTAGTGGGGTTTAGCAGGTAGAAATTGTACGAATTACTAACCTTGGTTGTGCCATCTGACGAGATCGGTAGACTAGAGAAATAGTGAAAACGTGGTACCAATGGAAGGTACAAAGTCACATCAAAAACCCTTCCGTTCGTTCCTCGTTCCAAAACGGCGTGTCAAGTGGCTCGCGGTAAAATTAAATCAGCGTAAGCCAGAAAGAGTGCCGGTTGGAGTTGCGTCCTAATCGCTCCAGCCTTAACAAGCACATGTTGTGCGCCGCTTCGCGGCCGGACTCCTTTCGCTACGCTCCAGTCGCCGCAAATGTGGGCGTTAGACGGAAAGTGCATGGTCAAAGCTACTCTTCATATCAATAAGCTATCAGCCGCAAAACGACAGCTGCAAGCAGCTATTCGCATGTACTTCCTGCCCGAGGACGAGCTTGCGGTTCAAACAGTCGCAGCGGCCGCCTACGGACTACTAAAAGACATAAAGAAGTCACGAGGAAAGAGCGAAGCCGCAGACACTTACCTAGTCAGTGTTTTTTACCTAGTGCGTGATTTCCATCGCGGAACACTTCCGGAGCGAATGACCCAGGATTCCGATATCATGGCCGAACTGAAGAGTCTTGCGGAGCAACTATCCCCTATCACCGCTGAGTCGAAGCTGAATGATGTACAGGTTTCTATAGGGCCGGATCTGGAGCGTCGATACTGGAGCGACACAAATCGAGCTGTAAATTTTTTGAAACATGCTGACCGTGATATTGAACAAACTTTGCCACTTGATTCCATCAACAACATGCTACTGCTCGGGAAAGCAGTTTCTGCCTACCAAGACGTAGCGTCGGACGATCTTGGCAGCGAGGGTCTCGTCTTTGCAGCATTCTTAATGGCTTCAAACGAACCCAATCAAATGGGCGACAGTTCATTTGAATCTCTCGTGACTTCTATGCGCGAGGCTCCGGAAGAGGCTCGAAAAGAGCTATCTTATGAGCTAATTTTGAAAATGAATAAAAGTGAGTAGGCAGAAAGTGTCGCCTAACAAGTCAATCAACTACGGCGCCTCCGGCGCCGGACAGCTTACACTGCGCTTCGCTTCGTTCCAGCTGCCGGTTATTGAGGCGTTAAATTATTATGAATATGAACATACGAGTTAAATTAGAGTCACTTATAATCTGTTTCGTCGTAGCCAATTTGTTAAAGGTGGGGCTCGCTTGGCTATTTGCAGGTGCCTTGTCGAGTTTCATGGAGTTCATGACAACAGGTGACGGTTTTGTCTTGTGGACAACGATAATAAATTATTTTATTCAGGTAGTTGATAAAATTGCTATAGGTATATGGTTGTTCCTAAATATAGATACATCCAAGCCAAAGAAAGCTCTATGGGGGCTTTTTGGCCTTTTGGGTGGCCTAATAGCAGCGTTAGTGTTCTTGGTAATGCTCTTAGTTGAGAGTGTTGAATTTAACAAGGTAAGGCACGACGCCAGCTAGCGCTGGCTGGACAGTCCTTCCGCAGTTCGTTTACGCATGGCTTCGCCATTATTGCGCAAACCAACCGCTCCAAGCCTGCCNGTGCTTACAGCGTTAAATGCCAAAGGAAAGTATGAGCATTGAAATTGAAAATCTAGGGAAATTTGTTTTCGAGTATATCTCTAAATATAGGGAAGGTTACGAAAGCTTTACCTCATTGCCCCCCAATGGGGCTGGCTATCCTAAATATACAATTTCACCATTTTTAAAGTCAGAAGCATTTGAAGTAATTCTTGCAGAAGATGGGGTTGTGATAAATGAAGTTGCAAATGAGCCTGATCATCAATGGTATATCGCTGGTGGCCCTGCATTAAAGGTCGATCTTGAGCCTACAAAAACGCCAAGTGAAGTAACTCAAATCATCGAAGATAACGGGCTTACCGGTAAATCTATTGGAATCTATCGGATTGTTGCTAAAGAACATATTCCATCGGCGGTTTGGAAAGGGAAGATTAAGAATATTTCTTTTCAAAAAACAGTCGTAGATGATGAGCTGAATGTTTCACTTCATTTAACAGAGGTGAAAACCAGTTTAAAGAAACTTGTATGTAATCTGACTTTTGGTGCATACGGTATCGTTTTAGATCCACACTTGCCTGATGCACGATCTTCTTTTGGGGAACCCTATGTCATCGAAAAAATGGGCTTTTTTCCCGCAGATTTTGATAATAGACGATTCTTTAATTACATCGAAATTTTTGGCCAGTCGGACATCGAAGCTTGGGATGAAAGAATTATTAGCCTTCGTGTTAGGAACGACTTAAGACGGGATTTTGCCAAGACTCTGTCTAGCCCTGAAGGTAATAATGGTGGTTCCATCTCGATGGGAGCTACAAATCAGTGGGTAGAGAATTATACGAATCGTTTAGGCACGCTAAAACAAGCAATAGATGATTTTAGAAATACCCTATTATTTCAATCTCATGAAACTGAAGATGTATTTCATAAGCTAATAGAAAAACATCCAATTTTATTAGATGTATATGGAAGTTGTGAAAGCAAACCTAAGCTACATTACCCAGATGGAGAGTTATCTCCAATTGGGAAAACATATGTAGAACCGGATTTTATAGTTTCCTACGCTGATCAAGCTTATAAGCTGGTTGAGCTAGAAAGGGCTTCTAAGAATATTGCCACTAAGCAAGGCCAACCAAGAGCAGAAGTTGGTCAAGCAGCATTTCAAACTGCCGAGTGGGTACACTACATTAGAGAACATTATAATCAAATACGAACACGGTATCCTGGAATCCATACCAAGTGTAGAACAAGCCTTATTATGAGTCGTTCAACTCAATCAAGTTTTAGTAACGTAGCAGATATTAATAGATATAAAGAAATGATCATTCAACAATACACAGTAGATGAATTTTTGACCTATGACGATCTGTTAGATAGGGCGTGCAATGCATATACGGTGCTTACGGGGTTATCGCCACATGGGACAAAAGGGGACGGAGGGATTAAAATATGAACACTAGAGCTGTTGTTCATTTAATAATCCCTCCGTGCCCTTGTTTTCAAGGGAATCATTATGTCTATGTACACAAGGAAGGTCGTCGCAAGTGGCAAAGATAAATGTAAAGCACTACTGGGCGAAAACTGTAGAAGGCCGATATGGTGGTGAATATCAACAGTTAGCAATAGAGCTTACAATTACCGCAATATTATTGCCTATCACTATCTATAGCTGGTTTACGCCTGGATTAGGGTTGTTTTTTGTTGGCTTTCTAGTGCCAACTATATTGTTTGCTTTAGGTTCCATTTTGACGATCTACCATATGATCAAAAATCGAAAAGAGTTGCGTAGAGAAGAGAGTGATAAAGAGAATGGCGGCAGTACATAGCAAGCACATGTTGTGCGCCGCCAACGCGGCTGGACTCCTTACGCTACGCTTCAGTCGCCGCAAATGTGGGCGCTAAATTCATATGAGCAAGAATCACTTTCGAAGCATACGAGAGTTCCATAGCAAGTGAGGCTATTTGGATGTTTCACGAATAATAGATAGTCGTTGTGAGTGTGGGCTAGTGGCTGCTTACGATTATACGCTTGCGGAGTGGAGCGCAGATAACCTCTTACCAATTTCAGAAAGAATTAATTGATACACGCAGAGAATTCTTAGTGAAACTGATTGCTAAACCTCATTAATGTGGCCGTGAGATGCGATGCAAGAGTCGTGTTGAGTCCAAGTATTACCTTACCATGGACGAGTTGCTGAAAGGCCATATCGAATCGAGGTTTAAGGCCCCTGCGGTAAGCGATAACTTGCTCTGAATGGTAAGAATATCGATAGTGGCTGATGTGTCAATTAGAGTTGTCGGCGGTTGAATCGATTTACCTGACAATGATCAGTATTTAGTTTCATACTCGGATAATCTAGGCAATAGATCGATTACTAAATTCGCTGATTGGCATGTGAGACGATAGCGAGTGCGGATACGTTAGTTTAACGGTGCGAAGCTCAGAAAGTATAAAAAGATACGTGTTAGGTTTAGGTCGATGAGTAAAAGTATGGCGATTGTAAGATGATGTTCGGTGGTCAGGGGAAAACTCAGTGATCAAAGCTCTGTCCAAGGTTCTGACATGTTTTCGGTAGGGCGGCTGCCTCTGCCATCTGAGGCGCTTCTATATCAGTATAAAGAACTTGGCGCATTTGTGGATTGTTATTATGTAGACATCGCCTGTTCAATTACTCAATCCGAGTACATACAGGCGTTCTACACCACGCCTATTTTCAAGTTAGAGCGTTGGATTTTGAAATGGGCCGTTTCCAAGCCATCAACAGATCAGCAGGCGGTCCTATTGTCCGAAGCAAAAATCAATATCTTTTCGGCATGGGTAGTGGAGCAACAAAGCGATAATCAATTGCTTATGTGTGATTACTCGGGGCGCACTCGCTCGTGGCTGATGATTGAGCCGGTCAATCAGGGAACACGATTGTATTTTGGTTCAGCTGTTGTTCCTGAATCAGGTGGAATTGAGGATGTTCGGAGTGATGGGCGAAGAAAACGGGCGAGATTTTTCAGCGCAATCCAAGGGTTTCACCATTGTTATTCAATGGCCCTACTGGCTTCGGCACGCTCGCGCCTATTAAAGAACATAAAAGATACGGATTGATGAGCTGTATGTGATTTTTGGATGCAAGCACCATACTGCAATAGAACGACTAGTTTCTTTTACGCCACTGCAAAGGGGCCGTATCGGTTTGAGTGGTGAAGGCTCGCGTAAACACGGCTGGCTCTGAATAACCTAAGCGATCGGCAATCTCCGCAATGGATAATGTCTCGTTGCGTAACAGGTTTTTGGCTCGCTCTGTTTGCACGTGGTTGTAGAGGGCTTTATAGGAGGTGCCTTCGTTTTTGAGCTTCCTTGCAAGGCTGCGCTCCGACATAGCCAATTGGGTGGCGATGTCGGAACGGCTAAGCGGTGGGGTGTAGGCCCACAGCCACCGCGAAACTCTTTCGGTGTGATTGATTCCTTCGCTGAGCATTGCTGCGAGTTTTTGTGCGATGGCTTCATAGCTTCGGCGGGCCAAGGAGTTGGCTTGGGTTGGGATTGCTTGCTCGATCTTTAAGGGAGAAATGACTTGCGCAAACTCTGCGTCAAATTGAATGGGGAAAGGCAGTGGCCATTCGGTACTGGACCAATCGGGAGGGGCGCTAAACGGTAAGGCTATCAGCGTCGGTGCATAGGCCTCTCCCAAAATAGAGGTGAAGATAATCGCCGTTGAAATCATATCCAGTATCAAGCAGCAACACTTGAGTCGATCGAGTCTTTCTGGCGACACACCGGCGAGTTGTGGTTGTTCCATGGTGAATGTTGTTCTGTACTCAGAGCGCTCCCGTGTAACCACAATACGAGAATGCCCCCAGCTGAGCTCGGGGTAGGCCAACGAGGTTCGCAATACCTCCGGGAAGCTCTCCGAGTACTTCATGATGAGACCAACCACTCCGAAGCTATCGATGGTGAGTTGCGAGGCCAGCAGCAGAACCAACGTAATGACACTCCCTTCAGATTCTTGCTCCATCAAAATGGCGTTGAGAAGCTCAAGGTGTTGGTTGGCCGAGATTGGAAAGCTGGGATCATCGAAGGCATGAGCAGGCAAGCCGGCATTTCGAATCAGTGTTTTTGACTTAGAGGCTGAGACCCCAAAAGCTTCCATCAACCCCAGAGCGCCGTTGATGGTTCGGTGAGCGGTGGCAAGATTTCCGCTGATGATGACAGGGTTTGATCTACTCATGATGTTGTCTATCCTACAGGACACTGTGGCCTAAAGTATCAAAAATAAGGCCTGCTCTGCAATGCCCATTGTCGGCGAATCTCCCTAAAGTGAATTCACAATAACTTCCTGAGAGATTTAGAGGTGAACCGCTATGAGTAAAGAAAATACGCCAGCGACTGAAAGAACCGCAGTAACCCAAGCCGGTGATGTGAATCATGTGGATATGATTATTGTCGGCGCGGGTATTTCCGGTATTGGACTTGCTCATCATCTAAAAGAGCAGTGCCCGAATAAATCGTTTGCCATTCTCGAGAGCAAGGAGACTCACGGGGGGACTTGGGTCACCCACACTTATCCGGGGATTCGTTCCGATAGTGATTTGTATACTTTCGGCTATCGATTCAAACCTTGGAGTGGAAACCCAATCGCCAGTGCTGAGCTGATTAATGACTACATCGGTGAAGTTATTAAGGACGAAAATTTAGAGTCACATATTCGATATCGGCATGAGATCAAAAAAGCCAGTTGGTCTGATGAGGATCAGCGCTGGACAATCACTATCAACAAAGTCGATACCAATGAAACGGTAGAAATGACGTGCAGTTTCTTTATGTGGTCTGGCGGCTATTACGACCACAAACAGGGTTATACCCCGCAATGGTCTGGCATGGATCAATTTGAAGGACGGATAGTACACCCGCAAACTTGGCCAGATGATTTGAATATGACAGGCAAGAAGGTGGTGGTGATTGGGTCCGGGGCAACCGCGGCAACTCTCATTCCCAATATTGCACAAGACAGCGATCACGTGACCATGCTGCAGCGCTCACCCACCTACTTCTGGACCGACGCCAATCGTAACGAACTGGCGGATCGTTTGCGCGAATTGGATCTACCAGAGGAATGGGTGCATGAAACGGTGCGTCGCGACCTGCTGAAAACGGCGAAGGATGTGCAGTATGCGGCGATGGAATACCCTGAGGTGGTCAAAGAGGAATTGTTAAAAGTCGTACGCGAGCATGTAGGCGAAGAGTTAACCGAAAAACACTTCACTCCAACCTATCGCCCATGGCAACAGCGTTTGGCGTTTGTGCCTAACGCCGATTTGTTTGAGTCGGTTAAGTCGGGGAAGGCCTCAATTGTCACCGATCAGATCGAGTCGTTTACCGAGAAGGGTATTTTGCTGCAGTCGGGCGAAGAGCTCGAAGCCGATGTGATTATTACGGCAACGGGATTTAATCTACTGCCTTTGGGCGGTATCCCCTATGAAATCAATGGTGAGCCAGTCGATTTGTCGAATGCTTACACCTATCGTGGCATTATGCTTTCCGGGGTGCCCAACCTGGCGATGATGTTCGGCTATTTACGCACCAGCTGGACCATGCGAGTGGATTTGGTGGGGGACTATCTTTGCCGTCTATTGAATCAAATGGACGAGCGAGGAGATAAGGTGGTGACGCCAACACTGCGTGAACAGGATCAGAGCATGGCCAAGAATCGATGGGTTTCAGCGGATGAATTTAATCCGGGCTATATGGAGCGCCGCCATCATATGATGCCCAAGAGTGGTGATCATGAGCCATGGGTCTTTTCACCGGATTACTACAAAGAAAAAGATCAAATGCCGAACTTTGACCTTGATGAAGATACGCTAGTGTATCGATAGAAATTACGTTGAAGGCTGGAGAGTGAAGAGTTTTGAGTGAATCGATTGACTGGGGGTAAGTTGAAATGAAGGTTTTTGTTGCGGTGTTTTTTCTGGTTGGGCGAGCGTTGTTGTTGTATGCCCCACAGGCCTTTTGGCAGTGTTTTTATCTCGGTCGTACAAAACGCATTGATGGTCGAACGATGAACCCGCGAGCGCAGGCTTATCTGAGTTTTACCGATCGCCTATCGTCAGCAGATCTTCCGCCGGTGAATGTCTTTCGGGACGGTTACGATAAGCTGGATGCGATCTTTGGTGGTAAGCGAGTTGCGATAGAGCAGGTCGACAAACGAGAAATTGTGATAAACCAGCACCCGTTGAACATTCGCACTTACGACGCCGATCCCAGCGAGGAACTCAAGCCAGGGTTGTTGTTTTTCCACGGCGGTGGTTTTGTGATCGGCAGCGTTAAATCGCACGACGGTTTTTGCCGGCGTCTTGCTCGTGATACCGGGCGTCGGGTGATTTCTGTTGAATACAGGAAAGGGCCCGAGCACAAATTGCCCAGCGCTCAACAGGATGCCATGGCGACTTGGGAATGGTTGGTTGATCACGCCGCTAATGAAGGAGTGGACAAAAACGATATTGCCATCTGCGGGGATAGCGCAGGCGCGGCCTTAACCTTGGTGGTTGCTCGGTATGCCGCGCAGCAGGCAATTCAACCGAGTGCGATCATCCCAATTTATCCACCCGAAGCCTCTTTGGGAGAAACCAATAGCCGGCAACTATTGCTCGATGAGAACATCTCGCTGACCCGAAAAGTAATCGATTGGTTTGGTGGACACGCCGCCGATGCCAGCACCAATTTTGCGGATCCTCAGTATGCGCTTTCTGCGAAAAAGTTGCCGAGAACCTACATTATCACTTGCGGTTTTGACCCTCTCAGAGACGAAGGGGAAGCCATTGTCCGACACCTGACAGCGCTTGGTACCGAGGTGACGCACGACGAGATGCCTGGTCTTTTTCACAACTACATACTGCTTGGTGGGGTGTTTCCTGAGGTGGATGAAACTTCGCGTTCCATTGCGAGCTTTTTGAAAGGGTGATGTTCGGACTTGGTTTGTTATCTTGAAGGCTTATGTAAGTATTGTGGACTGTTAGTATTTGGTTGAATTTCCTTGCTTATCAGATAAAAATACGTAAGTTGGGATTGTCTAAATATGTCCACTATTGTTTGAGCTGATCAACCCTATGGAAACAGAAGAGCGCATAGCTACTATCGAAAACTACTTGGACTCTGGCTCCTACGATGCGAGTGAAAACCAAGCCTTGATTGCCCAAGTGAAAACAATCATGGTTGAGCATCCAGAACTCAGAGTTAAGCTTGGCCCACTGATTGGTCGGCTCAAAGCCGTGCCTCAGGTCGATGCGGACGTTGACGTGAATTGGGTGGATCTTCTCAGTGGCAGTCTGGCTATTGGACATCGTCCAAGAATCAAATCACTGAAGACCATGAAGAGTTTGGGTGCCACTCACATCTTGACGCTCTTGTCAGAGAAAGAGGGGGCGAAAGACATTGGCAAGGCTGCGAAAAAGCAGGGATTGCAATGGATTTGGTTGCCCTTGAGTTCCGCGGAGCCTCCGGCCGAGGATCGATTGGAAGAGATTACCGAGGNGTTCAAGGACAGTATCACTGCGCTCGGTAATGGAGCCAAAATATACGTTCACTGCTCCGCAGGTATTCACCGAACCGGAATGTTCTCCTACGCGTTGTTTCGATACATGGGGTTTGATGTCGAACAGTCGGAGTCGCTGCTGTCTGCGCTGAGAGAGGTTACCAGCAGGGAAGTGGGCGATCATAGAAAGTTGTGGGGGGATAGTTTCTTTCACTCAGATTAGGGCAAGGATTTTGTCGACCAGGCCTCGTAGGCTAACAAGCGGTGGGCGTTGATTCTATTGCGCCCCTCACTCCTCACTCCTCATTCCAAAGCCTCAGATGATATTGCTGAGCTATCGATATCTTCACTCCAGCATGACGCGACCATAGGGTCGTCACTTGGCGATTCTTGCTTTTTTATGGGTACCACCTCGACCACCTCTTTTCTTTTTCTCTTGGTGGCAAGGCTTGCACAGCCCGGGGCCAAATGCTGACTTCTTAGAATTAGCGTTTATATATTAGATTATTCTAAATAATGAATTGCTAAATTAGATGTTACTAATGTATTCTGCTCGTGAATTAATACGGTAAATCGCTAATGGATCTGTCTTCTATGGCTGAGCACGCCGGTCAAGCGGCCGAGTTGATGCGTCAGTTATCCAATCAAAATCGTCTGATGATTGTCTGTTCTCTGGTGGAGGGTGAGCTTTCTGTGGGGGATTTGAATGAGCGAGTACCGCTCAGTCAATCGGCCTTGTCGCAGCATTTGGCGAACTTGCGCAAAAGCGAGTTGGTCGCCACGCGGCGTGACGGCTTGACCATCTATTACCGTTTACAGGGGGATCACGCCATGCGCGTGATCGCTCTGCTGAAAGACATGTTTTGTCCTGATGACTAGCCCGTATAGACCACGACGACGGGGGTGCTAGCGTTGGTTTTACGCTGATTCTGCTGCGCAACGGGCACACCTTTAATTGAGGAGTAATGAGTATGAGTATTTCTGTGATTTCTGCCACCGACTTTGTTGAGGTGCTAAAGCGTCAGCCCAACACCGTGTGCGTGGACGTGCGCACCGAGGCAGAGTTTGGAGGTTTGCGTTGCAAGGGCAGTGAAAATCTACCGTTACAGGATTTGACCGCAGAGCAAATGTGTCGGCATTTGAAACTCTGTGGTGGCGAAGATCACTCTGAAATCTATTTGATCTGTAAGGCGGGCAAGCGGGCAGAAATGGCGGCAGAAAAACTGGCTCTGTCGTTGCCCAATCCCATGAAGATTGTTGCTGGCGGTGTTGATGCGCTACCCGATCAGGTCTTGCACGATGGCGGCAGCTCAGTCATTTCTCTTGAGCGTCAGGTGCGCATTGCGGCAGGTGGTCTCGTGCTACTCGGTGTGGTGATTGGCGGCTTGGTGCATCCAGCGGGCTTTGTATTGTCAGGCTTTGTGGGGGCGGGATTAACCTTTGCCGGTATTACCGATACCTGCGCTATGGGAATGTTGCTGGCGAAGATGCCTTGGAACCAAGCCGCTTAGCGGCGGTTGTAAGGGAATGGGTATAACGGGATTGTTGTGACGGGATTATTAGTCGGCGTCGTTATTGGACTGGTGCTGGGTTTGACTGGTGCTGGAGGTTCTTTGTTTGCAGTTCCTCTGTTGTCACTTCTCTTGTCGCTGCCCTTGGTGGAGTCCACTGGAATTGCCTTGGGCGCGGTGGCGGTCAGTGCTGCATTGGGCGTCGTACAGCGACGCGGTGTGGGGATCGTCTGGCTACCGGTTTCGGTGGTGCTGATAGGAGGCGTTGTTTTTGCGCCAGTGGGACGGTGGCTCGCCGGCCAACTCTCGGCCCTTGGGCTGTTATGGGGGTTTTCACTGCTGGTGTTATGGGTGGCCTATCGCATGTGGCAGCAGGCTGACGCATCGAGCAATCATGAAACTCGTGCCCACAAGAGTGCAGAAGATCTGACTCAGACGCCCATGCCACTACTCGTGAATGGCTACTGGCCGTCCCCCATTTTGATCAAGGCGGTTATTGCTGGAATGGTCACGGGGGTATTGTCGGGATTGCTGGGGGTGGGCGGCGGATTTGTGATAGTTCCAATACTCACCTTGGTAGTGGGGCTGACCATGGCGCAAGCGGTGGCGAGCTCACTGTTGGTGATTTGCTTTGTCAGTAGCTCGGGGTTTTTGGCCCATTGGTGGTTACATGGGCAAATGGATACCGGATTGTTACTGCTGGTGTCTGTCGGTGGTTTACTGGGAATGTTTCTCGGTGGTCGATTGTCTGCCCGAGTTGCAGGGCCTTTTCTACAGCGTGGGTTTTCCATTATGTTGCTGCTGACGTTATTGATGATGTGGTTGCGCTGACGCCGATCGACATAGTTGTCGGAGGCCGTGTCAGGCATGAACTCCACGATCGCCAAGGTTATCAATGAGTTCTTTTGCAGTGGTGAATTTTTGTGTTGAAGAGTGGTTGTGATTATGATTTTTCGTCAATTGTTTGAGCGAGAGAGTTCGACCTATACCTATTTGTTGGGTGATGCCAATAGCGGCGAAGCCCTCATCATTGATCCTGTAGCGGGACAGGAGCCTCAGTATTTAACGCTCCTACAGCAGTTGGGGCTCAAATTATGTCTTGCTGTGGATACTCATGTTCACGCGGATCATGTCACGGCGTTGGGCAGTTTACGTGAGCTAACCGGATGTGAAAGTCTCATGGGCGCGCAAAGTGACGTGCCATGTGTGTCTCGCAGTTTCGCCGATGGTGAGTGTCTGCAAGTGGGCGCGATTGCATTAACCGCAATGCATACCCCCGGCCATACCGATGATTCTTATTGTTTTTATTGGAAAGACGAAGCGCAGGGGGTTTTGTTCAGTGGCGATACTTTGCTGATTCGAGGAACCGGTCGGACCGACTTTCAAAATGGTGATGCCATTGAGCAATACCAGAGTCTGCAAACCTTGTTGGCACTTCCGGAATCTACGCTTGTGTATCCGGGGCACGATTATAAGGGCTGGAGTATGAGTACTATTGGAGAAGAAAAGCGATTTAACCCGCGCTTGCAGGTGAGTAATCAAGAGGAATACAAAGCGTTGATGGCGGGTTTGAAGTTGCCGAATCCACAGCAGATGGACGTTGCCGTACCCGCTAATCGTCGCTGCGGGCAAGCGTAGATTCGTGAAGCTTCTGGATTAATTTGGAGGCGCAGCACTTAAAAATATTTGAGTGTTGCGGCCCAGATGTGCCTTTCAAGCAACGGCCCATCTGGGGCGATAGTCAGGAGCAACCATTCAAAGGGCTAAGAGCACTTCGAATCACCGCAGCTCAAGCACGTCTTACAGCCGTCCATCACAATCACCGCCTTGGTGTGACACTTGATACACAGTTGGGCGCTGGGTGGGTAGCCGCTGTCCGCTTTGGGTTCGATGGCGTTTTGTTCGTTATACTTCTGCAGTTTGTCCGCCAGTATCTGCTTTTGAATATCACTGAGCTCTTCGGTTTGAATCAAGCCGATGGTCTTCATGTGCAATTCAATGGCGTCTCCGATTTCGGCAACCAATGATGGCATAAATCGCCCACCGGATTTGAAGTAGCCGCCCTGGGGATCGAAAACAGCCTTCAGTTCTTCGACCAAAAAGGTCACATCACCGCCTTTTCGAAACACGGCCGATATGACTCGAGTTAATGCGACCACCCATTGATAGTGTTCAAGGTTCTTTGAGTTAATGAAAATTTCAAACGGGCGGCGCTGTTCATGATCGGTATCGGGGTTCAGTACGATATCGTTGATGGTGATATAGAGCGCGTGATCCGATAGCGGGGTTTTAATCTTGTAGGTGGCCCCCACCAACATCTCTGGTCGACCGACATTTTCGTGCATATGCTCGATCGTTTGTTCTAGTGCGGCCGTATTATTGGAGCTGTTTTCGGAGCTGTTATCCGCGCTTTGTTCGGCTGATGGGGACGATTTCTCTGCGTTGTTGGCAATGCCAAACCCAACGATTTTCTTGTCTATCTTTGTCATTGATCTAGTCTCGTATGTCACAAGGTCAAATTGTGTTTAAGAACTTCTTTTTGTTCAGGCAAAGTCTCTAGAGCTTTCCGTAGTAGCCTTCTTTCATGGCGTCATAGAGATTGGCCGCTGTGTGTATCTCGCCATCGTATTCAATTTCTTCATTGCCTTGGAATTCCACGTTGGTGCCATCCTCAAGCTCGAAACGATAGGTGGTGTTGGCGAGATCGTCTTCTTTAACCAGTACCCCTTGAAAGGCTTCTGGATTGAAACGAAAGGTGGTGCAGCCTTTTAGGCCCTCTTGGTGAGCGTACAAATAGATATCTTTGAACTGATCAAAATCGATATCAGAGGGAACATTAATGGTTTTAGAAATGGACGAATCGATCCATTTTTGCGCCGCCGCCTGAACATCCACGTGTTGCTCGGGTGTGATTTGATCGCTAACAACAAAGTAATCGGGCAGTGCATTGTCGGCGTCGCCATAGGGCATAGCATTGGGATTGACGTGGGCACGATAGCTCAACAACTCGTAGGAATAAACATCGACTTTCTCTTTGCTCTTTTTGCCCTCGCGAATAATGTTGCGAGAATAGTGGTGAGCAAAACTCGGCTCAACGCCGTTACTGGCATTATTCGCCAGCGATAGAGAAATGGTGCCCGTCGGTGCAATGGAGGTGTGATGGGTGAAGCGGCAGCCGTGTTCAGCAATCTCATCGATCAATGCGGAATCTTCTTCGGCAATTTTCTGCATATAGTCGCTGTAGCGAGCGTGTAGAATTTTACCTTCAACCGCGTCACCTACCTTGTAGTGTTCGGCGAGGGCAGGCTTTTGAAACAGCATCTCTTGAGTGACGGTAAAGGATTGCTCAAATAATGGCGCAGCGCCTTTCTCTTTGGCGAGCTTAACCCCTTCTCGCCAGCCCGCGAGCGCCAATTCTTTACTGACCTGTTCGGTGAATGCCACAGAAGCAGGGCTGCCGTAGGGGATTTTGAGCATGGTCATGGCCGAGCCCAACCCTAAAAATCCCATCCCGTGACGGCGTTTGTTAAAGATCTCGTTGCGTTGTTGTTCCAGCGCTAGGCCATTGATCTCTACAACATTATCGAGCATGCGAGTAAACACTGTTACTAGGCGACGAAACTTTTCCCAATCAAATTCTGCTGACTCGTCGAAGGGGTTAGCGACAAACTGGGTCAAATTGATGGAGCCCAGTAGACAGCTGCCATAGGGCGGTAGCGGTTGTTCGCCGCAGGGGTTGGTGGCGCGAATCGACTCACAGAACCAGTTGTTGTTGAGTTGGTTTACTCGATCAATCAGGATGAAACCCGGCTCGGCATAATCGTAGGTGGCGGCCATGATCTGATTCCACAAGCGCACCGCAGGTACGGTCTTGGTGATTCGGCAGGCAACCAAGCCTTGCTCGTTGCGCAGGTATTGATCGCCGAGGTGAGGGAGGTTTCGCCAACACACCGCTTCGCTATCGTCTAGCTCGACGGGGTCATGATTGAGGTCCTTCTGAGTGATCGGGAATGACAGCTTCCAAGGTTGTTCGTTTTTGACCGCGTCAATAAATTCGTTGCTGATTAACAGGGATAGATTAAATTGTCGCAGGCGACCATCTTCTCGTTTGGCTCGAATAAACTCTTGAACATCTGGGTGGTGAATGTCGAAGGTGGCCATTTGTGCGCCGCGTCGACCNCCAGCCGACGAGACGGTAAAACACATCTTGTCAAAGATATCCATGAACGACAGAGGGCCGGAAGTATGCGCGCCGGCACCGGAAACATAGGCGCCCATTGGGCGCAAGGTCGAGAACTCATAACCGATACCGCAGCCCGCTTTTAAGGTCAGCCCGGCTTCTAGGTTTTTTTCCAGAATGTCGTGCATGGAATCTTCAATGGTGCCGGATACCGTGCAGTTGATGGTCGAGGTGGCGGGTTTATGGTCTTCGGCACCGGCATTGGAAATGATGCGGCCGGCTGGGATAGCGCCGTTTTCTAGCGCCCAAAGAAACTCTTTATACCAGTGCTGCTGGCGCGACTCCTCAACATTGGCCAGCGCCTTGGCAACCCTTGCGTAAGTCTCCTGCAACGATTGATCGACGTATTGACCTTGTTTGTTCTTGAGCCGGTATTTACTGTCCCAGATGTCCAGTGAGGCGGATTGAAATTGCAAGGTTGAAGAAGGGGTATTGGCTTTTGAGGAAGAGGTTGCAGAATCGGATTCTGGTGGCATTCGCGGGCGTCCCTTGTCAGATCGGTTACTGGTTACGATGGATAATCGCTATAAATACTCCCTTGCAGAGATCAGAGCGTTGATCTGAATCAGTTGATCATCAGTTGGTTGGTTTTCTGTAGTTGACTGAGGGTGGTTATCGGGTCGGCTGGTTCTATGTTGCCCATTGCTCGTTTTTTGAGGCGACTGTTATCAAAGTACCATTCAATCGTTGCCGGGTTTTTCGTGGCCCTCGCTCGAGTGGGACCTTTGTTGATATAGAACATCTCGAGCTGGGGTGTGTTTGGTATATACTGATTAAGTAATACATTCTTATAGAGCTATATATAATAACCATACTTTTTAATGCTATGAGATTTTCCCATTACTTGAGTGTTGCCCTATTTGCCTTGATCGTGTTGGCGGGCGCACCCCTGCAAGCGGCTCCTGAACTCAGTGTTTCGACTGTTTATTCGACACCGGTAGGGCTGCATTTTGATATCTACAAAGAATCTCAGCCGCTGAGCTGGCAAGACGCCTCTGAGATCTTTCGTCGAGGTGGTTTTTCACCCTCTACCGATACCGTTCCCAATTTTGGTTTGAATGCCGGTGGGCATTGGCTGATGGCAAGAGTGATCAATAACACCGGAGAGGTCAGCTTACGGCATTTGGTGATTGACAATAGCTGGCTTGATAAGGCGCATTTGTATCAACTGGGCGCAGAGTTACAGCTGTTGTTCAAAGCGGTTGACGGCGATCAGTATCCGCGGGTTCATGTTCGAAATGACGATGCGAGTTTTGTGTTTCGTTTGCGAGTGCCAAAGGGGGAGTCCTACTTATTAATGCGGGTGGAAACGCCTGACCCATCTCCCATTCCTGTGCGCTTCTATTCGACTGCAGAATACGAAACTTTCAAAGATATGCGTATGTTCAGCTACGGCGTCTTTTTGGGATTTATTCTGGCGCTAATGGCGTACAACTTTATGTTGTATGTGGGGCTGGGGGAGCGCAGCCATCTTTATTATTCGATGTTTCTGTTTGCTTTCATTCTTATGGCCATAGCTTATACCGGTTATGGCATGCATTATATTTATCCAGAAGCGACCGAGTGGGCGCAATGGTCGCATCCGATTCACATGATGTTTTACGGGATCTGCGGGTTATTGTTCGCGAGTAGTTTCTTGCATCTTAGCGCCAATAATAAGCAAGTGTATCGCGGGGTAATGGCCCTGATTGGGTTAACTATTGTGGCAGCGGGNGTTGCCTATGCTTTCAATAGTCGCGCGGCCTTCTTAGGGGTGGCTTTTGTCTTTGCGGTCTCTTATTCAATATCTATGATCGGCTTAGGGATTCTCGCCGTTGTCTCTGGTGGCAAAGGCAGTCGCTGCTTTTTGATGGCGGTAATTATTGGGGCGCTGGGTGCAGCCTCGACCACCTTGGCCTGCATGGGGCTGATTCCTTTTAATGAATGGACGTTTCGTGGCGTGGAGCTGGGGTTACTAACCGAGGCGACTTTGCTGGCATTGGCACTCGCCGCGCGTTTTGTCGAGGTGGAATCACAGCATGTGAAAATGCGAGAGTTGGCTTACAAAGATGGCCTTACAGGTTTATCCAATCGGCGCGCGTTTATGGTGCAGTCGTCGACATTGTGGAACAGCAATCTGCGAGCTCATCGTCCCCTGTGTGTCATCATGTTGGATATTGATAATTTCAAAGCGTTCAACGATAGCTACGGTCACAGTATGGGGGATCGAGCATTGCAACTGATGGGGCAGTTGTTGGCCAATCAAGCGCGTAAGGGCGATGTGGCTGCGCGTCTGGGAGGCGAGGAGTTTGTGGTTGTGTTGCCTGAGACAACCATCGAAGAGGCAACCCAAATTGCAGATCGCCTGCGTATTCGTGTCTCAGAGCTGATTTTGAAACATGACAGTCAAAGTCTGCATCTGACTTGCAGTCTAGGGGTGGCAGAAAGCTGTCCTGAGGATCAATCCATTGATCAGGTGATCGATCGTGCGGATATGGCGCTCTATGATTCCAAGCACCTTGGGCGCGATCGAGTCAGTGTGAGTGGTGTCGCTGTTGATTCAGAAGCATCTTGAAAAGACTCATTGATGAATTCATTACCAGCGGTTCAGGATCCAATAAATCTAGGCCGACTATTGTTTCGAACGCCCTAATGAGTTCTATTCTTTAATTCTGTGGCTAGCGACAGACTCAGCTAACTTTATTCACCACCGACGTCAGTTCACCGTCTGCCAATTTTGTGATCAAGGTATCTCCGACCTTAACCGCGTCAGAATTCTTAAGGATAGGCCCGTCAGCCAATGAAGTTACGGAATAACCTCGTTGCAGAATACTCAGTGGATTGACGCTATCGAGTAAGGCTGCTGCTTTTGCTAATGACTGTTTTTCATCTCGGAGTTTTTGTTGCATGGTTTGCTGCAGTTTTTGTTGCAACAAACTCAAGCGTTCGTGAATACTTTGCAATTGCGTGCTGGGGGTTTGACTGTAAAGGCGAGTCTGTAAATGGTGCAATCGATGCTGTGGCTGCTGCAATTGGTTTTGTATGACGCGTTTTAGTCGAATTTCTAGATTGTCCAAGTGCTGTGATTGAGCTTGCAGTTTTTGTCCTGGGTGTTGCAGTCGTGCGCTCAATGCCATCAGTTGATCGCGATGACGCTGTAAGCGACGCTCCATCGCCTCTTCCAGCAGCACTTCGTACCCCGCGAACTGTTGCAACATCTCGTCGCCGTCCGGCGTACTGAGTTCCGCTGCTGCGGAAGGTGTTGGCGCTCTTAGATCGGCTACATAATCGGCAATAGTGATGTCGACTTCGTGCCCCACGGCGCTGATTACAGGAATGCGGCTGGCGTAGATGGCCCGCGCCACTGACTCTTCATTGAACGGCCACAAATCTTCTAGTGAACCGCCGCCTCTGCCTACAATCAGCAAATCGCAACTGGTGAGTTGGTTGGCGGTCATTAGTGCTCGAACAATTTGCGGGGCAGCTTCTGCTCCCTGCACCGCGACAGGAAAGATAGATACAGGAATACCGGGAAAGCGACGACGTAGCACCTGCAAAATATCGCGCACTGCGGCGCCGGTCGGGGAGGTCACCACACCAATGTGTTTGGGCAGCGTGGGCAGCGGTTTCTTGTAGGCGGGATCGAACAGACCTTCGTGATGCAATTGATGCTTGAGCGCTTCGAACGCTTGTTGCAGTGCACCCACGCCGGACTCTTCCATGTGCTCGGCAATTACTTGGTAATCGCCGCGGCCTTCATAGAGACTCACTCGTGCTCGGATCAGTACTTTTTGACCCTGTTGCGGCACCGTGCGCACCCGTTGATTGCGGTTGCGAAACATTGCGCATTTCACCTGCGCGTTGGCATCCTTGAGCGTGAAATACCAATGACCCGATGAGGGACGGGCAAAATTCGACACTTCGCCTTCTATCCACAGCAGCGGCATATGGGTTTCCAGCAGCTGGCGTGCTCGGCGGTTCAGTTGTGAAACGGTGAGAATTTCTCGTTGCGGGGTTTGTGCGCTGTAGGTTTGATTCGTCATGGGCGCATTGTGGCATTCATCGAAGATAGGGGAAAGTCCGTGGCCGGCGTTGATAAAAAATAATGCAGGTCACAATAGCGCTGGTTTACTGGCTCGATTCCGTGTTTGTGCTGTCGGAGACAGGAGGTTGATCGCTGATGAATGCGGGCAGTGTTTTTGTCAGAATTGGTCGCTAGGCCTCAGAGAGTGAGTCCCCTATGATCATGGCTAAAAGTGTCTAAGAGGTGTGTCATGTCGGTAGAAGTGAACAAACAGGGTGCAGTAACCACTATTATTTTGCATCGGCCAGAAGCCAAAAATGCCGTTGATGGGCCGACGGCCACTGCTTTGGAAGCGGCCTTCAGAGAGTTCGATGCCGATGCCGACGCTAAGGTGGCGGTCTTTTATGGCGAAGGCGGCACCTTTTGTGCGGGGGCAGATTTGAAAGCGGTGGCTGATCCCGCACGAGCTAATCGCATAGATCCTGAAGGTGAAGGGCCGATGGGGCCGAGCCGTATGTTGCTGAGTAAACCCGTTATTGCGGCTATTGAAGGCTACGCTGTGGCCGGCGGGTTGGAGTTAGCGCTTTGGTGTGATCTTCGGGTTGTGGCAGAGGATGCGGTATTGGGGGTGTTTTGCCGTCGCTGGGGGGTGCCATTGATTGATGGCGGTACCGTGCGTTTACCGCGCTTGATTGGTCACAGTCGCGCCATGGACCTGATGTTAACTGGGCGCCCAGTAAAGTCTGACGAGGCGTTGGCGATGGGGTTGGTCAATCGTGTGGTCGACAAGGGGCAGGCAAGACAAGCGGCTGAAACTCTGGCGGCTGAGATCGCCTCTTTTCCACAGGCTTGTATGAACGCCGATCGCGCCAGCGCTTATCAGCAGTGGGATCTTCCCCTAAATGAAGCATTGGTGAATGAGGGACGTTGTGCTGAGGTAGTGTTAGCCGCCGAAGGGCGCCAAGGCGCAGAAGCTTTTGCCAAGGGTAAGGGGCGCCACGGTCGATTTGACGGATCTTGAGGGCTGATTAACGAATCCAAGGATCACAATGGGTTCAGTCGGATTGGCTGAGCGTGCCTTAAGGTCTTTGCCTGACCGCATAATGTGAGCAGTTACTTACACTGTATGGACGCAATCGGTGATGATAAGCCACGGATGAATTCTTGGATGGGAGGCACTGGACTGAGTGGTCACTAAAGTGTCACGTATTTGAGCTAGAAAGCTATTGCGAATCAGTGTCCTAGGTTCCCATGATAGGCTAATTTGAATTTCCACTTTGGCAAGTTTTAGCCTATAATTCCGCGTTTATCCCGGAACGACCAGAATACCGATGAGAGGGGCCTCAGAAATGAGTTTGCCAGCCCCGGTTTCGTCGTATTTGTCAGTTCCCAAACTCTCTTAATTTGAGGTTGGATCCCCTATGCTACGTATCGCTCAGGAAGCGTTGACCTTTGATGATGTCTTGTTGGTTCCCGGTTATTCCGAAATAACGGCCAAAGATGTATCCCTGAGAACTCAGCTTACCCGTGATATTCACCTGAATATCCCCTTGGTATCTGCCGCGATGGACACCGTGACCGAAGCTCGTCTAGCTATTGCCATCGCCCAAGAGGGCGGTATCGGTATTATCCACAAAAGCATGTCCATCGAGCAGCAGGCTATGGAAGTGCGCGCGGTGAAGAAATTTGAAGCTGGTGTGGTGAAAGACCCCATTACCATTGAGTCCAGCGCGACTATTCGCGAATTGGTCGCTTTGACTCAGCAGCACAACATATCGGGTGTGCCGGTCCTGGAAAGCGGCAATTTGGTTGGTATCGTGACCGGCCGTGATGTCCGTTTTGAAACCAATATGGATGCCACCGTATCCAGCATCATGACACCCAAAGACAAGTTGGTAACGGCCTCCGAAGGCTCTCAGCCGGATATGGTGCGTGAATTGCTGCACAAGCATCGCATTGAAAAGGTTCTAGTGGTCGACGATCAGTTCGAGCTGCGCGGTTTGATCACCGTGAAAGATATGAACAAAGCCGAGAAGTACCCCAACGCCTGTAAAGACCCAGAAGGTCGTTTGCGTGTGGGGGCATCGGTCGGAACCAGCCCCGACACTGATGATCGAGTCGCTGCCCTAGTCGCAGCGGGTGTGGATGTATTGGTCGTTGATACCGCTCACGGTCACTCCAAAAATGTGATTGATCGTGTCCGTAAAATCAAAGCGGATTACCCCGATGTGCAAGTCATCGGCGGCAACATTGCGACCGGAGCAGCGGCTAAAGCCCTGGCTGAAGCCGGTGCTGATGGCGTTAAAGTCGGTATTGGCCCTGGTTCAATCTGCACCACTCGTATTGTTAGTGGTGTCGGTGTACCGCAAATTTCTGCCATCGCTAATGTGGTGGAAGCTCTAGCAGGTACTGGCGTGCCGGTGATTGCTGACGGTGGTATTCGCTTCTCTGGTGATATCGCCAAAGCGATAGTGGCTGGTGCGCATGCGGTAATGATGGGCTCTATGTTCGCGGGTACCGAAGAAGCACCCGGTGAGGTCGAGCTGTATCAAGGCCGTACTTACAAAGCCTATCGCGGCATGGGCTCTTTGGGCGCTATGTCGAAGACGCAAGGCTCCTCGGATCGCTATTTCCAAGATGCTAGCCAAGGCGCTGAGAAGTTGGTGCCAGAAGGTATCGAAGGGCGTGTTCCTTACAAAGGGCCAATCTCTGCCATTGTTCACCAAATGATGGGTGGCGTGCGTTCTGCAATGGGTTACACCGGCAGTGTGGACATCGATACCATGCGCACTCAACCTGAGTTTGTTCGTGTAACAGCTGCGGGAATGGGTGAGTCACACGTCCATGATGTACAAATTACGAAAGAGGCTCCGAACTACCCAGTCGGCGGTCGCTAAGTTTTTCTCGTCAGTTTTGCTGACGAGAGATACCGAGATGAATGTCGGGTCAGCTCCAATGGGTTGACCCGTTTTCGTTTCGATACAACCATGATTATTTATTACTACCGAGATAAGCAATGACTCAGGATATCCACGCTCAACGTATTTTGATTCTCGATTTTGGATCACAGTACACCCAATTGATTGCCCGTCGAGTTCGCGAAATTGGCGTCTTCTCTGAAATTCGTGCATTTGATATGACTGAAGAAGAAATTCGTGATTTTGATCCTCGCGGTATCATCCTTGCGGGTGGTCCTGAGTCGGTAACTGCCGGAGAGTCGCCGCGCGCACCTGAAGTGGTATTCACATTGGGCGTTCCTGTTCTCGGAATTTGTTATGGCATGCAAACCATGGCTGAGCAATTGGGCGGTGCGGTTCAAGGTTCTGCGGTACACGAGTTTGGCTACGCGCAAATCAAAGTACATGGTAATAGTGCTCTGTTGCATGATATTCGCGATCACATTGATCACGATGGTAGCTCTTTGCTGGATGTATGGATGAGTCACGGTGACAAGGTCACTGAAATGCCGGCTAATTTTGAGTTGATGGCTTCTACCGAGTCTTGTCCGATTGCGGGCATGTACTGCGAAGAGAAAGATTTCTACGGTGTTCAGTTCCACCCTGAAGTGACTCACACTTTGCAAGGTAAGCGTATCTTCGAACACTTCGTGTTGGAAACCTGTGGTTGTGAAGTTCTATGGACGCCAGCCAACATTGTTGAAGATGCTATTCGCAAAGTCCGCGAGCAAGTGGGTGAAGATAAAGTCCTGCTGGGCTTGTCTGGCGGTGTTGATTCTTCTGTGGTTGCGGCGCTATTGCATAAGGCCATCGGTGACCAGTTGACTTGTGTGTTTGTTGACAACGGTTTGTTGCGCAAAGACGAAGGCGATCAAGTCATGGACATGTTCGCCAAGAACATGGGTGTTAAAGTGATTCGTGCCGACGCCGAAGCTTTATTCTTGGGTAAGCTCGAGGGTGTAGCTGATCCTGAAGACAAACGTAAAGTTATCGGCAATACCTTCATCGACGTATTCGATGAAGAGGCCACCAAGTTGCAAGATGTGAAGTGGCTGGCTCAGGGAACTATCTACCCCGACGTGATTGAATCTGCAGCGTCTAAAACTGGCAAGGCACACGTTATCAAGTCCCACCACAATGTGGGTGGTCTGCCTGAAGATATGGCATTTGAATTGGTAGAGCCACTGCGTGAATTGTTTAAAGACGAAGTGCGTAAGATTGGCTTGGAGTTAGGCCTGCCTTACGACATGGTCTACCGTCATCCATTCCCTGGTCCTGGTTTAGGTGTGCGTATTCTCGGTGAAGTGAAAAAAGAATACGCCGACATTTTACGTGAGGCCGATGCCATCTTCTTGGAAGAGTTGCACAAAGCCGATTGGTACCACAAAACCAGTCAAGCGTTCGCGGTATTTCTGCCGGTTAAATCGGTTGGCGTGGTTGGCGATGCTCGACGTTACGAGTGGGTTATTGCGCTGCGTGCTGTTGAGACCATTGATTTCATGACCGCCCGCTGGGCGCATCTGCCTTACGAACTGTTGGAAGTTACCTCGAATCGTATCATTAACGAAATCCCTGGTGTGTCACGCGTGAGCTACGATGTCTCGAGCAAACCACCTGCTACCATTGAGTGGGAATGATTCGACGTCTGGCAACACCAGGCACCTACAAGCAGTAAACCTACTATAACCCATTGTTTGCAATGGGTTTTTTCTTTCTAGGCATGGTGATTTCAAGCACCTTCTAGCACCGCCAAGCAAACTTTTTTCATGGGATTTTCCATGGTATCGTCTTTTTCAATGTTGATGACCAAAGACAATACCATGCAGTGATTTTTAAGGTCTTCATGGTATTGGATTTCGTTAACTCTTTGTTATCTAAAAGAAAAACACCCTAAAAATCGCTAGTTTTTATCATGGTATTTGGGGCGTTTTGAGAGGGTACCTTTATGTTGACTGATACCAAGCTTCGAAACCTGAAACCCAGAGACAAAATGTACAAAGTTGTTGACCGCGATGGGCTTTACGTCGCTGTATCCAAGACTGGTACAGTCTCATTCAGATACAACTACTCATTAAATGGTCGCCAAGAAACGCTGACTTTTGGGCGCTATGGCGTGGGTGGTATTAGCTTGGCAGAGGCTAGAGAGCGTCTTAACGAATCAAAGAAAATGATTGCTTCTGGTAAGTCTCCTGCGAGAGAAAAGGCACGCGATAGGGCGCGGGTGAAAGGTGCCGAAACATTTGGTGCTTGGGCAGATAAATGGCTGCGTGGGTATCAGATGGCGGATTCAACCCGCGATATGCGCAAGTCTGTCTATCACCGAGAATTGAAGAAGGTTTTTGGAAATCAGAAGTTGGTTGAGATTACCCATGAAGATCTACGCTCTTTGACTGACGCAATAGTTGAGCGGGGTGCTCCAGCAACCGCTGTTCATGCGCGCGAAGTCGTTTTAAACGTCTATCGTTGGGCGATTGAGCGAGGACAGAATGTAGAGAATCCGGCTGAAATGGTACGTCCAACCACTATAGCTAAATTTGTACCGCGTGAAAGAGCATTAACACCGTTTGAAATTGATCTGATGTACAAGTACATGANTCGAATAGGGACATCACCTCAATACCGCGCGGCGATTAAACTATTGTTGCTCACTCTAGTGAGAAAGTCAGAGTTATCCAATGCAACCTGGGATGAAATTAATTTTAGCGAAGCGCTTTGGACTATTCCGAAAGAACGCATGAAAAGACGTAAGCCTCATTTAGTTTTTTTATCTCAACAAGCAATGGATATCTTTATTGCATTGAAAACATTTGCTGCTGGTTCAAAGTATGTGCTTCCCTCGCGGTATGATTCGGATACACCTATGAGCAATGCCACGCTAAATAGGGTGCTCACATATACTTACAAAGCTGCTCAGAAAGATGGAAAGTCGCTTGCTAAATTCGGTCCTCATGATTTGCGCAGGACAGCCAGTACGCTGCTGCATGAGGCTGGTTACAACACGGATTGGATAGAGAAAAGTCTTGCCCATGAACAGAAGGGAGTTAGGGCAATTTACAATAAAGCGGAATACCGAGAACAGCGAACAGAAATGTTACAGGACTGGGCGAATATGATTGATGAATGGACTAGCGAGAACCGAGAAGTAGAGGCATACCAGGCCTGATGGCTTTAGCGTCTGATTGTTTACGCTCTTCAATCCAATTTTCTACTTCCGCTAAATCCCATGCGACATTGCGGCTTGTTAATACGATGCGGCGAGGGAATTCGCCGCGTTTTTCCAGATTGTAGATGGTGCGATCTGAGAGCGGAATCATCGTTAATAATGTTCTGCGGTTGATCAGCGTCTTTCCTGAATTCAAGGTGCTTCCATTATCCCGATGCTTGGTTTCTCTGGTGTTACCCACGGCTATTATTCCATCTACTCAATTTACGGATGTCGAGCGAGAACACTAACAATTCATGTATCGACTTTCCGTTGCAAATCTTTCAATGCGATAAAAAATTATTCTGATAGGGAATGCTGCTGTGCAATCAGGTTATTCAGCCATTGCCGAAGAAACGAATTAAGCTCTTTACGCTGTTGAGGGTGGAACTTGCCAGGCTCTGGAAAGACTTGCTGATAGATAGGCGGTATCGACATTTCAAAGGTAAAGGCTTCTGCCATTCGTTGAGATGGGTAGATAAGTACAACCATCTCCGGATCTTTGCATAGATCGCCGTTCTGCTCAAAGTAATGCGCCAGTGACACCGCAATACCCTCATCATTGCCTGAAACACCGTCCAGATGGGGTAAACGCTCCACCACCCAATCCATTAACCCCGCCACCTGACTGCGGCGACATTGATTGGGTACAGCCCTCTCATTAGTAATAACACCCAGTTTAATCAGCCGGTCATAGTTAGTTTCATAAATGGTCTTTCTCATAATGGTTACCCTTGAGTTCGTGAATTGTGCTTAACGAGCGCAGCACCCGTCTGCGCTCCTGCACCGCTGGCGAAGCGTGGGGGTAGCAAATGGCCAGTGGCTCACCGGAAGCCGCAGCTAAGTGACTGAGCAACGCGAAGGAATCTGAACGGGTGAGGAAGCGCGGAGCCTTGCACTTGCAATGCGCGAGGGGCAAGGCCCCTTAGCAAAGTAGCTTGAGCATCTGGGTTGATATTTGGCTGAGAGGTGGATGAAGGTGAGGAAAACTGTTTCGATGATTTTGCAGCCTGGAGGGCTGAAGCGTTAGGGATTGATAGGGCGGCAGTTCCCCAACGGGGAATGAGCGATTAGCGAACCCGGCCAAGCTCGGTAAACGCCAACATACTTAAATCAAGATACTTCCAGAATGGTTGAAATAACAGCTAGACGTAGGTTTCATCGCAATTGGATGTAGTATTTTTTTCCCTGAAAAGAATGACCTCGGATTCCAGATAGAAAACCTTGCGAAACCGCTTACACCAGGGTAATTCCGGGCGCTCTCCAGTACAGCGCCATTTTCTCAGTGTGCTGGGCGACAGGCCGAGTAGGGAAGCTGCCTCTTTGGTGGTGAGTTCACGGTCAGTAATAGCCGCTGTGGTGTTGTTCATATTTTGGTTCCCGAAAGAGTCACGAGCACATTAGCGATATAGTTAGTCGATAGTCATACTTTTGTTTTCAGCCCTTAAAGAAATATATTTCAAGCATGAGTGCTATCTATTGAAATCGAGCTTTTCTAGGATCTATCACACCTTGTGACTGTATTGACATACAGTCACAAGGTGTGATGAGTCGCCCAATGGTTACACTGGGTCTAATCTGCAGAAATTTTTCTAGTGTGCGGGTATCGTTGGAAGTTAGTCAGCCGCGGTCCTAGATGAGAGCCGACTTTTGATTGTAAGTAACCTCTAGTATGAAAATAAAGGCTAAGAGTAGGTGCATGATAGGGCTAAAATTGACAAATTAGGTAATATATGATGAACTAAAAAAAGTTTAGTTTGTCGTAAGTGGTCGAGCTATTTCTTTAAAGTCCTTTAACAGTTATTAGATGTGTCATGAGAAAATGGGTGCCTTACATGTTAGTCGTACTGATTGCTCTGCAGTCAGTGTTGGCTGTGGCTGACTCTCATGAGGAACATCATTCAGATACAG
>PANW01000033.1 GCA_002707785.1 Cellvibrionaceae bacterium | reverse complement strand
CCTGTCGGTTTACTGACTTTGATTTCATCAACCTCAAACGGTAGCTGATCTATCATGCATTGGCGTAATGCGTACTGATAAAACCTAATCACTTCGCCCAGGCGATCATTAACAGTAGAAATAGCAAGGCCGCAGCCAGGATGAGCTGGGTGATTTATTGGTCTGAGCAACCAGTCTCGATACTGCGCCAGGGTCGACTCTTCAATATTATCGTCAAGACCGCAGCCGAACTTCCAGGCGTCACGGATTGAAACTCCCCCATCGACCTTTACAAAGTTCATTTCTAGCCAGTCAAAGTAATCGTAAAGGCTATGCCCGTACTGCCCCCAGGATTTCGTGCTTTTGGCCCGGCCACTACGGATGCAACGCTTGATTAGATACTTATGAACGTCCGTAACAAGTCTATGCTCGTCATCGTAAAGGAGGGGGAATCCTGGATAGGGAGTTCCGTTAACGAGGAATTCTTTGGTGGCAATGATCTTCTTCATGCCACCAAGATATACTGCTTATCTGTACAGTCAATATTTTTATACGGAATATAACCCAATTAAACACAGAAAGACTCCCTGCCAAGCACCCAGCGCCAGGCGACCGTCAACCACTGGTATCGACAATGACACCGCCGTTAGCGCGGCCTTTATATGAGCAGGCATATCATCCGGCCCCTCTAGCGTGTGAGTGTAGAGTGCATCTTCTTCGGAAACCAAGCGGTTGAGCCACAACTCCAAATCTTGACGAGCCGTTACATCATAATTTTCTTGCACCAGCAAACTGGCCGAAGTGTGCTGAATAAACAGCGTACACAACCCCTCAGTGAGATTCGCAGCCTCCACCGCAGCAGCCACGTCACTAGAGATATCGTGCAACCCCTGATGGCGAGCCTGTACTTCTAATTTAACTATCACCGAGAGAAACTCCGCGCTCAAGAGGGTTGATCAAGTTTCTCTGCAGCAGCAATAACTCCATTATTGTCGGCGTACACATATTCACCAGGCTTAAACGTAACACCACCAAATGTCACCTCAATATTTAGCTCGCCAACGCCTTTTTTCTCGGTCTTCATGGGATGCGTACCGAGAGCCTGAACACCGAGATCCAAGTCGCCGATGGCATCCACATCTCGGATACAGCCATACATCAAAACCCCTTCCCAACCATTGGCCACCGCCTTTTCTGCCAGCATATCACCCAGACAAGCACGACGAAGAGACCCCCCTGCGTCAACCACCAACACCTTGCCCTTGCCGTTCAAAGCCACCTGCTCGCGCACCAAAGAATTATCTTCAAAGCACTTAATTGTGACAATTTGACCACCAAACGAACTGCGCCCGCCGTAATTGTTCATCATAGGCTCCAGCACTCGAACCAAGTGTGGGTATTCGTCACATAAATCTGGAGTCAGATATTCCATAGTATTTCCGTTATTTCAATTGAAGATTAAGTAATAGTAGCGACATCAATACCGATCATATTTCCCTCATAGATGGGTACATAGGTCTTTATCGGCGCCAACGGTGCCGGCGTATTACCGGCGCCAGTTTTAAGGTTGAACTCTATGCCATGCATCGGACAGCGGATGACGTCTCCACGGACAGAAGCAAAAGTAAGCGGTGCATCCATGTGAGGGCAGCGATTTTCAATCAGGTACACCTGCTCAGCCTCCTGAATGAGCAACAACTCAACACTCCCCACCTTAAAGGCCCTTTGATATCCATCAAACAGCAGGTGAAGACGCTCCAACGGGTGAAACATTATTAAACTCTCCTTCTACCCCCAGCAACCTCTGAAGCCTCAATACCAAGCCATCAACCAAGCTCTTATCAGCATTCCAGAGAGAGGATCCATTGGCGTCAGACTGGACACCCTCAGACGGCAACTCAACTAAACAATCAGCACGAACCTCGGCCGACAAACGCGAAAAATCAGTATTGAACTGCGATACAGATGATTCAGGAGCGAGCCACTTCCAGCCTCGCGAGAGCACCTCTAGCTCAGCCCATAAATCAACCCCAGCAAAAGCCCCTCGACTGGCGAGCCAATGATTTTCTTTTACCAGCGCAGACATCAAAGACATGGGCTCACGCTCCGGCCCAGAGGCCTCAACCGAACGCAAGCGCCTTGCCATCAGCAAACTAGAAACACCAGGTACACGAGACCATCTGGCGTTATAGAAAGGCACTCCAACTCCAACAACCTTACCTAAACTCTGCTCTTCGAGCGCACCCATAACCAAGGCAAACAAAAGCGCACCACCGCCAGCCCCGTCCCCTAACCAGTTGACGGCACAAGCTGTCTGCTCTGCAACAAACATATTTACTGCAGGAATATCATAGCGAGCATAGTCGGCCATAGTATTCTGCTCATACCCTGCATTCACCGGAGAATGACCATGACCACGACACTCAAACATCCAAACATCAACCCCCGCCTCAACCAATCTCTCACCGACTGATGAAGCCTCTGACGCCCACATACACTTATTCTGATGTAGGCCATGCACCAGCACTAGAGGAACCTTTCCGACAGCTGCCCCGACCCTCGTCAAGTGAGTAACGGCCAATTCTACGGATTTGTCGGGGCTGTTATTGGGCTTCAGCAGATAAACATCTTCGGCGTACTGACCAAAAACCTCTGCGCTCATCAGGCGAGCAGGAAAAAAACGACTACTACTTTTCACACATAACTCTTTAAACTCTCAACGTTCTCCACCATGCCCTCAATCAAGACCGCACTCAAGCGACCTAGGGCCTGGCAAACCTATTCGGGATTATACGCAAGATACCCAACTCACAAATCAGTTATTTGTAAATTATCCCGAAAGAGTTTGGTAACTAAACCACAAAGCGGCATAGCCAAAAAAGCCGTAAACTCCTACAATGCGCGCACTTCACAAGCCCATGCCGACAGCAGAGCACCAACACCATGACAGAGCCCCAGCTCGAGTCCATTGTCGAACTCCCTCTGACCTATTCAGAAAACAGCGAACCCATATTCTCATCGATTAGAGATATGGAGTGGCCCATCTGGCTCGACAGCGGAGAAAGCCTTCTCAGCAGCAGCGCTCGATACGACATTATCAGCGCAGCGCCCAGTCACAAACTAATTGGACACAACAAAAGCTGCGCCGTCTTTAAAACTGGGAGCGACCAAGACAAGCAAGAATACGCAAACTGCTGGGCAGCGCTGGACGCACTCACTCCGCACATTAATCACTCCCCCACCCACCCCTTCACCGGCGGAGCATTGGGATATTTGGGCTATGATGTCGGCCGAGAGCTAGAAACACTAGAAGACCAGATAAGTCCCGACCACGATCTACCCAATGCACTTATGGGAATCTACCAGTGGGCAGTCATCCAAGATCACGAAAAACAATCCTGCACCCTGGTACACACCCAGCAGTGCCCTCATGAAACCATCGAAGAGGTGCAAAAAAGACTCGCAACTCGCACACCAAAAGAAACCAAGCGGAAATTTCTCGCCACAGATTTCAAGCCTCTAGTCGACAAGCAAACCTACCTCGAACAGGTAAACAGAATTCAGCAGTACATCAACAGTGGCGACTGCTACCAAGTGAATTTCAGCCAACGCTTTGAGGCCAACTATAAAGGTGATTCGTTTCAAGCCTACCTCCACTTGCGAAGTGAACTGCAATCGCCTTTTTCTTGCTTTTTTGAGACAGAGTTCGGCGCGGTTCTAAGCCTATCTCCCGAGCGGTTTATCTCCTGCCACCAAGGCAAAGTTACCACCCAGCCAATCAAAGGAACCGCAGCTCGAGGCTCAAACGAGGAATCTGATCGGCGGCTCTCTGAAGCGCTTCGAAATAGCGAAAAAGATATCGCCGAAAACCTGATGATTGTCGACCTACTTCGCAACGATCTCAGCAAGTGCTGCGAGCCGAACAGCGTAAAAACCCCAAAACTATTCAGCCTTGAAAGCTACCCAAATGTGCACCACCTAGTCAGCACCGTAACGGGTGAACTCTCACGTGGTAAGGCACCCTTAGAACTATTGAAAGCTTGTTTCCCGGGCGGATCAATCACAGGCGCGCCCAAAATAAGAGCTATGGAAATCATTGAGGAGCTAGAGGCCCACCGGCGATCCGTATACTGCGGCAGCCTTGGCTACATCAGCTTCAACGGCAACATGGACACCAGCATTGCAATTCGCACCGCGATTGCAGAGAAAGAGACAATATACATTTGGGGCGGTGGCGGCATAGTTGCCGATTCGGTCCCCGAAGAAGAGTTTGACGAGTCAATCGTTAAGATTCGGAGAATTATGAAGGGCTTTGCGAGCATCTCTCACTGACATTGCAGCCAAACTGCGAGAGAGCTCCAAAACCCAAACACCTGAGCAACTAATCTAGAGAGTTAAATCCCGAACACTCGCCTTCAAAAACTCTTGCTTGAGATCATCATAAGTGTGAACAGCAGGATACTGAGGAAATTCCTCAATCACATTCTGTGGCGCCTTAAACAAGATCCCAGCATCCGCCTCGGCCAGCATGGTAGTGTCATTGTAAGAGTCCCCAGCCGCAATCGTGCGATAGTAAAGAGACTTAAGCGCAACAATGGATTGCCGCTTTGGATTTGCCTGTCGGATATTGTAATCCGTCACTTTACCGCTACCATCAACTGTCAGCTTGTGGCACAGCAGTGTGGGGTAGCCCAACTGCTTCATCAGCGGACCCGCGAACTCATAAAAAGTATCCGACAAAATAATGACCTGAAAGCGCTCCCGCAACCAGTTAACAAACTCCTGAGCACCATCAAGCGGCGACAAGGTCGAAATTACCTCTTGGATCTCATTCAAGCCAAGTCCATGCTGATCCAGCTCACCCAGACGCATGGTCATCAACTCATCGTAATCCGGGATATCCCGAGTCGTTGCCTTAAGGTTTTCAATACCCGTCTTTTCTGCAAATTTAATCCAGATTTCCGGAATTAATACCCCTTCAAGATCCAAACACGCTAACTCCACAAGACACCCCCTCGTTCAAATATAGCCAATGCCAGCCCACCGTTGAACCGACCACAAAATTACGTGGACGCAATCTACCTTTTTCACCCTAACGACGCAATTGCTAGAGCCTCGGAAGCTTCCACCAAACACCAGACGGAGATAAGTTTTCACGTGAAACTTCTAATCTATTACTTTAACAAAGCGCTCTAACTGTAACCCTGCCAGCATCAAGCACTGCCATAAAATGTATCTTCTGGGTTAGGAAACACTACATAATGATGAAAACTCCCGCACTTCAACCATATATTGCACATTGTTCCACGGCGAGATCAAAATTCGAGACCTCAACGCTTTTGGTTATATGGCTATCACCGCAGATTATTTTTAAGTTCTTAGTGGCTCTGGTATGCTTCGCCGCCTTACCACAACCGTATAGCCACAACTTGGGAATATCACATGTCACAGCTTCTAGACGTTGTTGATTTGGACAAAACACTACAGGACAAATCACCTCAGGAAATTCTACGCTACGCCATTGAGCAGTTTGGAAATATTGCCATTTCGTTCAGCGGTGCAGAAGATGTGATCCTCGTCGACATGGCCCACAAGATAGATCCCGACGTCGAGATATTCTGCCTCGACACAGGCCGGCTGCACGCCCAAACCTATCAATTTATAGAAAAGGTTCGCGAGCATTACGACCTCTATATTGACGTGGTATCTCCCGATGGAGATGCCGTTCGAGAGCTAGTTCACGAAAAAGGCTTATTCAGCTTCTACAAGGACAACCACCAAGAATGCTGTGGCGTTCGCAAGATTGCTCCTCTTAGAAAGAAACTTCTGACAGTAGACGCCTGGGTGACAGGCCAGCGAAAGGACCAAAGCCCCGGCACACGAGGACAGATACCGGTCATACAGGATGACAAGGTATTCGCCAGAGAAAATGATACTTTGACGAAATTCAACCCACTAGCCAATTGGAGCTCGCAGCAAGTGTGGGACTATATTCGAGCCAACCAAGTCCCGTATAATGACCTCCACGATACTGGCTTTGTATCCATTGGCTGCGAACCTTGCACTCGCCCCATCGGCCCCGGCCAACATGAACGCGAGGGCCGTTGGTGGTGGGAAGAGGCAACCAAGAAAGAATGCGGACTACACGGCAGCAACATCAATAAATAGCGCCCCAGAAAGGAAAACTCAGTGAAAATTACACTCGTTAAAAAAATTCTCGCCGACGGCTCTCCCTGCGGCAAATGCGGCGACGTGCTCAACAAGCTGGAAAGCAATGATCAAATGAAGCATATCGACGAGGTACTTGTCGCTGACGAAAGAGACGCGCAGAGCCCAGGAATGCTGATTGCAGCGGAACACAAGGTTAACCGGGCCCCCTTCTTCGTGGTTGAGGAAGACGGTAAAGAGGCTAAGATCTACACCGTATACTTCAAGTTTGTTAAAGAAGTGCTAGACCAAAAGACCTCTGAGAAAGAGGAACTGAAGGAGATCATGAACGACAACCCAGATCTCGACTTTATCTAGAAGATCTAAGCAAACTAAAGACACAAAAAAGGAGGCTTAGCCTCCTTTTTTGTTCGTCCCTGCTATACATATCCCTATTCCCTCTCAATTTCACCTCATCTACAGTCTACGCACTTTGAAACCCACCACCTGATTACTGGCCGCGGAGACACTGCAGGTGACCCTAGCTGGATAATTGTGTTTACTATGGAAGCTGCCAGGGCGCTCTATCACCTCCATATCCATAAACACCACATGATTATTAGCAGCCGCATCGTACCGACTGGAGCGATCATCTACACTGAGATTACGCACTCGGTAAGGCACGGCTTTCGCCACCTGATCACTACAGGCAAAAAACGCGTCGCTGATATCCCTATGAGCACCTCCCTCTTGTACAACACCCGCAGAACGGGTCGAATTATCTCCGGTAGCCATATAAACCGTACCTACAACAGACGCGCCAACAACGGCAACCCCTGAAACAGCCACTGTGATAAGTTCTGTAACAGACAACATAGAAACCTCCGCTCATCTATAACTAAAGTATAGGCATGAGGCTCACAAAGGTTCGTTAAATAGTTCTAAGTTCTAAGAACTAAAACGTTGGCAACTCAATATGTGAGAACAACTCCTCAACTTCAGCCTTTGAATGTCGATTATACGCCTCCGTCACCACCTCCTTGGTCAAATGCGGGGCAAACAATTCAATAAATTCGTACATATACCCCCGAAGAAAGGTACCGCGCCTAAATCCAATTTTGGTGGTGCTTGGCTGAAACAAGTGGCTCGCGTCTAAGGCGACCAAATCACTGTCAATCTCCTCGTCGTACGCCATCTTGGCTATAATACCGACACCCAACCCAAGTCTTACATAGGTCTTAATGACATCAGCATCTGCAGCGGTAAATACGACCTTTGGCGCCAATCCTCGCTCTATGAAGGCTTCATCAAGCTTGGAGCGGCCAGTAAAGCCGAACACGTATGTCACCAATGGGTGTTTAGCGACATCTTCTAGCGTCAACTGAGACACCTGACACAGCGGATGGTTTTTGGGCACGACGATACTTCTATTCCAGCGATAACAGGGCATCATGACCAAATCGCTGAACAATTCTAACGCCTCAGTCGCCACGGCAAAGTCGACGGTACCGTCCGCTGCCATTTCTGAAATCTGCATAGGCGTACCTTGATGCATGTGCAGGGAAACATCAGGGTATTTATCGATGAAGGTCTCAATGATATTAGGCAGCGCGTATCGCGCTTGAGTATGGGTCGTCGCTAGCGACAGGCTGCCTTTCTTCTCATTACTGAATTCCTGCGCCACCTGCTTGATACTCTCTACCTTGCGCAGGATTTCGCCAGCAGTTTTCAAGATTGCTTCGCCGGCGGGCGTTATTCGAGTTAAGTGCTTGCCGCTACGAGAAAAAACCTCAACTCCCAGCTCATCTTCCAATAGCCGTATCTGCTTACTTATACCCGGCTGAGATGTGTACAAACTTTGTGCGGTTGCGGATACATTCAAATCGTGATGGGCAACTTCCCATATGTATCGCAGTTGCTGCAGCTTCATAAGCCCTCCAAATGGCCTGACACTGAGATTCGATTATAAAAATATAAAAAAATATTCTTTTCCAGAATAGTAACAAATCAGTATATTTGCCAACCAAATTTAACAAAATCTTATAGCCAACCCACTTATACATAACGATAGTCTATATATTAATGGAAATCTTACTTTATATCTTCGCAGGAGCGGGTGTCGGTTTAGCGGTTGGCATTACCGGTGTTGGCGGCGGCTCGCTGATGACACCACTGCTCATTCTGTTTGGCTTTCCCTACAATGTTGCCATAGGTACCGACTTGCTATACGCCGCCGTGACTAAGGCAGGTGGAGTCGTATCACATCAGAAAAAAGGCAATATCCGCTGGAGCGTGGTTCGTCGAATGGCGATTGGGAGCCTCCCAGCCGCCATTGTTACCGCACTACTGTTAAAAACAGTATTCACAAACTCAGGGGGGTACGAGCAAATACTGACGACCAGTCTCGGCATCATGCTGATACTGACCTCAGCCGTTCTGCTGTTCAAATCCAGAATTAAACCCCTGTCCGCCCCCAAATCAGTCAAATCTTCACTAAAAACTCGGGCGCTAACCGTCCTCATGGGGATATTCCTAGGAATCTTTGTGACACTAAGTTCAGTGGGCGCCGGCGCCATTGGCACAGCGATACTGCTGGTGCTCTATCCGACACTTAAAGCTCAGCATATAGTGGGTACCGATATCGCGCACGCCGTGCCCCTGACCCTCATCGCCGGTCTAGGCCACCTCATATTTCTTGGCAATGTGGATTTTTTACTGCTGGGTTGCTTGCTGATTGGCTCGCTACCGGCCGTCAGTTTGGGAACACGAATAGGAGCCCACCTACCCAGCCAAGTCTTACAGCCCATTTTGGCTGGTATTCTTATGATCCTGGGGGTTAAGTTCGCCATTTTTTAGATCAGAGCCTGACCTCTTAGCCTGACCGGCCAACTCTTTCGTCGGCGCCTAATTGAAACCAGTTTCTCGGACTGATCATGGGAACCATGTAGACAGGCACTTTAGACAATTGCAGCACACGAGTCGTTACAGAACCTAGAACATTATTCCCCATCGCCTCTGGGCCATGGCTGCCCATTATGATCAGATCGGCGCCGAGCTTTTGAGTCTGCGCGAGGATCACCTCTGCTGGACGCCCCTGCTCGACAACAAAATCCACAAAGCAGTTGTAATCCGGATCGATATCGCTGCGTTCGGTCCCCAATGAACGCTCCATCTGGTCCCGAATCGAAGCCAATAACCCTGCCGGACCGGATAGATCATTGCTCGGGTCGTCTGACTCGAGGTAGGTAGAAACCATCGCGTGCGCAAAACTACTGAGAGGCTCGACCGCATGAACCGCGGTTACTTTTGCCTGATGATTCACCGCCATATCTAGGGCATGTTCCATAGCATGGCCTGCGAACGGACCAAGATCTGTCGCTAGGACAATTTTTTGAATCATTATCCCTGCACCTCTTCCAGCAACGTCACAACTCAAGAGTCGCCAACAAGGCATCCCAGAATAACAACAGCGGAGTATAGGGCCACTTTCGAATTCACAATCTTCAGCAACGGCGTGAATACCAGCTCAACGGCATAACCGAGCTTGAAATGGAAAACCAAGAAGGCTCCCCTTGCACCAACACGCAAAAACCTACCGAACAAAAACGACGGCGATGCAGTGGCACCCCTTAAGGATAGCAGTCTACGGCCACCGTTTAGGACGTAGAGCAAAACAATCTATCAACCCTCCTCTTAAGAATAGCGATCAACACCTTCAACTAGGACGGATCAACTTCAATCTCGTTGGCAACACCGTGCGGGACATGCCCTGTTGCCACATGATCGCTGGCAGAAGCGCAATGGGTTTTCTGATCATCAAAGAAGACGTCCGCGCCATAGGCCTTGAGGAACTCTCCCTTATCAAGGCCGCCTAAAAAGAGCGATTCATCAATTCGGATATTCCAAGCCCTTAGCGTTCTGATGACTCTTTCGTGCGCAGGTGCCGACCGAGCCGTGACTAGTGCTGTGCGAATAGGCATATCTTCAGCGCCAAATTCTGCCTGCAAGCCCTGTAGGGCCGCCAGGAACTCCTTGAAAGGCCCCCCCATAAGTGGCTGTTTGGCACGCTCTTTCTCTTTCTCCGTAAACGCCTCCAAGCCCTCTTGCTTGTATACGCGCTCAGCCTCATCCGAGAAGAGCACTGCATCCCCATCAAACGCGAATCGCAGCTGCTCACCGTGCTCAGACGTAGCATTTGAGGTAATTAGAGTTGCCGCAGCGGCCCCGTGCGACAGGGCATTTCTTACATCTTCGGCATCCGTCGACAAAAACAAGTGACAACCAAACGCAGAGACGTAACGATAAGGGCTCTCGCCGCCGCAGAAGGCTGCGCGCGAAATATTGAGACCGTAGTGCTCGATAGAGTTAAACACCCGCAATCCGGTATCAGCGCTGTTGCGAGACAACAGGATAACCTCAACCCTCGGCTTTCCTTCCAGCAGTTCGTTCAGGCGCAACAACTTCTCAACGACAAAAAACGCGTCCCCAGGCTGCAACACGTCATTTTCGTGCTGTATTTGATATTGCGAATACGATTTTAGGCCGCTTTGCTCAAATACCGTATGGCTATCGCCCAAATCAAACAGCGCCCGAGACGATATGGCGATTACAAGCTTGCGATCTGAATCCTCTGACATAGCTTCATCCTTTATAGCTGAGTTTAGAACGTTCGGGGTTTAAGTTGACTCTTCAACGGTCAGCACCGTCGAACCGGTTGTCTTTCTCTCTTTGAGCATTTGATGGGCCTTAGCGGCCTCCGATAGGGGCAATGTCAAACCCACGTTGACCTGTAAGCGTCCAGAAATAACTCGGTCGAACAATTCACTGGCCAACGACAACATTTCTTCTCGGTCAGAGATGAAATCCGCCAAACTTGGACGAGTCATCACTAGTGAGCCTTTTTGCATGAGCGTAAGCGGCAACACTGCTGGCGCAGGGCCACTGGAGTTACCATAAGAGACAAACCATCCCCTTCGCGCCAAACAAGCGAGCGAGGAGTCAAAAGTATCAGCGCCCACTGAATCAAACACCATCTGCACCCCCTCTTTGCAGTGCTCCCTAACCTGAGCCACCCAATCGCCTTCAGTGACCACTACGTGATCACAGCCTGCCGCTGTGGCGAGCGCCACTTTATCAGCAGACCCGACCGCGCCAATGACGATTAAATTCATATCCCTAGCCCACTGACAGAGCAGCTGCCCGACACCGCCGGCGGCTGCGTGCACAACAATGGCGTCTCCTCGTCTTAGCGGCCGCAACGCCGTCAGTAAAAACGCCGCCGTCAAACCCTTTAACGTGATTGCTGCAGCAGTAATATCATCGATCTCTGATGGAATCGGGATTAACAATTGCTGAGGAACAACATGAGCCTCTGCATAGGCCCCTATGGGACTCATACAATAAGCGACACGCTCTCCCACGCTTACGTAGCTAACTTCGCTACCGACCGCCTCAACAACTCCAGCAGCCTCTAACCCCAACCCTCCGGGAAGCTCCATAGGATAAAGGCCTTCGCGAAAATAGATATCGATAAAATTGATGCCGAGAGCTCGATGACTCACCAACACGTCGGTTGGCCCTAATTCTGGCAATTCAATAGGACCAAACTGCAAAACCTCGGGCCCGCCATGGGTTTCTATCTGATAACCCAAAACTGTTTTTTTCGGCATACCGCCACTCCTTTCTATAGCGAAATTGTTAGCTCGAAACCACTCTCGGAGGCGCTCGTCCTCCTCCTCTGGTGTAAACTTTATCCATCCACAAAAGCCGCCGGAGAGGTATCATGCAGCGCGAGTACTGGCAGAGTCTGAACGATATTATCGCACTATTCACTGCACGCCCGATTGCCCTACCCTTACTGGCGCTGCTACTGATTAAAATCTATCTGATATCACCTGAAACACTGGTCTACGTGGGCGCCTTGCTGTTACTGAGCACATTATCCGCACTTCGCTGGGGGATACACTATTTGGCCATGCGCAAACTGGAATTTGTCGAAGAATACCGCAAGCAGCGCCGTGGCGCAGATCACAATGATTGAACCTTTATGACCCGCTACAACGAGAGCGCAATCCTGATAAATTCAAGCAAATCGCTGCTTGAACGGAAAGTTCCCAAATACACCGCCAGTATGGACGAAAACTACGTCTCTAACGCCAGTTAAGCGACCAGATTTTATCTCGGAAACCAGACCATAAAACGCCTTTCCCGTATAAACAGGATCCAACACTATCCCTTCGGTACTCGCCAACTTGGCTATCATCTCAAACACCTCATCATCAGCTTGAGCGTAGCCTGGCCCGACATAGCGGTCGTTGACACTTACCGAAACATCCTCAGAGTTGGTCGTTAAACCATAACGCTGTGTGCACTCATCAATGTCTTCGCGCACTTTGCGCAAAAAATAGTTTTCATCGTCGCAGACGGCCATCCCCAAAATCTGTGTTTCCCAGCCGAGCAGATGAGCGCCTAAGGACAATCCCGCCTGTGTTCCCCCAGAACCGGTGGCCATCACTACATGACTGGGCAGAATACGGTGACGATTGAAATCTTCCTGCATCTCCTTCGCCGCTGCCACATAACCCCATATCCCAACGCCATCACTTGCGCCGGTAGGTATTACAAATGCTTTTCCACCCTGCTCGGACACTGCATTGGCTTCAGCCTCTAGAATAGAGGTGAGGTTTTGAGTGTAATCGCGAGGAGCGAAGGTCTTTATCGTCGCTCCAGAGAGCCGGTCTAAAAGAAAGTTACCGTCCGCCACCTCCTCTGCATGCCCCCGCAGCACCAAAGTTACGGACAAGCCTAACTGAGCTCCCAACAGAGCCGTCGCACGACAGTGATTCGACTGCAGCCCTCCGCATGTAATAATGTGATCACATCCCTCTCGTAGAGCTTGCGCAAGGGAAAACTCCAATTTCCTGACCTTATTACCGCTTAGCACACTCCCTGTAAGATCATCTCTTTTCACCCAAATATTGACGCCTAACTCTTTAGAAACGCGATTCAGGAGCTGCAATGGTGTCGGTATCTGCGCTAAATCCAACTTAGGAGGTAAATCAATCATAAGAAAACCCTTATAGGCTCTTGAAATCTCGCATATCGATCTGCTCTGCGAGCTTAATAGAGAGACACAAAAAAGGCAGCCTATAGCTGCCTCTTCGAACGCCTAACTTGTTTAGATAGACTTGATTGTGCCTTTTGGAAGCACGGCGTGAACCGCAACCTTCTGAAATTTCAGCTCTACATTGGTGCCAGTTTCAATCACCAGGTAGTCATCATCAACCTTAATCACCTTGCCTAACATACCGCTGTTCATGACCACTTCATCACCTTTTCCAAGGCCACCCACCAATTCTTGGTGCTCTTTCTGGCGCTTGCGCTGTGGGCGAATCATGAAAAAATACATAAATACAAACAAGCCACC
Source organism: Cellvibrionaceae bacterium (assembly GCA_002707785.1). GTDB lineage: Bacteria > Pseudomonadota > Gammaproteobacteria > Pseudomonadales > Cellvibrionaceae > Pseudomaricurvus. The sequence continues at coordinate 166,603 of PANW01000033.1, read as the reverse complement.
AAACATGACTAGGGTGATCATGGGATCGCCTTGCGGAGCTGGAGCGCTAGTTTGTGCCATGGCGGCAGGAATAAAAAATTCCATCAATTTTCCTCATTGCTGGGTAGAGTTTCAAAGGCTGAAACTCTACCGTTTTTGCCCGCATCAGGCAATCAGCAAAGAGGAATGGCGATTATGCGTAATCGCGAAATAATTTGCGGAAGGTACTTGGTGATAAGCCAGTCCAACGCTTAAAAGCATTGGTAAAACTGGTTCTATCAGAGAAATCCAATGAAGCTGAAATACTATCAATACTCATCGCGTGCTCGATGAGATAATTAATAGAGTGATGAAAGCGAACCTGATCGCGCAACTGGGCAAAGCTAATGCACTGCTGCTGTAGGCGGCGCTGTAAGGTCCTCTTTGATAGATTCATCTCTTCAGCGATGAAATCTATCGATAACGAAGATCTACCAATGCGCTTCTGAAGCACTTCGACAACGCGGCCAGGTACTCCATAAACTTCAGGCAAGCGCGCCTGCTGAACGTATTCTTCAAAGGTTTTTACACCCTCGGTAGCGAACCCTGCCCTAAGCTTCTCTTGATCAACGGGCTGTGCCCTTTGCAGTTCAATCATCTTGGCCACTCCTTTTGCCATCAACGCTATAGTTTCGATATCTTCATCCGTAAAGCTATCTTGCTCTGGCGAGTCTCGTAAAAAACACAGAACGCCATAAATCTGTCCAGCTACAAACACCGGTGAGCAAATGTATCCACGAACGACAAAACCATTATAGGTCAAGCCGCCCGTATTCGCAGTGCATTCTTTGGAATAAATGGCGTTTTTTTGATCAACCGCACGAAACACCCACTCCAGATCTTGAGAAACACTGACTAGATCATTGAGCTTACCGCCATCATGAGCCTCGACAACCGCCTCTTCCTGAAGAAAACGCACTCTCAACAGCAGCGCCTCTTGCGCGCCAAACATGCGGCGTCCAGCCTGAAGATATGCCTTGCGGTGGATTTCGTAGGACTCAAACCGATCAGTCAACAAATCGTGAAGACGGCGCAGGCGCTCCACCAGCTGACGATCTCGCGCCGACTCAAGGGCTTCACCTGAATCTAACCGGTCTGTTGTAGAAAACACGCCACGCTCATTTGTCATTACTGAATTGATTACCCTATTGGCTACTCCCGCCCTTCTAATGGAGCGGATATTAAGGACGACAAAACTATTCGTTATAAAGGAAAGAAGCCAGTCTGAAACGTGCCACATGGTTGTTTTTAGTGACAATAGTTAACAGCAGGCTCAATTCAGCACTTATTCCTTAATATTATACGGAGTTTAGTTTCTAGATCGCCTGATTTTAAAGAACGATTCAACACCAGAAAGAGATAAGAGAAAACAATCGCCACGTGACCCACGTCACACTTTTGGGTACACAAGGGAAGTGAGCATGAATGAACGCCGGAACACTGAATATTGCAACAGCAGCTAACGACTCTTCCGATACAAACTCTCACGCGTGCTTGCCACTCAACAAAAGAGTTTCATCTGTGAAAATGTGTAGGCCAACGCCACATGAGTAGATGCAACATTAACCTTTGACAAAGACAACGGTGGTCGAAGTAATTACAAAAGTTCTTCGAGCTGCGCCAGCAAATCATCATGATGGGATTTGGTCTTGAACTTGTCCATAACTGAAAGCAGGCGACCATCTTTTCCTACGATAAATGTAGTGCGAATGAGCCCCATGAATTCACGCCCCATAAACTTCTTCATCCCCCAACAGCCATACTTCTCTGCGATGGCATGATTCTCATCGGACAAAAGCGTAAAATTAAGTTCTTTTTTCTCGATGAAGCCCTTCAGTTTCTTAACCGGATCAGGGCTCACTCCCAACACCACAGTATCCAAGTCATCCCACTGCGACTTATTATCACGGATACCGCAAGCCTGCGTAATGCAACCTGGAGTCATGGCCTTCGGATAGAAGTAAACCACAACATTCTTCACACCTCGGAAATCCTTGAGACTGACCTTTTCGCCGTTCTCGTTCATTAGGGTGAACGCGGGTGCCATGTTGCCGATTTTAGGGTGGGCCATAATTACGCCTATTACAGAATTGAAAGAAGCGAAATTATACCGGAGACGAGTTTTGTGACAATCTAACTAACAGACCAAAAGGCCCAATTGAGGAGTTTTCTTACAATTAAACCCCAGTGAACGAAGATCTGACAGCAACTGCTTTCTATCACTTTCATTCAGAAAGTGCCCAACATCAAGCATTCCCAGATCGCCACACAAAGTAACCTTTTGAACATCACCAAAATGGTTGCAACCTACCTTTAAACGTAAACTCGAACGCCGAAAACACCAGTGATGCTTCTTCCCCGCGACCAGCTTCAGCACATGAACAGAATCCGGCCCTACTGAGAGCTTTTCTTTTATTTTTGTTCGGTCGTGCACTAGACGCAACCCAAAGACAAGCAGCGCCCCCTCCAGCAGTATCAATGGAACCACCATCCAGGCCCCCAACAGCAAAAAGATCATTGCGACAACGACAAAAAAAACCACAAAGGTTATGACAACAAACAACTGCACCTCAGAAGAGAGGGATTGATTAGGCTCAAGCGTGAGCTGAACACTCACTGGATTGACCGATTTTACCCTGACCACAACTCACCCTCTTCTCGCCGCCTATAAACTTAGGCTAGCAGCTACGCCGCGAGAACTTGGTACTAATGCGAATATAAGCGTGAAGTTTTAGAGAGTATGGAATTGAGAACAAAAAAAAGCGTGGATAAACCACGCTTTTTTCTTTCGCGAGACTACTTACCTACTAAGGCAACAGGTCCGCAACTGCATCACGCTCTTCACGCAATTCAGTTTCAGTGGCAGCCATTTTGCCACGAGAGAAGTCATTCACTTCAATGCCCTGCACGATGGTCCAATCGCCATCTTTACAAGTGCAAGGATAGCCGTAGATCAGCCCCTTTTCGATTCCGTAAGAACCATCAGAGTAGACACCCATAGTGACGTAATCGCCTTCTGGAGTACCCAAAGCCCAGTCACGCATATGGAAGATGGCAGCATTAGCTGCAGAGGCTGCAGAAGACGCGCCACGTGCTTCGATGATGGCTGCGCCACGCTGCTGAACAGTTGGAATGAAATCATTTTCATACCAAGCCTGATCGATAAGGCCCATAGCATCAGCACCGTCAACTGAGGTGTTGTGAATATCTGGGTACTGAGTAGCGGAGTGGTTACCCCAAATAATAACGTTCTTAACGTCATTGATGGTTTTACCGGTTTTCTCTGCCAACTGGCTCATAGCGCGGTTGTGATCCAAACGCATCATGGCAGTGAATTGACGTGGATCGATGTCTGGTGCATTACGCTGAGCGATCAGAGCATTGGTGTTTGCTGGATTACCAACTACCAGTACTTTAATGTCGCGAGAAGCGTGATCGTTGATGGCCTTACCTTGAACGGAGAAGATCGCGGCGTTTGCTGCCAGCAAATCTTTACGCTCCATACCTGGACCACGAGGACGTGCACCTACCAGCAGAGCAAAATCTGCATCTTTAAAGGCAACGTTAGGATCGTCACTGCAAACCATGCCAGCCAACAGAGGGAATGCACAGTCATCCAACTCCATAGCGACACCCTTAAGGGCATTCAATGCTGGAGTAATCTCAAGCATTTGAAGGATTACAGGCTGGTCTTTACCCAGCATTTCGCCAGCGGCGATGCGGAACAACAGGGAGTAGCTGATTTGGCCGGCTGCGCCGGTTACGGCAACACGTACGGGTGCTTTCACGATAAATCTCCGTTTACGCTCTAGAAAAGTATTAAGAAGACGCTCCGGTGACACTGATGCGCACTAGAAACGCCCTTTGGGCGGTGGGCAATTATAGGGAATTGGAAGAAAAATGCATCCAAAACCCAACAAAATCCGACCAAAGACTAAGTTAAGGCGAATTACATAAGGCGCTCAAGCCTGCAGGCATCGTCAGTAACGACGCGAAAGACTCAACGACAAACCCTACGAAACACCGTTTTGGCGCTTGAGAGAACAATTCAGTGCACGCAAATGCACCAGTTTAGCTCAAGCACTGATGATCACGACTACTTCGCTAAAGACTGATAGCGAGACGCCAGCGCGCTATAGAGATCATCTTTAAAGCTCATGGCGGTGGTATCGAGCTCTCTCGACGCCTCAACAAGGTGCTCATTATCCTCTTTACCAGACCACACTTTGATGTAACTGCCATCTTTATAACCGTGATCCTGACGAAAGAAATTCAGCACATTTTTTCCTACGTAGCCAACGTACAATCGATCAAAATCCATGCCGATGCCAGCCATTAATCGACCAAACTCGGCAACTGAAAACCCTTTGCTGACTAATACATCGGCCGCAAAACGCTCCAAATCCAGTTTGAAATCAGCCTCATCTGTAGCAATGGTCAACTGGCTTTCAATATCTTGAGCAATGTCTTGTGGACTCTGACCCGACTGCAACAGAATACTCAAGCCGAAATGCCAAATATCAATGAGCTCAAGCTCTACTTGCTCAATATCAGGCTGCTGTTTTTTCCACCACTTCCAACCGTAATGATCCAGCAATTCCCCACATTCGATCCATATGGCTCGATACCACTCAAAACCCTGATTTCGCCAGTCTTCATTTACTTTGGTGTTCATGCTGTCCTGAAGCTCTAGCATCACCTTGAGTTGCTCTTGCATCGATCCCCCTATCACCGATTTCAAAAGAGAGGCATGGTATCAAAGTCTGCAACCGAACACCTACTCCTCACCTACCGACTGACACGAAACTGTCATCCATCACTCACAAAGCTGTCATATAGCGGACATAATCTGATAGTCACAACACATGATTAAATGCAACACGCACTTGGAGACAAGCGCTATGAAGCTATTAGAAAGTTTGCACAACTACGATCTGCACACCTTTGACTGGTGCCTGAGACGCAAGCACCTAGCCACCCTCACCACGGCAAGCCGCTGGCTCTCGAAAACAGCAGACGGCCATCTATATGTCATTGGCGTCTTAGTGTTGATTATTTGCGACCAGCAACTGATGGCAAGCGTGTTGACGCTGGCCTTATGCGCAGAAAGGCTTCTGTACTTTGTTCTTAAAAACAACTTCAAAAGAAACCGCCCTCCACAGGCCATCCCAGGCTTTAAGAGCGTGGTGGAACCGAGCGATCAGTTTAGCTTTCCCTCAGGGCACACCTCAGCGGCATTTTTATGCGCCACCCTAGTCTGCCAGTGGCTACCTGAAGTCGGCGGGCTACTGTATCTCTGGGCAGGACTCGTTGGCGTCTCTCGAGTTTTGCTAGGGGTTCACTTCCCAACGGATACTTTGGCGGGCGCCGCGCTTGGGCACAGTATCGCAGTGTTGGCCCTCACCTTGGTTTAACGCGATTCAGTACCACAAACAGGAATGGAGATAGCCCCATCGAATCAGAGAGCATTCATCAATGAAAGTCTTTTACGGCGTCCAGGGGACCGGCAACGGTCACATCAGTCGGGCGCGGGCAATGAACCGGCACTTTAAGGCCACAGGCGTTCAGGTAGATTATCTATTCAGCGGTCGCGAGCGTCACGATTACTTTGACATGGACGAATTTGGCGACTGGCAAGATCGCCAAGGCCTGAGCTTCGTTAGTGATCACGGCAGGATCAACACCTTTGCCACCGCGCGTCAGAATAACTTATTGCAATTGTTCAAGGATATAAAGCAGCTGGATTTGAGCGGTTATGATCAGGTCATCTGTGATTTCGAGCCTATTACTGCATGGGCCGCTAGAAGGCAAAAAGTCCCCTGCATTACCCTCGGCCATCAATACGCGTTTCAACATCACATCCCGATCGAAGGAGATTCATGGCTATCGCGAGCTATCATTAAGCACTTCGCCCCCGGATCACAACAACTGGGGTTGCACTGGCATCACTTCAACCAGCCCATACTGCCGCCTATTGTGCATTTGGACGAACAACAGCCCGAAGCTTTCGAGAGCAGCGTTCTAGTCTATCTAGGCTTTGAAGCCCCGGACGAGGTGATTGCACTGCTACAGCGCTTCCCGCAACAGCAATTCATCTACTATGGGAATTTTGACCAGCGTGAAGAACGCGACAACGTACGACTAGAGCCTCTCAGCTTAGAAGGATTCAAGCGCGATCTTCACCAGTGCAACGGAGTGGTATGCAACGCCGGATTTGAACTCGCCAGCGAGGCCTTACAGCTTGGCAAGAAAATTCTGGTTAAGCCTTTACACGGACAAATGGAACAGCTTTCCAACGCATTGGCTATAGAGCAACTAAGAGTGGGGCACCGAATGGATCACCTCAGCCATGCAGCTTTGGCACACTGGCTCGATAGCTCAAGCCTGTCTCGCTATCACTACCCCGACGTTGCAAAAGCAATTGTCGATTGGCTAGCAAACCCTAGTCGATGCTCCATTGCGGAGCTTAGCGCTGAACTTTGGAAGCAAAGTACAATCGGTGAAATTTACGACACCCCAGAATAGCACCAACACGACTACTTGACTGTTTGCTAGCGGGTCAAGGCTGAGACAGCGCTCACGCCTTAGCAAACAAACGATGAAAGTTATCGCCGGTAATTTCGCACAACTTGTCGTAGCTGATGCCCTTCAGATCAGCGACAAATTGGGCCACCTCTTTCACATAGGCAGGTTCATTGGGCTTGCCTCGGTAAGGCACCGGTGCCAAGTATGGCGAGTCAGTTTCCACCAACAATCGGTCCAGTGGCATCTTCCTTGCCACATCCCTTAGCTCTTCTGCATTCTTGAAAGTCACGATACCGGAAAGCGACACGTAGTAATTCATGTCCATGGCCGCTTTGGCCATTTCCCAGCTTTCAGTAAAACAATGCAACACGCCGGCAGACTCTTGACTGCCGTACTCGGCGATCAAGTCCAAGGTATCCTGACGGGCATCTCGAGTGTGAACTATGACAGGCAACTTTGCCTCGCCGGCAGCGCGCAAATGAACCGCAAAACTCTCTTGCTGCACCTCTTTGCTGTCATCGCTATAGTAGTAGTCCAACCCACTTTCTCCGAGGGCAACCACTTTAGGGTGGGCTCCCCACTCCACTAGCTGCTGTTCAGTCGCCAAACCGCTTTCAACATCCAGCGGATGAACCCCAACCGATGCAACCACATCTTCGTGACGTTCAGCCAATTCGGTTACCGCCTGGCGATTATCCAAACTAATCCCCACGCACAGCATCTTACCCACGCCGACTTCCCGAGCAGACTCGAGAGCCAACTGAAGGTCACCTTCGTATTTATCCAATTTCAGGCGATCCAAATGGCAATGGGAGTCAACCAACATAAAAACCTCACAACAGCAGCACAATAAAACAATAGAAAGGCCAGAAAACTGGCCTTCAAGACAAAATCGGGAGGGAATTCTAACGTGTTGTTACGGCACGGTGAACCGCTTCAGCGTGAAACCGCAGACATAGAGCTAAGGAGGGCGGCCGAGACAAAACTCAGCCGCGTATCACTACATCGTATGAGTAGGTCGGTCAGAATCCAGAGAGCCCGCCAAATAAGTCTCAATTTTGTTGGCCGCTGTATCATCTTGATCACTGAACTGCACGCCGACACCTGCCGCTCGGTTACCTTGAGCGCCCTTAGGGGTGACCCAAACCACTTTACCGGCCACCGGAATCTTCTCGGGCTCTTCCATAAGATTGAGCAACATGAACACCTCATCACCCAAGCTATAGCTCTTGTTGGTAGGAATAAACAAACCGCCGTTTTGCACAAACGGCATATAGGCTGCGTAGAGAACCGCTTTGTCTTTAATCGTCAGTGATAATATGCCGTTGCGAGCGCCGCCGCCTAATCCTTGCATAACCTTCTCTCAATCAAATCGTACATTGCCAATTAAAGTAATCCATTCATCATCTGCTGTCTACTTTGCGTCAGCTTTTGTGATCGCTTCGTCAGCGCCTGCCAGTCCATAAAGAGCTCCTCTAGTAATAGTTGCTTATTAGGGTTTGACGCACTCAGCAGCTGGCGCTTGACGATAACGATCTTATCCCAGAATCGATACATAATAGTGCTGGGAATACTCGACAACACCTCCAACAATTCAAACTCGGCATCGGTATGGCTACCCTGCTGCAATTCAATGACGGCCTTTTTTTGACCAAGCTGCAACCACTTCATCATGAACTCGACAACGGGCAACACCTCATTGCGATGAAGCTTGGCCGCTAACTCTAGAGCGGTACAACGACTGTGCGCCAAGCCCAATAATCCGTCGACCAGTGACTGCAAATGCTCGAGCGTATCGTCCTCTAACAACTGTAAAGCCGCTAATGGAGCACCGCCCACACTATCAAGAAGGTATTGTGGATCATGCCCCACCGCCAAAGGCTCCAGCCAGGCCAAGCTCTCTTCTCTAGAGGGGAGCCCAAATTCCATTTGCTGGCAACGACTGCGTATGGTCGCAATCACTTGAGTCGGTGACTGAGTCACCAAAAACATAACCGTATCCCCCGAGGGCTCTTCTAAGCTCTTCAGCAAGGCATTTGCGGCATTGACATTGAGCGCTTCAACCGGGTTGATCAAAGCGATTTTACTGCCGCCCTGCTGTGAAGTCTTGGCGACAAATTCGGTAAGCTTGCGGACTTGATCAATCTTAATCACTCGACTGCCATCTTCTGGCTCTAGAATAAAAAGATCTGGATGAGTGCCCACCTGATTCAACTCACAGCCTTTACAGCGCCCGCAGGGCACCTTATTAACTGGTGACAGGCACAAAAGGTAATAACCCATAGCCTCGGCAAAATGACGCTTGCCCACGCCACTGTGACCCGACAAAATTAACGCATGGGGCATTTTTTGATCGGCAGCCAATTGCACTAAACGCTGCCATTGAGAGGCCTGCCACGTATAGGGCAATGACAAGTTATCACCAACGGAACTTGCATGTGTGGAGCTCAACAGAACAACCTCGACCACGTCATTAAACAGGCGCCAAGCTTACCAATAAGCACCTACAGACGCCATCTCAAGACTATAATCGCCAATAGAATTTTCCCCCTTCGATATTGATAACTACAACACCCCAAGAGGATTTGCGATAATCGCCCCCCGCTCATAGCTAACCAACCCAGCCAATGAATTTAGAAGTTGTCTACCAAGATCAACACCTGATTGCCGTCAACAAACCTTCCGGCCTGCTCAGCGTTCCCGGACGCGGGCCTGAAAACCAAGATTGTGTCATTGCGCGAGCGCAATCGGCCTACCCTGACAGCCGCATCATACATCGACTCGACATGGCCACCTCGGGATTACTGCTCATCGCGCACAACCTCGAAGCATTGCGCGCGTTTAGCAAACTGTTTGAAAAACGTCTCATTAGTAAACGCTATGTTGCCGTGGTGCACGGCATGCCGGATAGGGCCGAAGGCGACATTACGGAACCACTCATTTGTGACTGGCCAAATCGTCCCAAACAAAAAGTTTGCTGGGAAACAGGTAAAAGTGCCTCGACTCATTATCGGATTACAGAGATGGACAGAGACAAAAACCGCAGCCGAGTGGAGCTAACACCACACACGGGCCGCTCCCACCAATTGCGGGTACATATGCTGACGATGGGGCATCCCATTCTTGGGGATGAATTTTACGGGCACGAAGAGAGTCAATCAGCGGCTGAGCGTTTACTGCTGCACGCAACTCAACTGTGCTTTGAACACCCTTTCAGCGGCGAGCAAATCCATCTGACTTGCGAGTGTGATTTCTAAGCCCATTAATGCGTAAGGTTATAGGCCAAGCTGCTCCAGCACCGCCGCCACGTCAGACTGGACTGCCTTCAAGTTCTGACCAGCATCAATGACTCGGTACCGATCTGGTTGCTGTGCAACGCGTGTGCGATAACCGCCGCGAACTCGATGAAAGAACTCCACCGCCTCAGATTCAAATCGATCCAATGCGGCGCGATCACTCGCTCGTGCCAACCCTGTCTCAACATCAATATCCAATACAATCGTTAGATCAGGGCGCAACTCCTCCTGAACTAAATTTTCGAGCGTTTCGATCATTTCTAGAGACAAGCCGCGACCCGCGCCCTGATAAGCGTAAGTCGCATCGGTAAAACGATCACACAACACCCACTCGCCTCTTTCAAGCGCCGGCCGAATCACTTGATTTAGATGTTGTGCGCGAGCGGCAAACACCATCAATAATTCAGCGCTGGCGTCTACAGGCTCGTCACGCTTTCGCAGCAACATTTCACGCAACTCTTCAGCCAGCGGTGTACCGCCCGGCTCTCGCGTTACTATCAACGGGACATTTTTTTGTTCCAGCCACTCTTGAATGAAGGTTAGGTTGGTTGTTTTGCCAACACCTTCCGTCCCCTCCAGGGTGATAAATTTTCCTCGCGGCAATGACAAGCGAATGCTCCCTTTAGATTTGATAATAACTTATTGAGTTGAACGATAATCAGCCTTGCGGTTCAGCTGAAACTGTTTGACAGCCGCCTGATGCTGCGACAGCGTGGCAGAAAACTGATGACTACCATCTCCCTTGGCGACGAAATATAAACTCGAACCGTCTGCCGGATGCAGTGCTGCGTGAATCGCCTCTCTCCCAGCTAACGCAATCGGTGTTGGCGGCAAGCCGTTAATGACGTAGGTATTGTACGGAGTTCTCTGACGCAAGTGCTTGCGCTTAATATCGCCTTGGTAGGAATCACCCAAACCATAGATTATGGTGGGGTCTGTTTGAAGCCGCATACCTTGCTGCAAACGACGCACAAACACACCGGCAATTTCAGCGCGCTCATGAGGCACCCCAGTTTCCTTTTCTACAATGGACGCCATAATCAACGCCTCATAGGGTGTCTCATAGGGCAGATTCTCAGCGCGCCCTTCCCACTCTTGAGCAAGCACCCGCTTGAGTTTTTTATGAGACTGCTCCAGCAACTGCCATGCCGTTGTCTGTTTTGTATAGGCATAGGTATCTGGAAACAACCAGCCCTCAGGATTTTCCTGCTCAATTTGTAATTTTTGACGTACCGCTGCGGGGGTAAGTGGCTCACCCTCGGAGAGGGTTGGTATCTGCTCCAAGACAGACAGAGCTTCTTTTAAAGTCGTACCCTCAATCAACGAAATGGTCCGTTGTTTTACCTGCCCTGAATTGAGCAAACGCAACAGACTCACTGGCGTAAGCTCACGCGGAAGCTCGTACTCTCCCCGCTGAATATCGGTGAGGTTGTAGAGACGTGCGTACCAAACCCAAAATCGAACATGAGTTAAACCCAGTTCGCCTCCATACCGATGACCTACTCGGTAAAGAGAGTCGCCATCGATAATTTCAATTAACTGAGGTCCATTCACCGCTGCAGTCAAAGGCTGATGCAACCAACGAACGCCGTACAAACTTAATGCTGCCACCGCGAGAAAACCAATCAACACCAGCGTACGTACAATCTTTGAATGAATAATGGCAACAATCACACACTGTACCTACTTTCTTTCAGCCCCTGCTGAAATCGTTGAAAATCCACGCCGTTAACCTCTAGGTTGCGACCATTTATGGAGCGAACTTGAGTCAAGCCGCGAATACTGTTGCAACAGAAAGCAGACTCAACATCCAATAAGTCAGCCTCACTCAGTTCAGTTTCCGCAACCTCGATTCCCACAGAAGGCCCAAGCTCATCCAACAGAAACTGCCGCATAACGCCTCTTACGCCAGAGAGGTTTAAACGCGGCGTCGTCCAGCGGGAATGTCGACAAACAAACACATTACTATGAGTAGTTTCGATTACATCGCCCAGCTCATTAAGCGCCAAGCCATCACCACAACCTCTCGACTGACACTCCGCTTTCAATAGAACATTTTCTAAGCGATTGAGATGCTTCAAACCCGCTAGCGATGAATTGCAAGATAATTTTGTTTCACAAACCGCCAGATCGACAGGCTCACTATTCATTGAAGGTGCATCTGACACAGAACAAATTACCGTTGGCGTTTCTGTGCCAGCAAAGCCATAGCCTCTGCCAGTTACACCGCGGGTGACCGTAAGCTTGAAGACAGAATCCTGTCTAGAGTCTGCCTCCAGTAATTCACTTCGATAACGTTCGAGTAAGCCCATATCTATCGGAATCGACAGCTTCGACAAGCCTTGCTCGAGCCGTCGGCGGTGATAATCCCACAGAGGAATTCTTCCCTGACGAACCCGACAAGTTTCAAACACCCCATCACCAAAAGCCAAGCCGCGATCAAATGCCGACACGACTTCCGTTTGTTGACCGTTTACGGTTGTTATTCTCATAGAGGGAGATTACCGCCCAACATACAAGGCGGTATTACTAGGCGTTAGGATATTTTACGAAACAACAAAGAGCCGTTGGTACCGCCAAAACCAAAGGAGTTACTTAGGACTGCATCTATGCTGCGCTCTTGCGCCGTATGCGGTACGAGATTGATGTCACATCCCTCGTCGGGGTTATCTAAATTGATCGTAGGCGGCGCCACCTGATCGCGAATCGCTAGTACGCTAAAGATCGCTTCAACACTGCCAGCGGCACCCAATAGATGACCAATCATTGATTTGGTAGAGCTGACAGCAACCTGATCAATGTTCGCTCCCATTACCGTTTTTACGGCCTTACATTCGGCGATATCACCGGCGGGCGTCGAAGTGCCATGAGCATTAATGTAGTTAATGCTGGCGGTGTCAATTTTGGCATCGTTAATCGCATTTTGCATGGCCATCGCGGCGCCCTCGCCATTTTCCGGTGGTGAGGTCATATGATAGGCGTCGCCACTCATACCAAAACCCACCAATTCTGCGTAGATCTTAGCGCCCCGTGCCTTAGCCATTTCGTACTCTTCTAACACCAGTACACCGCCACCATCACCCAAAACAAAACCGTCGCGATCTTTATCCCAAGGGCGACTGGCCGCTTGTGGATCATCATTGCGTGTAGACAGTGCTCGAGCCGCTGCAAAGCCACCCAAACCCACTGGAGTACATGCCATTTCGGAGCCGCCCGCGATCATTGCGTCAGCCTCTCCATGTTGGATCATACGTGCCGCCAAACCAATGTTGTGCGTGCCCGTCGTACAGGCAGTAACCACTGAGATATTGGGACCTTTGAACCCGTAGCGAATACTCAAATTGCCTGCAATCATATTGATGATGGCACCAGGAACAAAAAACGGAGAAAGACGACGAGGGCCTTTGGTATCTATCAGATGCGTTCCATCTTCAATCGAGCCAATGCCACCGATACCTGCGCCAATGGCGGCGCCAATTCGCGGAGCGTTTTCGTCGGTGATTTCAAGACCAGAGTCTTCAATGGCTTGAACGCCTGCAACCATCCCATACTGAATAAAGGGATCCATTTTGCGTGCGTCTTTTGGGCTCAAATAAGGCTCAACAGTGAAGTCCTTGAGGGCGGCACTGAAGGTCGTAGTAAAAGGCGATGCATCAAACTTTTCTATTGGGCCTGCGCCACTTCTTCCCGCCAAAATACCTTCCCAGGTGGACTCTACGGTATTGCCTAACGGGGTGACCATTCCTAGCCCGGTTACTACAACTCTACGACGTGACACACTGCCTCCTTAGTCGAATATTCCTCATCGCCTCGCAAACCTCTGACAGGCGATAACTGCTTCTGTGAAACCACTTTTAAGAAACAACAAGACTATATTAATTTTCTAAACGATAAAAACAGAAAAGCCGCGCTATTTCTCAATAGTACGGCTTTTTAGAAACGCTTCAGTCCGAGACGAAACGATCGGCTTTCTGTAAAGCCTCCGGATTGGGATTAGCCCAAGTTGGAGTTTACGTAGTCGATAGCCAGCTGAACGGTGGTGATTTTTTCAGCTTCTTCGTCTGGGATTTCAGTTTCGAATTCTTCTTCCAGAGCCATTACTAGCTCAACAGTATCCAGTGAGTCAGCGCCCAGATCTTCAACGAAAGATGCTTCGTTTTTTACTTCATCTTCTTTAACGCCCAGTTGTTCAGCAACGATTTTTTTTACGCGCTCTTCAATGCTGCTCATAGTGATTTTAAACTCCTAATTGGTATAGATAAGTTAGCTGTTTGAGCCGTCAACCCTAATCCCCAGTTAACGGCTGTTGGGGTACGGCCAACTCGAAAGCGCATTCTACATCGAATTCTTCAAGTTGTAACGTATCCGGTTAAAAATCTTTATCAATACAGGTAAATCCCTGCAATAACAAAGAGTTATGACATATACATACCGCCATTCACGTGCAATGTATCACCGGTAATGTAGCCTCCGGCGTCGCTCGCCAAAAAGCCCACAACAGCGGCAATTTCTTCAGGCTGCCCCAATCGCCCCAAGGCAATTTGCGACAACATCAATTCTTTTTGCTCTTCGTTGAGCTCTTTTGTCATATCCGTATCAATAAAACCAGGCGCTACGGTATTCACCGTAATCCCACGAGAGCCGACCTCTTTCGCTAGCGCACGAGCAAAACCGCCAACTCCAGCCTTGGTTGCTGCGTAGTTTGATTGCCCAGCGTTCCCCATGGAGCCCACCACAGAGCTAATATTGATGATTCGCCCCCAGCGAGCCTTCATCATTCCGCGCAAACAGGCTTTGCTCAAGCGAAACACCGCGCTCATATTGGTGTTAACCACGTCAAACCACTCGTCTTCGCTCATGCGCATCAACAGGTTATCCTTAGTGATGCCAGCATTATTCACCAAGATAGATGGCGCACCGTACTCACCCTGAATATCTTTCAGCAAACCCGCCACCGAATCAGCATCGGTCACATTGAGGACCTTGCCCACGCCGTTAATGCCTTTCTCGGCAAACCTAGCGCTGATTTTTGCTGCACCAGCTTCACTGGTAGCCGTACCAACAATCAGGGCACCCTCAGCGCCCAAATGGTCCGCGATAGCGGCGCCAATTCCACGACTGGCGCCTGTAACCAGCGCAACTTTGTCTTTTATGCTCATTATTGTTCCTAGGAGAATGATAAATGGAATGCCTGTCACCGCATAACAACAGGCGCCGTCCAACAAGTCTTATTTAAGACAGCTCAGCCAACGCCTTGTCGAGATCTGCAGGCGTATCGGTTGCAAAAGCGGTTAGGCTCTTGTCAATACGACGACACAAACCAGACAACACCTTACCCGGGCCACACTCAACAACTTGAGTCGCGCCACCAGCAATCAGAGCCTTGGTGCAATCAACCCAGAGTACCGGAGTGTAGACTTGCTCAATCATCAAAGCCTTAATCTTGGCGGGATCCGCTTCTGTCTTAGCATTAACGTTGTGTACGATCGGAGTCGCTGGAGCAGAAAAGGACGTTGCCTCAATCTGATCTGCCAATTGATCCGCCGCCGGCTTCATCAGCGAAGTATGGAAAGGTGCTGACACTGGCAACGGCATCGCACGCTTTGCGCCGGCAGACTTACAAGCCTCTATCGCCCGCTCCACCGCGCCGGCATGCCCCGCTATAACAACTTGCCCCGGCGAATTGAAATTCACCGCAGCGACAACTTCGTCTCCTGCAGCCTCGGCGCAGGCTGCATTAATCGCCTCATCATCGAGACCAATAATGGCCGCCATTGCCCCCACACCCGCAGGCACCGCCTGCTGCATGTATTTGCCTCTCAACTGAACCAACTTGACGGCATCTTTGAAAGCCACAACACCAGAACACACCAGCGCCGACCATTCACCTAGACTATGCCCAGCCATCAAGGCAGGTGTGTTACCGCCCTTTTGCTGCCATACACGCCAAGTAGCGACGCTCGCAGTAAGCAACATTGGCTGGGTACGCTCGGTCAGATTCAGCTCTTCCTGAGGGCCACTCTGAATCAACTCCCAGAGATCATAGCCAAGCACTTCGGATGCTTCAGCGAAGGTTTCTTGCACAACGGGGTATTGAGACGCCAAATCGGCCAACATGCCGACTTTCTGAGAGCCTTGACCAGGAAACACGAAGGCCAATTGTTCGTTTGACATAATTTTCTATTCCATATGGCTAGCCAAACACCCGAAGGCCTGGCTGACTATTGATTAATTCCATCAACTTACAACAGGCAATCCGCTACCTGCTGGTTTATTTTTTGAGGTATTTCATTGCGCGCTTGCTCAACGGCTGCCGCGAGAGCGTAACCAAAACCTTCCTCATCAGCAGAACCATGACTCTTAACCACGACCCCCTGTAATCCTAAAAAGCTGGCGCCATTATAACGGGCAGGGTCGAATTTCATATGCCATTTTCGCAACAAAGGTCTGGCAATTTGGCCAGCGACTCGCCCAAAAAAACTGCCACGCTCCATTTCCGACAAGTGATCCGCCAGTAAACCGGCCACCCCCTCACTCACTTTCAGAGCAACATTACCCACAAAACCATCACACACCACCACATCCACCGCACCGGTAAAAATACCGTCACCCTCGATGTATCCGTGATATCGAATATAGGGATTTTGAGTCAGTAGACTGGAGGCTAGGCGAATCTGTTCGTTACCCTTGACCTCTTCAGAGCCAATATTCAGCAAGCCGACCTTGGGCGATTCGATACCGCCAGCTTGTGCCAACACACTCCCCATCAAAGCGAATTGCTCTAGCTGCTCCGAACTGCAGTCGACATTTGCCCCAAGATCCAACACCAAACTGGATCCCTCGCGAGTCGGAACCGCCTTGCAGATAGCGGGCCTATCAATACCTGGAAATGTTTTTAGCAGAAACTTCCCCATTGCCATTAGCGCACCCGTATTGCCGCAACTTACACAGGCATGAGCCCTGCCTTCAGCAACCGCTTGAATTGCATACCACATGGAGGAGTTTTGTTTTTGACGCAAGGCCTTTGCGGGCTGATCACACATTTCAACCACTTGGGTCGAGGCGATCCACTCGGCATTAGACGGGAGTTCTGCAGGCGCGTGGTCAATGTTGCCAACCAGCAAAAAAGAGAGGTCTTGATGAGATTGTGCGAATTTTAGCGCAGCGGGTAACGCAGAACGGGGACCTAAGTCCCCGCCCATGAGATCAACAGCAATGGTTAATCGATTCGACAAACCTTTGCGTCGTCCGTCTTAGTCTTCGCTACCGGTATCGATAACTTTACGGCCTTTGTAGAAACCGTCAGCAGTCACATTGTGACGCATGTGCTTCTCGCCGCTGGTTGGATCTACTGACAAAGTAGGTCCGGACAACGCATCGTGTGAACGACGCATGCCACGTCTTGAACGGGTTTTCTTACTCTTCTGAACAGCCATAGTATGCTCCTATTGCTCAAAGTTCGTCGGAACCGGGGCGCCTCAGGATTTCGGCGAGCCCTTAAGTTGCTCCAACACTTGAAACGGGTTACTGGATGAGTCGGCCTCGGTTTCGGACCCCTCATCCCCAAAGCTCGTCTGCTCGATGCAATTCTCATCATGATAAGAAACCATCGGCAAATTGAGCAGCAATTCATCTTCGACAATCGTGTAGAGATCGGCCTGGCCTTCACCCAAGATCAAAGGATCCAAAGCTTTCGGCAACTGTTTGGCACGTTCTTCATCCCAAACAATGGCTAGATTTAATTGCGCATCTAGCCCAACTTCCACCGGCTCCAAGCAGCGCTGACAAGTCACGGTTAAATGACAGTTCGCACTTCCCGTAATGACACGGTGCCTTTCTTCATCGACGTCAAATTCGAGTGCAACTTTAACGTTATCTCCACTACTGAGCGAAGCCTCTCCCAGTCGGCTGAGCTCTGAAACCGTAATATCACCGGCTAAGCTAAGTCCCTGTTGGGCAAATTTTCGCGGATCAATAAACCGCGGCAATTGAGTGTTTTCGGTTGCACTTGACATAAGCGCGCAATTCTAGGGAGTCACCCCCTTTGTGTCAAAGGAAAAACAGGCCTAAATAGCGGATTTCCAACAAATAATTGCCCCGAGAGAGTAAACTGGCGACTTTAGGACTTCTCACAACCGATTATGACACCTATTTTACTGGCCTCAAGCTCCCCTTATCGACGTCAACTACTTGAAAAACTTGGTCTTTCTTTCGAGACTGAGTCACCCGACATCGATGAATCACCACGACCAAATGAGACCCCCTCTCAATTGGTGCAACGACTAGCTACCGCAAAGGCAGAAACCTTGCGAGCCAGCCACGACAACCACTTGATTATCGGCTCTGACCAGGTTGCCGAACTGGACGGGGAAATCATTGGTAAACCCGGCAACCATGAAGCAGCAGCAGATCAACTGCGCAGCTGCAGTCGCCGAGTTGTTCACTTTCATACCGGGCTTTGCCTGCTCAATAGCGCTAAAGGCACACTGCACTACCACTGCTGTCGCTATGACGTACACTTTAGAGCGCTAACAGAGCCGCAAATTGAATACTATCTGCGCCGCGAACAACCTTATGATTGCGCCGGAAGCTTTAAATCCGAGGGGCTCGGTATCGCGCTATTCAGTGCTATAAGAGGCGACGACCCCAACAGCCTAATCGGACTGCCACTGATCGCGCTCACCGACATGCTCTACAAAGAGGGAGTAGATGTGCTAACTCAGCAATGAGGATGAGTTAGCAAGATGCAGAATCGACTAAACCTCAAGATTCATCAAGTCGATCTTAATCTCAAGCGCGTCGAGCATCTCAAAAGGTTCAGGCTTACCGTGACGCATCATATGAGTCATGCGAAATACCCGTCCCTCTCCCCGCTCCCCAACACACTCGCAGCGCAACTTCACCAAGGGTTTGTCGACCGAGGTCTTCATACCCACGAGAAGAAAGTCTTTTTTTCCGAACTTTGGCCACTGCTGCCCATCGCCATCCAACACTAAACGAATGGTTTCCTCGGAGAAATCCTGCAATTCAGCGGTCATTACTGTTTCTGTACCATTCTTGGAGGCAGTCACACACAAGCGAGTCTCGACTCTCGAATATTTGCGCGGCTCGTGATTGCCTATCGACCCCAGCGACACGCTAAGCAAGGCAACTTGCAGCCCGGCATGTACCCCTCCAGACAACTTCAAATTACGCAACACTTCGGCCTCGAGCTTTAAATGCTCGGTATTGTAGGAATAGGACATAACCGAAAGACGCGCATGAGGCGCAAATGGACCACGCCGACTCATACTGGCCCTAGAGTCATAATCGAGTTTTCGCTCCTCCCCTACCGCACCGGGAACCACAAGATCGAAACTCTCTAGGCGAGTGAATTGCTCCACGCCATCAGGAGTCTTCACGCTTACACCGGCATCCTCACCATCAGCAATCACTTTGACATCTGACTGGCGAAAAACCATCAAACCGTTGATCTGGTAGCCAATCACCAAGCTTTCTAGGGTCGTCGCCTCTTCATACTCCATATGATAGCGAATCCGACTGCCTATCTTTACCGATGCCAGCAGGCGGTTTAACAGTTTGAGCTGTTGCCTAACCGAACCGGACGCACGCGGACTGTCAGTGCGAGGCTTGATCACCGCTTTTTTAGATTTTTTGCTGCCAAAGGAAATCATATAACTAACTCACACCCCATCCACTCAACTGTTCTTTTTTGCACTCATGTGACCCACAGTCACATCACGACCAATCCAGCCTGCCGACACCTTATTTCTGATACGCCCGAGCTGACAAACACAAGCCAAACACTTGGTTGTGCGTGCGCTACTCACCTTTAAGTATATCGGCAATCACTCAAAAGTCTGAAACCCTCTTAATACGAGCCAAAGCTTGTCTGCTCGACCTCACTCCCTTCCCCCAAAAAACCATAAAAAGCCGGTAGAGTTCAGCCAGCAGATTCAGTAGACTACCCAGCGCAAAATAAGCGTATCCATTATCCCTAAGAACACAACTCAAGACACTCTATGAGCAAATCGCTATCCCACCAAGAACAGCATGTTCTGCAGGACAACTTTGACCTATTTGGCGAGACAACCGACAAAGACAAAGCTCAGCAAAAAGCCACGAAGATCAAATCTCCGACGACCGCCAAACCGCCCCACCGCACGCCGCAAAAACAAAATGCAGGTGCCACTGCGAAACAGCCAGAGAACACTACCAAAAGAAGACCTCAAAAGCGCACTCAGGCCAACAAAAAAACGCCCGAAAAAAAACACGTTCCTCAAACGACTGACTGCGCACCTGCGCTCGACCAGCTACACCCTAACGACAAGGGAATAAGCTATCTTGCTATTCGCGCCTCCAGTGCCGATGCAGGCATCAAACAGCTGAAAGAGCTAGGCGTGGGGATCGACAATTACGCCATGGACAAAAGAGAAATCACATTGAAAAATGTAGCCGATGCGCTACTAGATCGAGGCCTGAAATATCGTATCGATCAACAGACCATACACTGGGTTCTCAGCGATAGCGAGATCGACACTCAAACGCTGAAGCAACAGGACTGGATAGAGCTATCCATCAATAAAGCATGGTTCGACGCACAAAAGTTTCGTATTAGGCGCCTCAAGGGCATCGCCTATCTAGAAGCATGCGCAATGATCGCGCAGCAGATAGCACTAAAGAATCAAACCGAAAGCTGAAACCGACCTCCAGCGACGCGACTAAAGCCTAATCAATTGAACGCGAGACTCACCGAAGCGAGCCTCAAAACATCATCAATACAATAGCGTATAAATTTTACGCTGATACTCGGCCGCCAGCGGATCCCCCTTACCAAGACTGGCAATGATATCCATAAAGGCCTTCTTCGCCGCACCTTCCTCAAAACCCAGATCTTTACGCAGCACCGTCATCAACAAATCCAGTGCATCCTTAACGCGCGCATTCTGGCTGTACTGTATAGACAGTAAATAGGCGGTCATTAAATCTGTAGGGTCGGCAGTGTGCTTTTCTTCCAACGCCTTCAGCTCAGGTGATACTGCGGCTTCTCGCTTGAGCTGCAATTGAGCTCGAGCCTGCTCGTAAAGAGCATCTTGATCTGCCATAGGAATAGTATCGAGGATAGCCTCCGCCTCATCACACCGATTGAGATGCAAATACACCTGAGCCAAACCAACCCCTATTTCAGATTGCTTATCAGACTCTTGATAAGCCTGCAGCAACAAGGGCATAGCGTCACTGAAGTTCTGCTGTTGCATCAATTCATTGGCTTGCTCAATCAATCCCGCCCATGGCGCCGGTAGATGCTTTTGCAGCATTTCACGAATGTCTTTTTCCGGCTGCGCGCCAGCAAAACCATCCACCGGCTGACCATTCACCATCACCATTACCGTGGGCAAGCTGCGCACACCTAACTGTTGCGCGATCTGCTGCATTTCGTCCGCATTCACCTTCGCCAGCAAAAATTGACCATCATACTCAACCGCCAATTTTTCAAGTATCGGCATAAGCGTTTTACAGGGCTCACACCAATCAGCCCAAAAATCTACCACGACCGGGCGCGACTGAGACTCTTCAATAAGAACCTGCTGCGCATTTTCCTGAGTCACATCAATAATGTGTGGGCTCATATTTCACTCCAAATAAATTCATACAACTTGGGCGCGATTGTATCACCACTCAAACAAAAAGAACCGCCCAAACAAAATAACCGAAGCCTTGCGACTTCGGCTATCCGAGAGAGCCTTTTATAACCCACCTAGACCAAAACCAGAGAGAACTAAATCGAGGAATACACAATAGACAGCCATACGTCAGTTTTTAGAAAACCATCGCCCCATTCCTGCTCGAAATCAGCCAAAGGCTTTTCAGCAACCACCTGCTCTAGACTTTTACCGCTGGATTTCAAGGCAGCTACACGAGACACAGCCGTCTTCAAGAAATCATGATAGGCCTGTAAATCGGCCTTAGACGCCATTGGGCCATGACCCGGAATAACCAGGGTAGAATCATCAATACGAGTGAGCACATCGGCGACACCGGACACCACTCCCATCGCCGAACCCCCACTGCTCGCGTCGATAAAGGGATAGAAACCGTTAAAGAAAAGATCCCCCAAATGCACAGCCAACAACTTGTCGTCGCGATAAAGATAAACGACCGTATCGCCGTCGGTATGAGCTGTCTCTGAGTGTTTCAACTCCAGCCGCAACGCATTCCAATGCATCGACATGGTATCGCTATAGGTTATGGCCGGTAGCGCAGAGCGATCAGCCGGCGGTATAACCGCACCAAAAGCGGCGATAGTGCCTCCTTCTTTTAACCGCTGCCGAACATTCTTGTGAGCAACGATAGTCGCGCCATTGCGACCCACAGCCGTATTGCCGCCAGCATGATCAAAGTGCCAATGAGTGTTCAACACAAACTTAGGGCCATCAGCTTGCAATTCAGCCAAGACCGTCATCAGCTTGTCTTCCATCTCACTGTAGTCATCATCGATAATCAACAAGCCATCGCTGCCAGGCAACGCAGCGATATTACCGCCAGCACCCTGCAGTAAAACCAACCCCTCGGCCAGCTCTGTCTGCTGAAACTCCACTCCACTAAAATCCCTCTGCGCCATCGAGGACGACATTACAGATGCCGCAATCAACCCTACACAACACTGCTTCACCACAGAAATCACAAGCCAACTCCTTTCCTCAGAAAATCATGGGTAACACTACAAACAAACAATTTACCTCCTAGCCCCCAAAGCCTGCAAATCTGATTGCAGTTTTTACCCAATTAAGGCCTAATCGACGCTGAATTTTAGAGGGCATCTCATGTACGTTTTTTCAGCTTCTGCCACCGCCACCAAATCGTTTGACGACATAAATATTGGCGACAAGGCACCGTTCATTGTCTATATCGATTTCAAAGACCTATTTGGCGCAGAGACTTTATGCAAAGTGCTGGTCATGCGAGAAGGCTTTAAAGATATTGAGATTGAAAAGCGACAATGGCTAACGCCTGAGAAATGCCAAGACCCGAAAATACAGCAAGCAGATAAGGGCCTAAGAGAAGCCTTGAAGGCCGGATTTGCCATTCAGCTTTTCAGCGAATAACTCCAACCTCAACCGTCAGCTAAGCCAGACAACAGCAGATCAATCGGAAGCGACCGACCATGGACACCAAAACAGTTATCGTGTCAGAGGTTAAGAGCATTGCCCTAGTCGCTCACGACCACAAAAAACAAGATTTACTCCACTGGTGTCAGCGGCACATAGACTCGCTTAGCCCGCACAATTTTTTTGCCACGGGCACCACCGGCAACCTGATAGAGAAAGAGACAGGCCTACCCATCACCAAACTGATAAGCGGCCCGCTAGGTGGAGATCAGCAGATTGGCGCTCTCATCACCGAACATAAAATCGACGTTCTGATTTTCTTTTGGGATCCACTGACGGCACAACCCCACGACCCAGACGTCAAAGCTCTCCTGAGGCTCGCCGCTGTTTGGAATATCCCAGTCGCCTGCAATGAAAGCACCGCTGACTTTCTCGTGACCTCACCACTACTGGCTAGCTCCCACCCAAGACAAACACCCGACTACGACAGCTACCTAGCCAAACGCACCTAAGAACAGGCACAAACAACAGCACTCCAGCCGCCTCTCACCTATACTGCAACTACACCGACCTGAATCCGCGACACAAGGGGAAACCACAGACTTTTGGCGTGGTTTTTGTTACAGTGCCGCCCCATTTAACGCTGCCTGAGAGAAATGCGCCTTGTTTGATCAATATGCCCTGCACGACCGCCTACTAAAGGCTCTTGAACCGCTCAACATCAGTGAACCCACTGACGTGCAAGCCCAAGCCATTCCGGCAGCTATAAATGGACAGGACTTAATTGTCAGCTCCGAAACCGGCTCAGGCAAGACCGCTGCATTTCTGCTGCCAACCTTGCACAAATTATTGCAACAGGATGCGCCCAAAAGCGGAACGCGCGCACTCATCCTGACGCCAACCCGGGAGCTGTGTAAGCAGGTTGTTAAACACTGCAAACAACTGGCCGCCTTTACTCACCTTGAGGTCAACGCCATCACCGGTGGACACGACTTCAAGTACCAACGCGCCATTTTTCGGAAAAACCCCGAAATACTCGTTGCCACGCCCGGTCGCCTCAAAGAGCACATCGAACGTGGATCAACGGACTTCAGCGATCTAGAAGTACTGATTCTCGACGAAGCAGATCGCATGCTCGACATGGGGTTCATGGACGAAGTTATGGAAATTGCCGCCAGCTGCAATCCAGATCGACAAACCCTACTTTTTTCAGCCACCATTGGCAGCAATCAGTATATTGGCGACAACCTGCTTAAAGAGCCACAAACCATTGCGCTAGCAGCGCCCAGACAGGCCAACGCAAAAATCACTCAGAAAATTGTGTTAACCGACGACGAAAAACACAAGAACAAATTACTGCAGAAAATCCTAGAAACCCACGAACACGATAAAAGCATCATTTTTGTTAACACCAAAACCCAGACCAACAAACTGGCGGGCTGGCTGCGCTACATGAAACTCGATGTAGGTGTTTTACACGGCGATATGGATCAAGATGCACGTAACAACGAAATGAATCGCCTGCGCCGAGGACGAGTCAAGATTTTGGTGGCGACAGATGTTGCCGCACGAGGATTAGACGTCAAAGGTATCGACTTAGTCATCAATTACGATCTTGCTCGCTCCAGCGAAGACTTCATTCACCGTACTGGCAGAACCGGACGCGCAGGCGAAAAGGGATTGGCCATCAGCCTAATCACCAGTCGCGACTGGGATACCATGGTTCGATTTGAGCGCGAGCTTGAACTGCGTTTTGAAAAGCTCAATATCCCTGGCCTAGAAGCGAAATTCAAGGGTCCCAAAAAGACTAAAGCATCCGGTAAGAAAGCGGGCACCAAGAAGCGTGAAAGCAGCGCCAAGAAAGATGACAAACCTAAAGTAAAAGTTCGCAAACGGGACACCAAGAACATTGGCAAGCGACGCAAACCCAGCGCTGAGAAAGAACAAGCTCAAAAGAGTGCCGCGGAAAAATGGGGCGACGGCTTTTCTCCAGCACCACTCAAAAAGAAATAAATTGGGTGACTCAACTTTTCTAACGCCAACGCTTGAAAAATTCATTTTCGGAAATACACTTCGAGAAACAAAAAAAGGCGCAACATCTGTTGCGCCTTTTTTATTGGGCCAGTCTAGACAGTCAATAACGACTTAGACAATAGCCAACAACTCAACATCAAACACGAGAGTTGCGTAAGGACCAATTGCGCCGCCCGCACCGCGCTCACCATAGGCAAGGCTGTAAGGAATGGTCAGGCGCCACTTCGAACCGACAGCCATCATTTGCAAGGCTTCAGTCCAACCCGCGATAACACCGTTCACAGGGAACTCAGCTGGCTCGCCACGATCAACCGAACTATCGAAGACAGTACCATCAATCAGCATGCCGTGGTAATGGGTGCGAACAGTAGAGCTAGCACTTGGCTTCTCGCCCTCACCGGCCACCAACACTTCGTACTGCAAACCTGACTCAGTTACGGTAACGCCATCTTTTTTGGCGTTTTCATCCAAAAAAGCTTGGCCATCAGCAGACATAGTTTCCGCTTGCTCAGCTTCAGCCGCCTGCATAATTGCTTGAATTTCGCGGAAGGCCTCATTAATTTGATCCGGCTCTACCTTAAAATCAGCACCGCTAAGCGCATCAGTAAAACCCGCCAAAGCAGCTTCAGTGTTGAAACCGGCAAACGGAGCGTTAGCAACCTGATCACCCAACTGACGACCCACACCGTAACTGGCGCGATCTTCCATAGAATCAAAAGTATTGGACATTATATGTACCCAGTAAATGAATAATCGGTGCGACCAAAAACTCGCACCTACTAAATAAGTAGCCACCCAAACGGACAACTACCCTCTCACACAATAAACAAAGAACAGGAGCGCTATAACATCCCTGACCTTGCATGCATAACCTAGTGCCATTGCCGAAAGCGGCGTCCCTTGCAAAACAACTCTATCGACCGACAACCAATAAAACACCACCCTGACGCCTCACTCAAAACCACGAGAATGAAGCTGTCAGAGATAAACTTTCAAAAAACGGCAAACGAAAATCCAACCCACGCACCGCCTTTTGAGCAAAAAGTCTAATCTACAAAAACACGCGCATTGCGGAATAAACGCAACCAGCCGCTGTCTTCCTTCCAATCATCCGGATGCCAAGAATTGTTCACCGCGCGGAACACTCGCTCAGGATGCGGCATCATGATAGTCGCGCGACCATCTTCAGAGGTGACACTGGTAATTCCCTTGGGAGATCCATTGGGGTTGGCTGGATAATCTTCTGTGTACTTCTTGTGATTATCCAAGTAGCGCATAGATACTAAGCCGCTGTTGTGACAAGCATCCAATTCTTCCGGCGAAGCAAACTCCGCATGCCCCTCACCGTGCGCCACGGCAACCGGCATCATAGTGCCCGCCATACCATCAAACAGAACGGAAGGAGACTTCTCAATTCCCACCATGCTAAATCGCGCCTCGAATTGCTCGGAGACATTGCGCACGAATCGCGGCCAATGATCAGCTCCCGGCACCAACGACTTGAGGTTGGACATCATCTGACAGCCATTACAAACCCCAAGACTGAAGGAATCGTCGCGATGGAAAAATGACTGAAATTGATCTCGTGCCTGAGAATTAAACAGGATAGTTTTCGCCCATCCCTCACCCGCACCGAGAACGTCGCCGTAAGAGAATCCTCCACAGACTACCAAGCCCTTGAAGTCTTTCAGCTGAGCGCGTCCAGCCAAAACATCACTCATGTGCACATCAACCGCATCAAAACCGGCACGATCAAAAGCCGCACCCATTTCTACGTGACCATTAACCCCTTGCTCACGCAAGACCGCAACACGAGGACGCACACCTTTCTTGATGTAAGGCGCGGCAATATCTTTATTCTGATCAAACGTTAGAGTGGCACTCAAACCAGGATCAACCTGAGTGATACGCTCAAATTCAGCTTTGGCGCAATCGGCATTGTCTCGCAAGGCAGCAACCTGATAGCTGGTTTCACTCCAGATACGCTGCAATTCAGAACGACTTTCGTCGTAGATAATGTCGCCATTAAATTCGACACGCACACTGTCATGAGAATTTAACCAACCTAGCTTGGCAATAGACACGCCGGCTTTTTCAAAACGCTTAATGACTTTTTTGATGTTTTTAGCCGCCACTTGGATAACACCGCCCAACTCTTCACTAAAGAGAGTTGCCAGCGGATCTTCGCCCAAGCCATCGATATTAATGTCCACACCACAGTGTCCTGCGAATGCCATCTCAGCGACAGTGGCAAACAATCCGCCATCACCGCGATCGTGATAGGCAAGCACTTCGCCGGCAGCCAAACTTTCCTGCATGGCAGTAAAGAAGCCCCTCAGCTGTTCGGCACTGTCCAAGTCTGCTGGCTCTTCGCCCATCTCGTTGTAGACTTGCGCAAATATGGAAGCACCCAGTCGGTTCTTTCCGTTACCCAAATCGATATACAGCAGTTCACTGCCTTTTTGCTCGGTACGCAATTGCGGCGTAACGGTTTTACGTACATCACTAACCGGGGCAAACGCAGTAATCACCAACGACAAAGGCGCGGTAACAGCCTTGTCTTCGCCCTCCTGATTCCACGCCGTACGCATGGACATCGAATCCTTACCCACCGGAATGGTAATACCCAACTCTGGGCACAACTCCATACCGATGGCCTCTACCGTGCGATAGAGCTTTTCATCTTCGCCCGGATGGCCGGCCGCACACATCCAGTTAGCCGACAATTTAACATCGGACAAGGCTTCAATTTTACTGGCAGCTATATTGGTAATCGCTTCGCCAATCGCCATGCGACCTGACGCTGGGCCATCCAACAGAGCGGTTGGATTGCGCTCGCCCATGCTCATGGATTCACCGGCATAGGTATCATAGGCTTGCGTAGTGACCGCGCAATCGGCCACAGGAACCTGCCATGGACCAACAAACTGATCACGAACCACCTGCCCGGTCACCGAGCGATCACCAATGGTGATCAAGAAGCTTTTGCTGGCAACTGAGGGGTGAGACATCACACGCTCAGCCGCGTCATACACCGAAATAGAATCGGTATTAAACGCTTTGCTCTGGTAGCTCCGGCTCTCTCCAGAACGATGCATTTTCGGCGGCTTACCAAACAGCACTGACATCGGCAGGTCAACAGGCTTGGTGTCAAAATGCGTATCGTTAAGCGTGATGTGATCATCCGCAGTTGCGTCACCGACTACCGCGTAGGGGCAGCGCTCTCGCTGACAAATTTCCTCAAAGCGCGGCAAATCTTCCGGCATGATCGCCATTACATAGCGCTCTTGCGCTTCGTTACACCAAATTTCTAGCGGGCTCATGCCAGGCTCGTCATTGTTGATGTTGCGCAACTCAAAGTTGGCACCACAACCGCCGTCTTTGGCCAACTCAGGGAATGCATTGGAGAAGCCACCAGCGCCCACATCATGAATGAAGGCAATAGGATTGTTAGCGCCCAACTGCCAACATTGATCAATCACCTCTTGGCAGCGACGCTCAATCTCGGGGTTCTGACGCTGCACAGAGGCAAAGTCCAAATCCTCGGATGAAGACCCAGAGGTCATTGAAGAAGCGGCGCCGCCACCCAACCCAATCAACATGGCTGGACCACCCAAGGCAACCAATTTGGCACCCGGCTCAAATTCATCTTGATCGACATGCTCTGCCTTGATGTTGCCGTAGCCACCCGCCAACATAATCGGCTTGTGATAACCACGACGCTCACCATCAAAGTTCTCTTCAAAGGTTCTGAAATAACCGCAGATATTGGGGCGACCAAACTCGTTGTTGAATGCAGCACCGCCGATAGGCCCTTCAATCATGATATCAAGAGGTGTGACGATACGATCCGGCTTGCCGTAATCTTGCTCCCATGGCTTCACAAAACCGGGTATCTGCAAGTTGGATACGGTAAAACCTGTAAGCCCCACTTTCGGTTTAGAGCCACGACCCACAGCCCCTTCGTCGCGAATTTCTCCACCAGAACCCGTGCCGGCACCGGAGAAAGGTGCGATGGCGGTGGGATGATTGTGAGTTTCCACCTTCATTAAGATGTGAATGTCTTCCTGACTGTAGCCGTAACTCTTGGTTTCGGGATCCGGATAGAAACGACCCGCCTTGCTGCCCGCAATTACCGAAGCGTTATCCGCGTATGCCGACAACACATTCTCTCCACCCTTTTCGTAGGTGTTTTTGATCATACCGAACAGAGAGTTAGGCATGTCTTTGCCGTCAATGGTCCATGAAGCATTAAAGATCTTGTGGCGACAGTGCTCAGAGTTCGCCTGAGCAAACATCATGAGCTCTACATCGACAGGATTGCGCCCTAACTCAGTGAAGCTCTCCACTAGGTAGTCGATTTCATCCTCCGCCAGCGCCATACCCAAATCGATATTGGCTTGAGCCAGTGCCGGACGACCGCCACCAAGAATATCAATGCTATTTTGTGGTCGCGGTTGCTCATGAACAAATAGCTGTGCGGCATCTCCAAGATCGGTAAAAACTGCCTCGACCATACGATCATGCAGCAATGCAGTTATCGCCTCTCGGTTTTTGCCTCCATTCACATAGTAGGCAATACCTCGCTCCACTCGCTGAACCTTTTCAAGGCCGGCATTGTGAGCGATATCAGTCGCTTTTGACGACCAGGGCGAAATAGTCCCTAGGCGTGGAACCACCAAAAACAACTGACCTTCTTGCGCCTTCACTTCAGCGGACGGCCCATAAGTCATCAACTTCGCCAAGACTTCTTGCTCGGCGTCGGTCAATGAAGACTGCACCTCAGCAAAATGTACAAATTCAGCGTAGACACCTTTTACCGCCGAATCGGCTTGTTTAAGGGTCTGAAGGAGTTTTTCTGTACGAAAATCGGAAAGTGCCGGAGCGCCGCGAAGGGTCAGCATCATCGAATAAAACCTCTTGGTTTTGGTGGTATTAAAGACGGTCATTCAAAAAGAGTGTGTCAGCATTGAGCTTGCTCTGCGAGTACGAAACTCGGGAAAATACAAACTCGGTTGCATACAACTGTGGCGGCCGTAACCTGTAAACACGACCTACAACAAAAAATACAACGCGAACTGATGACACCCTCGAAAAAAGGCCGCTATTGTACTGGATATCCTCAGTGATAGCAGCTGTTTATGACAATTTGGTCGTCGACTCAAGAAGCGCCACCCAACCGACATCTCCCCTTCATGCAAAGCTCCCCCTTGCAAAGCCTATCAACCCAATCCAGACCACATTCAGGCTTGAGTCAGGAAAGTAAAATTACAGTAAAGGCCATACAAATGTCGCCCAATGCATCAGGGACGTACTACACTTAACACTGAAAAACAAGCTAGTCGATCACGCAATAAACGGTTAGAATCGCGCAAAATTTGTACGGAGAGCTACTTTTTCCTCAAGAATGTGAGGTTAGAAGGATTCCAGTCCGCAAGTAGCAGCTGACACAAAAACACCGATTAACGGGAGACTCCAATGCAGTACAGCAAGAAGAGCCTTATAAAAGCATCACGCCTGAGCCTGCTGTTGGCCATGCTGTGCTTACCGTTCATTCTCAGTGCCAGCCATACCCCCACGGCACTTGAGACCGTACTCGCCAGCGGCGAATTACGCATCATTTCCCGCAACGGCCCCACGACCTACTATGAAGGTAGACAGGGACTCGATGGCTATGAATACACCCTAGCCAAAGCCTTTGCCGATCACCTTGGCGTCAAGTTATCCATTACCGAAGAAGAGAACTTCGGCAATATCTTTCACACCGTCGGTTCCGACGCTGGGCACATGGCCGCGGCAGGTCTTACGGTCTCCGAACAACGCCAACAGAAAGTAAAATTCACCCGCCCTTATATGCAGGTAACCCAAGAAGTTCTCTATCGAGCCGGCACTAAACGTCCGTTCAAGCCAGAGGACATGCTAGGAAAATCCATTCTCGTTATCTCAAACAGCTCTCACGTCGAGCGCCTTAAGCAACTAAAAAACGAACTACCAGAACTGCGTTGGCACGAACAATCTGATGTGGAAATGTCAGACCTGATGGAGGTGGTGCACACCGGCAGCATTGATTATGCCATTGTCGACTCCAATGCCTATGACATGAATCGAAGCCTATACCCTCGAGCGAGACGCGCCTTCACCATCTCCGAGGCTCCGCAGGATATTGCATGGGCTTTCCCCAAGGGGGTCGACAATAGCCTCTACGATCTTGCTAACGGATTCATTGCTGACGCAGAAGCGACAGGCATGCTCACGGAAATGAACGAAAAATACTACGGTCACGTCGATGGGATGGACGCTGGCAGCGCCTTTACGTTCGCCCGACGCATCCAACAGCGCCTGCCACGCTGGCAGGAGTATCTTGAGATTGCCGGCGATATGTTTGATCTGGATTGGCAATTGCTGGCTGCCGTCAGTTATCAAGAGTCCCATTGGAACTCCAAGGCCACCTCTTATACGGGCGTGCGTGGCTTAATGATGCTGACCAAAACTACCGCCAAAGAAGTGGGGGTAAAAGACCGACTCGACCCCATTCAGAGCATTTATGGCGGGGCCAAGTATTTTCGTAAGATCTTCGACCGCATCCCAGACAGCATTCAAGGTGCGGATCGCACCTGGCTTTCCCTAGCGGCCTACAACATTGGCTTCGGACACATGGAAGACGCTCGCATCCTAACCCAACGCATGGGCGGCAACCCGAATAAATGGACAGATGTTCGCTCTCACTTGCCCCTGCTTACCAAGCGCAAATACTATCGCACCACCAAACACGGCTACGCCCGAGGCTGGGAAGCAGTAAGATACGTCCAGAGTATTCGCAGCTTTTACAACACCATCGCCCTGTATGAGCAAGTTCAGGCCCGTCGCCTAGCCTCCATTTCCGAGGACGGTTTAACACCCGCGAGCTTTAAGCCCAACTCACGCGACGGCGCCTCACTGCTTTAATCTGACCCGCTCCAGTAAAACAACAGGTCAGCTCTTTTTATTCAGCTCCATTTCCTGACGAGCCTTGCGGGCGGCTTTGGCCTCTTGCCTGCGGCGCTTAAAGAACGCTTGAATCTGATCCGTTGCCTGCTGTGCACAGACGCCTGCGGTATAGTCGACCCGATGATTCAAATCCTCACGCTCGAAGACTTGAGCGCTGCTGACCACCGCGCCAGCTTTTGGCTCCGACGCCGCAAAAACCACCCGCTTAACACGGCTGTGAACGATTGCCCCCGCACACATAGTGCAAGGCTCTATGGTCACAAAGAGCTCCGCCTCTGGAAGTCGGTAATTGCGCTGATGCTGGGCAGCTGCCCTGAGTGCCATAATTTCGGCATGTGCGGTCGGATCGCAACCTGAGATAGGCTGATTCCAGCCCTCACCAATCACCTTCCCATCCAGCACTACCACAGCCCCCACCGGCACTTCTCCTAGAGCCTCGGCTCTCGCAGCCAACTCAAGAGCCAGCCCCATCCAGTATTCGTCACCGATTTCTAACTGCTGCTCAGTCATAAATTCTTGTCATAATATTCATTGAATAAAGAGCTGCCCCACTGAACACTACTGATCATTTGGTTTATAGCGCTGCAGCACGAAACTGGCTGAAACAGCAAGGCTGGCAGCCTCTCGCAATTGACGCTTACCCTCTTCAGAACCACGCCACACAAAGGGTGTCATCTGCAGCAGCTGCTCAATTGCCTCACTGCCTTCTAACGCCATAGTAAACTCTATGGGTATTTCCGAGATCAACTCAAACCCTTCTGGAGACGGTGGAAGCTGATGCAATGTCACCTCATCATAGAGGGCCTGCTTCAATTGGTAGAGATGTGAAGGACCTGGCACCACTCGCCAAAACTCTCCACCCTCAGATAGCACTCGCGCCACCTCGCCCGAATCTCCTGGCGAGAAAATTCGCAGCACCACATCCACGCTGCCATCCAGAACCGGCAACTGAAAACTACTGGCTACGGCAATCGAAGCTTCCGGCAGCGCCCTAGCTGATAGCTTTGCAGCCTCTTTGGAAATATCGATACCATAAGCTTGGAGCCCTAGCCCCCACTGCTGGGAAACCAACAGCAATTGCTGCAGGTAGTAGCCTTCACCACAGCCGCTATCGAGCACAACGGGAGGACTGCTGCGATGAGCACATAATACCTCTAGTTCTGCCGCCAACCGCTCCACTAAGGGTTTGTAATACCCCCCCTGCAGAAATGTCCGACGGCCGCGCAACATGGCCTTATCGTCGCCAGGAGCCGCACTGCGTCTATGATGGGCTGGCAGTAACGGCAGATAGCCTTGTTTGGCTCGATCAAATTGATGATTAGCCGCGCACTGCACGCCACCCTCGCAGGACTTAAGAGGCGCCTGACATAAAGGACAAGCCCAAATCACCCCGCTAGCCCCTCGGCGTTAAACATTGATAAATCGGGGGCTGCCGGATAATCATCTGACACGAATGGC
Organism: Cellvibrionaceae bacterium; assembly: GCA_002707785.1. Classification (GTDB taxonomy): domain Bacteria; phylum Pseudomonadota; class Gammaproteobacteria; order Pseudomonadales; family Cellvibrionaceae; genus Pseudomaricurvus. Next base: position 133,176 of record PANW01000033.1, on the reverse strand, counting down.
TTTACATAGGCAAACCGAGCAACGGTTTGTCCGTCGATTTCAACGGTTTCTTGAAACATATCTAGCGGTCTTACCCACCAACTAAAGTCGCCGTAAAGGCAGCGATAGACTACCAACGCTTGTTCGGTTTCGCTGTGGCGAACAAGGTTGAACACNTGATAATCATGCCCCTTATAGTGACGATACACTCCCGCTTGAAGTTCAGACATGAACCACTCCCTTCTAGTAACCCTGAAACATCAGCACCCGCTGCCGTAAGCAGCAAAACGCCCAATTAAGAATCGGCGCATTCTATCACCAAAGAAAGGCAAGTGAGCGAGTTTGTCATCTAGGTTACGGTTGAGATGTTGACCAAGGTCTACACTGAGTCTCACCAAGTGGGATCTGAGGCCAACCTCAACAACAGCGCCGACGATCACACCCACAATAAAACCAAATTCAACCGTCTGTTCAGGAGAACACTATGAGCGAAGCCACCAACAACATCGTGATGAACCAAGAAGGAAGCGGTATCCCAACTATGGGTGAAGGCGATACCCCAGCGGAGCAGAGAGAACATCGCAAACGCATGCTAACCGCGGCCTTCCGACTATTTGGGAAGTTTGGTTTTGATGAAGGCGTCGCCGGCCACATCACTGTTCGAGACCCTGAACGCTTAGACCACTTTTGGGTCAACCCGATGGGTGTATCCTTCAAACAAATGAAAGTTTCAGACTTATTGCTGGTCAATCACTCTGGCGAAGTCGTAGAAGGCAATGGACTGTTGAATGGTGCCGCCTTTACCATCCACTCTCACATCCATAAAACCCGCCCAGATGTGACCGCAGCCGCACACTCTCACTCCGTGTACGGAAAAAGCTGGTCAAGTCTAGGTCGCCCATTAGATCCAATCACCCAAGATGCCTGTGCCTTTTACGAAGATCACGGTGTTTTCGATGATTTTACCGGCGTAGTGCTGGACATGAATGAAGGCGAACGCATTGCCAACGCCTTAGGTGATAACAAGGCGGCGATCCTACAGAATCACGGCCTGGTGACCGTTGGGGAAAGCGTTGAGTCCGCTGCCTGGTGGTTCATCACTATGGAGCGTAGCTGCCAAGCACAACTGATGGCGGAAGCCGCTGGAACGCCAAAGTTGATCACCCCTGAGAACGCGAAAGCCACCCATGAAACAGTGGGCAGTGAACTGGCCGGTTGGTTCAGCTTTCAGCCTTTGCTCAGCGTGATCACTGCCGAACAGCCAGACATGTTCGAATAACAGTAACCGACACGGCGACTCGCTCGCCGTGTCGCCCTTTCTTTCTGCTATCAAGCCCTCCTTGAACACACCAGAAACACCCACAAAGCACACCAACAACTGTCTCTTTTCACCACTAGCCCGCAAAAGCCGACAAAGCCTGTCCCTTTATGACCTACATTCTCTAACCAGCTTCAGGCTAAAATCCTGCCTTCCTGAAATTCAGGACTCGAAGTAGCCACTATTAGGTCTGTTATGCCAAGTATCGCCATTGCCGTCCATGAAGGATGCCGCCTCTCTAGTTTTACCAATATTTTGGATATGCTGGACATTGCCAACCTGCAATGGCAAAAGCGCTACGATACTGCCGATGCCCTGTTTCGCTGGCAGCTGGTATCAAAAGATGGACGCCCCATTCGAACCGCCACCCACGTGCGTATTGCTGTAGACAGCAACTTCCAAGACGCAGAAACTGCCGACATTGTCTTGGCCGCAGCCTCTCCCTACAGCAATAAACAAGACTTCCCCGACTTTTTAGCCAAGCAACGTCCGCTCGTAAACTGGCTAAAGCGNCACGCTGAAAACGGTANGACGGTTATTGCCTCCTGCACTGCCACTTTTCTACTGGCGGAAACAGGCTTGCTGGACAATAAAACCGCCACCACCACTTGGTGGCTCGCCGACCTGTTTAAAAAGCGCTATCCGAATATAGAGCTCGACGTTGAACAACTGATCGTTAACGCCGACAACATGATTACCGGCGGCGCGGGCAACACAGATTCTCTGCTGGCGTTACGATTGATTGAAAAGTACATGGGGCAACAGATCTCGTCGTTGACCTCGAAGCTTATGCTGGTCGACAGTAACCACATTGAACAAACCCCCTACCTGACCTTGCAGCAACAGCTCAATCACAATGACTCCCTAGTGGCTGACGCCCAAACGTGGCTGCAGATACACATGAAAGAGCCCGGCGCACTGGAAAAGCTTGCTGAGCACCTAGGCGTGAGCTCTCGCACATTAATCCGTCGCTTCAAGCAAGTCATGTCGGTTACCCCCAATCGCTATCTGCAGAATCTGCGTATAGACACGGCCAAACGCCTGCTAGAAACCAGTGGCGGTAGTATTGAATCTATCATGCTGCAAGTGGGCTACAACGATCTCAGCTCTTTTAGCCGATTGTTTCAAAAGAAAACGGGACTCACACCAAGAGCCTACCGAGGTCGCTTCCAAACCTCCGCGGACAACATCGATGACAACCCAGTTTTGGCGTCGCACAGCACAGGATAAACCGATACACTGCGCGCCAACTGACGGACCCTGGCCACAACAGCCAAAGATCACCAACCACCATTACACAATAATTCTCTACAGATAAACGAGGTTAGCTATGCCAGTAATCAACTACATCGAAGCCAACGGCACCAAACACCAAGTCGACGTGGCCTCCGGTGAAAACATCATGCAAGGCGCTGTCGACAACATGATCGACAGTATCCTAGCTGAATGCGGCGGAGCTTGTGCCTGTGCAACCTGCCACTGCTATGTTGACGACGCTTGGAATGACAAAATTCCCGCGGCTGAAAGCGCGGAGAAAGATCTCCTCGAGGCTGTGGTTGAACCGAAAGAAAACAGCCGTTTAAGCTGTCAGATAGTCGTTACCGATGATATGGAAGGCTTCACTGTTCACCTGCCGGAATCACAGTACTGAACCAAATCGCTCTTCAGACTGCGCGGGGGAAGCCACTTCCCTCGCCATACACATTCAAGCCTCTCAACAATAGAGCTATTTCTTTCACTTAGCCCCCTCATCCACCAGAAAGAAGAATCTTCCAAACAACTATCATAGCCTGCAGCTAGCCTGTGGAGGTTGCTGCTGATTGTTTTTGAATCCAAAGCCCCGTCAAAATCAGAGCCAAACCCACTAGAGTCGACAGTAAAATAGTCTCCCCTAGAATCGATGCAATCAGCAGTAAGGACACCAGCGGCGAAAGATAAATTAAGTTGGCTATACGGGCAGTTTTTGTCGTCAGTTTCATCGCCATCAGCCAGAAAACAAAAGCCAAACCCATTTCAAATGCGCCGACATAGGCAGCACCCAGAAGCCCCTCCCAGGNCACCCAAAGTGTTTGGCCCTGCCAANGGCACAAACCCCAAATCATTGGCAGGGCCAGCAGAAAATTACTCATCAAACCCACCACTGGCGAGCGATTGTCACGAGTGTTNTAGATCCAATACAAGGCCCACAACAAGGTGCTGANCAGCGCCAACAAAACACCGGTCATTTGCCCTTGCTGTAACACACTCCACTGCCCCTGAGTAGCTACCACCACGACACCGAGGTAGCAAACAACAGCCGCCAAACCATCCCGCCAAGTTAGAGAGTGCCCCAACAAAGGTACCGACAACAATGTCATGGTCAGCGCCCAACTGTAATTNATCGCCTGCGCCTGCTGCGCCGGCAGACGGTCGTAAGCGTTGAACAACACCCAATAGTACAAAAAAGGATTAAGTAGTCCGAACAGCACCGAACGGCACCAGTCGCGCAAAGACATGGCTCGGAAATGCCTCCATTCAGCCCGCCATGTTACGACGCAAATAAGGACAANCAACGAAGCCGCACAGGCATAGAACAGCAATTGAAGGGGGGACAGATACTGCAGAGACAGCTTAAATGCGGTAGCTACGGTGGACCAGCAAGCCACTGCAAGTAAACCATAAACCATGGCCTTGTTATCATTTTGCACCGATAGACGTCCCTGAATTTAGAAGTGCGGCTAGCCTAACCACTGGCTCCTGCAACCGCAAATGCAACCCCCATACAACTTGCCAAAAGGGACTTTCAACCCAACCGCTTAGCGCGCCCCTCTCTTACCACGTAATTTTGGAAAACAGACTAGGGCATTAACACGCCATATCCCCACGCGGAGAGTCACTACCGTTAATATTCACACCCGAGATCAACAATCGCATCCAACACTGCCCCTAAAGGCGGCCAGTTTTCAGCCGGCTGCGGATGAACTTATTTCTTCGCGAACACTCGCCTCTGCGCCGCAGGCCTGCATACGAAGAGTGATTCGACTCCCACACTCAAGCCAGCGCAGACGCTGCTGCTCTAGCGCAAACGCTCTCCATTGATCAGTGGACAAAGACGCCACAGCAAATTGGTGGGTCACCCCGTAAGGTCGAGAACGAAAAACCACCGGACGGTTAAAGAAAGTGGACATAACAACACTCTTTCATAAAATTGACGTCAAAATCGACTCAATTAGAAAGTGCAATTGCCTTGCCAATATGTACGGTTATTAAACAGATTTTCCGGTTAACTGCTGCCAGAGCATCTGTGCCGCATTGTCGCAGATGGGCTCTATGGCCGATTCATCCATGTAAATGCCGTCGATCAAAAGTCGGCTCATCCCATGGAGCGTACTCCAGCTCACCTGGGCATAACGCAAAGGGTCAATCGACGGCAAAATACGCCCATCTTGATGCCATTTCCGCAATCGCTCCACATACACCCTAAACGACGCATGAGCCTCCCGAGTGAGAGAATCCGTTAACTTCTGAGACTCCCACAGGTGCCCCCCAAACATCAGGTCATAGTACTGTGCGTTCTCACGAGCAAACTTAACGTAGTTGTTAACAAACGCCTTTTGCACATTCAACGACAAGAAACCGTCATCATCAAAAGACTCCTCGCGATCAATGAGCTTAAAGCGGCGAAACCCCTCCTCGGCGATCGCACAGAGCAGTGCCTGTTTGTCGGCAAAGTGATGGTAGGGCGCTGTCCTCGACACCCCTGCTCGGGCCGCGAGTTTTCTCATTGATAGAGACTTCTCGCCCTCTTCCTTGATCATTAACGCCGCCTCATCAACGAGGACCTGACGCAGGTCTCCATGATGATAGGAAGAGCGGTTGCTCGCAGATACTTCAGTATTCATTTCATTGCTCATGGGCGGCAATTTACCGGCTTATCTTGACACTGTCAAAATGCGCAGTTAAATTAGCGTTCACTAAACTTGACACTGTCTAGTTGAATATTGAATTTGACTCGATACGAGTAGAACAAGAACGGGATATCGGGCTCAAACCGCCGAGACTTCCGCACTAATATGGCTGTAAACGCCAAAACAACCGATACAGACTGACAAAGAGACCCAGAATCATGACTTACCAAGCGCTGAAGGTAGATATCGACGACAAGATCGCCCACATCCAGCTCAACCGCCCCGATGCCTACAACTCCATGAACATTGATTTCTGGAAAGAGCTACCGGGCGTGGTGCAGGAAATCAGCGATGCTGCCTCAGCACGAGTCATCGTACTCTCCTCCACCGGCAAACATTTTTGTGCGGGCATGGATCTGTCTGTATTCACCGAAGGCAGCTCCATCAAAAATGACATGGAGCCCGGACGCCGCCACCTAGATTTACGCAACACCGTGTTGCAGCTGCAGGACGTCTTCAACCGTTTCGAAAACGCTCGTATGCCAGTACTTGCGGCCGTACAGGGTGGATGTATCGGTGGCGCGGTAGACATGATCAGCGCTTGTGACAGCCGCTACTGCACAGAAGAAGCGTTTTTCAGCATCGAAGAGACCAAGCTAGGCATGACCGCTGACCTCGGCACCATGCAACGACTGCCCTACCTAATCCCTCAAGGCCTTGTCCGTGAGCTGGCTTACACCGGCCGCCGTATGTACGCCGAAGAAGCGAAAGAATTTGGATTGGTAAACAAGGTCTATGCCGACCAACAAGCGATGCTCGATGGCGTTATGGAAATCGCAGGACAAATCGCAGCTCGGTCGCCGCTAGCGGTGACTGGCGCCAAAGAAATGATCAACTACACTCGCGATCACAACATGGCAGACAGTCTAAACGCCATGTCTCTATGGCAGAGTGGTATGTATCAACCACAAGTGGACATGATGGAAACCTTTGCCGCCAAGATGGAGAAACGCGAGCCTAAGTTCGACGATCTCTGCCCGATTGAGCCGATGTTCAAATAAGGCACCGCAACTAGGCTGAACCAACCACACATTCCAAGACGTTAGCGTCAACAATAAATATCAGGATAACCCTCATGAACCAAGCAAAACTCGATCAGTGGCACAAAGTCATATTCGAAAAAGATTACGAGCTGCTCAACGACTTGCTCGCAGAAAACGTAGAGTTCCACTCGCCCACCGTATGGGCACCCAAGAAGGGACGCGACATCACCGCCTACATTCTAAAAATGGTGAGCGAGATCTTTCAAGATTTTGAATATCACCGCGAATGGATCGACGGCGATAGTTTCGCACTTGAGTTTTCGGCCATGGTGGGCGACAAACGCATCAAAGGCATTGATTTGATTCGCTGGAATGAAGACGGCCAGATCATTCATTTCGAAGTCATGATGCGCCCAATAAACGGCTTGCAGCTGATGTTCGAAAAAATGACACAACACCTCAGAGACGCAGGCTTTTTGCCCGCTGAGTAAACACTAGAATTATTAAGATCGCAGACACGACGATCAAAACAACCAACGATTAGCCTCGTTAGAACTGGAGATTTTCATGAGTTCACACCCTTATCCCAAGTTATTTGAACCTCTAGATTTAGGTTTCACTAAACTAAAGAACCGCGTACTAATGGGTTCTATGCACACCGGCCTAGAAGAAGCGCCGAATGGCCACGAACGTATGGCCGCCTTTTTTGCCGAGCGTGCACGCGGCGGTGTTGGCCTAATTGTTACCGGTGGCTTTGGCCCCAACAAACGTGCCGCCACCCATGAGCACACCAAAATGCTGTGGTCAGAAGAAGACTGTGAAGACCACAAGTTAATTACCAGCGCGGTTCATGAAGCCGATGGTAAGATTTGCATGCAAATCCTGCACACCGGTCGCTACGCATTTAACGAAAACCCAATTGCACCCTCTTCTTTGCAAGCACCAATCAATCCCTTCAAGCCAAAAGCGGCCACTGAAGATGAAATCGAACAACAAATCGAAGATTTTGTTCGCACTTCCTGTCTGGCCCAAAAAAGCGGCTATGACGGCGTTGAAATCATGGGCTCTGAAGGTTATTTCTTAAACCAATTCCTCGCTGAACGCACCAACAAGCGTGACGATGACTGGGGTGGAAGCTACGAAAACCGTATGCGCCTTCCTGTTGAGGTTGTCCGCAGAGTCCGCGAAGCCGTCGGCGAGAACTTCATCATCATCTATCGTCTATCCATGCTCGACTTGGTTGAAGGCGGAAGCTCTTATGATGAGATCGTTACCTTAGGTAAAGCGGTTGAAAAAGCTGGCGCCACTATCATTAACACCGGCATCGGTTGGCATGAAGCACGCATACCGACCATCGCCACCAAAGTACCTCGCGCGGCTTTCACTTGGGTTACGGAAAAATTCCGCGATCAATTCGACATCCCTGTCGTCACTTCAAACCGCATCAACACGCCCGAAAAAGCCGAAGAAGTGCTAGAAGCTGGCCACGCCGACATGATATCAATGGCTCGCCCATTCTTGGCCGACGCCGATTTCATGAACAAGGCAGAAGAAGATCGCAGCCTCGACATCAACACCTGTATCGGTTGTAACCAAGCCTGTCTGGATCATATCTTCAGCGGAAAAATGACCAGTTGCTTAGTAAACCCACGCGCCTGCTTCGAAACTGAACTCAACCTTGTGCCTACCACCAACGTTAAGAAACTCGCGGTCATCGGTGCAGGACCTGCCGGCCTGGCCTTTGCCACTTCTGCAGCTGAACGTGGACACCAGGTCACCCTCTTTGACGCTGCCGATGAAATTGGCGGTCAGTTCAACGTTGCCAAGCAGGTACCCGGTAAAGAAGAGTTCTATGAAACTCTGCGTTACTTCGGTCGTCGCATTGAGCAAACCGGCGTTAAGCTCGAACTCAACACTAGAGTTTCCGTCGAACAGCTCAACAACGGCGACTACGATGAAGTCATTCTAGCAACGGGCATTAATCCTCGTGTCCCACCAATCCCTGGTGTCGAGCATGAAAAGGTTCTAGGTTATCTCGATGTATTGAAAGGCAAAAAGCCGGTCGGTAAAAAAGTGGCAGTCATCGGTGCTGGCGGCATCGGTTTTGATGTCTCCGAATACCTCAGTCACGAAGGTGAAGCCACAAGCCAAAACATTGAAGCCTTCATGAAAGAATGGGGCGTGGATATGAGTTTGAAAGCTCGTGGCGGTATCGAAGGCGTAGAAGCACAGGTACCAGAATCACCCCGCGAAGTATTCTTGCTGCAACGCAAACAATCTAAAGTTGGCGGTGGACTTGGCAAGACGACTGGATGGATTCATCGCACAGGCCTCATCAACAAGGGCATTAAGATGATTCCTGGTTGCGAGTACCTGAAAATTGATGATGAGGGTTTACACATTCGCGTCGGGGAAGAAACCCGCACCCTTGATGTCGACAACATTATTCTATGTGCCGGCCAAGAATCACAGCGCGAACTAGTGGATGGTTTGAGCAAACCTCACCACCTGATCGGTGGTGCTGATTTGGCATCAGAGCTGGACGCCAAACGCGCCATTGACCAAGGCACACGATTAGCCGCTGAAATTTAATCAAAAAAACCAGTAGCTAAGCTTGTTGCAGCTGCCATTGCTCCCCCAGCTTAGGGGGAAACAATGGCAAAGTCTGAGCCTCACTTGTTAAACCCGGCTTCGATTGGCCTTAACGATAGTGGCTCAGACTTTTCTGTAGTACGACCGGTATTTTTTGCATTTAAATGCAGCTTGCGCGCTTGAGTTCGAGATACTGACATTCGAGACACTAACATTCGAAATAGTGACAAGTGAAGCAATAAAACCTATCCCCCTCAAGTAGTAAGTCTGACGATTTTACCACGTAGAACTCACAAAAAAACCAGCCATAAAATGACTGGTCTTATCAGTAAACAACTAAGCATCCGCGTTACACAGACAGCATTCGTAGCGCCTTATAAATTGGCGTTTTATAAAGCTAAGAACTTAGCTTTCAAGCCACACATCTCGAACCCAGTACCAGACGTTTTCCCAAGTTTCTTCATCATATTCGTCTTCTGCACTACCAAAACGCCATAGACGCACTTCACCGTCTTGCGCAACGCAGTAATACCCTTCTCGACCTTCACAGAGCACTAACATCTCTCTAGACATGCCCTGTGACCAAGCCGTAGAAGTGACTTCTGGAAAATAGGTGTGTGACGAAGAATCTGCCACGGTAACGGGTTCTAATGTTCCGTAAATTACATCCGTCGCCTCCATCAAAAATTCGCGGAAATCGCCGGGTAACGGCATAAGAATTTGTTCCTGCGCATCAACGACTTGATCGTGCTCTGGCAACTCCAATGGCACCGGCACATCTTCCGCCGCCTGATGCAACTCATCAATTAACTCTTGCATTTGTGTCTCTTTAACTCCAATTCTTAACTACCTTCTAAATACAGACGCCTTCAACATCAATACGACTGAATCTACTGCCTTTATACACAAACACCGACAAATCAAAGCGTACCAATCAAGCCATCTTTCAATCGCACGATACGCTCACCTTTGTCATCGATACGAAAAAAATCATCCTGATCATCGTAGTCGAGGCCAGGGTCACACTGCACCGGTAACCCAAACGCCTCAAACGCCTCTCTAGCGCATTCGACATCAGTCTTCCACGGGGTATTCGCGGAATCGAACCAAATCCCGACGTAAGGTCCAGATTCGACACCCGTTTGCACAACGATAGGAATCACCGGCTGATGCTCGGTGGTGCGAAACATGCGCACACCTTGTTGAGACTTATCGACGCTGAGTTCTTCAAGTGGGCCCAACTTGCTTTTAATCCACCCCAACACTCTCTTGAGTACCGGCTCTCGGATGTATATCTCAATATCACTCATATCTGAACTCTCAAAAAACGGCCGATTCTCGCCCAATGTATCTCCTGCGAGCGCCCAAAGGCGGCCAACTTACCATCAATCCAGTCGCCTATAAACCACTGCTCTCGCAGTCTTCTGTCGGTCAATTTAGTTTTCAGGATGGATCTGCTAGAATCGCCACCGAATTATAGTGAGACAATGTAGTAGAAACCATGCAATTAGAGCAGTACGTGTCCCAACACGGCGACACTTTTCACTTCAGCCGAGAACAAGCCAGCCTATTCGCCAAACGAATAGCCGACGATTTCAATCCCATTCACGATGTTGATGCCAAGCGCTTTTGCGTTCCCGGTGACCTGCTATTCACCGTTGCCCTGTCTGAGTTGGGTCTTCAAGAAAGTATGAATATTCGTTTCGCCGATATGGTGACAGAAAACACTGAGCTCCACTTCAAGTCTGCCGAAACCGGACAGCATGACATTCGAGACGAAGCAGATAAGGTATATCTATCCATCGAAGCCAGCGGTAATCGATCTGATAAACGCGAGCAGAACCTGAAACTCGCTGAGCAATACGTTGCCTTTTCCGGTAAGACCTTTCCTCATGTGCTGGTGCCGCTATGGAAAGAACATAACGTGATGGTCAATCCTGCGCGCCCACTCGTCATCTATGAATCCATGACTCTATCTATGGAAACACTGGATTTTGATACACCTACGATTGCACTCTCCGGCTCCTCTCTTGAAGTAAACGGCAAGCGAGGGAATGTGCGATTGGACATTGAGATTACCGAAAAAGACAAAGTGATTGGTCGAGGACAGAAACGAATGCTACTCAGTGGGCTAAAGCCCTACGACCAAGATGCCATCGATGATCTGATTACATTCTACGATCAGCGCAAGATCGATTTGGCTTAGTTCGACTTGGCTTAGTCCGACCTCAGCTTTAGCGCCTTCCATTGACGCGCCTGCGGATGATGAAACCCCGACTGCAGCAGCGCGCGCTTAACCACCCCACTGCGACGAATGAGCTTCAACCCACGGTTAAGTGCCAACGCCACCCTCTGACTACCCATGGCCTCGCTACTGACAGGGTAATGCCGGCTAGCCTCTATCACCAATTTGATATTTGGAATTGCCTGCAGACTAAAGCCGGCCGCAGTAATACCCATGGTCGCCGATGAGGGGAATTCTGCTATGGCGGCATCAACTCTCCCCAAACACACCAGACGAACTCGCGTAGGCAAATTATCCGATGCCTCAAGTCGCTTAAACCCCACCCACNGTAGCGCACTCCACTCTACCGAACTGCGCTCATCGGCAACCACCGCTAAGCTCGATAAGACAATGTTAGGCTTTGGCGGCTGCCCCTTACACGCAAAAACGCCCAACTGATATTCACCACTACGGATCAACGCAAAGCTTGACCCGATACGCGGCGCAAATTTGGCCAATTCTTGCTTCCACTGAGTCACGCCGGACAAGTGCGCCCCTCCAGCGACGAGCGTGCGCATTGTTTGCGCGTAGCCAGGAGTAGTCCGAAGGATAATTTGCTTGTTGTAACCCCCCTCCGTTAACGCTTGGAGCAACAGCACCAATTCGACGACTGGGCGGCGGGCGTAGCTGCCTCCAAAATCAGTGACAGACGCGGGGGGAGCATCTCCGACAAACATCTTGTAGTCCTGCAAGACGTCTTCAGGAACCAGAATAACAGCCGAGTGCAGGCTGCTGGCGCACTGCAAAAGCGCGCACAACAAAAACAACTGCAATCTGCGAGTAAAATTCAAATCCAGTATCCCAACGTAGCTATTTCCACTATAGACCTTATTCCTCTGAATTATAGTCTTGAGATACATTGAACGCGCTACAGAGCGCCAACCAAGCGTCTATTCCCGGACCTCGATACTTTTGCTGATGCAAGATAATGTAGAAGCGACGGTGCCATTGTCGATGAGGCACGCGCAATGGAACCAAGCTCCCCCGCTTAAATGCATCCCGCAATGCAATTTCAGACAGACAACCAATCCCCAGCCCCGCCTCCACCGCTCGTTTGATAGCTTCTGTGTGCTGTAACTCATGGCGCAAACTGAGCTCTCCGAGCAAACCATGCATGGCTCGATCAAATGCCTGTCGCGTGCCTGATCCGGACTCTCTAACGACCCACTGCGCCTCCAAAAGGTCTTCGTCAGTCAACTCTTGACGACCCGCCCATGGATGATCAGGAGCGCAGAAGACCACAAGGTCATCCTCTCGCCAGGGAATGACTTCCAACTCAGAGTGCAGCAACTCCCCTTCAATCAACCCCACATCCAACTCGTAGTTTTCGACCATCTTGGCGATGGTTTCGGTATTGGCGACCTTAAGATTGACATCCGCCCCTTCGTTTTCGCTCATAAACTGAGCCATCATCTCTACGGCCAGATAATTTCCAATGGTTAAGGTGGCGCCCAGCTTTAGCAGTCCAAGCTCTTGGTGCTGCGAAAGATCTCGCTCAAAAGACTGCGCTTGAGCTAACAATGCTTCAGCTTTAGGTCTTAAAACCCGGCCCAACTCATTCAGCTGCAATCGCTTACCGACCCGATCAAACAGCTGGATATCAAACTGTTGTTCAATATCACGCAGTGAGCTACTAGCAGCAGATTGAGACATCGAAAGACTCTCCGCAGCTCTGGTAATGTTCTCAAAATGGGCGGCCGCTAGAAATACCTCTAGCTGACGCAGGGAATAACGCATAAATCTCTCTCTTGTGTAAGCTGTCTAAATCGGAATTTTAGATAAGCATTCTTTAATTAAATTGTTTTACAGATATGCTAGTTCACCGCTAACCTACTTGCAACTTCAAATCACGACCAAACTATGCACAAGAGGCGATCATGGCTAGCGTTATCACCGAAACTGTTACCGACATCCACCACTGGAATGACACACTTTTCAGCTTTAAAACTAGCCGCAGCCGAAACCTGACGTTTGAAAATGGTCATTTTGTAATGATGGGGCTTGAGGTGGAGGGAAAACCGCTGATGCGCGCCTATAGCATTGCCAGCGCCAATTACGACTCTGAACTGGAGTTCTTTAGCATCAAGGTGGCCGACGGACCACTCACCTCACGCCTACAGAACATCCAGGTGGGCGACCCGATTCTTGTTAGCACAAAACCCACTGGCACCTTGGTTGCCGACCACCTATTTTCTGGCAAGCACCTTTATCTCATCAGCACGGGCACCGGATTAGCGCCGTTCATGAGCATCATCCGCGACCCAGAGATTTATGAACGTTTTGACAAGGTTATCCTTACACATGGCGTGAGAACCGTATCCGAGCTGGCCTATCAAGACACTATTGTCGAACAATTACCACGTGACGAATACCTAGGTGAGGCAATCCGAGAAAAGCTGATTTACTATCCCACAGTCACTCGAGAAACCTATACCAACCAAGGCCGAATCACAGAACAATTGGCTTCCGGACAGTTAGCTAAAGCGCTTGGGCTTCCAGCAATATCACCAGAAAATGATCGATTTATGGTATGCGGAAGCCCTTCCATGCTGAAGGACACCTGCGAATGGCTCGATCAGGAAGGATTTTCCGAGTCTCGACACGGACATCAAGGGCACTACGTCATTGAGCGAGCTTTTGTAGAAAAATAATGCAGAATATCGAAAATCGTATTTTGAAGACTCGAGACTGTGAACTTCAAACGAGGAAACTGATGTCTCGGGCGCAGACAGCTTAGTCCCAACCTAAGAACGGACCTTCGCTGTTATCGCCGGGCATTGGTTTTGTCGTTGCATCTGCGCTCTTGCCTCGCCTTGGGTAGTTATCCAAGTATTCCTGAGCTACACGCTCAGCATGATTCGCCTGCAACCAGGGGTGAGAGAATTCCACAAAGCGAGCCATCTTATGGGCCAGTATGGTTTTGACTTGATCAGCCAAAGCGGGATCGGCTTTAAACAACTTTTCAAAGTCCAACTCAAACATTTGCAAGCAGGCAATGTCTTTAATGTAGTGCAGCCCCTTCAGGGTAGATAGCTTAACGACGGGTAAATGAAAGCCCTGCTGAGAAACATCCAAAGCCGCTTCATTGTCGTAATCGAAGGGAACGAAGACATTTCGATCAGGCTTAAAGTAGGCGAGCTCTGGAATGTCAGTATCACTGGATGGATCGTAATGAAGATACAGCTCACTAGGTTTCAACCAGTCTTCCGGAATGCGAAAACTGACCCCCGTTTGGGGTTTAACTCGAGGAAGGTAGCGCCGAGAGCCGGTATCGGTCAATTTGAACTCAACCACCAATCGATCGGATTGGCAGGTATGAATGGCAAAACCACGTTCAAGCACCATACAAAACAACTCAAAATGTTCATCGTGAGTCTTGAAAGGCACTAGATTAGTGTCCTCTGAACGGTCATAGCCCCACATACCCTATCCTCTTGTCTAGCCTGCTCTAGTCCGTCCGTGGCACCAAAGCATTATACGCCAATCCTAGATCAGCGCTAGCGCCCCATAACAACCCTGATTGTCGGCGGTTTCATCAACGGTCATCACCCGCTACTTTGGCAGTCGAAATTTAGCCGTTTGCCGACTTAACAGTACCAACTTGCCCGTACTATCCCACAGGACTCCATCTTCTTCGATGGTGCCATCCGTCAGAGCTTTGGAAGTGAACCGGCACATGATAGGCCCCGGAGAAGGCTTCGCTCTCACTTGAACCGATAGATCCACCGTCGGCACCCAACCCACTGGACCATAAATAGTAAACGCAGGTGGCGGAAAGGCGTCGCTAAAATACAGCAATGCGGACAAGTCTACAGGGTTTCCGTCGCGAAAATCTAACCATCCCAACCACTCCCCGCCGCCTTGGGGTTCGCCCTGCATACTCTTTTCTTGGCCCGAAATAACTCGCTGATGAGTATGCTTCGTAATGGCAATAAAATCGTTAATAGGTAACTCGGCACAGTCTTCAAAGGCTGGAATGTCAGGTAGCGCTAATAGCATCTGGTTTTCACCAGAAGCGCGATCCAGTTCAGTATAAGCCGCTGTTACCTGAATCTTGAGCTCGCCGTCTTGATGCAAGCGCGCTACAGCAAAACTGTTCGACCCTCCTTGGCGTAACGTTTCTATGCTAATTTCACATTCGCCCACTTTTGTTGGCGCCAAGTAAAATGCATTCAACACGGAGGGATCCACATGCACCAACGCCGCACTAAAGGCGCGCCCGATGATTGCCAATAGATAACCGCCATTGGGTACAGGTCCCACACACCAGTTCTCGGTCAACACTGCCTTCCAACGATTTTCGGCAATTTGCTCTATCTGTGTATCTTGATCAAACAATCCCATGAATAACGACTCTCTACTTCAATTTGTGAAAACAACAGCGATCGCACATGCCGGCCATAATTATTCAACTAAAGCCGCTATCACAAGTATTAACTGCGGTTTGTCATTTACCAACACTCATTTCGTCACAAATGGCCCACTAACGTTGATAATAAGCGATCAACTCCTCAACCATAGAGACCAACAAGGTCGCCATTACACCCGCAAACAAAACGATTACGCCATAGAAGGTCCACAATCGCTGACTATCGATCACCCCCGCTTCAACGATAAATGCTACAACAAAAATTAGAGGGGCGATGACAATTGAGAGACCAGCAAGGTATCGAAGTAAACTAACCACAACACCGATAGACGTTGTGCGCTTTCGCTGGGCCCACAAAATCACAGCCAAGCCCGACATCAACAAATAGATATGGTTGGAGCGGTACATCATGCGAGCTAAATCCAACTCTGTGGCTGGATCCGTTATTGCTTTCAGATAAACACCACTCACCAGAAAAGCGACGACAACCATTGCCCCCCAAGCCAGCTCCATTAACCTCATAATCCCTCCCTAGTAAAACCATCACGCGCAGATCCGATACACTGTAATTCGAGACAAAAAAAATCCCCGCCTTGGCGAGGATTGTTTGTTACTCAGGCCTCATCGCCGGGAACAACAATACATCTCGAATCGATGGAGAGTCTGTCAGCATCATCACCAATCGATCGATACCAATACCTTGTCCTGCGGTCGGAGGTAAACCGTACTCTAACGCACGCACATAGTCGGCATCATAGTGCATGGCTTCATCATCGCCGGAATCTTTCTCAGCCACCTGCGCTTGGAAACGCTCAGCTTGATCTTCCGCATCATTGAGCTCAGAAAAACCATTGGCGATTTCGCGACCGCCGACAAAAAACTCAAAACGATCAGTAACAAACGGATTGTCATCACTGCGTCGCGCCAGCGGAGACACTTCCGTCGGGTATTCGGTAATGAAGGTTGGGTCACTGAGGCGATGCTCTACCGTTTTCTCGAAGATTTCTATTTGAATTTTGCCCAAGCCCCAACTGTCTTTCATGGGAATGTGCAGGCCTTCAGCAACTTGACGCGCCGCTTCAATTGTATCGATATTGCTTGCGCTCAGCTCTGGGTTATAGTGCAAGATAGAGTCAAACACACTGATTCGAGTAAATGGTTTGGTAAAGTCATATACCGTCTCAGCGGTGACTTCACCGTCGGCATTCTTTTCGGTGTTGCGAATTTGAGTGGTGCCCATCACCTGATCGCACATCTGACGCAACATATCTTCAGTCAAGTCCATCAGATCATTGTAATCCGCATAGGCTTGATAGAATTCCAACATAGTGAACTCAGGATTGTGACGCGTCGACAAACCTTCATTGCGGAAGTTGCGGTTGATTTCGTAAACACGATCAAATCCACCTACCACCAGACGTTTCAAATACAGTTCCGGTGCAATGCGTAGATACATATCAATATCTAGGGCATTGTGATGAGTGACAAAAGGACGCGCACTGGCACCACCGGGAATCGCTTGCAACATGGGTGTTTCGACTTCCAAAAAGTCCTTCGCGTTAAGATAGTTGCGAATAAACGCTACAATTTGCGAACGCAGACGGAAAGTGTCGCGAACCTCAGGATTAGCAATCAAATCCACATAACGCTGGCGGTAACGCATTTCTTGGTCGGCTAAGCCGTGAAACTTATCAGGCAGTGGGCGCAAAGACTTGGTCAGCAGTACCGGTTCATCCATCTGCACATAGAGGTCACCTTTACCCGATTTATGCAGCTGACCTTTCACGCCAACAATATCGCCCAGATCAAGCTTCTTAGCAAAGGGGCGCGCTTCTTTGGAGACATACAACTGCATGCGACCGGCAACATCTTGAATCGCAAGGAAAGCGCCACGCATAGCCACTACACGACCCGCAACACTCACCACCTTACCGAGCTGCTCGAGTGCTTCTTTGCTTTCTTCGCCGAACTCATCTTTCAACGCCTGGCTTTTGTGGCTGGGTCGAAAGTCGTTGGGAAATGTTGATCCCTCCTGCTCGCGCAAGTTGCTCAGTTTTTCGCGCCTAACCGCAATTAACTTATTTTCGTCTTGAGGTTGTTGATTGTTGCTCATGATTTGTCCACTCAATACTGGTTGCGGCCCGCTCTAAACGGCCACACCCTTCCATATCAAAATAACCAGAGATTCTGGTCATCACATTAGTCTAGAAAATATCGTTACAGCCCAGCTTTTAAACTCGCCTCGATGAACTGATCTAAGTTGCCATCCAACACCGCCCCACAATTACTGGTTTGAACATTGGTACGCAAATCTTTGATCCGTTGATCGTCGAGTACATAGGAGCGAATCTGACTGCCCCAGCCGATATCGGCTTTGTTGTCTTCCAGCGCTTGTTTTTCTTCATTGCGCTTGAGCATTTCTTGCTCATAAATTTTTGCACGAAGAATCTTCCAAGCTTGGTCGCGGTTTTTATGTTGCGAGCGCTGACTCTGACATTCCGCCACAATACCCGTAGGTTCGTGGGTTAATCGCACTGCTGAGTCAGTTTTGTTAACGTGCTGACCACCCGCACCGGAGGCGCGGTAAGTGTCTTCACGAACATCTGACTTATTGATTTCAATTTCAATGTCATCATCGATTTCCGGCGAAACAAATACCGAACAAAAAGACGTATGTCGGCGATTACCCGAATCAAACGGAGACTTTCGCACTAATCTATGGACGCCGGTTTCGGTACGCAGCCAACCGAAGGCGTACTCACCCTCGAACCGAATGGTGGCGCTTTTGATACCGGCCACATCGCCTGCTGAGGCTTCTTCCAGTGTGGTTTTGAAGCCCTTTGCCTCTCCCCAGCGTAAGTACATACGCAACACCATTTCGGCCCAATCCTGCGCCTCGGTTCCGCCAGAACCAGACTGGATATCCAGAAAAGCATTGTTGGGATCCATATCACCTGAGAACATACGACGAAACTCAAGCTTGGCCAGATGCTGATTGAGGCCTTCAATCTCGCCCTCGACTTCGGCGACACTGTCTTGATCCTCTTCCTCAACGGCCATTTCCAGCAGCTCGCGATTGTCAGCCACGCCTTCATCGAGCTCATCAATGGTTTTTACCACCGCCTCAAGACTGGCTCGCTCACGCCCAAGTTGCTGAGCTCGCTCGGGGTTGTCCCAGACACTAGGCTCGGCAAGCTCTAACTCTACCTCGGTTAACAGCTCTTTCTTGTGAGCGTAGTCAAAGATACCCCCTAAGAACGTCGGTGCGCTCTTGAAGGTCTTTTAAAGCATTTACTAATGGAGCGACTTCCATGAAAACCCTTTATCTGGTGGAATTACAGGCAAAAAATTAAGCCGCGAATTGTACAGTAGGCCCTGCCTAAAGACTAGTTCACCCCTTCTTTCAACGAGGTTTTGGATCAAGTCTACATTCTGCACTGTAATTTGGCCGAAATTGTCATCACAACTGAGCACTAAGGGCTTTCCCCTAGACGACGATCACAGTTATAGTCTGCCCCATTACCACCTCCAACCGACTTAGCCGCGCTGGAAACTCCATAAATTGATCAGAAGAGAGATATTGTATGTCTGTAGTAGACGCCCTGAAGCAACGCGTATCCACTCGCGCCTTTTTAGATAAGGCCGTTCCAGAAGAAACCCTAAAAGAGATTTTCACCAACGCGCAGCTCTCTCCCTCTAACTGCAACGTACAACCGTGGCAAACCTACGTTGTATCCGGAGCCAAGAAAGACGAGCTCAAAGACAAGCTAGTCAACACCCTAATGACTGGCGCTACCCCTAACCCTGATTTTGACTGGGTGGTTCGCTACGACGGTATTCACCGCGATCGTCAATTTGGCTCCGCCAATGCCCTCTACAGCTCCATGGGTATTCCTCGCGAAGACAAGCAAGCTCGCCAAATGGCCATGGTGCGCAACTGGACCTTCTTCGATGCGCCTCACGCTGTATTTTTCACCATGGACAAATACTTGAACATCATGGGCGCGGTAGACATGGGCATCTATGCTCAAACCCTATCCCTACTATTGACTGAGTACGGTCTATCAAGCTGTATGCAAGGCGCACTGGGACAGTTCCCCGACCCTGTACGCGAAGTACTGGGACTCCCTGAAGAGCGAGGCATCTTGTTTGGTATGTCATTTGGGTACGCTGACGAAGCCGCGGAGGTTAACAAAACCCGCACAGATCGCGAAGAACTGAGTACTGCGGTTGAGTTTTTGAGCTAAGTTTAGGCCCAAAGATAAGCCGGTAGTTAACTATCGGCTTATCGCAAACGATCGGCTGAAAGCTTGATCACATCATCTTCGCCAGACCTAGACCGCCGCACACAACAGGACGGGCTAATCTAGCGAAGATGACGCCTAGCTAATTTTTCTAACCGCCAGAAGCTCTACACTCAAAGCCTCCAAGTCAGACCATCAAAACACGACCTCGCATTCGAAAGTCGCAAAGCCTTACCAAAGCTATAAATGACGATCGAATTCTACATTCCCCACCTTGGGCACTTGCTTACACTCACCGCAAATCACATCGACGGCAAGATCCTCGCCGCAGTTTTTGTGAACTAACTTGAACGGGTGTACTGCCGCCGGCAAACAATCCAACACCCACTGTCGAACCGCCATTGTTTGAGGATAGAGCGACTTGCCCTTCTCAGTTAACTCATACTGGTAGCGAGGGGGATTACTCTGATATTCCTTTCGCTCCAACACTTCCATTTGCAACAGCATTTTTAAACGATCGGCTAGAATATTGGTCGCAATACCGAGCTGCTGATGAAAGTCGTCATAGCGGCGCAAACCTATAAACGCTGCAGCCAGAATAAGTGTTGTCCAGCGATCGCCGATTATATCGATGATATGACCAAGCGCATGATCTGCATCCGCTGTCACCTGAGATCGGGTTCTTCTCTGGCTTCCAAATTTTTCGCTGATTTCTTGAGCCGATATATCCGACTGCTCACCAGTGACCACTCGTTTAACATCGTCGTAGCGAAGCACTTCTCGGCAATGGCGACAGACACATTGTGGAATGAGGTTATGTGTATGGCCGTCGACTTTGTGACGCAAAACACCAGGAACACCGGCCTCTTGTTGATCCGTCCACTGAGACTCCCACTGCCAAATCAACAGCGCCCACGGATAAAGTGAACGCCCTTTTTCAGTGAGTTTGTAATCAAAACGCGGCGGACTCTCTGAGTAAGGCTTCTTCACCAACAACCCCTCAGCCACGAGCGCTTCAAGTCGATTCGACAAGGTGCCTCGTGCGATACCGGTATAGGTTCGAAACTCACTGAAACGATGACGCCCAAGAAACGCGTCGCGCATGATAAGAATGGTCCAGCGATCACCGAGGATATTGAGTCCGCGAGCGACGGGATTGGTCAAGATTTGATGGCCTATTTGCATGGGGCGATTCTATAGAAAAAGCGAAAGATAAGAAATGGGCATAAGAAATAGACTCGCTATATTGGCTCACCGCTCCACCGCGAGGTGAGCCAACACCACAACTTGGTAATATCACTGGTTAATCACTGCCCTCTTATAGAGCAGCACTCCGACTAGCCCAGCATCGAACCGAAATTACAACACAACGATCAAATTCCTGTGACCTTCAACAAAATCAGATGACGATAACGACCAGCCCCAAGCTAGCAACCGCTCCTTTTTTTACGGCAACACGATTTTACTTCTATTCTTGCATAAACAGCGCGCCGTCACTCTGCAGCAGGCGAGACAATGACAGTGCTCACACCGACAAACGATACATTCGTGCACGCGTAACTTCTCGATCGGACACGCAGCTCGCGCAACTGAGATTGATAATTCAACAGCCCTTTGTTAGTCTTGCTAAACAAGTTACTTTCATAGCAGAACCCATATTTTTGGCATAGAAGCTGACAATAGAGGTTTTTAGACACAGGAAGCCCATTCCCAGTGTCCGTGCAATCAGAAGAACAGTTCAGACTACTTTGGAGATGAGAACTCAATGAACGCTAGCCGATGGTTTCAACAACATACCGACACCTTCCAAAAAGCCATTGACGCCTGTGAGCATCGCTACGCTTGGACGGCTTACACCGAAAGCCCCAGCTCTAAAATACACGGCAAAGAAATACCCGCCGCGGGCAAATCCCGTTTTGAGGCCATGCTCAATACCGACTACCTACTAGAACAACCCGGTGAGATTGGCCGCACCGGCGAGGAGATCTCGCCCTATACGCAACAACCACTGGGCATCACCTACCCCAAAGTAGACGTGGGACAACTCTACCCTGCCATCGAGAAGGCGATGCCCCAATGGCGTGACACCCGTGTTGAAGAACGTGTAGGTGTCTGCCTTGAAATTCTCGATCGCTGCGCAGGTCAGCTGTTTGAAAACGCTCACGCCACCATGCACACCGCGGGACAAAGCTACATCATGGCCTTTGCCGGCAGTGGCGCTAACGCACTGGATCGCGGTCTTGAAGCCTTGGTTTACGCTTACAAAGCCATGAAGGACGTACCTGAAACCGCTCAGTGGCAGCGCCAATTTGGCGCGGATGGCGAGGCCAAATTGTCCAAACAATACAAGCTGATGCCTCGGGGGATTAGCGTCGCTGTCTGCTGCGCCACCTTCCCGCTCTGGAACGGCTACCCCGCACTCACGGCAAGTTTAGCCACCGGTAATCCCGTGGTTCTTAAACCACACCCCAGTGCCATTTTACCTGTCGCCTTGATGGTCTCTGTTTGTCGTGAAGTACTCAGCGACGCGGGCTTTGACCCAAACCTCGTGACCTTGGTCGCGGACACTCGCTCAGAACCCGCCACCATGGCGCTGCTAGAACACCCCAAAACTGCCATCGTAGACTTCACCGGCAGCCCAACCTTCGGCAACTGGATCGAGCAAAACTGCCGCAACGCTTTGGTGTACACAGAAACTGCAGGGTGTAATTCCGTGGTGATCGAATCCACTGACGATCTTCCGGCCATGGCCAAAGCAATTGCACATTCGCTTTGCCAAGCTTCGGCGCAAATGTGCACCAGCGTACAGAACATTCACATTCCCGAGAGCGGTATTCTAGTGAGCGGACAACCGGTGAGCTTCGATCAAGTCGCAGCGGCCATCGTTGCAGCAGTGGACCAGCATCTGGCTGACGATAAGAACGCGGCTTTCTTGTGCGGAACCTTAGTCACAGACGACATCTATCAGACCTTGGACCGGCTGCATCAGGAGGGACAACAAAGAGGCACGATTCTCAGAGAATCATCGCCCTACAACAACCCAGGTTACCCCAAAGCGCGCACTGCAACACCGCTGATTATTCAGCTCACTCAAGCCGAGAGCGATTTGTACCGAGAAGAATTATTTGGACCGGTATCATTCATCATCAAAGGCGATAGCGCGGATCATTGTTTGGCTGGAGCCACCAAAGACGCCCGCGAACGTGGCGCCATTACCTCTCACGTCTACTCAATCGATGAGGACTTCTTAGAAAAAGCCCAGGACGCCTACAATCTTGCCGGCGCATCCGTCGCCTGTAATTTGACGGGCATGCCGATTAATTTTGCCGCCGCCTACAGTGATTACCATGTCACCGGAATGAACCCCGCGGGTAATGCCTGCCTGACTGACTTGGCCTTTGTCGCCAGTCGGTTTCGAATTGTGCAACGCAAAATCATGATCAAATAAGGTGGCGATAAGTATCCTATGACAGATGTATACCTCGCCGGAATCGGCATGACCGCACTCGGAAAGTTTGTCGAGCGCAGTGTAAAAGACCTCACTGAGGAGGCGGTTCGACTTGCCCTCAAAGATGCTGAGGCGAAAATTTCAGACATTGAGGCGGCTTGGTTTTCCAACACCCGCCAAGGCCTATTGGAAGGTCAAAACGCCGTTCGAGGACAATGTGCACTGCGACCGTTGGGGTTTGAACAAATCCCAATTGCAAACATCGAGAATGCCTGCGCTTCGGGTTCCACTGCACTGCTGCAAGCGATCGCCCATATTCGCGCAGGCATGTGCGACACCGCCCTGGTGGTTGGTGCAGAAAAGATGTTTTTTCCCGAAAAACGCGAAGCTATGTTCAACGCTTTTTTAGGCGGCACCGACATTCATCGGCTCAAGGAATTCCAGCATCAAGTCGCCTCGGTAGCAACCGACCTAATCCCCGAAGATCTGCGAAATATAGACACCGGCCAGCGCAGCTTTTTTATGGACAGCTATGCCGCGCAAGCACGATTACACATGCAAACTTTCGGCACGACTCAAGAACACTTTGCTGCTGCTGCCGCGAAAAATCATTGGCACTCTACCATGAATCCCCTCGCACAATACCGCCACAACATAACCACCGAAGAGGTACTGCAAGATCGTCTTATCAGCTGGCCTTTTACTCGATCCATGTGCGCTCCAATTTCAGACGGTGCTGCCGCTGCCGTTGTGTGTTCGGCTCAAGGTCTCAAACAGCTAAACGCTCAAAGAGCCATTAAGATCAAAGGCATCGCGTTAGTTAGCGGCACATCACGAACCAATAACGACTTCGGCAAACACATCGGCAAACTAGCCGCGGACAAAGCCTACGCCGAAGCGGGTATAGAAGGTAAGGACGTGGATGTGGCAGAGGTTCACGACGCGACCGCCTATGCAGAAATTCAACAAATCGAAAACCTTGGTCTTTGCGCCATGGGCGAAGGCGGTGTTTTTTCCTACCAAGGGCACACCAAACTTGGCGGACGCGTACCCGTCAACCCATCCGGCGGACTCGTCTCTAAAGGACATCCAGTGGGAGCCACCGGCATCATGCAATTACACGAGCTTGCCACTCAACTAAGAGACGAAGCCGGCGCGCGTCAGGTCGCCAACGCCCGCATTGCCGTCGCCGAAAACGGGGGTGGTTTTTACGAAACAGAGGAAGCCGCTACCGTGGTCACCGTCTTGGAGCGACTACGATGAGAGACACCACTGCTTTTTCACTAATGCCGGTAGATTGTTTGTATCAGGGCTTGTCGATTGATCCTCAGGCAATCGCCGCAATCGACGGGCAACGCCAGCTCAACTATCAAGAACTCACCAACCAGGTTGAAAGCTTCGCCTTAGCACTGAGACAACACTGCCCGAAGAGCGCCGTAATCGGTCTTTGCGCGCAGAATAACCTCGAGCATCTCGTCGCCTTTCTGGCCATATTGGTAGGCGGGTTTACTTGGGTGCCCATCAACCCGAAAAATGGAGAAACGCTCAATCGACAACTGATCAAGGTTGCTGAGCCATCACTGATTTTGGTCGATAAAAAGAGTGAAAACAGCCTCCCTCCTCTGGCTATGCAATACTGGACACTGGATGGCGACGAGGACAACATTAGCCAGCGTAGTCGACACTTCTTCAACCAAAACTTCTCCCGCTATCGCGCGGATGGCGAAGAGATCATGGCCATTAAGTTCACCGGTGGCACCACGGGAACCCCTAAGGGCGTGGTTCAAACTCACAATAACGTGGCGGCGGTAATCGACAGCATGCAACAGGTGTTTGACTTCAATCACCAAGATCGAAATCTCGCTGTGGCACCGCTGACACACGGTGGCTCTCACTACGTGCTACCTATCTTAGCTCAAGGTGGCTGCCATCTACTGGTGAGCCAACCCGCGCCAGAAAAAATCGTTGATGCATTTAAGCACCAGCGAGCCAGCGTTAGCTTTATGCCTCCTACGCTGATCTACAAGCTCATTGAACAACCCAATATATGCCGTAGTGACTTCCCCCATTTGCGCCACCTAACCTACAGTGCGGCTCCGATGCCGCCAGAACGTATCGTGCAGGTCCAAGCACTTATTGGTCCGCGCCTGTCGACCGTGTACGGACAAACTGAAGCTCCTATGACGATCACCGCTCTAACGGCCGACGAACTGGCAAGACCTCACTTACAAGAATCTGTCGGTAAAGCTTGTCGACACTCTGAAGTCGCCATTCTCGATCAACAGGGGGAGCAAGTCACTGCAGGTAAAATCGGAGAAATTGCCGTTCGCGGGAAGATCGTCATGCCGGGATATTTTAATGCGCCTCAAAAAACCAAAAGCGCCTTCCATCAGCAATGGTTACTGACGGGCGACTTAGGTTTACTCGATGACAATCGCTATCTTTTCATCAAAGGGCGCTCGAAAGAACTGATTATCAGTGGTGGCTTCAACGTCTACCCAGCCGAAGTTGAAAACGTGCTCAGTGAACACCCTGCAATCTGCGAATGTGCAGTATTCGGAGTGGCCGACGACTACTGGGGTGAGCGCGTCGAAGCCGCCATTTGTAGCCATGACAATAATCTTGACGAACAGCAGCTGAGCGATTTTCTCAAACAACGTTTAGGCGCCGTTAAAACACCGAAGGTCTTTCACCGTTTGGAGCAATTGCCCCGCAATCCCGTCGGCAAAGTTGTGCGTCGTGATGTTCAGCAGCTAATCGCAAGTAAAACGATTTAAACCCATCGGTTAGTTTGAAATAGCGCAGACAATACTATTTAGACCACCCAACCAGAGTTTGACTATGGACACCAATTTTAATCAGCAAGCCGAGCACATGAGCGGAATGGAGCGATTAGAAGCCTATGAGCGCCAACAACAACGTCACGGTATGGCAGACAATTTAGGCTATACCCTCGGCGAGTACGAAACCGGCACGGTCACACTTCATTACCAACCAAAGGAGCGACACATGAATTTGATTGGCTCCTTGCATGGTGGAATTCTCGCGTCTCTGCTGGATACGGCCATGGGATGTGCCGTCATGACACACCTAGAGGTAGGCGACAAACACACAATGACGGATCTCAACACGAAATTCATACGAGCCGTCATGTCCGCCAACGAATCGCTGACCATCGTCGGCCGCGTTGAAAGTGCCGGTCGCCGCCTGCTGAGCACCGAAGGCACTATCCACAATCAAGACGGTAAACTCATCGCCCGAGCCATCGCAACCGCAATCCGGCTCTAGACAGCAACAACTCACCATTTCAGCAATATCAGCATGGGGCTCCCCTGCCCCAAGCCCTGCTCAGATCGACGAGAACAAGCCAAACGAGCAACTGCAACTTCGTAACTTGCACTAAAAGACCAATAACGTATGATAAGGGAACTTGCACTATAGGACTTCCATGACAAAAGGATGCTGAGATAGCGGTGTTATCAACGCTCGCAACTCAGAACAACTGGTCAATCAGTCTGCAAGTCACAACAACAATAACCCCATTACGCCAAAACTATTGAGAGATAAAGGAGATACAAAGTGCCGATAAAGCTAAAAAAACACGCACTGGCTCAGGCCGTCACCATCGCTTGCGCAAGCAGCCTCGCACTTCCAGCGTTGGCCGACGAGTTAATGCTTGAAGAAGTGATCGTAACGGCTCAAAAACGTGCTCAGGGACTTCAGGACGTTCCGATTTCCATCAGCGCGATTAGCGGTGAAAAGATTCAGGACTTCAATATCAGCTCGCTCGGTGATCTTTCCGGTTCCGTACCCAATCTACAAATCACCAAAACTGGCATTACCAACCAGATTGGTATGCGTGGCGTTTACTCAGGATCCAACAAGGGTTTTGAGCAATCCGTCGCTATGTACGTTGACGAGGTGTACTACGGCCGCGGGCAACTGATTCGCCTGCCACTAGTAGACCTGGAGCGCGTTGAAGTTCTGCGCGGCCCACAGCCTACCCTGTTTGGTAAAAACGCCATTGCCGGCGCCATTAGCCTGACCTCGAAAAAACCTACCGATGAATTCGAAGCCTCCATTTCTACTTTGTACGAATTCGAACACGACGAGAGTAAAACCGTGGCCATAGTTTCTGGCCCGTTAAGCGAGCAACTGGCTGGCCGTTTGGTTCTGTCCTACCGTGAAATGGACGGTTGGATGGAGAACACCACGCTGAAAAGAGAAGAGCCGAACGTACAAGAGACTTACGCTCGCGGCACGCTGGTGTGGGACAACGATGAGAATCTCAACGTTTCATTAAAGTTGGAAACCTCTGAGTTCGATACCGCCGGTCGTTCGATGGAGAATCACTCTCCAATCGGTGCATACGTTCCCCTTGCCGGCGTGCTAAATGTTGATGTCGATGAAGATGAGCGTCGCCAAGACAATGGCCAAGAAAGTGACAATCAGGTCAACAACATTGTTTTGAGCGTCGAATATGAATTGGGTGAATATACGTTAACCTCGACCACCGCGAGCGTGGAATACAGTGCCCGAGAATTGATCGACGTTGATTACACGGCTCTGGACGTCTTCAACGGCACCAACCAAGGTGAAGATTTCGAACAATTCAGTCAGGAATTCCGTATCGCCTCTCCTACCGACGGCCCATTCGACTATGTCGCAGGGATTTACTATCAAACCAGCGAAATGGACGTGTTTGATAATCTGTATTTCGGAAGCGCTTTGGGCGCCAGCGCACTCAGGTATGCAGTCAATGGAGTTAGTAGCAAGACTTTCGAGCAAGATGCGGATGTTTGGTCTGCCTTTGCACAGTTTAACTGGCATATTACCGATGATTTATCTCTGACCTTAGGTGCTCGCTACAGCGATGAAGATAAAGATGGAGCTCGTACTTTAATCAATGATGGCTCAAACACCAGCGGTATCCCCGCAGGCGTTGTGGCTCCCATTGCTCTCACACCTCAACAAGGCTTCGAGGCCACACTGAGTCAACTTGGCATCTACAATCACAGCGTCAGTGACAATCGCAACGAAACTACCTTCGATCCTTTGGTGAACCTGCAATACAACGTCAATGATGATGTCATGGTGTATGCCTCTTACACCGAAGGCAGTAAGGCCGGTGGTTTTGACATGCGCTCCAACAGTCTTCCAACCGGCTTCCCCATTGCCGGTACCTTTGAATTTGAAGACGAACAGGCAACCAGCTATGAGATTGGTGCCAAATTTGGTTTCGATCGCGGTGAGATCAATGCGGCCGTGTTCTACACCGAATACGAAGACCTGCAAATTACCCAGTTTGATGGTGCTGTAGGCTTTAATGTTCAGAACGCAGCCGAGTCAGAAATTAAGGGTATCGAACTGGATGGCCGCTATCTTCTGGCTGAGAACTTACTGCTAACCGCCTCGATCGCCTATCTTGACTATGAGTACAAAGACTACGACGTAGCGCAGTGCGCGCCGGCTGTCGCGGCGACTCAAACACCGAGCAGCAGCAACCCTAACCTCTGTGACTTCTCAGGCGAGAGAGCGGCTAATACTCCAGAGATTTCCGGTAACTTAAGCCTGAGCTATGAGCATGGCGTCGGTGACTGGGGTCTCATGAGCTACGCCGTAAACATGGATTACAGCGATGATTACTACGCCAGTAGCACTCTAGACCCCAACTCCAAACAGAGCAGTTTCACCAAGTGGGGCGCGCGAATTGGTCTCGAGAGTGTTGAAGGTAACTGGCAGCTCGCCGTCATCGGAAATAACTTGACCGATGAGCGTATCTTGACTCAATCCACGGCGCTGCCGTTATCAGAAACGCTAACCAGTGATTTGGGGGTTGCATACTACGGCATTTACGAGCGCCCACGTAACGTTGCTGTGGAATTTACCTATAATTTCTAACAGATAATCCTTAGCGCATTTGGGCTGACACTTCGGTGTCAGCCCCTTTTTGATGTACTAAACAGAATATGCACTGGCTGCAATTAAGAACTCAATCATGATGAAAGAAAGACACTCACTGCTCACTCAATTGAAACTACCCGCCATACAAGCACCGATGTTTTTAATATCGGGCACTGATATGGTCATCAATACTTGCAAAGCGGGTGTTATTGGGAGCTTTCCCACGCAAAATGCACGCACCAGTGAGATTCTTGATCAATGGATGTCAGAGATAACAACCGCCTTGGAGTCAGATGACAACGCTGCCCCTTGGGCCGTCAATCTCATTGTTCACCCCTCCTACCCAAGACGCGATGCCGATCTTGAACTGATTCTCAAGCACAAACCTCCCATCGTTATTACGGCGCTCGGCAGCCCGAAAGATGTGGTTGAAAAAATTCACGGCTACGGCGGAATCGTCCTAGCCGATGTCATCAATCCTCGTTTTGCTCGCAAAGCGGCAGACGCCGAGGTTGATGGTTTGGTGATCGTTAGCGCCGGTGCCGGTGGGCACACGGGCTACCTTTCACCGTTCGTTTTTGTCGAAGAAATACGCCAATGGTTCGACGGACTTATCGTCCTCGGTGGCGGCATAGCCAGCGGCTCCGCGATTCATGCAACACAAACCATAGGCGCCGATCTCGCCTATCTCGGAACCGCTTTCATTCCCAGCGAAGAGAGCCTTTGCCAACAAGAATACAAAGCCATGGTGGTTGAATCGAACTCAGAAGACATCATCACTTCCGATGCGATTACCGGCGTAAAAGCCAACTGGATGAAACAGTCGCTCATCAACGGTGGATACGATCCTGACAACATGCCCGCTCAAGGCAGCATTGATTTTGCTAGCAATGGCGCCGACAACAAGCGCTGGAAAGATATCTGGGCAGCAGGCCAAGGCGTTGGCGCCAGCAAGAATATTCAGCCGGTGAAATCCATTGTCGAAACCCTAACGAAACAGTACCAACACTCAGTTGATCGAATGAAGGCCTTGACTCCATAGCTCTCACTAACAGTTACAGCGATTTCGAAAACATTTGAAAACACGCGAATAAGAGAACAACCTATGAACCATTTAGAGCTGACAGAGCGCACCGTGATTACAAGAGCCAAAGATGGCAGCACGGCTACCGACGCCCCCAGCTGGGCCGCCGAAATAGACAACCCTTACCTACACGGCGTCTACTCTCCAACAACCGTAGAAACCGAAGCCGAAAACCTAAAGGTTATCAGCGGTGAAATCCCTAAAGATCTCTATGGTGCCTATTTGCGCAACGGCCCTAACCCTGTGTTCAAGCCGCGTTTTAATCACCATCCATTCGACGGTGACGGTATGCTCTATGGAATCTACTTTAAAGAGGGCAAGGCAAACTACCGCAACCGCTGGATTCAAACCGATGCCCATATTAAAGAAGGCAACGAAGGGTCGTCCATCTGGCCGGGAGTCATGGGTCCGTTCGACTTTAAGATGGACGGATTCCCCATTAAAGACACCTCCAACACCGATGTCATGTATTTCAATGATCACATCGTGTCTCTCTGGTACAACGCTGGCATTCCCTACAAGCTGGACACCGAAAGCCTTGAAACCAAAGGTAGAGAGAACCTCAATGGCCAACTCAAACGAGCACTGTCCGCACACTCCAAGGTAGACCCCGAAAAAGACGAGCTCATCTTCTTCGATTACTTCGACGAGTTCCCGTATATGAGTTACGGCATTGCCGACAAGGATGGCAACGTTATTCATCAAACCGACATAGAGCTCCCAGGCCCGCGCTTGCCGCACGACATTGGTGTCAGCCAGAACTTTGTTATCTTGCACGACTGTCCATTTTTTCACGATGTGGCATTACTGGAAAAAACCAAGAAACGCGTCGTGACATTCCATCGTGACATCCCCACCCGCTTTGGCGTACAACCCCGTTACGGCAAAGGCAGTGAAGTTAAATGGTTTGACTGCGAACCTTGCTACATCCTGCACGTCGTAAACTGTTGGGAAGAAGGCGACTGGGTGATTCAAGTGGGCTGTCGCTCAACTAACCCCATGCCCAAGGCGGATCCCGAAGACGGCGAACTGTCCCACATGTTGGCCTACATGCGGCTCGAAGCCAATCTATACGTGTGGAAGTTCAACATGAAAACCGGTGAGGTCATTGAGGGGGATCTCGACACACTTAACACTGAGTTCTGCCGTTCTAACCCCTTGTATATGGGTTACAAATCGCGCTACAGCTACAACCAGTACATCATGACCAAAGAAGAAGACAACTGCGGTACTTTAGCCTTCGGCGCTCTTGTGAAATATGACATTGAAAGCGGCGAGCGCCAACGCTACGACTATGGCCCGGGCGTATTCGGTAGCGAAACCCCTTACTGCCCTAAGCTCGGCGCGACTCGTCAAGACGCGGAAGATGATGGTTATCTCATCACC
This sequence comes from Cellvibrionaceae bacterium, assembly GCA_002707785.1. Lineage (GTDB taxonomy): Bacteria > Pseudomonadota > Gammaproteobacteria > Pseudomonadales > Cellvibrionaceae > Pseudomaricurvus. Next base: position 101,638 of record PANW01000033.1, on the reverse strand, counting down.
TTTGTTACCGACACCAGCGATTGGTCCTCCAGTTGTTTGATCTTCGACGCTAAAGACATAGAGAAAGGCCCCATTTGTACCATTGCTTTACCACATCGCCTCCCCTTCGGCTTTCACAGCAATTGGGTCAGAGGTGAAGACATCTGGAAATGAAGCACTGCAGCGATACGGACAATCGTGTCGCTGCGCACTCAGCAATGAAACCATAGCGACAAAAACCGGTAATCAGCTGTGCTTTGGTCACCTGCAGAAGCGTACAAGAGCTCAACCATGAGCCATGGGAAACTCTTCTGTCATTAGTGACAAAGGCAAATTGGCAGCATTGATTAACGAGTTTACTAGAGTGACAACAACTTATGATTATTACGCCAAGGTCTACCTCTAAGCACTATCGCCAACAAGGAGTTTGGGGCGATCAGCAATTGCATGAGTTACTGTTTGCGCACGCCAAACAGAAACCAGACAACTACGCATTGGTAGACCCACTCAATAAGATGGATCTGACGGGGCAAGAAGCCCAGCGATTGACCTTCTCGCAAACCGTAGAAAAAATCGAGCACATCAGCACCTGTCTCTATGAACAGGGTATCGGTAAAGATGACATTCTGTTGGTGCAAATGCCCAACACGGTGGAACTGGTCATGCTCTATCTTGCAGCGTCAAAGCTAGGAGCAATCATCAGCCCCGTGCCCATGCAGTACTTAGAGAACGAGCTGTCGGACATCATTCAAATTCTACAGCCGAAAGCGGTGATTGGTGTGGCTTGGTTCAAGCAAAAAGATGCCATGCAAACTTTGCTGACGGCCATTGACCACAACCAGACAACCCTCTCTACTTTGCCCAAATCTCTATGTTGGGGCGAACACACCCGTTGCGGTAATCTAGAAGTACTGATTAATACCGTGGAGAGTACGGACGCTTATCACAATTACACAGATAATCTCGAACGCAGTGGCGATGACATTTTGACCATCTGCTGGACCTCAGGCACAGAAGGTTTGCCCAAAGGCATCCCCCGCTCGCACAACCAATGGTTAACGGTTGGTCTGGCCACCTACCAAGGCAATCAAATCCAAGAGGGTGAAACGCTACTCAATCCCTTTCCATTTATTAACATGGCTTCGATCGGTGGATTATTTCTTAGCTGGTTGTACAGCGGCGGAAAACTGGTTCTACACCACCCACTGGAACTGCCAATTTTCTTGCAACAAATAGTCGAGGAGAAAGTGAGTTATACCTTAGTCCCCCCTGCGCTGCTTAATGGGCTATTGAAAAATGAAGCCCTGCTCGCACAATGTGACTTCAGCGGAATAAGAGCCATCGGTTCTGGGTCGGCACCGTTAGATAGCTGGATGGTGGAAGGTTACAAACAACGCTTTGATATCGAAGTGGTCAACCACTTTGGTTCCAATGAAGGGGTTTGCTTATTGTGTGGACCGAACGAAACCGATGCCCCCGACACCCGCGCCCGCCTCTTTCCTCGAGCTCACGACAATCTAATCTCGCGTTTAGTTGACCCAGACACCCACAAACTGGTCAACGTTGCAGGCCAACAAGGTGAGTTACAAATCCAAGGTCCCACTGTCTTTGACGGTTACTACAAGGACGCCGAAAAAACCGCGCTATCTTTCACTGATGACGGATTTTTTAAGACCGGCGACCTGTTCGAGATCAGCAAAGAAAACAACGAGTTCTATCGCTTCGTAGGCCGCTGCAAAGATCTAATTATTCGAGGAGGCATGAACATCTCTCCTGCCGAACTCGATAATTTATTGAACGCTCACCCACGAATCAGCGAAGCCGCCGTTGCGGGTTATGCCTGCGAATTAATGGGAGAACGAGTAGCCGCTTACGTGGTTAGCAACGATGAACAGCCTTTGACACTCGACGACATCGTCAGCTATCTCAAAGCCAAACACGTTGCACCCTTTAAGTTTCCTGAAGATGTCATCAATTTGAGTAGCCTACCACGCAACCCGCTTGGTAAGGTCGTACGCAATCAACTTCCCACCGCCACGCAGAACAATGAATAGATCTGCCACTGAAACCGATTACTGGAGATTACCATGAGCAACATCTACATCCTTGGCGGCAGTCAAACCGATTTCGCTCGCAATTGGACTCGCGAAGACAAGGCCATCTACGATCTATTTGCCGATACACTCAACCAAGCTCTCGAAGAGACTGCACTGGATCCGCAAGACATCGACGTCGCTCACGTGGGCAACTTTGTCAGTGCATTGTTCACCGGCCAAGCACAACTCAACGGGTTCTTTGGTCACGTACACCCTGCACTGCACAATATCCCGACCTCCCGCCACGAGGCTGCCTGCGCCTCAGGCTCTATGGCATTGCTGGCCGCTATGCGCGACATAGAAGCGGGTCATTATAACGTCGCCTGTGTATTAGGCATCGAGTTGATGCGTAACGTCGACGGTGCCACTGGCGCTGATCATTTGGGCGCCGCCGCTTGGCGTGGTATCGAAACTGAAGGCTGCACCTATCCTTGGCCACACATGTTTGCCAATCTTTATGACATTTATAAAGAACGCTACGACACGCCTATCGAATACTTGCGTGAGATTGCCAAGAATAATTTTGCCAACGCCAAGAAAAACCCCAATGCCCAAACTCGCGGCTGGCAACTCAATGACGATAGTTTCTCTGACAATGATCAAGCTAACCCCATCATTGAGGGCCAGCTGAGAAAACAAGACTGCGGGCAAATTACCGATGGCGCTGCCGTGGTTTTCCTTGCCAACGAAGAGTACGCCAAGCAATACGCCAAGCAACGCAATCTATCCCTAGAGGATCTGCCGCGTATTAAAGGCTGGGGACACAGAACAGCGGCAATGCTCATGGACAAAAAACTGGAATTGGCCAAAGGCTCACCGCTGGTTTTCCCACACGTAAAAGACACCTTTGACGATGCGTTACGCCGTGCACAAATGCCAAACATTCACAGCCTCAGCGGGCTAGAAGTACACGATTGCTTCTCCATGACAGAGTATATGATTATCGACCACTCTGGCCTCACCGCGCCTGGCGAAAGCTATCGTGCCATCGATGATGGAAGTATTTTTATGGGAGGCAAACTCCCCATTAACCCCAGCGGCGGTTTAATTGGGCTTGGTCATCCTGTCGGTGCAACCGGCGTGCGTATGATGCTCGACGCCTACAAACAAGTCACCCAACAGGCTGGCGACACCCAAGTAGAAGGTGCGACCGATTTTGGCATCTTCAATCTTGGCGGCAGCGCCACCACTTGTGCCACCTTTGTAGTAGGAAAATAAAACCATGGCTTCACTGAATCACGCCTATATTTACGATGCAATTAGAACCCCCAGAGGTAAGGCACGCCCAGACGGTGCACTCCATGACCTGACGCCTTACGACCTGCTTAGTACGCTCTATAGCGCACTTGAGACTCGTACCGGTCTCAATGCCAAAGATATCGAAGATGTCGTACTCGGCTGTGCCACCCAATCCGGCGAACAGGCTGCCAATATTGCCAAAACCTCCACGCTTTATCATGGCTGGCCCACTTCTATCCCCGGCATTACGGTCAACCGATACTGCTCATCAGGCATTGATGCCATCAACTTTGCCGCCATGAAAGTGATGACGGGAATGAACGAGCTAGTGGTCGCCGGGGGCGTAGAAATGATGTCGCGCGTTGCCATGCTCTCTGATAAGCCAGCGCCCTTTATGGATATTAAGCTGGCAGGAAAGCTCGGCATGTTCATGATGGGTAGTGGTGCAGACTTAGTCGCCACCTTGCACGATGTCAGTCGTGAAGACGCCGACGCCGTCGCACTGCTGAGCCAACAACGCGCCGCTACGGCGAATGAAAGTGGGCATTTCACTTCACTGATACCCGTCTACAACCCTATTAAAGACACTACCCTATCTAAAGAAGAAATCGTTCGTCCGAGCACCAGCAAAGAATCTCTGGCCGCCATGAAGGCATCTTTCGCTGAGTTAGGTGCAAAGGGAGTCGATGCTGCGCTGCTCAGCACCATCCCCGAGCACGAGCAGATCAATCACGTTCACACCGCCGCCAATTCCCCGGCCATGGCTGACGGCGCCGCCACCTTGTTAATTGGTTCCGAGGCGGCAGGTCAGAAACTGAACGTAACACCGCGCGCGCGTATCCGTGCCATGATTAACGTTAACGATGATACTCGCACCGTCATCGCCGGCTGCGTTGCCGCAACGAAAAGCTTGCTGGCTAAGGAAGGGCTGACTGTCGACGACATCGACTTGTTTGAAATTCATGAAGCCTTCGCCGCAACCATGGTGAAATGCAAACAGGAATTGGGAATAGACGACGACAAACTCAACGTCAACGGCGGTTGTATTGCCCTAGGGCACCCGTTAGGCGCAACCGGCGCCATCATGACCGGGACGCTGCTGGACGAATTGGAAAGGCGCAATCTTAAAACCGGAATTGTTGCCGCTAGCGGCGCTGCCGGCGCAGGTACCGCGCTCATGATTGAACGCGTGTAAACTCAGAAAAAATAAAACCTCTACTGCTGCCTGATCGGGAGACCAGATTTCCTGTCCCGCTCAGCAGCTGTACAGAAGAGAATCATCGATCACAGCCCGGTAAAGAAGCGCCGGGCTTAATTTCGAAAGTTATGGATATTTACACCAAGCGATCACAAACGCTAAATCGCCGGCACCCAACCATTTGGGAAGCCTTTGAGATAGCCCTCCCAACATCCGCTACCGCGCATAAGTATAAACTCAGAGCGCAACAGTGGCTGGGGCTGCAGTGATAAATTGCCTCGCAAACCGCCGTAATACTCCCACCAAAACTGCTGCGCACTAACGGCCTCGAAATGCGTAAAACCACTGAGCACTTCGATGGACTCTTGCCGATAAGGCCAGGATGGACGAGGACCGTGATAGCTTCCCGATGGCAATTGGTGTTGATGCCACGGCATGCGTAAATCATCCGTATAGTGGCGCACAAGCTGCATAGGATAATCGCGACAAAGGACCACGCCGACATAGACCGTAGCGTCTGATACTCTCTCTACTAGCCGATAGAGTGTAAATCTGTACAAATCACGACTTCTGAACGCCGAAGACTCTACTCTGAGACGCTGCAACTGTCTCGACATAAGATCACCGTCCTACTTAGCCTGAACCATTTGAGCGTAGATGCCAATTCGTCGATAGACAGAATACAACCCGCAGCACAGGCAAAACCACATCATCGATGAAGGCCGTCGCGCAGCCCAGAGACTTTGACAAGCACTAGCTCCTACCATTAGTTTAGCAGCAGTTATCCAGATTGGTGGGGCAATAGGCGTGAAGTAATAAGACGACAAAAAATAGGATAGGAATTAAGTTTGTCACTTTCTTAGGTATAGATTCAAACAGAGCGTGGAAGTTCTACGCAACAACTCACTTCAGCGTCAGTAAGAGATCTCGAAACTGAGCGGCGGGTAACGGTTTGTGCAGAAAATACCCCTGAACAAGATCGCAACCTTGTTCCTGCAAGAAATCTAGTTGCGCTTGGGTTTCCACACACTCGGCCACCAGCTTCATATTAAGGCTATGAGCCAGTATAATTGTCGAAGAAACAATGCCACGACTGGCATCGTTTTCATGAAGATCTTTGACAAACATACCGTCGAGTTTAAGGCAGTCGACCGGTAGGTTGTTCAAGTAACGCAATGACGAATAGCCTGTGCCGAAATCATCGATAGCAATCTTAATTCCAACGCTCTGCAATTGTGAAAGGACACTCAACACCTGCTCAGAGTGATCTAGGAATACATCCTCCGTTATTTCGAGTTCCAAACGATCCAGCGGCACCCCATGCCGTGCTGCTTCGGATTCGATATGAGCCATCAAACCGGTTTCGAGCAGTTGGCTAGCGGAGATATTGATCGCCAATGAAATCGACGTTATCCCTTCGCGCTCCCATTCTCCCAACTGTCGACAGGCCTCGGTAATCACCCACAAGCCGATACGATTAATCAGGCCAATCTCTTCGGCTACCGCAATGAACACCGAGGGCGATACTTGGCCCAACTCTGGGTTATTCCAGCGCAACAACGCTTCTGCACGCTCCACCTCTCGCTCCGGCAAGTGTACTTGGGGCTGAAACACCAAACTGAATTCTTCACGCTCAAGCGCAGNATGCAAATGGTTTTCAATGGCTAGTCTCTCGAAGCAAGATTCGTTCATTTCTTCGATGTAAAAGCTGTAGAATCCAGCCCCCTTTTGCTTCGAGTGATACATACTGACATCTGCGTTCTTCAACAGAGCCTGCGCATTTTCACCGTCGTCGGGGTAGACGCTGATTCCAATACTGGTCGACATATGAAGACTGTTGCTCTTCAAATCAAAGGGCGTTTCAAAAGTCTTGATAATACGTTGCGCAATGCGCGCCGCATCTTCGGGATGCTGGATATCTTCCAGTAAAAACACAAACTCATCCCCTCCCAAACGAGCGACCGTATCTACCGCTCTCGCCACCTCTGACAGTCGCTCTGCGACCGCTCGCAGCAGTTCATCACCCACGTCGTGGCCAAGACTGTCGTTTATGGTTTTGAACCGATCGAGATCCATAAACAATAACGCTAGATTTCCCTCGTGCCTCTGACAGGAAACAATCGCATGCTCTAATCGGTCTTGGAATAGATAACGATTCGGTAACTTCGTCAGTTCGTCAAAGTGCGCCTTTTCATAGAGCTGCTCTGTACGTTTATCAACAATTTGTTGCAGATGTTCGCCGTGCTCTTTAAGGCGTTGTTCACGGATCCGCACTTCGTCGAGAAGATGATTAAAACCTCGAGCGAGCACGCCAACTTCATCTTCGGCATCGACCCGAATTTTTTGATTGTAGTCGCCACTCAGGCTAACGTTATTGACTAAGCGCACCATCCGTATCAATGGCTCAGTAATTATACTCTGTAGAACTTGTGCTAAAGCCGCTGATAACAGCACACCAAAAAGGATGGAAAACAGCAGTATTTCTAAGCTGGACTGCCGCTGTAATGTCAATAAATCGATAGACGATTCGACCATCAACTGGCCGATCACATCACCTCGATCTAAAATTTTCTCCCTAACGATTAGAGGCGCGTCATTGGTTTGTTGACGGCCTTCACTGTGCTCAGCAAAACTATTGGAAGAACAAGACCCATAGCGAGCAAAAACACTACCGTCTCTATTCTGAACTAGGGCACAAACCACCGAGGAATTTTCGACCAACAGCTTTAACGTGTCAGTTGCAGTACTTTGATCGTGAAATAAGAGAGAGGTCACTAAACTGGCGGCCACAACGGTAGCCTTGGAGCGAGCGCTTTCCTCGGCGGCAAACTCAATGCCTTGAACCTGACTGCGATAAAGAAAAAATGCCGAAGCACTCAACACCAGCACGCTGATAATGACCATCAACAAAGTGATTTTGTAGCGAATGGTGAGGGAAGCTAGCGTCTTGAGCATGGCTATTCGCCACCTTTGGCAATATCTGAGATTTTCAGTAATTCCGAACTCACACTCATTCCAGCTGCGCGCACTCGTGAAAGATGCACTTCCAAGCGTACCCGTTTGTCACGAATAAAAAAGCGGATCATTCCTCTGGACGCGAGAAAGTCTTCGTCATCTCCGACATAGAGAGTCTCCCTTTGAAGTGGATCTATCGGCGTGTTTTGACCGATAGATCCTTCGAAATGCGCATAGAGGATGTGACAGTGAACGGAGGAATCTGAGGCTTCTAAGCGATGGACAACAATCTTTTGCCCATGGCGGTTCAATGGTTTTGCTTTGACCATAGCATCGATATACCCCCCGAACGGGTCATCGCCAACCAGACACAGATTAACGCTCGACAGCTCACGCTCGGGCCAACTTACGTAGGAGCTGAAATGCAGAAGATAGGCGGCCTTCACCTTATCGGACGGTGCTATATCCTCAGCGACCGACACCGAATTCCAGAAAAACACGGCATAAATTAGCCACCCAAGACTGAGATGCCTGCTTATTGCTATTCCTTTAGCGCGTCTTCCTACCCGGCAGCAGCCGTGTATTAGACTCTTCATCACTGCAGCGCTACGTTCCAACCCAAACTAACACTGAAATCCTCTCGCGTCTGAATTCCATTGAGGTCCTGGAAAAGCGGCGCCCCAAGCTCCATCACCAGTTGATTGTTTTGCCAAGGTATTTCTATGCCTAGCGCTAGATTCACTTTATCACCGCCGTAATTGTCTGGATCAGTTATATTCGCGGGATATGGATTGGAGGTAGGAAGCACAATCGTGTCATCTTGACCCCGAATATCCTGCCAATGGACATAGCTTAGGCGAGCAGTTGCGCAGACGCCTAGATCTAAACAACGACGGCCCCAACCGTTGAACGTCAAACGATTACCTAAACTGTAGTCTCGATCATTCTCCCCAATGCGCAATCTTGCCTGCACATTGGCACCCCACAAAGCCGTATCACCGCTGTACTGATAGTGAATTGCTAGCGGGAAATCCCAAGTCCCAGAGCCCAACTGCATGGTATAGGGCAATTGCTGATTACCGGGTCCACGAGGCGTATCGCCTTTCTCATCAATCGATCCGGTGGGCGCTGACAGGCCTAACATCCAACTCCATTGGTGTTGTGCGTTCTGATAAAAGGTACGCTGATAGTTTAGATAGATATCGCCCACCCCCTGACTCTCAATCTCGAAGGTGTCATATCCGGGAACCACACTAATGTGGTCGGTACTCTGTCTAATATACGGAATACCAATACTCACACTGGTTAAATCGTCAAACTGATAGGAGAACTGTACAACGACAGCCTCCTGAGAAATCACCGTGGGTAGAATGGGATAGTTTTCATCGGTGCGTGTATCACCAGGAGCAAACAACACATCGCTATTACTGAGCTTGTCGGTACCGCTTTGGTAGCCTTCAAATCGCTGCCGTTTGTAGGCAATACCAAAATCCCAACCTCGAACGTTGTGGCGCGTTGAAACCTCATCCTCCAAGGTGTAAGTGAATAAGTCCTGCAGACTCATTTCAGCCATTTCAGACGGCGTGCTGGCTTGGGACGAGCTGCTCACGCCAACAAACACTAACCCGATAAGGGTCGAACGGGACAAGGTTAAATAACTGGAAGGCGACACAGTCAAACACATAACACTACCTGCAACGAAAAGAGAACGATTAAAACTATTTAAAGCCACCGCATTCAATCAATCGTAATNAAACGTTTTGAGGCAGTTACACGAGATAACTACAAGGCGGGCACAAACAATTTGGAAAGCTAGACCATAAACTATTGCTGCCAAAGAGTCACTCCAGCGAGTGAAAACTGGCGTGTTCGCTCAAATCTAGGCCTTCACAGCTGTTTTTGGACGGGATTNCCGAGATCTAGACTTCTTCGGGTATTTGAATGCTGGCTTGCCCAACCCNCTGAGATCTTGCATCGAGACCTGTTGGGANTCTANAACTAAACCGTGCAGACTTTGAGTGAGAGGAGTCATGAAATCCTCATACCCTTGTTGCTGCTCTTTGATGGCTGACAGTTGAGACTCCCAGCGGGCAGTCATATCAGGCCANACAGCCTCTTCAGGCAAGGCTCTAATCAGCTGTCTCCCTTCTGCAGTTGCTAGAATTTGCTTGCCTTTACGCACCAAGAATCGGCGCTTAAACAATAATTCCAGAATCCCTGCGCGCGTTGCCTCAGTCCCGAGACCGTCGGTTTCTCTTAAAACCCGACGCAGACTATCGTCTCGAACAAAACGTGCGATCCCAGTCATTGCGGCGAGCAACGTCGCTTCAGTAAAGTGTTTGGGGGGCGAGGTTTGTTTGGCTTTCACCTCACCGTGCTCACAGTGCAGCACTTGCCCCACTTTAAGTACGGGAATTGATTGCCTATCGATGCCGCTCTCATCGCTTTCTTTATTAATCTTTCGAGGAAACAGCACGCACCATCCCAACTCAAGAGTCGTACGCGCCTTTGCTGCGAAGCGCCCAGTGACAATCTGCAGCTCTACCGCCACTTCCGAGTAAATCTCTGCATCCATAAACTGGGCTAAATAATTCCTCACAATAAGCTGATACACCTGAAGCTCGGTTTGCGAAAGGCTTTTGCTCGTACGGTCGGTGGGGATTATTGCATGGTGGGCATCGACCTTTGCATCATTCCATGCCTTTGATCGCCGAGAGAAGTCTAACCACTGCTCGCTCTTGTCCCACTTCAACTGTCCCAATCCAGACACATCCATGGACGACAAATTTGATAATGCACGCTCAGCGACTTGCGCCCCTTGTCGATGGTGCGCCTTGGGCAAATGGCGACTGTCTGAGCGGGGGTAAGTAATGAGCTTATGTTTCTCATAGAGCGACTGACAGACATCAAGCACTTGCTGGGCGGTGAGCCCGAACGCCTTATTGGCATCTATCTGAAGACTGGAGAGAGCGTGTGGTAGCGGCGGCGAGCGGCGTTTCTCCTTCGCTTGATACCGAGTGATGGTAGCGTCCTGATTAGAAATCCTCCTTGCCACATTCTCGGCTAGTGGGCGAGAAAGATTGCGACCGGCCTCGTCCAAAAATGCTTGGCAACTGTCACTAGGCTGCCATTTTGCGTAAAAGCGATCTTCGTTCGGCGTTTTCAGGTGTGCCAGCACATCAAAATAATCTTGCGGCGTAAATTTTTCGATGTCACTGTCTCGACGCACCACTAAACCCAACAGCGGCGTCTGCACCCTGCCGACGGATAATACGCCTTGATAACCATGGGCCTGCCCCTGCAGCGTATAGGCGCGTGTCATATTCAAACCGTATAACCAATCTGCACGAGACCGAGCTAAAGCCGAAACAGATAAAGGAATGAAATCAGTATTGTTGCGAAGATTATCCAGCGCTGCGGTAACTGCTGGGCGATTCAAATCGCTGATAAGTACCCTCTTTACCGCCGCTCGCTTAGCGGCGCTGACCCGAGCGTAATTGATTACCTCGTCGACCAGTAATTGCCCCTCTCGATCAGGATCGCCGGCGTGCACCAGCTGATCGGCTTGTCTGATAAGCTTTTTCAACAATGTCAGTTGTTTACGAGTTTTGGCTTTGGGTGTTAGCTTCCAATCTTTTGGCAGAATTGGCAGAGTGGCAGTTGACCATTTTTTATAGATAGGGTCGTAAGCCTCAGGTTCCGCCTGCTCCAATAGATGCCCTATACACCAGCTCACCCTATCCCCGTTAGCTAATAGTATGTGTCCATCTTGCTTTTTGTGGGTGCCTGGGATGGCGTCAGCGATAGCGCGACCGAGACTGGGTTTTTCAGCAATGTAGAGAATCATGGTGTCGCCAAGCCGTGGGAAAGAATCAACGATCGAGTGAGGCCATCACCCGAAACTGTATATCCGAACAGTATCCAATTTCTACGTTATCGACAAGCTTTTAACGAGTGCGTATCCTGTCGCTCTTTTGAAGCGACCCACTTCACCCACCAGAGTATTAATCCTGTAAACGGCATGCCACTAACATGTGCGCGTCCGAACTCAGGCGGTCTTTTGAGAGTAAACCATGAACTATCTACCCTGTATTGAAATCGAACCCAATCAAACCGCAAAGAGCGCAGTCATTTGGTTACACGGTCTCGGCGCCAGTGGCGACGACTTTGCTCCGATCGTTCCTCACCTTCAATTGCCCGAGAATCTGGCCACCCGTTTTGTTTTCCCCCACGCACCCTCTCGCCCAGTGACGATCAACGGCGGCATGGTGATGCCCGCTTGGTATGACATTCTCAGTATGGATATCGATCGAAAAATCGACGAGGCACAGATTGCAGAATCAGCACAACAGGTTACGGCGCTTATCGAGAGAGAAATTGAACGAGGTGTTCCAGCGGACAAGATCGTTTTGGCAGGTTTTTCTCAAGGCGGGGCCGTCGCCTATCAAGCCGCACTAGAGTTCGATCAATCTCTGGCCGGTTTGATGACTTTATCGACTTACTTTGCCACACACGAAACCGTTAATGTACACAGTGCAAACGCGGCATTAACGATATTTGTCTCTCACGGAACCCAAGATCCCGTTGTGCCTGAAGAACTGGGACAAAAAGCCGTGAGCCACTTAGAAGACAAAGGCTTTTCGCCGGTGTACAAAACCTACCCTATGCAGCATGAAGTGAATCTAGAACAGATCCAAGACATTGGGGCTTGGCTAACTGAGCGATTGAGTTAGTTTCAGAGACGAGATACGAGATACGAGAGACGAGAGACGAGAGACGAGATACGAGATACGAGATACGAGATACGAAATTATCCCTGATCACTTCCTATCTCGCTACTCGCAGCCCGCAGCCCGCAGCCCGCAGCCCGCAGCCCGCAGCCCGTAATCTAACCGCCGTGTAGATCCCAGACTAGCTTTGGAATTTCATCAGGGTGGAACAGCGTATGATGAGGTTCAAGTCCCAACTCCGCATCCAGAGGCTGCTGATGCTGAATCCACACAGATGTAATGTGGCTGTTGTGGGCGCCGGCAATATCGGCAGCGAGACTGTCCCCCACATGAATGGCTTCATGGGCTTGGCAGCCAGCGAGCGCTAAGGCTTTATCAAAAATAGACTTGGCTGGTTTTTGCTCTGGCTCCTGACCACCAATAATAATGTGATCGACATGCTCGGAGAGTTTTACCCGTTCAACCTTGGGGATCTGAGAAAACTCAGGGCCATTGGTGATGACCACCAAGGTAAACACCTTGCGAGCCTCCGCCAAGAACTCGGAGATTCCTGGATAGAAATCGAAAGCATCGATACGGTCTTGATCGAATTTCTGTTGAATAGCGTCAGCCTGAGGCACATCCACCTCACATTCAGTAAGTTCCACCAATAGATCTCGAATCAGTTGAAGCCGAAAAGCACTTTCGCCTTGCTGCTGAATAATTGGCCAATAGCGCGACTTTTGCTCCTCACTCCAATCACGATAAATGCCCTTGATATAAGCCGCTGCGAATAAGTCTCCTTTGCCGTCGACGGAGAATACGCTTTCCACGTAAGACGACAGCAAGGCTTCTGCCACGGCATTGGCTTTGCGGGTATCACAAAGCGTGTCATCCATATCGAACAACAGGGTTTTCAACATAACAGTATCCATGGGTGAACAGAGACTCTCGAAGGAGTCCATTTAATGTAGCGCGCAGTTTTCCAAACTAAAAAAACAGCCGCATTAATACCAGCAAGGTGAGATATGGTATCAGATAGTCAGGCTAATTCGCCGATATGGCCACCCTATTTTGGGGATCATTGTAGTGAAAAGTAATTGTCCCCAAAAACCAAGCAACTCTCAGAACTTAGTCAAACAAGTCCAAGCGGTGTCGAACGGCCCGAGACCACGTATACTCTGCTCTACTATTTAGGGAGGATTTATGGATTTACAGCTCACAGACAAATACGCGCTCGTTTCAGGCAGCAATCGTGGCACAGGAGAAACCATTGCCCAAGCCTTGTCTAACGAAGGCGCAAAAGTCGCCGTTCACAGCAATGAAGAAGGCGCGAGTGAAGCGGTCTGTGAAGCCATCAACAAAGCCGGAGGAGATGCCATCGCGGTGTGGGGAGATTTAACCATCGACTCAGGCGCACAACAGGTGATTGAGCAAACCCTATCAAAATTTCCGCAGCTGGATATTCTAGTCAACAACTATGGCACAGCAACCGCCGGCACGTGGCAGAAATCTAGCTCAGAGGACTGGGTTGAGATCTATCAAAAAAACGTGCTTTCTGCCACGCGATTGATTCAAGGATTTCTTGATAGCCTCAAAGCCAATGGCTGGGGCCGAATCGTCAATTTAGGCACCATCGGTAGCCATCAACCTAACTCAATTATGCCCCACTACTACGCGGCTAAAGGTGCAATGGCGACCATGAGCGTGAGCCTCACCAAGGCGATGGCAGGGACTGGCATTACCGTCAATACGGTTTCCCCTGGGCTCATTCACACACCAGAGTTAGAGGCGGGNTATCGCCNCCGAGCCGCTAAAAAAGGTTGGGGGGAAGACTGGCAAGACATTCTTGGCCATCTGGTTGAAAAAGATTTTCCTAACCCCTGCGGCCGTATCGCCAGTCGTGAAGAAGTCGCCGATGCAGTGGTATTTCTATGCAGCCCTCGAGCCGACTTTATTAATGGTCAAAACTTACGAGTTGATGGCGGAGCGGTAAGCTACGTTTGAGAAATCAACACCGACGGGCTTAACCCCATCAAACCAGAAGCCAGTGTTCACGTTACGATTACATCCGCTCTTTTGAACAAAATGAAGCAGCACAGCAATGGGCGAACAAACCCACCTCACTGGGCTGCTTTAACTGTCTGGCAAGTCCCGAGCCATAAACGCTGAAAACTCTTCAGTATAATCGTCGTGCCAACGCGATAGTGCAGGCCGACGCTTAACCGCATCCAGCGCACTCCAGTACATTCGCTTGCGATCCATTTCCTCGGTGACTTCGCCGTCGGGACAAATGATGTAGAACTCTTCTCTTTCTAAGGCGTCCAGCATATAGGCAACTGTTTGCTCTGCCGTCCAAGCAAATGGCGGCTTCTCCGGCAGAAAGGCTTTTATCATTTCGGTATAGACAAAACCCGGCACCAACAGATGGGCACTGACCTGACACTCAGGTTCTGAGCGCAGGCTTTGCGCAAGGTTTTCAGTGATCGCCTTTACCGCAGCCTTAGAGACATTATATGCAGGGCTGCCCGGAGGATTAGTTATCCCCTGCTTTGAGCCTGTATTAATAATCATCGATGGTCGCCGCTGATCGATCATCGATTGAGTAAATGCCTGCATCCCATGAATTACACCAAACATGTTCACCTGAAGCAGTCGATTCCATTGTTCCAGATCTCGCCAGCTATGTGATGGCGAGGCAATACCCGCATTGTTCATGAGCAAATCAACGTGACCAAATCTTTCGAAAGCTGCTGCTCGGAGCGCTTCTACTTCACTGTAATTAGTTACATCTAACTGCGCTGTCATCACGCTCTCAGCGGATTGCCCCGGCAATTTGCGTAAGCTCTGCTCCGCCAACTCTAGACGCTCACTATTTTGATCGGCGATACAGATAGACATGCCTTGACGTGCAAAAGCATGTGCCGCAGCCAGACCGATGCCACTCGCCCCCCCCGTTATAACGGCCACGTTGCTTNATTTGATAATCGATTGAAAACGCTCATTCATAGTGAATCTCCCCTCTGTCGAGCCTAGGTCTCGTCCATTTACATAGGTCTTGCTATAAACCCTACAAACCGTACCTCAGCCGATGCGAGCAATCGCCTTTAACGCCCGACAAACATGTGGTATCTGCCTCGGCTATTAAAACAACCCTAACTTATTTGTTATACGTATAGCAACTATATTACAATATCTACAACCCTAGTGAAGAAAGAACTCCTCATGCCCACACAGACAGGCCGTAAGAGCCAATCACAACGCAAAATCGAATCCGAAGAAAAATTATTCAGCGCACTGATTAGCATGATTAACCGCGAAGGCATCAAGGCTGTCACCTGCGCAAGTTTAGGCAAAGAGGCGGGATTGAGCCGAGGTATGGCCAATCAACGATTGGGAAATCGGCAAGAAATGTTTGAACAACTCGTCGAGCGCTTAGGCGCAGAGCAGCTAGCGAGCCTTGANCAACGCGGCGTCCAAGCACTGCAAGGCTATGACGCCTTAGTTGAATACATCGATCTGCACTTCGATTCAGTACTGAATAACCCGGGCTATCAAGCCTATTTTGTTGTGGTNGCGGGCAGCGTCGCTGATGCCCCTCTTCTGAAACCGTGTGTACAACCCGCGCACGGCTTCGTGAGGCAGCTACTCAGTGAATTTATTACCCGAGGTCAACACGAAGGCGAGTTACGTGAAGAGATTGATCCAGATCTTCACGCCGGCATACTNGGCAGCTATCTTCTCGGGGTGGCCATTCANGCGAAGCTCTCCTCCGCGGATGACATTAAAAAGCTCAAAACAGGGGCGATGGTACTGGTCGACAATCTTCGCACCCGTTAGGTCACTCTCACAACACCGCCTACTGATGATTGTAAAAATCACCCAGAGCCACTGAAAATTCCAGATACAAAAAAGCCTCCACACCGATGAGACGTGGAGGCTCTACTCAGAACAGCCTATGCCTGAAATTCAGGCTTACAGATCTTTCTGCGGGCACAACAGGTACTTTTCACCGGTAGTCTTCGCGTTGTATTGCTTGGCCACATCGGCGGTCAACATTTCTTCAAAAGACAATTCTTGAGTGTAGTTACTCGCAAAAGTTGTCTTCAGTTCGCGAGCAACGCGAGCACGCAATTCACCCGCCTTTTCCATACCAACTTTTGCCAAGAACAGCGGCAACAACCAACCACCTACACCCCATGCCATACCATAAGTACGATTCAGCGTAGTTGGAGTAAGATCGAGACCGCCGTACAGGTAGACCTGCTTGTGAGTGGTTGAACCATAGATGCTGTAATCAGATGGGGTGCGCGCCTGCGCCTGCTCCATCGCCGTCAAAATCTGGTTAGCTAGCTCGCCGCCACCGGTGGCGTCAAATGCTAGAGTTGCACCCGTTGCGTGAATGGCATCGGTCAACTCAGCCATAAAGTTGTCGTCACTGCTGTTGCAAACGTATTTTGCGCCAAGGCCTTTCAACAAATCAGCCTGCTCTTTTTTACGTACGATATTGACCAATTCAACGCCGTCGGCCATGCAAATCTTGTTCAGCATTTGGCCTAGATTTGACGCCGCAGCGGTGTGAACCAAGGCTTTGTGGCCTTCCATACGCATGGTTTCCACCATACCCAATGAAGTCAGCGGGTTTACGAAGCAGGAAGCCCCCTCTTTTGGCGTAGTGCCGTCTTGCAACGGTAGGCACATCATGGCTGGTACGGTTTTGTACTGAGCGTACATAGCGCCACCAAACACACCGACGGTTTTGCCAACCAGTGCTTGAGCTTCAGGGCTTTTGCCCGCGGCGACGACAACACCTGCGCCTTCATTACCAACGGTCAAAGCTTGCCCGATACGCGCTTTAAAGCGAGGCAAAAACTGCGGATAAACTGGAGCAGATAAGGCCACATTAGCGCCAGTGCCCTCTGTAGTGGCAGAGTTTATGTCTGCAGGACCAAATACCACACCTAGATCAGATGGGTTAATCGGTGCTGCCTCAATCCGCACAACCACTTCGTGATCAGCCGGTGCGGGAATATCGACCTGCACCAAAGCTACTTTTAAGGTGCCGCTCTCGTCCAAAGTGGACTGCATTTGTAAACCAGTTTCCATGCTCTCTCTCCAAGCTATTGTTTAATGCCCGAGCAACAGCGCTCAAGCTATTTTGTGTAAGTTCGAAGCTATTGTGACCTAACCTATAGGTAAGTTACATGACATATGAGGTCTAGATAGCCGTAGTTCAACCGCTCAAACATCACTTTTTGTGATAGCTGACTATTCACACTATTGAGACCTCCCGTAGACGCTCACCGAAAATCTCCTTCCACTACTGTCATTTCCTGTCAGTAGAAAGTGCTAGCATAGCCCTCAATACTAGCAGCCCACAGGCTCGGTCGTTCCCGACATACAAGAGAAATCAAACAGCGTGTTTCTTTAACGACCTTGTAACCAGTTTGCCTTCGCTGCCACACTTCTACGATTAGAGATATCGTTGGTCATACCCCACAATTAGGATCTACACCATGGAAGCAATGAAAGACGGCCTTGGTCACAATGCCGTTCGCCGAATCGCCTCGGCCCTATCGGCACTTGCCGATAGCAAGCGAGTCGACGGTTTCGAGTTTCAACCTAAGACCTTCATTGAGCACGCAGTCGCGCCTCTTGAGGCCTTAGAGCTCAAACAACGGGTACTGCATGTTATTGACACGCTACACCAATTTTTACCCGCTGATTTTAGGCAATCGGCGCGATTGCTCGAAGCCTTGCCTGAGGTTTGGGATCGCGGCCAAGATAACGATCCGCTTAGAGGGTTTGCGGCTTGGCCACTGATCGACTACATCGGCGAACACGGCCTAGACCATCCTGAAATCGCCCTAGAAACCTTGCGAAGACTCACCGCTTTGTTCTCGGCTGAATTTGCCATCCGACCGTTTATACTTCGCCACCCATCTTTGTGCCAAACAACTTTCCAACAGTGGGCCAAGGACGATTGTGAACATGTGCGACGGTTGGTCTCGGAAGGCACCCGCCCACGGCTTCCGTGGGGCATTCAGCTAAAACCCTATATTAAGGACCCTAGCGACAACATAACCTGGCTCGACACTCTAAAGAATGACGAAAGCCTCTACGTCAGACGCTCTGTCGCCAATCATCTCAACGACATCAGTAAAGACCATCCAGCTACGGTGATCGATCTGTGTCAAAGTTGGCTAAGCTCCGCGAGTGATGAGGTCAAGTGGGTTATAAAACATGCTACAAGAACCTTAGTCAAAGCCGGTCATCCTGAGGTATTTAAGCTGCTGGGATTCACCCCTGAGCCGCGGTTAAAGGATGCTAAACTGTCCGCGCGCCATCCAGAGATTAAGCTTGGCGAGGCACTAGAATTCGACTTTGACATAGTGTCAGACAGCGATGAAGAACAATCTCTGGTGATTGACTACGCTATCCACTTCCTCAAGGCTAATGGCAAACAAAATGCTAAGGTGTTCAAATGGAAGAAACTAAAATTGGCGCCCCACTGCCAGCTCACCCTCAGTAAAGCCCACAAAATCAAAGCCATAACAACGCGTCGCTACTACAGCGGTATTCAGCGTTTAGAAATCCTTATTAATGGTCGCCCAGTCGCAGATACCGAATTCGATCTACAAACCTAGCCCACTTGATCAGCAGGCGCTCTCCTAGCAGCTACTATTCACTTGTCTACTACCGCTCTATTTTGAGCGGTGATAGCCCACTATCAATAATCTCCAGTTCTGCAAAGTCACCTCAATACGCTAAGCTAGCATTGCTGAGCCTTACCCATCAGCTGGCCGTAACCATTAAGTAGCATTCGATAGACTCCCATTGAACGCGAACACAATTACAACAATAAACCGATAGCCATTAACAACACTTATCACCACCACAAGGATTTACCATGATCACCCTATTTGGATTCCCCTACTCCAACTATCACAACATTGTTAAACACGCATTGATGTACAAAGGCGTAGAATTTGAAGAACGCATTGCTTACCCCGGCACACCAGAGCTATTAGCTGTAAACCCCCTAGGCAAAGCTCCAGCCATGACGACCGATGCCGGCACGAATTTGGGCGAAAGCAGCGTAATGGTGGAATACATCGAAGACGCTTATTCCAACAACCCGCTTCTACCTGATGACATCGAAGCCCGTGCGAAAGTGCGTCAAATCACCAAAGTGTCTGAGCTCTACCTAGAGCTTTCGGCCCGTCGTCTGCTGCCCTTTGCAATGACACAATCACAGCCGCCGAAGGAGCTCTGCACCGAAGTTCAAGCCGTGCTCGATCGCGGGATGGGCGGACTCAAGAAACTGGCCAAATTCGGTCCTTATTTAACCGGAGACACTCTCACCATTGCAGATATTTACCTGCGCTATGCGCTAGCCATACCCAAGTTGGTGGGCCCGACCATGTTGCAGTGGAATCCGCTCGATGCGGTGGAAGGATTGGCAGAGTGGGATGCACTAATGGCAAGCAGTGATATTTCCAAGAAAATCGACGCTGACCAACGTGCTAACGCGGAAGAGTTCATGGCCTATGTTTCAGGCTCCATGAAAAAATAGACTGTCGAGTGAGACTGCGGCACAACCCATCGTGTCGCAGCAAAAAACTATATCTGCTCCAATTTAAAATCATCATCCGAGCCGTTATTATCTTTTTCATCGAGACTATCGGACTCTTCATCAAAAGCATCCATGTCTGACATGGTCAGTACAGGCTCATCTGAGGACTTCTCAGCATGTGGATGGGACGCGCTTTCCTGTGCACTTGCGTCGTGTTGTTCAATTTCACTCATCAAAGTCAAATAAGACTGTTCCAACATCGCACATTCATTTTGTGATCGCTGCAGCTGTTCGGTCACATCACCCGCCTCTTCCACTTTGTCTAACAGTTCCAAATATTGCTCTTCGATAAACTGCTTTTCTCGCAACGCCCGCGACAGTGCATCTTTAATCTCTGCTACTTCCGCTTCTTCCATGTTAATTGCTGGTTGTTCAGAAAACTTATCGATCGTTGCTCGCGTTTCATCCAGCATGCCTTGAACTTCTGACAGTTTATCTTGCAGGTTATTAATCAGTCGTTCTCCATTTTTGCTCTTTTCAATATAGTTATCCAAGGTGGACTTTAGCTTGGTGTTTTCGGATTTCGCATGATTCAGTGCTTTAACCTTGAGACGGCTTTCTTCGAGTTTTTCCATCAACTGCTTGTTACTTCCTCGAAGCTTCCTTTGTAGATCCTCCAAGCTAGAGATTCTTTGTGGAAAATGCTGAGTATTCTCCAGCTTTTCTTCCAACACCGACAGACGATGACGGCTTGCGGTGGCTTGGGTCTTCATAGTCACCATTACATCTTCACTGTGTACAATCTGCGCCTTTAAGGTGGCGAGCTCGCACTTTAACGCCCTCACCTGTTCATCTTCTTTTAGAGCATTTGCAACACTCTCAATTTTATCCAAACTCTCCAGCTGCTCACTGCGCGATTGCTGTAATTGATCGAGCGTCGCTGAGGTCTTTTCTATATCCTCAATGAATCCGCCTAACGCATCATCCCCTTTATCGGGAATACGATTGACAATCTGATCTTTCTCTAACAGAGCTTTCAACTCTTTATAATTCTTTATGGCCTGTTCGAGCAAATCGGAGAGACGCAGCTTATCCTTGCTGAGAGAGCGTATAAACAGAGCCAAAACACCCCATGTAACAATCAACAGAATAAAGAGGTTTACACTGATGACGGCGAGGACTGTCGCATCGAACATAACAACCTCAACTCGGCAGCACAATGGTCATGGCGCCCTGGCCATAACCGATAGCGGCAATATCACAATCAATGCGCAAATCAGACGGAGTATTGAGCATCGCTTGCAGCTTAGGGAATATTTTCTGAATCTGGCTAAAACGCATAACCTCCAAACGACTACCACCAACAGAGAGGTCTAACTGCTCATCCTCACACAACCGCTCGAACATACGCTCGCAGGCATTACTGATCTCGGACTGGATTAATCCACGGCTGATGGCTTGCTGTACTTTCTCTTCATTCATATTAATAAACGAGCCCCCTAACAAAGAGGCGGCAGAAAGATCTAGGATAGCCACTGCCCGAATTTGATTAGAAGACCGATCAGCCAAAACCACCAAAAGACCAGGAAGGCTGGCGTTGGTGAAATTGATTTTATCCATCGGCTCCATAAACACCTCGCGGCTGCCTATGCGGTTGATGGCCTCTTCAAGCACTTCTACGGATGGCAAACTCAACGCATCACCCCTGTCGCCTGATTGCCCCTTAAGCTCGCCACTCTCGACATTTAGCGTCGGTAGTTGCTTTGTCTGTGCCGCGCGGATCTGATCAATAACAGGGCTTACCGCGCTAACTAATGTCGTAACATCAAAGGGTTTATTAACGATAAACTGCACCCCTGCCTCCCGAGCTTCCTGAATACGAGTTTCCGAAGTTTCGGTGGTCACGAAACCCACTTTGGTATCGATTTGCTCACGGCTCAAAGCCCTAACAAGATCCAACCCCGTCATTTCTGGCATGTGCCAGTCTGACAAGATTAGGTCCGGCTGCCATTGTTTAACCTGCTTTAGGGCCTCTTCAGCGCTAGACGCCAAGAGTGTTTCTATGTCACTGAATCCCGCGCTATCTAGCCCGCGACGAATAATATGTTGCATTGCCTTACTATCATCAACAATAAGTACTCGCACCATCAATTCGGCCCCCCCAAGCCCAACTCCCCATCCGCGACAGCCAAATAACAAATTCGGCCGCTCGACTCCATCATCACGTCAGCCAACACCTTTAACTTTGAAAAACGCTTAACTATATGATCCTCATGAAGTTTTATCGGCAATTGGCGTCTAACCTGCAGCTTTTCGAGGTTGTTGACCAAACCGGCGATAATATTGGTGATTTCACCGATCGCATCTCGAACATCTTCATCTGACACAGTAGCCGTCGATCTTCCAAACATATCAGATGCCAACTGTTCAGCTAATAACGGATCAATCCCCATTAATACCGCTCGACAATCCGAACCGGCTGTATCGCAGGCGAACCACAGCAGACGCAATTCCATTGGCAATCTGGATCGCTCGTCAAGACAAACTAACGGCTCCTTGCTATAACAATGCCAGAATGACTGTACAGCCTCATATAGCTGTTGCGAATTAGGGGCATTCACATTCTTCCTCGATGACGGCCAATTACCGCAATAATTCTTACTTAGAGAATAGTCAGCGTTCTCTCCGGCGACAAATCCAACGGACGGCAACACTCTAATGTCCCTATGATCACCTAGCCTTACGCTGTTCAGAACTGCGCAAAGCATCAAGGCCAATTCGTCATCTAATCGCAGTTGCGAGGTAATCATGAGAACTGCAGCATAACGAGCCACTTCAAGCCACTCCACTCAATGCCAATCGACACAGCTCTGTGAAGGATTGATGTTGTTGGCCTCTGGCGTCTCGCTGGCCACGGTTCGCAGACTAGCCTCCACACTCCCCTCAGCCGTAACCATGAGCTACCCCAATCAAAAACCACACTTTAGTTCAGAATAAAAAGACAGGTTTTGAGAGTTTCATCACGATTCACTCAGTGAATTTTTCAATTCCTTCAATGCAGCCATATTTCATCAAATTCCGCTTCATCCCCTAATTCAATTTGCGCTAGAATCCGCACTTTCGCTGAACCCCACTTGTCGCAACAAACCGGAATTGTTGTATGTTATCTGATCCCCTATTGACTGAGCTCAGCAAACTCATTCTGTCCTTTTCTGCCGCAACGTTTGGCCAATCAAGATCACTGCTTTCGAGTTACAAAAACATCGATATTAGATAACGCGAAAAACCACACTCGCTCCTTGTTTCAATCAACAAAACCTTTTAAAGAGACTTTTATCGACAATGGATAGTCAAACGATCTCTAATCAACAAACGATCACCATCGAAGACAAGAACGGCATCCCCTACCTGCTCTGCGAACAGCATCCAGCAGACTTACCAAGTTCGGCAGAAGAGCAGAGCTTTGGCGGGCTCAACGCTTGTCTCGTTTTTGAGGCAACACTGCACGGCGAGAATCTTAGGAAATTTAAACAAAAGCTAGGCAGTATCCCCAATGAAACTGCGGAAAGCTTGCTAAGAAGTAAACGCTACCGAGTGTACAAACTACCAAAGGGATATGACCAAACTCGCAGCTCAGAAGACGCGACAATCGGACAGGTCGCGAATGCACAGACAAAACCGTCTGACAATCACAACTCCTATGAAAGCAGAGCGAGTTCCTCTTTCGTCGCCCCCAAAAAATCGAGCAGTGGACCAGTCTCTGACAAAAAAACGGTTTCAACTAGCCCGGCCCAAAAGTCTGACCCCGGTTCTCAACCCGCTGACAAACCTGCCACCAAGGATACGCCTTGTGACGGCGATCCCGTTAGCATGGTATCGGGTGAAGAACTGCTGCCACTCACCGACTTTACTCTACTCGGGCCCATCGAGCTTGTTTGGACTCGAACCTATCGCAGCAGTAATCCGGAAAACCTCGGTCTAGGGCACGGTTGGACCCATCCGCTGTGCGAGAAGCTCCACAAGGTCGGTGAAAAGCTGCACTACCATAACCGTGAAGGCAGACGTATCACCTTTACTTGTCCGCGAATTGGTCACAACAGTTACAACAAAAGCGAAAAAATTGCGGTTAATCGTCCCAGCGAACATTGCTATGAAATCGTTGAGCTGAAACAAGCTAAGCGCCTGTTTCGAGCCGACGGTTTAAGCCCATTTCTTCCACTGGTTGAAATTAGAGATAGCTTCAATAACAGCATCAGCATTGACTACACTCAAGGCGCCCCCAAGAAACTAATAACCTCATGGGGAAGAAGTCTCGAATTTCAGTGCAATCAAAATGGGCTTATTGAAACCATTTTAGCCCCGGCGCTGGCGTGCACCGAGAATCCCGACGGTGCAGTACTAGCACATTACCACTATGACGAAGAACTCGACCTCATCGAAGCCACCGATCAAAGTGGTGAGAGCGAAAGCTATCAATACGATAACCACATCATTCTCCGCCGCAGGACTCATGCGGGTGTCAATTTTCTATTCGAGTGGGACCAACACACCCCTGAAGCACGATGCCAACGACAGTGGTCAGATAACGGGGCTTACGACTATCGTTTTAAGTGGCGCCCTAAGCAGAAGATAAGTTATTCCACCGACAGCAATGGCAATGTTCATCAATATCACTGCGATGAGCATGGCAGAGTCGTCAAAGAAATTGACCCCGAAGGCGGCATCACCAAACGCCTGTACGACAGCTACGGCAATCTCTGCAGCGAAACCAATGCCAATGGCAACACCACCTATTATCGCCACGACAAGCTCGGTCAGATCACTCGTGTCACTGATGCCTTAGGCAATAGCACTCGTATTCGTTACAACGCACAAGGTCAGCCGACACTGATTACCGATGCACTCGGCAATCACTGGCAGAAACGCTACAACGCTGAAGGCTTGTTGGCTGAAAGCCGCGACCCCAATAACAACTGTTGGCAGTATCAATACAACAATCGCGGACTGCTGGAAACACTGATTGATCCCGAGGGTGGAAAACAACACCTGCGCTGGAACGGTCAAAGTGAATTGATCAGCCAGACCGACGCAGACGGCCGCACTACCGAATACGAATACGACAATTGGGGGCGCGTCAATCAAGTTACCGCTGCCAACGGCACCACCACTCGCTACCAATTTAACGCCCGTGGAAAACTCACACGTCTTGAACAAGCCGACGGCCAGTCGATCGAACTGACCTACAACGATGCGGGACAAATTACGTGTCATAAAGACGCTGAGGGCCGCTCAACACAGTATTTCTATGGTGGATTTTCACAGGTAGAACGTCGCATCGATGCCAATGGACAAACCTTCGACTACCAATATGACAAAGAGCGAAACCTCGTTGGCCTCACCAACGAGAAAGGCGAGCGCTACTCGCTCAAATACGATGGCAATGAACGCCTGATCGAAGAAACCGGTTTTGATGGCCGCAAACAATACTATCGCTACGACCCCGCGGGTCAATTGATTGAACATCGCGACATGGATGTGGTCACCCAGTTCAGTCGCGATGCACTGGGCCGCCTATTGCGCAAGAGTAACAACTCCGGCGATAGCGCTGAGTTCCACTACGACCCACTGGGGCGCCTAACCGCTGCCAACAATGCCGACGCTTTTGTGCGTTATCAATATGACAACAGCGGCCGTCTCATCGCCGAACATTGTGACAGCGACACCTTGGCTCAATCAACGGCACAGGGAAACTCAACAGCACACTCCCACAGCTTACGACACAGCTACGACAAACGAGGTTGGCGCACGACGACCAGCTCGGACGATCATCACCTCAACTTTCAACACTCTCCCGGTGGGCAGCTCTACGGTCTCGACCACAATGGTCAACCCGTCGTCCGCTGCGAATACGACGCCGCCGGACTGCTTAAGCGCAAGGTTCAAGGTCATCTTAGTAGCGAATTTGACTACGACGATCTAGGCCGTTTGCTTCAACAAAAGACAGCCAACAGCCGCCAGCAAGACACCCTCATTCAGCGAGATTACAAATACAGTCACGCGGGCAATCTCGAGCAAATTGAGGATCTACTGCGCGGTATCACTCAGTACCACTACGATCACAATGATCAGTTGACTAAGGTCGACGGCGCCGTGCAAGAGGCCTTCAGCTTTGACCCCGCCGGCAACTTGATCAACAGCGATAGCGGGCAAGCCCTCTACAGCAAAGGCAATCGCCTAAGTCTGTATGGCGATCGACACTTTAAATACGATAATCGCGGCAATCTCAGCGAAGAGAAACGCGGACAATCCCAGCGACTGCACACTGACTACCAATACAATGGCTGGAACCAACTCACTAGCGTCGTCAAAGACGGTTTTAAGACCCATTACCGCTATGACGCACTCGGCCGCCGCATCGGCAAATCGGTCACCCACCTCAAGTCAAAACAAAAGAAACACACCAATTTTTGCTGGAACGGCGATCAACTCTGGTCAGAAACCAACCATACGCCTAAGGGGATAGACAGCCAGCTGTACATCTTTGAACCCAACAGCTTTCGACCACTGGCATTGGTTAAAGACGAAGAAGTCCACCACTATCACCTAGATCACCTAGGTACGCCGCAAGAGATCACCAACGCCAACGGGGATATTGTCTGGCAAGCGCAGTACAAGGCTTATGGGCAGATTGCGGGTTTTTCAGAAAAGCCAACAATCAATAATCCTCTTCGTTTTCAGGGACAGTACTTTGATAGCGAAACCGGACTGCATTACAATCGTCATCGGTATTATGATCCGAGTGTGGGGAGGTTTGTTCATCAGGATCCAGTTGGTTTACTTGGCGGGAATAACAATTACCAATATGCGCCCAATCCCATCGGCTGGATCGATCCGCTTGGCTTAACCAAGCAAAAAGAGAACCCTAACCGTTCTGCGGGCGCCATTGCTGAATCCAAGGCTGATTTTTATGTTGGACCTAATGGCCCGGAAGCAACCCTACCTTCAACAGCCTACAGATATGATCGATATCTAAACGATGACGGGAGCCCTAATAAGTGGGGACGAAACATGCTTGAAACGAAAGAAGGCGAAGTTACATATTTTGGCTTCAAAAAATATGAATCAGGGACGATAGCTGGTGATGCTTTTCAGATTAAGACCAAGAAGTACGTGAATATTAACAACCCTGCCGATTCTTCATGGAGTGATGCTAGGCTACGCGGTGAATTTGACACACTGCAACTCTATAACGACCAAGGAGAGGTACAGGCAAGAGTGCCTCGAGAGTTCGGTGACGAAATTGGAGCTGCACCAGAACCATTTACCACAGCCTATCCGGAATATGGCGATGGCGGTGATCAGCAGCTGCATGCTGACCGGAAGACTATAGAATTCGATAAAGTTGATATATTGCCGGAGTAGAAAATGGCGCTAAGAACTGACTACCCCTACGATGAGGCACTATCTGATATTGAGAACTTATTCAGGCGGACGGTGAAAGATGAGGCTTCACGAAAGGACCTCCTAAACTACATTGAAAAGTGCAAAAAACAAAAGACGGTGACCTTTCGCCATATCCACGAAAAGTACGTGAAATATACTAATGACTATAAGGACTACCCAACGCTATCGAGTAAAGATAAAGAAATGATCGACGACCTTTTTCATTTTTGGGGGTAATAAAAAATTCTTTGAATTTACAGAGCCTGTACTTCCATAATGAAATTGGACTGCACTACGATCGTTACAGGCATTATGAGCCGAGTGTTGGACGACTTACCTATCAAGATCCTGTTGGTTTACTCTGCAAAAATAATCATTATCAATGTGCTTCCAACCAAACTGATTGGTTTGATCCGACTAGACTGACCTGCCAAGGAAATACTTAGAGCTGTTTCCAAAAACGTCACAAGGAAGTATTTAGATCAACAGCGAGGCATCATTCGCGGATCAATGGCGACAGAGCCATTGTTTTCGATACAACGCACAAGGTCAGCCGACACTGGTTACCGATGCGCTCGGCAATCATTGGCAGAAATGCTACAACGCTGAAGGATTACTGGCTGAAAGCCGCGCTCCCAATAACAACTGTTGACAGTACCCGCCGGCAACTTGATCAACAGCGATAGCGGGCAAGCCTTCTACAGCAAAGGCAATCGCCTAAGCCTGTATGGCGATCGACACTTTCAATACGATAATCGCGGCAATCTCAGCGAAGAGAAACGTGGAAAGTCCCAACAGCTGCACACCGACTACCAGTACAACGGCTGGAATCAACTCGCCAGCGTCGTCAAAGACGGTTTTAAGACCCTTTACCGCTACGACGCACTCGGTCGCCGCATCGGCAAATCGGCAAATCGGCAAATCGGTCACCCACCTCAAGTCAAAACAAAAGAAACACACCAATTTTTGCTGGAACGGCGATCTACTCTGGTCAGAAACCAACCATACGCCCAAGGGCATAGACAGCCAGCTGTACATCTTTGAACCCAACAGTTTTCGACCACTGGCATTGGTCAAAGACGAAGAAGTCCACCACTATCACCTAGATCACCTAGGTACGCCGCAAGAGATCACCAACGCCAACGGCGATATTGTCTGGCAGGCGCAGTACAAGGCTTATGGGCAGATTGCGGGATTTTCAGAAAAGCCAACGATCAATAATCCTCTTCGTTTTCAGGGACAGTACTTTGATAGCGAAACCGGACTGCATTACAATCGTCATCGGTATTATGATCCGAGTGTGGGTCGGTTTACCAACCAAGACCCGGTTGGGTTGTTAGGTGGAGATAATGGGTATCGGTATGCGCCTAATCCAGTTGGATGGGTGGATCCGTTTGGGTTGACTTGCAAAGAACTAACAGCGGCAGAAGAGTCTAGAGCCTATCAAGGTCAAGACCCATATTTTGGGGTTGATCCATTGGAAAATGTAGCAATTTCAAAGGGCACTATGCTGGCACATATTACCTGGAAAGAAAAAGGAGGGATCACAGGTAACTACTTTACTACTTTGGGCGCAGTTGAGGCCTCTCGGTCAGTAGACGGTGTCGTCAGCTCGAGAGCTCTGAATCAGGGTGTTCAAGTTTATGCTGGCGATGAACGAACCGAGTACAAGAAATACCTTCAAGTTTTTGTGGTGAATGAAGATATACCATATGGGGGTGCGGCATTCGGAATGACAAAAGCTAACCCTCAGTTTAATCCTGGCCGCTATCAAACACATGATCAGTACTTTATTCAGGACGACCAACTAGAAAAATTAGATCCCGTAGAGGGATCTTTGGAAACGATGAAAAATACGGATGCTCCAGATTTAAGTGCAAGGCTAGATAAACTAAGAGCGAAGGAAAAGACATGACCCAAAAGATAAAGATTGAAGCCTATCCTAAGGCTGGCACACCAGATCACTCTCACTTAGATCCCGTGGTCAACTATTTAATCCACAACGGAAATAAATCAGTCAACCAGTATATCTGGGGAAATAATAGAACTGGATACTTCTGTCACTTAGAGAATGATATTGATTTCAATAGTCTAAGAAAGGTGTTCGATTTTCCTGAAAGTATAAAAATTAGCGAAGCCAAACAAACAATAGATTGTTTTAACACTTACACAGTGATAAAAAAAAGTTAACCTATTACATTGAGAATCACCAGAACAAGATTTCTTGTAATCCGCGTAAATCAATTCAATCTCACCTTTTAATCGATTAACTGCTCCTTTTCGAAATCCTCCAGTGTATGCTGCTGTTTTTTACGCGCCATCCTGAGGACCTCCATATAGGTGAATTTAGCTATACGATTTACAAGTGCTTGAGACGCAGTCACCTTGGCAGGTCACAATAACTCACGGTGGCCGACATGCAACAAGGTTTCAATGTGTCTATACTGGAAATGCATCCACAGACACTCTCGCTATGACCGATTATTGCTTTCTCCACAACGTCCGCCTCACCTGCCACCACATCCACAACAAAGGGCATAGTTATGACGATATGCTCAGGGGTACGGGTATCACCAACGAGATGCTGTCAGAGCTGTATTGCAGAGTACACATACGGCAGATGCACGCGGTATGGGAGAACTTCATTGAATTAGAAGGGCCCGATGTATCCTTCGAGCTTGGCAATCTCACCTCCACGTGGGAGTTCGGCCCGCTGGGATTAGCCTGTCTTTCTTCCGCAACGCTCATTGATTCGATCAAGCAACTTAAGAAATACAGTGGTATCGCTATGGGCCTAAGCCAGTTCTCCTATGAGATAACAGATAGCACCGCCTCTCTGCGCTTAGCATCAAAAGATATAAGCTCTCCAGCTATTCGACGCTTTCATATTGAGGCCATGTTCACCCTTTTCCTAAACAGTCTTAATCACGCCAGTGGAGAAAAGGTATACCCACTAAAAATGACGCTGGAAGTCCAGTCACAGGCACTGCTAGAGACCTATCAGCAAAGCTTTCACTGCGACAACATCATTCCACGTGATTGTGCGGGGGTTTCTGAGCTGGTACTTGATAGGGAGTTCTGTGAAGAGCCCCTTCCCTTCGCCGACCCCGTATTACTTCAGGCATCGACCACCCTATGCGACTCTCTCCTTAACCGGCTTGAAGCCAGCGCTCCCTTTACCGACAAGATACGCAACCAGTTAAGTGAAACCCAAGGAGAATTTCCCGATACCAAACAGATGAGTGCGTTAATGGACGTATCCGAGCGCACGCTCAGGCGCAATTTGGCGCGCGAAGGTACCAGCTATCAAACGTTGATCCTCGACGAAAAGCGCAAGCTCGCTACCCAACTCCTAAGCAGTGGAGACTTGAGTATTCAATATATCTCTGATGCTTGCGGGTTTAAAGAGACTCCCAATTTTTCTGCCGCCTTTAAGCGCTGGACAGGAAAGACGCCCACAGACTACCGCGCCTCTTTGCTCAGCCATTGACGCTTGCGAGTACAGAGGCTTGGGCACGCATTGTATTGGCCGCTCCCAATTCATCTCTCTCACTTTGGAACTGAGATGATACTTCGCGCCTAGAGTTAGCAAGGCGCTAAAGCCCCATCCGGAAATATACCCATCCATTGCCCAAATCAGGCAGAGGGAATTTGACTTGGCGCAAGTAAAACGCTCGTTTGGCCTCGAAGCATAAGAACATGGCCGCTAAGGAATAACCCGAAAAGAACAAACAGTGCGAAAATCAACCAATAATGTCACAAATGTCACTTACGACAGGTTGGCCCATAGTCACTTGCACACACAAAACGACGGGTAGTTCCGCTTTAACGGTCAAACTCTGCGGTTTTACTCTGCTGGCACTAGGCCTAATTGTACTTACCGGTTGGGCCAGCCAAACGACTGCACTGATACAGGTTCTGCCGGAATTTGCGCCCATGCAAGTCAATACGGCTCTTGGATTTATTCTATGCGCCGGCATCCTCTGGGCAGATCATAGCAATCGGTACAGCATTTTGAGGCCAGCTTCTATCGTCACCACCGCACTAGCGGATTTGACTTTGATGCAGTACCTTGTGGGAATCAATCTGGGTATTGATGAATTGCTGTTCGATCACTATCTAGACGTAAAAACCTCCCACCCCGGTCGTATGGCACCTAATACCGCACTGTGTTTCCTACTAGCCGGTTCTTTGGGCTGGGTGCGTTCCATCGCAAAGAATGCCATACCTCAGCTCCAAGGATTACTCGCCGCAATACCGCTAGGTTTGGCATTGGTGACTCTGACGGGCTATTGCGTAAATCTCGAAACCACCTACGGCTGGGGAAATCTCACGCGTATGGCCATCCATACAGCCATCGGATTTGCCACATTTTCCATCGGCATGCTCGTACAGTTTTGGCTGGAGCACCCAGATGATGAGGATACTGAGTCCTGTTGGTGGATTTCTCCTGCTGCTATTGCTATTGCAACTTTAACTATCAGCTTGGCCATAGGTCTGAGCCAGTATTACCAGACTCAATCATCAAATTTCACCAGTTACCTAGAGTGGGTAGTGTTAGCAACAGGTGCCATTCTAATAGCAACGCTATATGTGATTAGCCGTATCACTTCTCGACGACTTTACAGTACGATAAAAAAGCAAATCTATGCGTCATACATGTTGTTTGCGGCTGGAACCTTAGGGGCACTCGGTTTTTATGCTTGGTTACACAACAGCTTTGAAGCGGATATTGAAAATCGATTTCTTCAAGAAGTCACAGATAGTGAGAGCGGTTTAGTCGAGGGATTGAAAGGATACGAGAATACTCTACTGGAAGTCCGCGACGATGTAGAATTCTCCCAACCTATTAGCGACGAAAAATTTCTTGAGATTCTAAAAGGTGATGTTCAGAGAAGCGATCATGATGTGATCTTCATCTGGGCGCCAAAAATCGCTAACCACAATCGCCAAGTCTACGAACAACGGCTAGCTAAAATCCAACAAAGCCACAATATAAGATCGGAAATAGGCATTAGTGATCTTGCAAATCAAGATCTTAGAAAAATCTCAGCACCGACTCGTCCGTTCTATTTACCAGTAACCTATGACGTCATTGATATCCTCGAATCCTCGACTTGGCTCAAGAGTGACTTCAAAGACATCAATGGTCTCGAGCACCAGATCAGAGGCGTAGATTGGGCCAAACTGTATAACAGCCTCCCTACTATTGCCAAAGCCATCGCTCGGGACGGTGCCGCCGCCACGCCACTGACTATTGGTGGCCATCAATTGGATGCAATCCAGATTATTTTACCGATCTACAATCGATCGATAGACTTAACCAGCGCTGAAAACAGCTTTGCGGCTCTGGATGGAATCCTAATTGCCATTCTGAGCATGGATCGCATTTTTTCTGACCTCATAAAAACGATCAACCCTAAAGGCGTAGGTTTTAAACTATCTCAAGACGACTATCAAATATTTGCAGGGCTTCCTGACGACTTCGACACCCAATCCAACAGATTGCAGCGCAGCTCCACGGTTGAACTTCTCGGTTCAACCTGGCAACTAACCACCTATGCAATAGACGATGAACTCTATCCAGCCTGGTCGGCAAAGAACCTAGCTCCCGCCATCATACTCTGGTGCTATATATGGTTTGGCGCGATCTATTTCTGGCGCCAGAGCATTCAACACGTACAGCAGCGATCTCATGATGCCTATTTGACCGCATTGGTAGAGGCGATCCCTACTCCAGTCTATGTACACGACCAGTTCGGAAGTATACTTTTAGAAAACGACGCAGTTCGACAACAGCTGCCGAAAGAAGTGCTAAAAGATCTAACGACCCGCTCAAACTCTGAGTTTGCGCAAGAACTTATCTTAAACAACAAACAAGGCTCTCAAAACCGCTATATACAACGTTGCGTTAGCTTCCTATTACCCAACGGTAAGCGTGGAACCATAGGAATACTAACGGACGTAACACAGCTCAAACAAGCAGAATTGGCGGCTCAGCTAGCTGCAGAATATGCCGACATGATATTTCAAAAATCTCCCGTGGCCATGGTTATTTGTAACCGTGACGGGATACTTCTGAAAAGTAATCGTACCTTCCAACAACTGATAGCAAGCAACGAAGTCTCACTCGAGAGTAGTCCAATCGATGCCTATATCCCATCGGCAAAAAAAGCCACAGAAGAGCTTCTAGCCTCAAACGGTGACAGCCTTCACTACAACCGGGAGACCAACAACTCCGATTCTTTAGAGCTAGAAGCGCACACTGTTAACGGAGCAAAATTCCCGATCGACATGGATATATCCCTCTTACAAAGCGGCGACTCTCAGCACATCATCATTACCATCAAGGACATCACTGACAGTATTAATAAACAAGCGCAACTGCTATTGGCAAAGCAGGAAGCTGACGCGGCTAACCGCGCCAAATCGGATTTTCTGGCCACGATTAGCCACGAAATCCGAACGCCAATGAACGCTATTATAGGCATGACAACCCTAGCGATCGATACACGACTGACCGCAAAACAACAAGACTACCTAGACAAGGTATCGCTGTCCGCCAAAGCATTATTGAGACTGATCAACGACATCCTCGACTACTCCAAAATTGAGGCTAATCGGCTTGAGCTTGAAAATTCCATTTACGATCTACAGCGAGATGTTATTGAACATGTTGCCAATACCGTTAGCGTTAAAGCCGCCCGCAAGAAAATTGAACTCGTGTTCGACATCCCCTCAAACATTCCTCATCGAATCTATGGTGACGCCTTACGACTGAATCAGGTTCTCATCAACCTTCTCGACAACGCCGTGAAATTCACTGATGAAGGTATTGTTAAATTAAAGATCGACATCATCGACAGCCGAGATGACATCTTCACCTTGAAATTCCTTGTCATAGACAGCGGTATAGGCATGAGCAAGGAGCAAAGCGAAAAGATATTTACCAAGTTTTCTCAAGCGGACAACACCATTACTCGTCGTTTTGGAGGCACAGGTCTGGGATTATCCATCTGCAAAAGCCTAGTCGAGCTCATGGGTGGAAACATTCGAATCCAATCCGAACAAGGTGTTGGTTCATCCTTTGAATTCACCCTAGATCTAAAATCTGAGGACCACTTAATTCGGTTAGATAGTCAAACAAGCGTGTCCGATTCGATCGGCTATAAAAGAGCGCTAATTGTTGATGACAGCGGCGCTTCACGATCCATTATTTCACGCTATTTAGATTCTTTTAACATCGAAAACGATGAAGCTGAGAGTGGTGAATCTTGTCTAACAAAAACCAAACAAGCGCAATTAACAACACCTTACGACCTCATCCTTATGGATTGGAAGATGCCCAACATGGATGGTATCGAAACCATCCGTTCACTGGAGCTCATCTACGACGAACTGCCAAGAATCATTATGATGACGGCAGCGAACAGCGACAATCTGGAAAGTCTAATACCCAGTGATGTGGATGTAATATCCAAGCCAATTTCGCCATCCACGTTGTTAGACACACTCAACACGGCCAGTAAGAGAATGTCAAACATGCGAGAAATAGGCGCGCCTACTGATCACAAAATCTACTACGAAGGCGTAAAAATCCTACTGGTCGAAGACAACGAACTCAACCAACAGGTTGCCCAAGAATTTCTCGCAGGCATGGGCATTCAATCCGTCATCGCCACCAACGGACAAGAAGCCTTAGACAAAATTGAGGCAGGTGAATTCGACGCCGTTTTGATGGACATGCAAATGCCCGTCATGGATGGAGTTACTGCGACTAAGCTAATTCGAAAAAATCAGAAATTCGACGATGTCCCCATTATAGCCATGACAGCCAATGCCGCGGATAGCGACCGTAAACGCTGCCTTGCAGCGGGCATGAATGACCACATAGGAAAACCGATATTGGCTGAAGTTCTGCGCTCAACACTGGCGACTTGGTTAACCGCTAAGCCCTTTACCCTGAAAACGGATGAGACTAGCACCACACTGAGTCAAGAACGGTTTTTGGCGGAAGTCGACGCCATCGAAGGCATAGATGCAGAGGAAGGCCTCAATTATCTAGACAACAATGAAGAGTTCTACCGCACCATGCTGAGTAGATTCTGTGATGAGCATGAAGACACGCCAACAAATCTTGAAGGCTGGCTTTCCGTAGGGGATTTTGAGACCGCAGAACGCACCGCTCACACGCTCAAAGGACTGGCTCGCGGCCTAGGGGCTCAACGAATTTCTGATCTGGCTAAAGATATCGAGCAACAGGCCGCGGAAAAACAACGTGCGGAGCAGACATTGCCTCTCCTAGCAACTGAACTTGAGAAAACGATTAAGGGAATAAAGGCTCTCAAACCCGAACCGGCTAGCGCAGTCAACGATCTTTCCAAGCAGATCAGTACAGAGGTTTTTGAGCAAAAGCTTCAAACCATTGTGCAAGGCATAAATGATTGGGATGCGGCAACAATCGACGTGTTAAAAGATCTATTGTCATACCAACTTCCAGAGGCAACTAAAGGCTGTCTACAGGAACTATTGGATCCGATCGAGCAATACGACTTTGACGAAGCCAGTCACTTCGCCAGCAAACTAGAGTCCCTAACACTTGAGAGTACGGCAACATGAACACTAATGAACGTCCACTAGTACTCATCATCGATGACATGCCGATCATGATTGACATCATGAAGCAAGCGATTGTTGACGACTATCGCATTAAAGTTGCCACCAGTGGAAAGGCGGCGATTAAGGCGGCGACAACAACCCCTATCCCCGATTGTATTCTCCTTGATGTGATGATGCCGGATATTGACGGCTATAATGTCTGCAAACAACTTCGGAAGAACGAATCGAGTCAGAACACACCCGTTCTTATGGTGACCTCAAAGCACACCAAAAAAGCTGAAGAAGATTCCTATAACGCCGGAGCCAACGATTTCATCATCAAACCGATAAAACCCTCTTTTATCAAGGAGAGAATCCGATTCCATTTACTTGAGAATGAAGAAACAAGAGAAAATACTGATAAGAAAGAGACCGTGGCAGAATCGTTTTTCGAGGAACTGGAAATTCTAATGAACCCTCATGCAGGGAACACTGAAAAGAATATGAAAGCCCTCGTTGACACGCTTACAGAATTCCAAGCCTCGTCGACCAATAGCGGATGGATCGCCTCTCTCAGCACCCTTTTACGCGTCTTTACGACGAAATTAACAGAGTCTGTTGCCAGCGACTGTGTCAATGAAATCAACAAATTACTGACGACTATCACTGACCTTAATGGTTTCGATCAGATTCAAACACTGAGTTCAAATTATGACAATGCCTCACCGCAGGACCGCTCGAGAATCATAGCTGAATTTGTGCTGGAAGCCTTCTCAAACCCGGATCTACTGAGAACAAGTAAACCAATAGAAGATCACGCTCAATCGATTGTTTCCCGAGCGACCTTTATAAAAGAAAACCCTGACCCAATAGCGCCTCGTCCATCATCGGAAAATGACGTTGAATATCGTTCCATGTCGCTAACCTTGGCAAAACTGCGACCAACGATGATTCTGCGAAAGGCCATCTACTGTCAATCAGGTACGACCTTGTTGCCGGCTGGCGCAAAAGTGACGGCACAATTGATCAATCGATTACACCGGGCATCAAAAAACGGCAATGGCGTGATAGAGCCTCTCAATCTATGGGTGCCTATCAGGAGGAAAGTGAAATGACAATTAGAGCAACGTTACTCATTGTTGACGACGTTAAAGAGAACATCGATCTACTCAAGGAGTGCCTCCGTCATGACTATAACATCATCGCCGCAACCTCCGGCGAGAAAGCCCTTCACATATCAAAACTGCGGCAACCGGATCTAGTTCTACTGGATATCATGATGCCAGAAATGGACGGCTACGAAACCTGTAGACGATTGAAGTCCTACCCAGAGAGCCGTGATACCCCCGTAATATTTGTATCGGCCAACGCCGACGTTTCTTCTGAAACTAAGGGACTAGCGGTTGGAGCCGTTGATTATCTCTACAAACCAGTACATCCAGAGATCGTTCGTCGGCGTGTTTCCTTGCACTTACAACAGCTTAACCGTCAGCGAGGCTTACGACAAAAAATCAAAGAAAAGGACTGCCAAGTAGAAGAAGCGCGGCAGCAGATTATCAGTAAACTCTGTCAAGCGGCAGAATTTCGCGATAACGAGACTGCCTTGCACATCACCAGAATGAGCTACTACTCGCAAATCCTCGCTCAAGGCCTTGGTATGAGCGAAGAAACATCACAGCTTGTTCTACAAGCGTCGCCCATGCACGATGTCGGAAAAATAGGGATTCCTGATTCCATTTTGTTAAAACCAGGAAAGCTCACCACAGAGGTATTTGAGGTAATGAAAAAGCACCCAGAAATCGGTGCCAAGATTTTGGGGTCCGACAACTACCCTCTTTTCAACATGGCTCGAGACATCGCGCTGCACCATCACGAAAAGTGGGATGGCACTGGATACCCCTATGGACTCTCAGGTTTAGACATTCCCGTATCAGCACGTATCGTCGCAGTCGCCGACGTATTCGACGCGTTAACCTCCTCTCGCCCTTACAAAAAGGCTTGGAGCATTGAAGATGCCGTCAGCCACATGAAGAATCAAAAGGGTAAGCATTTCGACCCACAAATTATCGAGGTATTTATTAAGGTTCTGCCAGAAATCCTGAGACTGAGAGCCCAGTATCTTGATGAGATTGATACCTCCATAGCGCAGACAGATTAGAAATACCCAGAGATCGCTCAAGCGCGACAAAGACGAAGAAAAGAAAGGCCGACACATGACAAATAGAAGATTCATATTAACCGCGATAAGCTTATTGTTTCTGGGGTTTTCTACCCCACAAATAAGTAAGGCTGAGATATCGATTATCGTCCACCCGAGTAACGATGCGGTCATTAGCCTTAAAGATGTCAAACGCATATACCTAGGTAAGCAAAAACACTATGCAGATGGCACCAAGTCCATTCCGTATTGCAGAGCCTATACTTCTCCCGAAAAAGCGCAGTTTGTCGAAGCAATACTGTTAAAATCAATGTTGCAGTTAAAAGCCTATTGGGCTGAACTTCTGTTTACGGGAAAAGGCGTACCGCCCAAAACGCTAGAGAGCTCAGAGGCCATCAAACAAAGGATCGCCAGCACCCCCGCCGCAATCGGCTATATCGACTCAAGCTTCGTTGATGAAAGTGTCCGGGAGATACACCGCTTTCCATAGATGTTGGCTGACTAAAGACCGCTCCAAATGGAGAAACTGGTGGGAGTCATGATCAATGCTCAAAACAGTCTGAGAATTACAGTGCGGCTGGTACAATGGAGATAAACACAACTAGGAACGACTTGATGATACTCGACTCAAACGATATCAGCGCTATGACCACGCGAAACCGCGCAGCATTGATCAACAGCCTGAGTGGCTACAAATCCGCTAATCTTATTGGCACGACCAATAGCCGCGGAGAAACGAACCTGGCAATCATGAGCTCTGTCGTACACTTGGGCTCTCACCCACCACTACTCGCACTAATCATCCGCCCAGGGGACGATGAACGCCATACACTCTCTAATCTACTGGAAACAGGTTATTACACCATCAACCATGTCTCTGAAGGGTTGATTTCTGCGGCTCATCAAACCGCTGCCCGTTACCAACAATACGAGTCGGAATTTGAAGCTACCGGTCTTAGTGAAGAATGGAAAAATGATTTCAAGGCACCATTTGTCACGGAGGCGCGAGTCAAATTAGGGATGCGCTTTAGAGAACATCAAGTGCTTGAAATCAATGGGACCAACTTGATCATTGGCGAAGTTGAACTGATTGAAGCCCCTGAAGATAGTTTCCGTGAAGACGGCTCGCTCGATCTAACGGTGGCTGATACAGTAGCGCTTTCAGGCCTAGACAGCTACCACAAGCCCACCACCCTAAAACGTATGGCTTATGCCAAACCTGATTTACCACCACGGGAACTCGATTGATTCAAAGCGAAATCAGATCGGGAGCCTGGGACTCAGATAAGGGATCAACCCAAAAATCTCGGACGAGACAACAGAAAAGAATCAAGTGCAAACTGCGCAATTTGGGGTTAATCGTTTCAACGATTAACCCCAACGCTAGCAACTAATCAGCAGCAATCATATGCACATCGCGTTGCGGGAAAGGAATGGTACATCCGGCAGATTCAACCGCATCCTTCAAGGCGACGCGCGCGTCGAAGAAGAAGTCCCAGTAATCCTCAGTTTTAACAAAACCCCGCACTAAGAAATCGACGGAACTGCTACCCAAATCGGTCACTGCGACAACATTGCCTTGATCCTGCAAAATACGTGGATCATTTTTCAACACTTCCAGCATCGCCTCTTTAGCTTTAGCTAGGTCATCATTGTAAGCAACTCCGATCGCCACTTCTACCGCTCGCACTGTGCTCGCCGTGTGATTGATAATATTGCCATTGGCCAAAGGGCCATTGGGAATGATCAGTGTACGTTTATCAAAGGTTTCTAAGGTGGTCACGAAGATACCAATATCGGTCACCACACCTTCAAGACCCTGCGCTTCTAAGTAATCACCGACCTTGAAAGGTCTAAAAATGAGAATCATCACGCCGCCGGCGAAATTCGATAAACTTCCTTGCAACGCTAAACCTACCGCTAAACCCGCGGCACCGAGAATGGCCACGAATGAGGTGGTTTCAATGCCGACCATTGACGCCACACTGATGACCAGCAATACCTTGAGTAAGGTATCAAATGCACCGCCCAAAAATTGGGCCAGAGTCTCATCAGGGAAACGACCCAACAGGGTTTTCGCCACCAAGGCACTAATTCGCTTGATCACCCAAAGCCCTATGATCAATACCACAATTGCCATTAAAAACTGGCTACCATAGGTGATGATCAGAGCTTCCAGCTGTAACCATTGATCCTGTAATGCGTCCATCGTATCTTCCTCTGAATGTAATCTGCCGGATTGGAGAGAGACCAGACTAATAAGGCCCTCACAATTTATGGCGCATACTAGTCAATTAGCCTGCTTTAACCCTAGAAAAGTGTAGCGCTTTTTACAAATGGCGGCGGTTTTTTACATTTTATTGTAAATTAGCGAGGAAATACCCAACAAAGACCTGTTGGGTAGAGTCTTGATACTGAATGGCTAGCGATGGCGTTCCAGGCTGTCAATGACGGAACGCTCTTGATTTTCTCTCTGATCGACTATTGTTGTCGAGCCCAAACCCCCAATTGCTGCTGCACTCGCTCGGCATACTCTTTGAGCGATGGAAATTCCTGTGCGATATCCGTTACCCACGATGCGGGTTGATTATCAAAGATCCCCGCAAGCAGAGAAGCCACACTGAAATCAAACACTGAGAGCGAGCTGCCCAATAAATACGGTTGTGATGCAATCGCGGCGTTCAATGCGGAAAAGTCTTTGCGCGTAAACTCCTTCTGCTCGTCTAGATTATGTTTACCCAATCCGTGCAACTGATACGTTTGACGCACTTGGCGCCGCGCCACCGCGGGCACAATCCTACTGAGAGGAAAAGGTAATTCACTAAAGAAACCCTGTTTGACATTGGGCCACCAGCTGTCATCCAACCAACGACTGGCCACCATCAACCAATATAGGTGGTCATCCACCAAACGCACCCAAGCAAAGCCATTCCCGATCTCCTGCGGGGATAAACTTCCGTAAAGACCACCGTCTGAACGTCGATCTAATTCATCGAAAATCAACTCCGAATCAGCAATGCTCTCGCCGTCAATGACGATGTAAGGCAACTTCCCTTTAGGTGACTGACGTGGATCAGACTGTTCGACGATCTCAAACTCTAAGCCGAGGTGCACTAACGCCATCTCGACTTTCAAGCAAAACGGACTGACATTACGTAATCCAAACGCCGCAGGAAAAGTAAAAAGTTGAATCATAGTGTGCCCTACTCTCTGTGTACCGCCTTAAACGCGGGTGTTTGCTGTTGACTCCTTCTCGAGCTATCGATAGGAGACTCTATAAGAAACCATTTATAACACACACCTACACATCGAAATATTAGCTCTACCCAGTCTCCTGACAACCGTTGTCAGGAGACCTTTAAGCCGTCTTCAATACGATGCGTCGAGAACAGTCGAGAACACTCAGTACTTTACGAGGAAACTGCAGCTGAAATCCTTAACTAAACGCCTTGCTGTTGCAGCCAGACTTTAAGTTTTGGCAATGAAACCGCGCCGGACAATCGAGCCTTTTCCTTGCCACCCACAAATAGAATTAGCGTGGGAATAGAGCGAATCTGCCAGCGACCGGCGATTCCCTGCTGTGACTCGGTATTGAGTTTGGCCAAACGTAAACTCGGCTCCAACTCTTTTGCCGCTTGCTCAAACACAGGAGCAAAGCTCTTGCATGGGCCGCACCATGGCGCCCAACAGTCCACCAGTACGGGCACATCGTTGTGATTTAATATGGCAGTGATATTGGCGCTGCTGATATCCACCGGTTTCCCCCGTAACACTGGGGCCTTGCACTTGCCGCATTTGGGACCATCGTTTAATCGATCTGCTGGCACTCGGTTTTTGGCAAAACACTTTGAGCAAGTGAGATTAATAGTTGTCATAACTCTATTCCGTGGTTGACGAACTTTTCTAATTACGATTATTCCGTCTTGTTGTTTTGTGCGTTGAGCGATGCTAACTGACGAACGATGGGCAACAAAAGAGCTTTGGTCTTTGGCCGTTGATCGTCAAGAAATTCAAAAGGACGGCTTGCATTCATAGCCGCTAAGCCAATACGGGCAGTATAAATACTCGCCCCTATACCCTGTGCCGCACGAGCACTGGCCATGCCGCCCGCACTGATCATTCCCAATTCACTCATTTGATCGATGACAATTTCAGTAGTGCCTACAAAAGCTAGATGATGCAATACGCGTTTAATCAGCTTAAGCCGATTGACCAAGGAGGGCCGCACCCCATACACCTGTGCAACATCATCGATCAGCTTCAAATTTCGCCACAACGACAACGCCATATCTAGCGATGCCCAAGGGCTGGCCGCCACTGCGAGACCTGTCTGTAAACTGTATTTCGATACCCGACTAAGCGCTTCATTGTCCAGCGGCTGAAGAAAACCTCGATCAAGATGTTCAACCACCTCTCGATCATTACTGTAATCGGGCAGCTGGTCTAGGCAGGTTTTCAAATAGAGGGCTTGAGGTTTGTCTCGGTTATACAACTTAATCCGATCCAACAGCTCTTTCGCGTTGCCTTTGTCATTGAGGCCTCGGAGACGAGAAGCCAGTTGACGAATTCCCTCCAATCCCCTCCAGCTATCCTTGTCGTGACGAAAGCGCCACCACAAACGCACACCACTGCCCGCAGCTAAGGCAATCAAAACCAAAAAGGCCACGCCGGCAACTGCGTGCACCTCTACCAAGCTGCGGTAGGTATTCAAAAAATCCCATCCCACCAATACCACAAACAAAATGGCAACCGTCACCGCAAGGCTTTTAACGCCCTTGACCGGTAGGGTTTCAAGTTTGATGCTGGAGTACTCCGAGACATGAGGCAAACGCTCGCCAGCGGTAATGGTTTCTGGTGTTTCTTCGATGCCATCAACAGCCTCTGGCGAAAAGACTCTCGCCCGGCGTGATTGCGGCTTTGCCTGCGATTGGCTGTCGGCTTCAAACCCCCTGCCCCGACCGCGTTGGGCGTTTGAGGTTTTATCTGCTTGTGATGACGATTCATTGGTCATACACATTTATCTCCCAGTAACAGGTTCAAAACACTATCAAGTCGAATGTGGGGTATGGAGTCCGAGTTTTGGTACGACAACCCCCGCGGTGGGTTCAAGCTGGGGATTGTCCAATCAAGAAACGGTTGCCATTCATCCCCCTCTGGTATCCTCGATGGTATCGTGGGGTGAATATAGCCCATCGGTTTACCGTCTAGGTCGGCACCAACAATCCCGCGCTCTCCCTGCTGGTCCACCTCTCGCGACGCCCTTACCGCTGCTGTTGCCTCGCAATTTGGCATCACTCCTTGGTGCTGAGCATTACTGTAGGCCTGCCGTACAATAACCGACAACAGCTGGCGCACAGCCTCATGATCCTCCGAAAGCACTTGATCAATTTTAGTCGCCGTGAACACCACTTTATCAATTTTCGGCTGAAACAATTGCAACAAACGATTGTTGCGGCCGTAGGCGAAACTGTCGGTAATCTTGGTCAATGCTTGGCGCATGTCATCAATGTAATCAGGGCCCGCATTCAAGGCGCTGACGATATCGACCAACACAACTTGACGATCAATACGGCTGAAAAATTCTCTGTAAAAAGGGTCGACCAGCTGGCTAACATAGCGTTGATAGCGTTGCTGGCAGACTTTGAAGTAACTATTGTCCTCTGCGCTCTCGAGCTCTGCCTCACTGTATTGAGCGCAATTAAGCAGGGGAATAAAGCCCAATACCTGCGCATCCACCTCGTCACCGGGCAGTAGAAATCGACCGGGCTGAATCAAGCTCAAGCTGCGGCCGTGGTGCTTACAACGACTCAGGAACTCTTTAAATTGGCTGTTGAGGTCTGCCAGTCGCGTTTCATCCGCAACTGCTAGTGGGTCGATCTGTTGCAACTTATGATGTAAGTCACCGAGTAATTCTTGTCTGGGCGATTGGCCGTACTGAGCACTGCACTGGCTGCACCAACGAGCGAAAGTCATGTCTCTAAGCGGTAAATCCAATAGCCACTCGCCAGGATAATCTCTGAGTTCCAAGTAAAGCGAATACTCATCACTTGCAAGCGCGCTGAACATCGACGGAGCCTGCTTAAGTCGCAATTCAAGCAAACATCCGCTGACATCCACCGTAGAATCGGGCCAGCGAGGGCTATCACCCGTCAAGCCTCGGTAGGCATCATCGTACGGAAATTCATCGAGTCCACGGTCTTCCAAGGGATGACGTTTCACCCACAATAACGTCTCGCCTAACACTGGGGAAAAACCAGGCAGGCTAGCTTGGCGATGATTGATCAACTGATTGATTAGGCTGGTAATGAAAGTAGATTTTCCACTCTGGCTCAGACCCGTAATCCCCAAACAAAATCGACGATCCCGCAATCGCTCAAGTGTCGCTCCCGCCTTTAGTGCTCCTGTGCGTCCATAGCCCAACAAACGCTTAGAGGCTTTCTTCAGTTTTGGTTTGATACGGTTACTGGCTGGGCTCATTGGATAAGAAACTCTAGAATTGATCTTTAGTTGGTGCAATCAACAGCAGTAAATGAAGCTATGAAGCGCTAAGCCGATCACTAGCGAAAGCTCGGCATTCCGCTTCAACTTACCATTGCCAAGCAAAGCTTTTGCTCAAGCCATATCTAGCTTGCCAGAGGCTGCGCAAAACGCCGATAATCTGTCG
Source organism: Cellvibrionaceae bacterium (assembly GCA_002707785.1). Classification (GTDB taxonomy): domain Bacteria; phylum Pseudomonadota; class Gammaproteobacteria; order Pseudomonadales; family Cellvibrionaceae; genus Pseudomaricurvus. Next base: position 57,023 of record PANW01000033.1, on the reverse strand, counting down.
AAAAGCGCGTCGTGTTGGATAGACCTACCGTCTTCTACACACGTTAGAATAACATCCGCAGAACCTAAGGAGAATGTGACATGTGGTCTCAGCTTATTTTGACGGGATTAATCGCCAGTGCGATCACTCTACTGTCCCCCATAACCACGGCCGAGGAATCCAAACCTCTCGGCGAGATAGAGTACCTAACCTCAGCTAACACCCCTGCACATCTGCCGTTCTCCGAAGCGGTCCGAGTCGGCCATACGGTCTATCTTTCGGGACAAATTGGTTTAATTCCTGGCACCAGTGAACTTGCCAACGACAATTTTGATCAGGAGGCACGGCAAGTGATGAGCAATATAAAAACTACGCTGGAAACTCATCGTATGAGTATGGCAGACCTAGTGAAATGCACTGTTATGCTGACGGACATAAAAGAGTTCGGCCGTTTTAATCAAGTTTATAAATCCTTCTTTCAGGCGCCTTTTCCTGCGCGAAGCGCTTTTGTGGTCAAAGAACTAGCTTTAGGCGCACAAGTAGAGGTTGAGTGCATTGCTGCCCTCTCCCAATAGCACTTGATTACCGCCCTTGTTCGGCAAACCACGGGAGCACATTTTCCACGCAAAAAAGACGGCCTAGTCAGCTGCAGCTACCTACAGCCGGCAACCAAAATGTTGAATATTGCGCCACCCAAGAAGCGGTTTATCCGACGCTGGGCCTGATCAAAATCTACAAGCGATCAATGCGCCTATTGATACGACGACATTAACTTTTGCGACCAGTCGACATTTTTACTGTGAAGACTAAAAGATGTGTTAACTGTAAAAAACGGTATTCAAAATACTCTCACCAGACTAGACTGATTAACAACTAGAAAAAGACAGATGCATAATGATTAATGCGTCAAGCTGATCTATCGAAGAAGTGGGTTTACTGAGTAGTTTTGCTTGCTCACTTCGTAATATAGTTAGGTTGCACCAGAAAACAGATTTGATTAACGCGATACAGGAAAGCGGGACATTGGATACTAACGCAGAGAGCACGACCGAAGAACCGCCAACCATCAATAGTATCCCCCCCGACAAATCCTACACCTCTGCAGATAAGACAGAGGTTAAGACCGATCTTCTAGAGCAATACCTACGCAGGCGCCAGCGCTCGGAACAACTAACCGACGGGCTCAGCCCCGAAGATATGACAGCACAATCCATGCCCGATGCCAGCCCGACAAAATGGCACCTCGCTCATACCACTTGGTTCTTCGAACAGTTTTTACTGAAACCGCAACTGCCTAATTATCAAGAGTTTGATAAGCACTTCAGTTATTTGTTTAATTCTTATTACAACAATATCGGCCAACGCCATAGGCGCGATCAACGCGGATTGCTTACACGACCCTGCTTAACTCGCGTTATGGAGTATCGAGCTGCTATTGATGACCAAGTTCAGGCCTTGCTAGGTCAAACACTCAGTGTGGAGAGCGACACGACAACGGGGGTTAACGCCGCCGCCCAGATCACTGGCACAACACTGGTGGGCTTACACCATGAGATGCAACATCAGGAGCTCATGCTCACAGACATACTGCATCTACTTTCTCACAATAGTATGCAGCCAGCGATGCGCGCAGGCCTTCCCGCTTCAACCTCGTCGCAATCTCCTCTTCGTTATCAGAATTACAACGAAGGCCTCTTCTCGATTGGCGCGCTAAAAGATGATCACCTCACCACCAATCGAAGCTTCAGCTTTGACTGTGAACACCCACGACATCAAATCTACCAGCGAGGATTTTCCCTCGCCAACAGAACCGTAACCAATCGGGAGTGGCTTGAATTCATTCAAGACGGCGGTTATAGCACCGCAACGCTTTGGCTATCTGATGGGTGGGCCGAATGCCAGCAACGCAACTGGCAAGCCCCTCTCTATTGGATAAAACAAGATCAAGACTGGTTTCAATTCTCTCACTACGGACTTGTGCCAGTCGATCTCAATGCACCCGTGTGTCATATCAACTATTACGAAGCAGATGCCTACGCTACTTGGGCCAATGCTAGATTGCCCACCGAGCAAGAGTGGGAAATAGCGGCGTGCGAATACCCCATCGTCGGGAACTTTCAAGAAACTGATCACTGGCTACCTAAGCCCGCTGATGGTCACGTCCAAGACATGCTGCAGCTTTATGGTAATGTTTGGGAATGGACGCGCAGCCCTTATAGCCCTTACCCGGGTTATCGCGCAGCGGCTGGGGCCATTGGAGAGTACAACGGAAAATTCATGTCAGGACAATATGTTCTGCGCGGTGGCAGCTGCGTCACGCCCATCGAACAGCTGCGCTCAAGCTATCGAAACTTCTTTTATCCCCATCAACGCTGGCAGTTTTCAGGCCTCCGACTCGCCAAGGACAGTTAACATGCTTACTTCTTCAAACGCCTCGACGACCGAGGCGGGAGTGAACGATATCGAAAACCAGCTCTTTTCGGAAACCCCCAACCTGCTCCAGCTAGAAGCGATTGAGGGGCTGACTCAATCACAAAAGACCCTTCCGGCAAAGTTCTTTTATGACACCAAAGGCTCTCAGCTTTTTGATCAAATTTGTGAGTTAGACGACTACTACCCTTATCGGACTGAATTGGCGCTACTGCCACGCATTGCAAAAGACCTATCAAAAATGCTCAGCGAACCCTGACACGTCGTTGAGTTCGGTGCCGGCGCTCTAACAAAAATTCGGATTCTGCTCAATCAGATCAAACAAATCGACAGTTTTACCCCCATTGACATTGCCGGTGATTTTCTACGACAACAGTCCAAACAATTACAGCAAGAATTCCCACAGTTGAACGTCACTGCTGTAGAAGCAGACTTCACCGCTAGCGTCTCTTTACCCAAGTCGACCTCAAGAAATATCGGCTTTTTCCCCGGTTCAACCATAGGTAACTTCCAACCCGAAGAGGCGAAGAAATTTCTAAAACAAGCGCGCGAAACGCTCGGCAGCGATGCGCTTTTGCTCATCGGTGTTGACAGGAAAAATCACCCGAGGTGTTGCATCGAGCCTATAACGATAACCAAGGGATAACACGAGCGTTTAATCTCAACATACTCTCTCATCTCAACCACAGCGCCGACGCCAATTTTGATTTGGACAATTTTGAGCACTACGCCTTCTACAATCCCGTTGAAGGCCGCATCGAAATGCATCTCGTCAGTCAATGCGACCAAACCGTGCAGCTGGGAGACACTTGTATCGATTTCCTTGAAGGCGAGAGCATTCATACCGAAAATTCCCACAAGTACACGCCCTCCGAGTTCGAGGGCCTATCCGCCCAATCGGGGTGGAAGAGCGTAAAACACTGGATGGCAAATCAACAAATGTTTGGCGTCCACCTGTTGAAAGCGACCGATCACGATTGAGCCCGGCGGTATTAACATGACCATACAACACATATACCGATGAAACTACGGCTGCCGCTGCGGGTATTTTGCGATAACAACTTTAAAGGCAACGACGTAGAATTGATCGCTGTGGACCGCAACCCCAGCGACAAACTCTGGGGCGATCTCAGCGCACGGTCCGGTGATGTAGATTCACAAGGCCAACCTAAGACCATTTGCGTGGTAGTGCTCGACGATGGCGCTGAAACAGGTAATCCATCACCCTCCCGATCGCCAGCTAACAAAAACACGTTCACCACTAAGGCCAACTCGCGACTCGCGACTCGATGGTTTCAGGGGACACGAGAAATACAGCTGTGTGGATCAGCCCTCGCCGCCACGAGCTACGCGCTCGAGCGCCACCTAGGCATGGCACTGCTACAGAAAATACATCATCAGACCACTCAAGTTGAACTCTGTACTGCTGAGCGCGCGCCAGACAGCTCTAATGGATCGAGATCAAGCGCTCAACCGTTGTATGGTTTTTCCATGCCGAGAACAAAACTGCAAGTAGACGAGCTACCCGTTGCTGCGATCGACTGGTTTGGCGTTCCTATTACTCAAGCGTTGAGTACAGAAAATGAAAAAGGCTATTGGGTTTTGGAGGTTTCTGATCCCCTAGAAGCCCTAACGCCTAACTTCGGAGCCATTAGCGCCTCTACGGATAGAGCAATCATTTTAACGACCACAGTCGCTGCGCAGAAACCTTCTGTGGAACGCGATTATTCCTTGAGATATTTTGCGCCTCAATACGGTATCGATGAAGACATTGCCACTGGATCCGCCAACGCCATCGCCGCCTGCTACTGGGGCGAGAAACTCAACAAGAACCGGCTAATAGCAGAACAGATCCCCGCTAACCACAGCGGAGGCCGTTTTTATTTAACACTCGATAGTCACACGGTCAAAGTCTACGGGGAGGTCCGAGAAGAAAGCTAAGATCACGACAGATCGGTCTTGATAGAAAGATCTTTGTTACTCACCAGCCCTTCTCTATCTTGGGCGAACAATCCACCCCAGCGAGCAGAGAACCACAAAAAACGCATCACTTTTCTTAGAAGAGACTTTGCTCTACTCTTACTAAACTTCACTAAGGTGCAAAAACGTTACCTTCCGGCCATTAGAAGGAATTTTGGCCGTTTACATCCTACTCTAGAGTTCGACGCCAATGATCGATCAACCCCTCATTCTCGTTATTAACTGCGGTTCCTCGTCGCTTAAGTTTGCGCTAATTGAACCCTCTCAAGGTTATTGTGAACTTGACGGGATTGCCGAGAATCTCGCTAGCCCGCAAGCGATTATCCGCTGGAGCCATCACCAGCAAGAGCACCAAAAGGCAATCGCCGACGGCGCTCACAGCGAAGCTGGTCAAGGCATCATTGAGCTCTTGGAAAAAGTCCAATTGCGCTCCCGAGTCGTGGCCATCGGTCATCGTGTGGTTCACGGCGGTAAGAGATTTAGTGAATCCGTGCTGATTGATGAAGCAGTTACTGCCGCGGTAGAAGCGTGTAGCTCACTCGCACCACTGCACAACCCAGCCAACTTAGTCGGCATTGAGGTGACCACTCAGTACTTTCCGGGCTTGCCGCAAGTGGCGGTCTTCGATACGGCCTTTCATCAATCCATGACAGAACAAGCTTTTCTCTATGCTCTACCCCTTTCACTCTACCGAGACCATGGAGTCAGACGATACGGCTTTCACGGCACCAGCTTTCGCTACGTCAGCGCCCAAGCCACCCGACAATTGTCTTTAAAGGCAGACGATCACGGCTTGGTGATCGCCCACCTTGGCAATGGGGCCAGTGCCTGTGCTGTGCACAACGGTAAAAGCGTCGATACCACCATGGGGCTTACGCCACTAGAAGGACTGGTGATGGGCACACGCAGTGGCAACATAGATCCAGGTCTGCTGCTGTTTTTGCACCAGCGTTGCCATTACAGCATTGAGGAGATAGACAGTCTGCTTAACAAGCGCAGCGGCCTACTCGGCTTATCTGAACTGAGTAATGATATGCGCACACTGGAAGATGCTGCCGACAAAGGCAATACCCAAGCCGATTTAGCCATTCGTGTTTTTTGCTATCAGCTCGCGAAACAATTGGCCGGCTTGATGACAGCCATCCCGCGCTGCGACGGATTGATATTTACCGGCGGAATTGGTGAAAACTCTCGTCGAGTCAGGCATGAGACGGTGCAGCACCTTGGCAGTCTGGGGTGGGCGATAGACCCTGACGCCAATCTCAGCAATGGTGAATCCAACCAAGGTAAGATACATCAGAGCGACTCCCCGATTATTGCGGTGATTGCCACCGACGAAGAGCTCATGATTGCGAAAGATGTGGTCACACTAACCAACAGCCAACAGCGCTAAATACAGACTCCCGGAGATTATCATGCATACCTTTTTTATTGCTCCCACTAGCTTCGGCGTCGGGTTAACGTCTGTCACTCTTGGTTTGGTACAAGCGCTGGATCAGAGCGGTTTGCGCATCGGTTATTTCAAGCCCATCGCACAAACTAAAGAAGACAACAAAGCGGATGAATCCTACCACTATCTTCGACAATTCAGTCAGTATCAAGTGGGAGACACCCTGCCTCTAAGTTTACTGAAGAATGAACTTGCTGCAGGTAAACGCGATAAAATCATGGAGCAAATCGTGGCTAACTTTCAGCCGCTGACAGAGAGTTGTGATGTGGTCATTGTCGAAGGTTTAGTGCCTACCCGCGACAACCATTTTATGAATCGCCTCAATGCCGATATTGCTCGTTTCTTAGCCGCCGACATTCTGCTAGTCGCTTCGACGCAAAACAAAACCTTACCGCAGGTCAGTCAACAGCTAAAAATCATGGCGGACCTCTACGGCGGCATCAGAGAAAAGCAACTGCGTGGGTATATTCTCAATAAAGTCGATGCTGATCATATGCAAAGCTTGGTAACCAGCAAGGGGCTACCAGAGTTTAGCGGCAAAGAGTTTGATCTAGTTGGTTGTATCCCTTGGACCCGCACTCTCACTGCGCCACGTACGCTAGATGTGCATCGTTTTCTCAAGACGGAATTACTTCACGAGGGCGACATTGACCAACGTCGCGTCGAGAAGAAAATGCTTTGCGCACGCCAAGCCGTCAACATCATTGAGAAATTAACCGCAGGTACCCTGGTGATCACATCCGGCGACCGTGAAGACATCTTGTTAGTGTGCGCCATGGCGGCCAATAATGGCGTACCTTTGGCGGGCTTATTGCTAACCAATGGAATACGCCCTGACGAACGACTCAAGGCCTTGTGCCAACCGGCATTGGATCAGAGTGGAATCCCAGTGATACTCACTGAAATGAATTCCTATGATACCGCTATCACGCTGGACCGAATGGAAACAGAAGTTCCCGCCGATGATCACCAACGCCTCGAACATGTAATGACCTATATTGCTTCGTGTATCGACAGCGAATGGCTAGGACACCGATGCCAAGTTCCACGCGAGCTTAGGCTGTCGCCACCCGCCTTTCGCCATCAACTGGTGAAACGAGCTCAGCAAGCGGCTAAACGCATCGTGCTCCCAGAAGGCGAAGAACCACGTACTATACAAGCGGCGATCATTTGTCAGGAACGCGGCATCGCGCAATGTACCTTGCTGGGCAATCGTGAAGTTATTACCAACAAAATTAGAGACCTTGGTCTGACACAACCCGCAGACCTGTGCATTGTCGAGCCAGAAACCGTTGTTGAGCGCTATATCCATCCCATGGTGAAACTCAGAGCCCACAAAGGCCTACAAGCCCCCATGGCAGCCGCTCAACTTGAAGACACCGTGGTTTTAGGAACCATGATGTTAGCCGAGGACCAAGTGGATGGCTTGGTAGCTGGCGCAATTCACACCACCGCCCATACCATTCGCCCCGCCTTCCAACTGATCAAAACTCGCGCCGACAGCTCTCTCGTCTCATCGATCTTCTTTATGCTATTACCCGATCAAGTGCTGGTCTATGGTGATTGTGCAGTAACCCCTGATCCAGATGCTGAGCAGCTCGCAGAAATTGCTATCCAGAGCGCTGATTCCGCCGCCGCTTTTGGTATTGAGCCTCGAGTCGCCATGATCAGCTACAGCACAGGAACCTCGGGCACGGGACAAGATGTCGACAAGGTACGCAGAGCCACTGAAATCGCCAAGCAAAAGCGGCCAGATCTGCTGCTTGACGGCCCCTTACAGTATGATGCCGCGGCCATCGAAAGTGTCGCAAAATCTAAAGCCCCCGACAGCCCAGTTGCCGGCCGCGCCACAGTCTTTATTTTTCCTGACCTGAATACCGGCAATACCACCTACAAAGCCGTCCAACGCAGTGCCGATGTGATCAGCGTAGGCCCAATGCTTCAAGGGCTGAAAAAGCCGGTGAACGACTTGTCTCGAGGTGCCCTGGTGGATGACATAGTGTTCACGATAGCGTTAACCGCGATACAAGCGTCTCAAACCGGACAATAAATAGATCCGCGCTGGTTGCTTTCCCCAGTAAAATGACCAGCGTCATTGCCTCGCTTGACTTACTTGAGCTTCTTGCGGATCCGGCTGAGAGCAATGGGGGTAATGCCGATGTAGGACGCGATTATTTTGAGCGGTACTATGTCTTTCAGTTCTGGGTTTTCGTGCATGAACTCCAAGTAGCGCTGCTCAGCGGTTTGCTGAAGCAAGTAGTATTCTCGCGCCTCTTTTTTGGCGAACATATTCTCCAGCAGACGGCTATAAGCCTCCAAAAAACCTGTTTGTGATTTCATTTTGGCAAAGAAGTCTTGCCAATCAAATTGCCAGCAGAGCACATCATCGAGTACCTCAATGCTGAAAAGAGCCGAAGATTCGAACACCATTGCGCGAGTCGATCCCGCAATACCCGGCGCACTTGAGAAAGATTGGGTGAATTCCTTGCCTTCTTGGGAGACGCTCACGTAGCGCACCAGTCCTTTCGTAAGAAAGAAAATGTGTGGCGCAGGCAACCCTTGCTCTATTAAGTACTGGCCCTTTTTGTAGTGTTTAAGCTCGCCATTCAGGCCAAATTTCAGGAAATCCTGTTGCTCCACAATGGCGTTGTCGCCCGAGAAAAACTCTACAAACTCACCCATCTGTTTAACAACATGCACGTCTCTACACCTCCAACTTATTATCCTCGCATGAAGTCACTATTTCCGTACTAGGAGCCTCATGCCGATGAAAGATAAGCCCCACGGCAAGCAAGGTCAAGAGCATCGCCTGCCAGTCACCTCGCCACTGCGTTGAAGTCATAGAAACACTCAATAGCATAACCACTGCCGGTGATAAGTAACTGGCAGACAACAAATGATTGGCCGACAACCGCTGTAGGATATTTTGCTGCAACATAAACGTACCCACGGTGGCAAATGCAGTCAGATAAATCAAAGACCACCAAAATTCAGCTTGCAGCCACTGTACATCTTCTGGCTGCCCCCAGATCATGAGCGGCGGAGTCAATAGCAGACTACCTATCAGTAGAATATGAAAAACACTCTGTACCGGTGGCACTTCGAAAAACCAAACTTTCAATAAGACGATATGCAGGCCCATGCTAAAACAGGCCAACAAAAATATCCCATCGCCGAGTGTCCAACTCCATCCGTCGACCAATCCTCTATTAGAACTGAACAGTAGCCAGAGAGCCCCAACACAGCCCAACACAAACCCCAAAAATTGGATCCAAGATGGCTTCACTTTCAGCAGTAAGAAACTCAACACTACGCTCAACAAGGGAGTTGACGTGTAGATCACCGATGTTTTAACCGCTGTGGTGGACTTTAGTGCAACAAACAGGCCGACGAAGAACCCTACTAATAGGCTACTGACCAACACATATTTAAGCAGTACTTCGAGCGACGAGTGTTTTAAATGATGACGCTTAACAAACGGCAGCAGCAGTGCCGTTGCCAACCAAAAACGAAGTGCTGTGGTTGCTATAGGATTGGCATAGGGCGCAACAACCTCAGCGACGACAAAAGATGAGGCCGTCAGGCACAACCAAACCGCCAGTAGAATGTAGGCATTAATCCGAGACATTGTGAGTTCCTAGAATAATTCCTAGAATAGATACTAGAATGGCAACTGGCTGCTATCTTCCTTGCCAGTTGAAGTAACGTGCCGCTAGCGGCTAGTCATCAACAGAGGCAGATGGAATACACAAGTACAGTAAGGCCAGAAGAACAACAAAAGAATCCATGATCAACGCGGGCGCTAGAGTCTGCCAATAGGCTTGGGCATAGAGTAGAGACAGCGTAACAAAAACCAATTTACTCGCCGCGGCAATGGATAGAGAATAGCGCCTTAGTTTTGGGTTAATAAACCCAACAACCAGCATCACACCAACAAGCCCGATCAACGCCGACCAGCTTCGCACCACCATCAGTTCGAGCTCACCATAAAACGCGACTCCAACCTCTGGCCTAACTCCAAACATTGACTCGACAATCGATTCCGGTGAAAACGCTCCATAGAACATGGTCGCGGTTAGCACTCCGGAGACGAGCATCACCCACCTCACACTTCTACCGATTAGTCTCATTTTTTCTTTCCTCAAAGTTACAAAGTTCAGGTTTCAACAAACTATTGTTTGGTGCACAGCTACACGCGCCGCCCAGGTGGTTTAAAAACTTCTGAACGCTACGAATTATCCTGTACAAATTTGTTAAAAAGAAACTCCGATATAGCCACGTCCACATCAAGTTCGAAGACCTGGGTGAGCTTTTCATGCAACTCCAAAGCGGTCGTTAACCGAGTAACGGTTGTGCCATCAGCGATAATCCAATGAAACTCCCCATTGCGTAAGGAGTATATTGAATCTTCAGGTTTTCGGCTGACTACTAGATTATTCACAAACGCTGCGGTGGGATGTCGATGGGAAAAGAAGTGGCCAACCAGACAGTCCGATTCGGTATACACTCCGAGATCAAAGGTATACAAGGTGAAGTAATCGCCATCTTTGAGTACCTGATAGCAATGCTCACCCGATTCTTTAATGACAATACGGAAACTCTCTTTGCCTTGAGGCTGTTCTACACCATGCTCTAGCCTAACCGGAAGACGAGCGCCCAAATGGCCAAAGCCACCATCCACCACATAATCAACGCCGTTAATACGCACCAGCGTGACACGATGAGTTCTCGGGCTGTCCACGTCGCGATTGTAGACAACACGAGCCAGCGCTAGTTTGACATCAAACCCTAGCTGCTCCAGTACATTGAAAATGAGTTTGTTGTGCTCAAAACAATAGCCACCACGCCGTTTTACGACAATTTTCTCATAGAGAGAAGTCAAATCCAGTGGCAATTCGTTGCCAATCACGACAGCAAGACTGTTGAAACTATGACGAGCAATATGAGCCGCCTGCAGCTTGTTCAAAAACTCAACTTGCCCCTCAGATGAGGTTAAATCAAAGCCTTTAATGCCCAGGTCGCTAAGATAGCCTTCAACTATTAACTGACGATTCATACATCCCTCTCGGATTTTATTAGGCTCTATACGCGAGGCCTTAGCGGCACACCAACTTAATCAGTCGACCTTGACCAAGCCATCAACAACGTCTCGAGGCAGAGTGCTGAAACGAAGCATTGCGTTACAGAGCGTTAGCAATTGAAGGATATGATACGCCTACCTCTCCATCGTGTAATGAACCTAGGTTTATTGTGGAACAGAAAATCAAGATCTACGCCAAAGCTGTATGTCACTCACTCTCCCGTTTGAGCAGCACAACGAAGACAAATGTTCAATATCGATACTCTCCACTAAACCCAGGTTAACCTTGCCTGCACTTCCGCCGTGTTAACCTGCTTCGCACAGACAAGGCAACCAGCTTTTGTTGGCCGGCATTGTATCCACTAAGAAACAAAACACTCACACAACAACCGAGGTCACTATGGACGTATTCAACGCTATCCGAGAGCGTCGCTCAGTCAAACACTATGATGTCAATGCTAGACTGAGCGATCAACAGTTCCAGCAGTTAATATCCTCCACGCTGCTATCACCCACCTCTTACAACATACAGCATTGGCGATTTGTACGTATTCAAGATAGAGAACTTCGAGAGGCGCTAAAAACCGCCGCTTGGGAGCAGTCACAAGTCACTGACGCTGCGGAATTGATTGTTGTCTGTGCTGATATTGATGCCTGGAAAGACCGCCCCGAGAGATACTGGGCCGACGCCGATATAGACACGCAGAATTTGCTGGTGCCTATGATTGATTCTTTTTATAGAGGAAAACCACAACTGCAACGAGACGAAGCGATCCGCTCCTGCGGTATCGCTGCACAGACATTGATGCTGTCTGCCAAAGCAATGGGCTTCGATAGCAACCCAATGATTGGTTTTGATGCGGAGCAAGTCGCCGACTTGATAAAGCTACCCGACAACCATTTAATCGCAATGCTGATAGCCGTGGGTAAAGCCAGTAAAGCCGCTCGACCAAGAGGTGGTCAGTTGGCGATGGATGATGTGCTTTTCACCAATGGTTTTTAGATGATTAGGGGTAAATTGAATTCACTCTTGAAAGAGAATCACTCCAAGACGTGGAAGTGATTCTCTCAAGCATATACAAAATCCAACAGCCAACGCCGCCAACGAGAATCCTCTACTCTTAGCTAGCGCTCAAGCACAATACGATAATGGGTTTTACCAGACTTCAAGCGTTCGATAGCTTCATTAACCTCAGAGAACTTATACTTTTCTATCACCGGGATGATGTTATGTAATTTGGCGAACTCGAGCATCTTAGACATGGTTGATGGGCTACCTACTGCCGAACCAGACACTGAGCGCTGACCAACAATCAACGGACCCACGCCAATATCCAACGGCTCTACAATCATGCCGACGAAATGCAGACGACCACGGGCTTTCAAGGTCATTAGGTAGCGGGCCCAATCCAGCTTAACGTTGACTGTCGATATGATCAGATCAAAACTGCCCGCCGCTGCATCGAGCTCTTCGGTGCTTTTTGAATTCAAAGTATGGTGGGCGCCTAGGGATAGAGCTTCTTGGCGCTTGGCCTCACTGGTGGTGAACGCCGTCACCTCGCAGCCCCACGCATTCAAGAACTTCAATGCCAAATGCCCTAAACCGCCAATACCAATAACAGCCACCTTTGCGGTGGGTTTAATGTCGTATTCCAGCAGCGGATTAAACACCGTTACGCCCGCGCAGAAAAGTGGTCCGGCGGACTCTAAGTCGATACCATCGGGAAGCGCGACCACACTGGTCCCTTGAGCCCGTACCTTGTCAGCAAAACCACCATGATGACCAATGATCGTCTTCTGAGTTTTGGAACATAGATTGTGGTCGCCATCATTACACAGAGCGCAAGAGCCGCAATAGCCCGAGTGCCATCCCAAACCAACCGTTTGCCCAACCTGTAAATGAGTGACCTGACTGCCGACTTGAGAGACACGACCGACGACCTCATGGCCGGGAACCACGGGGTATTGACTCATCCCCCATTCGTTGTCAATAACGCTCAGATCACTGTGGCAAATACCCGAATAAAGGACATCGATCTCAACCTCATTATCGGCCAGCACACCGGGATCGTATTGATAGGGTTTCAATTCACCTTTAGGTTCAAAAGCAGCGTATGCATTAATCATCGTTCGAGCCCTTTAGTCGTATCAAAAAACCAAAATACAGTATTTGGACAGAGAGACAAACCGGTCAGCCCAAGCAAGCCGTCAAAGAGGGACTTTTTGTCCCCAGTTTGGCCAATTTCAAGGGGCTCGCGCCATCTATTTGCGGGTCTACGTCTCCCAACCAACTCTCAAAATAATGGCCATCTAGCGGCTTACCAACAGAAACAAATAGCCCAAAGAGAAGATCGCTAAACAGAGAACACTGAAGACACTGAGATAGAAGTCTCGCCCAGATAGGCGATGCTGGCTGGGTACCGCGCGACTGATCATGGCCCGATGATTCAGCACCGCTAAAATCGGCGCGGACAAAAACGAAACCGTGGCGGCTAAATCGATCAAAGTCTTAAAAGAACTTAGCCAGAAGTAGATGATGCACAGAGCCCCGAATGCCTCGATAATAATGAAACGCACGTACCAGCGCTGCTCTGCATTAATATCATCTTTTTGTTCTCGCGCCGGCAGCTTCAATTGGCTAACTATCACCATCCATTTGGCACAGACACGCGGAAAGCCATCCAGTACCGTAATCACTGTCGATAGGATAACCGCAAAAGCCGTCACACCGATTACGGGTCGACTCCACTCACCTAGGGTGGTTGCGTAGATATCGATAAACTGTGTCGCAAAGCCAGTAGCGGTCGCCGAGAACGATGTTTGCGAGCCGTGCATGATAGAGGCTCCGATCAACATGAAACACAGTGCCAAAACAGCAGTTAACACATACCCAATATTGAAATCCCTGCGCGAAGTTTGTGGTGTTATCCCTCCGCCTGAACGCACTTTTTCGACGGTCCAAACCGATTGCCAGACACTGGTATCCAATGCGGTTGGCATCCACCCCGCCAAGGCCACTGCAAACAGTATCGTCTTCATATCCCGTTGTTCTGGTGTGAATGAGGCAACGCCCTGCCATTGCATTTGCGGCAAGGCCACCACAGTGGTTATCACTGTGATCAACGTTAGTAGCGCTATCAATAACTTGGTGATTTTTTCCAACCACTCGTAGCGGCCACGAATCAGTAATGCCGCTGCTAGCGCGACAACAATCGTCGCAATCACCGACAGGCTGCCATTAAACTCAAATACAACACGTAACAACCCTGCGCAAACCAACAGCACAGCCGCCAATACAATAAACATGGAACTGAGGGTGACCATCCCAAATAAAAACAGTGTCCAGGCGCCCTGTTGACGGTATGCAAATAACAATGACTTTCCAGTAGCCGCCGCATAATCGGAACCGGCTCGGAAGGCGCTGTACTTTATCGCGTGGGCAAACACAATAACGAGCATCATCCCCAAACCGAAAGCGGCACCAGCACGAGTAGACTGCACCAGATGGGATACACCAACCGATGTTGCCGCAAATAAGATGCCTGGGCCTAGAGTTTCCATAAATCGTGATGCCGCAGACCTGTCGCCCGCATGAGCCACTACACGTTGGCTGTTCGCCTCACTCATTGCGCTATCACTCCCTTTTATCACTGCATACATTTATTGTGTTACAAAAAGAAAAATCGCGACAGGCTCACGCCACCGCCGCGATTTCATTTAAACGGAAACTAGATCTTAACAAACTGCATTTAGACAGATGCACTGACGTCGACAAAGCAGAGCCGGACCTGTGTAGCCAACCCAACCTGGCCGACTACACGAGCGTCCCAAACCCCGACGTCATTAACTTTGACTTCACTCGATTAGAAATCGCGACGGAGTTTCAAATACCATTGACGCTCACGAGCGAAAACCCCTTCCGCGTAACCAATTCGACCATTTTGGTTAGCCGATACCAGGTATTCTTCGTCGGTGAGATTGGTCGCCCCTATGCTAGCGGACCAGTCTTCTGACGGACTGACGTAGGCGATATTAACATTCACTACATCGTAGCTGTCTTGTGCAACATCGATATCATTCTCAGCCGTGCCTTGCATTTCGGACTTGTAGGACCAATCAATACGCGGCGTAACGGTTGCCCCACCCTCCAAATCAACGATGTAGGAAGCCGCTAGATTTCCCGACCACTCTGGAATTCGGGCAAACTCGTTGGACGCTGAAAACTGTACGTCATTACTCAACTCGTCATAGCGAGCGTTGAGATAGCCAACACCGCCCTCAAGCATGAACGCCGATGTAGGAATCCAGGTGAACTCTAACTCTAGGCCGGATATTTCAGCTTCTGCTGCATTTTGAGTGATGGTTGCACCACCGGTAAAATCTGGATTGGTACTGACTTGAATGTCTTCATAATCGTTCATGAAGAACGCACCGTTGACCCGCAACGAGTTATCTACATTGACATACTTGAAACCCGCCTCGTAAAGAGTCACGTACTCTGGATCGTACGGGATTGCCTCAGCATTTGGCGTCGGTGCAAGATAACGTGGATTAAAACCACCACTCTTGAAACCTTCCGAGTAGGTCAAGTAGGTCATCAGCTGATCATTGACATCATAAGATAAAGTGACACGAGCGGTGGTTTCTTGGAAATCCTCTTCGGCATTGGGATCATCAACCAGCGTGACCACGGTTAGTCCAGGAGAAGAAAGTGGCTCAAACGTCTGTATCGTGTTGTATTTCTTGGTCTCATCGGTGTAGCGAGCGCCCAATGTCAGGTGCCAGCTTTCGGTGAAATCGTAAGTCATTTCGCCGTAAACAGCCCAGTTTTCGTTTTCAACTTCGTTCTCAAACACACCGCGCAAAAGAGCGCCCGATCCACCCGGCAGCGTAATCAAGGTTAAGTCGCTGGCATCTTCTTCGAAATAGTAAGCGCCGGCCACCCAGTGCAGAGTATCGTCCAGTAGATCACCAATCAGCTGAAATTCTTGGCTGAACTGATCCTGCTCCTGATCGTTAGCGGTCGAGAATACATTGAAGGCCGAGTGATCTGAGTCGCGTTGAAACTCAGATTCGAGATCGCGCCACGCGCTGATCGACTTCAGTGAGGCCCAGCCCAAATCATAATCAACGGTCAGGGAGACACCCCAAATATCATTCTCTGACTTAGCCTTAAAAGTGCTCTCAGTATGGGTATTGCTGCCAGTCAACCAAGCGGGACCAAAGCAATTGCGACTGCTATCAAAGGTAGCGGGTGTACAGCCCGCCAAGGTACCTTCTCCATTCGGCGCGGTATTGGTTCTGAGAGGAAACACGGCATCGGCATAGAGGTTCAGCGGTACATTGGGCGCGCCATTTTCACGATCGCGAGTCACGTCCATATTGAGGTTAATCTCTAGGTCTTCACTGGCGAGCCACTGAAATTGTGCGCGCGCAGAAATGGAATCATCGTCGCCCAAATCAGTACCATTGCCATCGGTGACATAACCGTCACGAGTACGTTTGAGTACTGAGAACTTACTCAAAAGGGTATCGGTAATGGGCGCATTCAGTACGCCTTGCACGTCAATTCGATCGTCGGTGCCCAAGGTTGCTGAGACATAGCCACCCAGCTCTTCTTCGGGTGCTTTGGAGATTAGCTGTACCGCACCACCAATGGTGTTTCTGCCAAACAGAGTCCCTTGGGGGCCGCGCAAGACCTCGATACGCTCTAGGTCCAAAAGATCCACCACCCCACCCACTGAACGTGCCACATAGACGCCATCCACATAAGTGCCAACGCCGGGGTCGACGTTAATGGTGAAATCCAACTGCCCTACGCCACGGATAAATACGGCTGCTGCCGCTGAATTACCCGAAATCGGGGGCGCGGTGTCGAACACCAAGTTAGGAACCAACTGAGATACATCCGCCACATCATTGATGCCGCGCTGCTCCATGCCTTCTCCACTAAAAGCCGCTACGGACAAAGGAGCGTCTTGCAGAGATTCTTCACGTTTACGAGCGGTAACGGTGACCTCTTCCAGGGCAAAACCGTGAGATTCAGCAGCCGGCGCCTCTTGGGCAGTAGCTGCCATTGGCAACACCACCGCTGACGCACCCAATACGGCAGCACTCAACAAGGTCTTGCGCCAAGGGAAAGAGGCATTTGGAACGGCTAAGCGATTCATCGACTTTGTTATTATTTTGGACATTCTGTTGTTCTCCCAATAGGTTTTTATTCTTGTCTAACAGGGGATAACGTCAAAAAGCCAAAACACCGCCAAAATAAATTTAATTGAGGTTATTTTCAATTTGATGGTTTAATGTGGCCCAAAATGGGCGCCTGAGAACTCATTGTGGAGAAAGCAGAGAATTACCCAGATAACTGTATAGCGATAGAAAGCCGTGAGTCTCACTCAGGGCTGGATCGGCTATTGGCTGATCAAAGCTTGAGCAGTGAAAGCCGCGACTTCTATCAGAAGGTCTATCAGCAGTACCAAGATGCCGTCGTAGGTTTTTTCATCAGTCGCGGTTACAGCCAATCTGAAGCGATGGATGGACTGCAGGATGTCTACCTAAAAGTCATCCGCTTAAGCCAACCCCAACAACTGGCAGAGACCCCGAAAGCTTACCTACTCAAAGTGGCCACCAACCTTATTCGCGATCAATATCGCAAGCGACAGAAGCTCACGCCCTTTTCCCAAGATATCAGTGATCTCGACGAGCTTCCGTGCCATCAACCCTCGCCAGAGCAACAACTGCAAACCAAGCAGCAAATTTCTATCGTTAAAGACGCCATGCTGGAATTGTCTGAGAATCACCGCCAAATTTTCGTGATGCACCGGATGGAGGGTATGAGCTGCAACGAAATTGCAGAGCAGACACAAACCCCGCTGCGAACCATTCAACGTAAACTCAGTGATGCCCTCGCCTACTGTGTTTTAAAGATCAAAAAAGAGGTCGATCTACTGTGAGTCTTCATCAGGTTAAAGGCTCCATCGAGCAACAAGCAGCGGATTGGTTTCTGTTAATGAACGCCGAACAGATCCCAGAGCAAGATCAGCTGCACGCCTTTCTCGATTGGCTACAAGATCCCGCGGCTGAAGCAGCCTATGCCGAGTGTGAATCCGCTTGGGAGCTAACAAACCAACTCGCGGCGGACGAGCTGATCACCTCTGCAAGCAAAGACAAGCAAGATCACACAGGCCGCAATCGCACATTCGCTTCGTGGCTAAACCTAGCGTCATTGCAATGGCGTTGGCAACAGTTACACAACGCCTCCAAACTGAGCTTACAGGCCGTCTGCATTGCCTTAGTGCTGCTGACCTCATTCGGCGTAAATCAGTTGTTCAACAACGACCTAGAAATTTACCAAACGGCCATTGGGCAGCAGCAAGCCGTTACCCTGAGAGATGGAAGTCTAGTAACGCTGAACACCGCCAGTGAAATCCATGTCAGCTACAGTGATGAACTTAGAAAGATTATCTTGGCTCGAGGGGAAGTACTTTTCGACGTTGCCAAGGATCATACTCGCCCTTTTAAAGTCATTGCCGGCAATGGTGAAATCACAGCACTCGGCACCATCTTTAACGTACGACGACAGAACCAACAACACCAGGTTGAGGTCTCCCTACTTGAAGGTGAGGTTGAAGTCAGCGCCAGCCTTCCCACAAGGCCTGAAAACGCCTCAACTAACACGAACGTCCCTTTTAGCCAAACTTTACTGCTGCAGTCCAATCAACGTATCCGCTATTCGCGCGACACCATCAGCTCAGTGGAGGCCTTTAACAGCTCCGAGAAAGTAACCCAGTGGCAAGATGGACAGCTCAGTTTCTCTAACGCGTCGCTGGCCGATATTATTTTTGAAGTCAATCGCTACGCCGTTACACAGCTCGTTATCGAAGAATTGCAATTGCGAGAAACCCGTATCGATGCGCAGTTTGTCATCGGTGATACCGATACATTGCTGCTCGCGCTCAAAGAAACTATGGGCGTAAAATGGTCTCTGCGCACAGATGGCATACTTCTCTATCGCGAAAAAACCGACGAATCCTAATGAGAAAGATGCTGGATCTACATCTAGCGGTTGGTGCCGGGGTTCTTTTGGGAGCTCTCTCTACGTTTGCATCTGCCGCCAACTTTAGCATTCCCGCTCAACCCCTTCACAGCGCATTAAAAATCTGGTCTGATCAGAGTGGACAACAGATTTTTGCCACCCGAACTATAACCGAAAACAAAACCAGCCACGCCGTCAATGGTGAATTTGATGATGCGGAAGCCCTGCAGCAACTGTTGCGCGACTCACTGCTCAACTATAAAGTTCTACCGGGTGAGCTTTTTGTCATTACCGAGCAAGCGACCATCAGTGCTCGCGCCCACGACGAAGACAGTTACGGTTTAGAGGAAGTGCTGATTACCGCACGCCGTCGCAGCGAGAACATTCAAAACACCCCAATTGCGGTTTCAGCCTTTACCCATGAAAAACTGCAACGCTACGGTTTTGATGAGCTCAACGATATCGCCCACTCGGTTCCCAATCTAACTTTTGTCCCCTCTCCCCCTATTTCGGGAAACTCCTCAGCCTCAGCGGTTTTTTTGAGAGGTATCGGACAGCTGGACTTCACTATTAACGTCGATCCCGGAGTCGGAACTTACGTCGATGGAGTGTATTTGGCCCGCTCAGTAGGCAGTAATCTCGACTTGCTGGATCTAGAACGAATTGAAGTTTTGCGAGGCCCACAGGGAACCCTATTTGGTCGCAACACCACTGGCGGTGCCGTGCGATTGATTTCCAAAACTCCAGAAAAGCAGGCTTCAGCAGACATTGCTTTGACGCTGGGTAGCGATCGGCGATCTGATCTAAAGGTGGTGCTCAATCAGCCCATTAATGAACAACTCTACACCAAAGTGTCACTGCTCAGCCGCAATCGCGATGGATACGTAACCGATGGCAGCGGTGCTGACTTAGGTGATGACGATTCGAACAGCTTGCGCTGGCAATGGTTATGGCAACCTGACGATAACTTCGACGCCCGCCTAATCTTCGACTGGAATCGCGATCGTGAAAATGGATCACCCAACACGCCGTTGAATCTTTTTTCTCGAGGACAAGTCCCCGATAGAATCAATTTGGCGCCCTATGGTGAGGCGAAACTTGCCGGCTGCCGGCCAGAGACGCTCAATAGCAGTCTCGCTTGCTTTGGGCCAGCGTGGCTACAACATTCCCGCAGCAAGACGGCCAGTGAATTTCCTGCGCGCTCAGACAATGATGTCTACGGAACTTCTTTAACGCTGACAAAAACGAGCCCCTGGGGTACGCTGAAGTCGATCACGGCTTGGCGCGAGCTCGAGTCAGACTTTCAACGGGATTCGGATCACACGCCTTTTCAGCTATTCGCCACCATCAATCAACAACAACAACGACAGTTCAGCCAAGAGTTTCAAATACTAGGAAATTCCGCCGACGAGCAACGTCGCTGGGTAGCCGGCCTCTATTATTTTAAGGAAAGCGCCGACGAATTAACCCAAGTATTTTTGCCTGACTCACAAGGTCGGTTAACACAGGGCCAATTCGACAACGACGCTGAAAACAGCAACCGTGCCATCTATGGCGAAATGACGATAGATCTCTCCGAGAAGCTTCACCTCACCCTCGGCGGCCGTTATACCGCTGAGCGCAAGCGCTACGCCAGCTTTCAATATTTCAGTGACGCTAACACGCCCGACACTCCAACGGAGATACTCGTCAATGAACCTGGCACCACTCAGCGATTCGAAGAATTTACCAGCCGTTTGACCGTGTCGATGGACTTAAGCGAAAGAACAACTGCCTACGCCACCTATTCCGAAGGCTTCAAAAGTGGTGGATTCAATGCCCGACACTTGGGCCAATCGCCCGATCTTGAGGCAGTCCCCTACGAGCCAGAATATGTGCGGCAATTCGAAGGCGGACTTAAGTACACCCACCCCAATCAAAAAATCCGACTCAATGCCGCCGCATTCAACAGCCGCTACAAAGACATTCAAATCAGCACTAATCCGGACTTCACTCACAACGCGACCATCACTCAAAACGCAGCAGAGGCGGAGATAAGCGGTGTGGAAACGGAGTTCACACTAATCCCAATACAAGCATGGCGAATAGAAGGTCACATCAGTTACCTCAACGCGCGCTATCAACACTTGGATGATGATGTCTCTATAGCCAGCAGCAATGAATTTGCGTGGATACCCGAATGGTCTGCCAGCATTGCCACCTCTTACACTTGGACGTTCGATAATAACGCCCGTTTGATGGCACAGATTTCCGGCAGCTATCGTTCAGGTACAGAGGGCACCGCAGAAAATGAAGCCGATGTCCGACAAGATTCCTACGCATTAGCCAACAGCAACATCAGCTATTGGTCGCCCGCTGACATCTGGTCACTATCCATGAGCGTCGAAAATATCACCGACCAACACTACCTATTGTCAGCCAATCAAAACCGGGCCATTGGATACGCAGAAGGCGTTTACGACCGAGGGCGGCGCTGGAATCTAAAAATCGCTCGTCACTTTTAAACCACTGCCGTCGAAAAACAACGGATACGCGGTTTCGTTGCTGGACGTACCGACTCTCCCTCAGCTTTATGCTGCGCCCGCTTAAGTAGATTCCACACTATGAATCAGACGCATTGCTGCAGATCCTTTTTGACAAGCCAGCTGACATGTTCTGACATTCCTATGCCGCAGAGCCGACAGCACACTAGTGAGTATCAAATCGGCATTCCCTAACCCCGAGATAAGTCACATGAGAACCCGAATCACCTCACTATTTGGCATCGAGAAACCCATCATATGCGCGGGCATGAGTGACGTTGCAACCCCGGAGCTAGCGGCAGCCGTCAGCAATGCGGGGGGATTGGGCATCATCAACCTCACCACCCTTCCTCCCAGTCAAGCCAAACAAGCTATCGACAAGGTTCGTGCCCTCACTGAGCGTCCATTTGGTGTCAATATGACGCAGCTGCTTCCGTCAGCAAAAGAGAATATCAATATCGCCATTGACGCCAAAGTTCCAGTCATCAATACAGCTTTCGGTAAGTGCGATTGGTATCGAGACAAGGTTCATGCCTATGGAGGCAAGGTACTGGTGACGACCAGTACACTCAAGCACGCACTAGCCGCGCAAGATCAGGGCGCCGATGCCATTATCGCTACCAGCTATGAAGCTGCCGCTCACGCTGGAGAAATCGGCGCAATGGCATTGATTCCGGCCATTCGGGACAGGGTTTCCATTCCTATTATCGCAGCCGGTGGTATTGCTGACGGACGAGGCCTGATTGCGGCCTTTGCTCTCGGCGCTGACGCAGTATCCATGGGTACGCGTTTCATGGTCAGCAAAGAAAGTGGCGCACACGCCAACGCAATTCAAGCCACACTGGATACCGACGTGATGGGTACATTGCGCTCTAAGAACTACGACGGAGTCCCCGTAAGAGCGATCTCTACTCCATTTTCACGCAAGATGGCACAACGTAAGCCCTCGCTGCTGACAATGCTGTATCGGGCCCAACAATACGCCAGCGCAACCCAATCAGACATCAAACCTTTACTCAGAGAATTTCCTCAAAACATAAAGACATTGCTGGCGCTCTCATGGTTGGGCCACGGTCTATTTTATCTGGTGAGAGGCATCTCAGGTGGAGACTTAGAAACCGGTATTCATACCGCAGGACAAAGCTTAGGAATTATTCGAAACATCGAGAGCGCAGCTGATATCGTAGACAACATCATGAATGAAGCGGCCAACGTTCAACAATCATTCAGTTTTTCCGTTGATCCATGAAGCCTAGAATCAACTGTAGAACTCAAACTTAACATGACACAAGGGGCTATGTTTATGCCCCCTTCACAAACGCGCCGGATAGCTACAGGGTAGCGCGAACGGCATAGGATCCGGTCGCTTCAGCAACCACTTCACCACTGGTATTTTTGATGGTTACGTCCAGCTCAAAATCGTAACGGCCGCCAGTTTCCAACGCTTCATTCATCTTCTTCGCATCAGCGTCGCTAAAATGTGCCTCAGCGACAATAGCGCTGGTTGCAGGCTTTTTGAAAACAATATTCACCCCTCTTACCACCGGAACAAAACTCTCGCTAGAACGGCAAGCTAATACCGCTAACCCACCAATCATTTCTGCCGAAGCCCACTGAAACGCAGCATGCACAGTATTTATGTGATTTCCCGTCGCAGCATTCATAGGAACACTACAACTGTAAAACTCATTACTCATGCTGTTGATTGTAAGATCCATGTACTCATATATTGGGCAGTTAGCCTTGAGCCATTGAGTTAATGCTTCGGAATTTTTCATGGTAGCCATTTCTTTGATGGATGAAATAAACGTTTGTTTAGAGAAGCACTACCGCATCGAATTACAATCCATATTTAAAGTACTTCTAAACAGACTTGATAGTATTTTTAGTGGTTAACGAAAACAATCCTCAATTACTATTTGGCGCATTTAGATAAGGATTAGGCGAGAATAGCAAAAATCACACAACTTGGAGTTTCACACCAGAATTTACTCACCTGCATAGCGACGCCCCACCTGCTCGCACCTCGCCTCTACGCCTAGCACCAGGTAGCTTCTCCAAAGCGAGTGCGTTGGCCACAAGAGACAATCAATTGGCCGTCCAAGCAAAACCGAGCCGCAGCACTTTCAGTATTGTTTTGATGCTTATCAGAAATAATCTAAATATAACAATAGTATTGAGAGTGCCTATGAAAACTAGTATCTACTCCCCATCCGTTTTAGCGACAACCATTGCGCTAAGCATCCCCAGTCATGCGAGCGCAGAAACACTCGCACTAGAAGAAGTCGTGGTCACCGCGCAAAAGCGTGTCCAATCCCTACAGGATGTTCCGATTTCTGTTGCCGCCATGACCGGAGACAAATTACAAGAAGCCGGCGTACCCAGTCTTGAGAATTTCTCAGCCTACGTCCCCAATTTTGTCGTCCGTCCTAGTGCCCTCGGAGATATTGTTTCCATTCGAGGGATACAATCGGGCGTATTGGGCGGAATAGAACAATCGGTCGGAACCTTTGTTGACGGTGTTTATCGTGGCCGTGCAGCACAATCTCGTTTTGGCTTCCTAGACGTAGAACGAGTCGAAGTATTGCGTGGACCGCAATCTACTCTCTTCGGTAAAAACACCATTGCCGGCGCTCTTAATATTACGTCGGCTGCTCCAACCGATACGTTGACGGCAGAAATATCGGCAATGTATGAAGTCGAGCATGACGAAACACAGATTACCGCTCATGTTTCCGGCCCTTTAACAGACAGTGTACGAGGCCGTATAGCCATCACTTCCACCAAGATGGATGAAGGTTGGATAGACAATCAGTACTACAACGAGGATGAACCTCAAACCGACGAAAAAGCCTATCGAGTCTCATTGGATTGGGACGCAAATGAAGAGCTATTGGTTAAATTTAAGTATCAAGATGGGGACTGGGATAACAAAGGTAACGGTTTAGACCAAATCGTTGTAGGTCCAAATGTCGCAGCCTTCCACAGTTTATCTGGCAATGGTATTGCCGACTTTGATGCCACTCCATTTAATGGTGTAACGGCCGTTGGAAACACCAATCCCGCAATTGATTATGGTGCCTCTTCTCGATACGAAGGCGATACCGAAGAATACTCAATCAACGCTGATTACAGCATCAATTCGGGTACCTTTACTGCCATCTACGGCCACTCTGAATACAATGTCGAGCGCCTGATCGACGCAGACTTCACGGCTGTTAACCTGCTCGGTTATGAAGAAAAAGAAGAGTTCGATCAAGACAGTTTGGAAATACGGTTTGTCTCCGAACTGGGAGAGGGTTTGGAGTACATCATCGGTGCCTACTATCAAGAAAGCGACCTCTTGATACAAACCAAAACTCAAGGCGATCTTCAAGCGGCACTAGGAACGCCTTTCACGCTTGAGAGCAATCGTTACACCGAACTTGATCAATCCACTGAAAGCCAGGCCGTTTTTGCTCAGTTGACCTATGACATAAGCGATGCGTTTACCCTCACCCTAGGTGCGCGCTATGGCGAAGAAGAAAAAACAGCCGATCAAATTGCAGGCTGTGGCGCTTGGGATCAATACCGACTCGCCACCGCAGCAGACCTCGGCGATGGCTCACCGGGAACCACCGCATTTAGTTGCGCACAAACAAGCGGACCTGCGCTGTTCAACTATCAACAACACGAATTTCGCGATTTAGAAAGAACCGAAGAAGATTGGACTTATAGTGCCAACCTATCTTGGGATATCACCGAATATGCAATGGTTTACGCGACGGTGTCCACTGGAACCAAAGGCGGTGGCTTCAACAATTTCGCACTTTCCCTTGATAAGAGCGAGGCCGAATTCGAACAAGAAGAAGTTAAGTCTTTTGAGATTGGAGCCAAGATGTCACTGCTTGACGGTGCCGCAGAGCTTAACATGGCTGTATTTGATCTCGAATATTCCGACCTTCAAGCCACTATCTTTACTGGAGGAACCAGCTTCATCGTGGAAAATGCCTCAAACTCTGATGTCAGAGGGTTTGAAGCCGACGGGCATTGGCAGCTCAGCAACAGCCTTATGTTGCGCGGTTCCCTAGGCTACACCGATTTCGAATACAAAGACTACGTTAATGCCGGCTGCACCAAGACGCAATCTGCGGGTGACCCGACCTGTGTCCAAGATTTAAGTGGCGGACCGACCGCATTCACCCCTGAGTGGTCTGGCTCTCTATCCATCGAGCACGAATTGGAACTCTCACAAACTCTATATTTGAAGACGTCCCTAGATCTCAACTACATGGGTGAGCACTTTACCTCTCCCGACAACGATCCTCTAACCGTCCAAGATGACTACACCACGGCAAACCTTGTATTTACCTTAGGCGCACAAAACGATAGTTGGGACATTTCACTGGTCGGTCGCAATATCACCGACGAAGAGTTTTTGACCTACAGCAATGACACTCCACTGACTGCAAGCTCTCATCACGGCACTCAGGGCCGTCTACGATTTTGATGGCCTAAACATTTGATCTTAACTTGATCAATGCACCCCAAGTCTCTCGCTGTTGATTCTTATTAACAGAGAGTTTGCCCCCAATTTACATCACTCCCGCACTCATTGCCCAATGGGGCTCGCTACTTAGACTCTGATTGCTCCATATAGGCCGATGGCGACATACCAAACCACTGGCTAAACGCCCTTGAGAAGGCACTCTGATTTGCAAAGCCGACCAAGAAGGCCACCTCCTGCACCGAGTGTTCATTGCGTTTTAAGTAATCTAACGACAGCTCTTTACGAACTTGCGTTTGCAACTCGCGGAAATTCATCCCTTCTTCACGCAGCTTTCGATTTAAACTGCGTGTGCTGCAATGCAATAGTTTAGCGATTTTCTCCGGTGTCGGGCTGCCGCCAGGAAGTAATCGCATAATTTGATACTTCACCTTCAACGACAAGCTCTTGTCGAACTGCATAATGTACTCTCGCGACAACTTGTCGTGATGAGCGGCTAGCTCTGGATCGTGTACCGGCAAGGCGGATTCGATACCATCTGTATGGAAGCCAAAACTCAGCTGATTTGACGCGAATTGAACGTCACAATTGAAAAAGTCCAAATAGGGTTTGGTATCTGCAGGTTTTGACGAAATTAGCTCTACTGACTTTAACGGCAGTGGATCCGCTGACGTCATTCTCAACAACAAAATCAGTGATGCCATACCAAAATCAGTGGAGGCCCCACCGATGGCATCAATTCCTTGCAATGGCGTCATGACCAACCGAGTCACATCCTTGTCGCTTAACACTGAAAAGTGGGCGAGGTCCGAAAGGATCAAAGAATAGCGCTCAAATCTCTGCAATGCCTCTCTCAGAGTGGCGCTGCACAAAACAGCAATACCCAATGCTCCCCATGCCGCCGGCTGGAAATACCGGTTTACGGCCTCGACCGCTATAGAAGGATTATCGGTTAAGGCGACGATCCGTTCCCAAATCCTCGCGGATACTCGCGCATCCATTCGACCGTGATCCAACGGATCAACACCAAATTCACTGAATACGGTTTGGGCATCGAAGCCTTCTTGTTCTAGGATATAACGCGCAGCATTTCGCCAGACTGCCAGTGTTGTATGAGTAACCATCACAATTCACATCAAGTAGTGAGCCTGTAATTTATAGCCTCCCCTACCCCTTTGGCAACCTTGCGACGCATAAAAAAGAGTGGTTCTTAAAGGCTCTGGCTGACCTCTCTATTATCAACGATAGAGGAAGATCGTAGATCGCCAGTACAAGTCACCCAACAATCAAACATAGCTTAATCCCACATGCCCATGACTTTTGACTTAATATCACTCAGCACTTGCTCGCCGGCTTTGATGTCATCGGGAGTTAATCGGTTATCTGGATAAGGTACCGCCTCAAGACACCGCATCACACTCTTGCTTAGAAAACGACTTTTAGCCCCATACACATGTTTCCCCCCAAATCGTTGCTGCTCTGGAACCCAGTATTTTAGTGGTTGGATCAAGTGCAGATTTTGTTGCGCTCGTGTCAGCGCCACGTAGAACAGTCGTCGCTCCTCCTCCAGCGCCTTAGGATCGTTGATGGCATATTCATTGGGAAAGTTTCCGTCGGCAACATTCAATAGAAAAACATCGTGCCACTCTTGCCCTTTAGCACTGTGAATCGTACTGAGGATTAGAAAATCATCATCCTTATGCGAATCGGTACAAAGCCCTCCCGAGGTGGCAGGTGGATCGAGAATTAGCTCACTGAGAAAACGTTCCCGCGATGGAGACTGCTGCGAAATCATCGCCAACTGCTCAACATCACCGCCACGGGCATAAGGATCTTCATAGAGCGTTTCCAACAACGGTTGATACCAACTACAAACACGTTGCATTTGTTCAACCCAAGGCGTCACGTGGTTGTGAACATCACCTAACAACGCCACCAAATCTCGCCAATTGTCATTATCCAGTCGAGAAGATGAAAAGGTTTGCAATGAAGCAAAATCAAAGTCGTGGAGCTCAAGATAATCGAGTATTTTCTCGGCTAGTTTTGGCCCGACTCCCGGTAACAATTTCAGTACTCGAAACCCTGAAATACGATGTTTGGGGTTATCTGCCCAACGCAATAAACACAGTGCATCTTTGACATGCGCCGAGTCCAAAAATTTTAATCCTCCGTGCTTTACATAGGGAATGTCATGTCGGCGCAATTCAATCTCAAGCTGGTCGGTGTGATGACTTGAGCGATACAAAACAGCCTGACGTTTTAAATCAATGCCGGCTTCTCGGTTTTCAAGCAGCTTCTCGATGATGTACTTCGACTGCATTTCGGCGTCTTCCACAGACACCAATAACGGTTTAATTGCCGCTGCTTTCTGACTGTGCAATAAATTCTTATAACCCTCTTTGCTCTCATTCAAAATGGCATTACTGAGATCCAATATAGGTTGCACAGAACGAAAGTTTTCGGACAGCGGAAATACCCGCGCGGGAGGATTGAAGGCCTCGGGAAACGATAGAATATTGTCAACATCGGCACAGCGAAAAGCGTAGATAGATTGGGCATCATCCCCCACCACAGTGACACCGCGACCGTCGGGAAACAGTCGATGCACAATACCTGCCTGCAGTTTGTTGGTATCTTGGTACTCGTCCACGAGAATGTGATCGAACAAACCGCGAACGCGCTCGGCGATGGATTCCTCAGAAGACAAATGAAACCAATACAACAACAAGTCATCGTAATCGAGACTGAGCTGATGCTGTTTTGCTTCGGTATAGGCTCGAAACAGCTGTTTTAGCTCATCGTGCCAATCGCTGCACCAAGGAAAATCCGCTTCCAATACTTGATCCAATGACTGCTGAGCATTCACGCAGCGAGAATAGATATCAAGACAGGTCGCTTTTTTCGGGAAACGTTTTTGTTGCTGATTGAGCTCTAACTTATGGCGTAGGACATCCATCATGTCCGCAGCATCACTACGATCCATGATGCTAAAATCGGCATCGAGACCAATACTCGGCGCGTATTGGCGGAGTAACCGATTGGCCACTGAATGAAAGGTTCCCATCCAACTCAATTGATCTGTTTGACTGGCCGCAGCCGTCACTGAGGCGGATTCTGTCGCTCTCCCCTCCTCTTTTGCTGCCTGTTTTAACGTTTGGGCCACAATACGCTGCGCCCGCACAGACAACTCAGTAGCCGCACGTCTGGAAAACGTCATCAGCAAAATACGCTGAGGATCCACGCCATTCATGATCAAAAACGCTGCGCGATGAGCCAAGGTATTGGTTTTACCCGTTCCGGCACCGGCAATAATTAACTGAGGCGGAGAACTCACTCCGCCTTGTGCGAGGACATCCCCGTATTCAGCAGCCTGACGCTGCTCTTCCGTACAAACTTGAGGCATAGGGTCTTCAACCTTTTGAGCATGAGCCTTCAGCGACCTGAGAAGCCTTCAGCGATACAGAGAAAGCCTTCAGCGATGAATCTAGTGAACACCTCAACAGCCGGATTCTTCCTATACCGTCGCAAACATAGACCATCCAACCAAGCCAAACCACTGTATAAACGAACAGCAATGATAGCCTATAGCGCGAACGTCAACAAACGCGATCAAAGGGATTGCTCTAAACTTCCAATTTGCGGCCATGTAAAACTCGCCCACCCAACTATAAAAAAGACCTTGATTGGAACATTAAATAATAATATCGCCCTAATATCCCAATTTCGACACACTAAACAACCTATTGCTTTATTTCCATAATGACCCATAATTAGCCCATTAATACGAAAAAGCGCCGCAAAATCCCAATAATAGAACTTAAGACAACCCATAAAGGCACATAACCATGATTACCAGCAGCTCATCACCGAGCGCGGTTGCAGCCCAACTCGGCGCGCGCCTCAAGCAGGCTCGCTTGAATGCCAACAAAACCCAAGCTGAACTCGCTGATAAAGCTGGACTGAACCGTAAGGCAGTGCTGAACGCAGAGAAAGGCAAGGCGCAACTAGAGACCGTGGTCGCCATGATGATCGCCCTCAACCTAAGCCAGCAGCTCGACAGCTTCCTGCCACCAATCGAGATCTCTCCCCTGCAGCTCGCTAAGTTACAGGGCAAAAAGCGCCAGAGGGCATCCAAACCCCGCAACACTGAAGCAACCGCCATCTCTGAGCCGGAGAAGGACGAATGGTAAAAGAAGTCATTACCGTCTCTTATCACGACCACGCCGTCGGCGCCGTGAGTTATGACTCGGAATCGCGTCTGGGGGCATTTGAATATGAGCCCAAATTCATCCAAACCGGGATTGAACTCTCCCCGATTAAAATGCCGCTATCAACTCAAATTTATGCCTTTCCCGAGCTCATTAACGCCACCTATCGAGGTCTGCCCGGCTTGCTGGCCGACTCGTTGCCCGACGACTTTGGCAACGCAGTATTGAACGCTTGGGTTGCCGCTCAGGGCAAGTCTCCCGCGGACATCTCACCGTTGCAGCGACTGCAATACACAGGCAGTCGCGGTATGGGCGCTTTGGAATACGCGCCAGCTACTCAGCTGAAGAGCCTCAATGCCTCAAACAAGATTGCCATTGAATCGCTGGTTTCTATGGCTCAGGACATTCTCGATAATCGCGAATCCTTTCAGCTGAACCTAAACAATCAAGGCCAAGAAGATCGACAGGCAATGTTGTCATTACTATCAGTAGGCATGAGTGCGGGTGGCGCTCGCCCCAAAGCCGTACTCGCGTTTAATGACGACTTCACCCAAGTACGCAGTGGGCAGGTCAAAGTACCCGCGAGCTTTACTCACTACCTGATGAAATTTGACGGAGTCAGTGAACACAACAGCAACAAAGAAACCTTTGGCGACCCTTTAGGTTTTGGTGCCATGGAATACACTTACTACCAAATGGCAACAGCCTGCGGCATTGACATGATGCCCTGCCATCTCTTGGATGAAGGCCATCGTCGACACTTCGTAACACAGCGATTCGATCGCGACGACAATCAAAAGATCCACATCCAAACATTGACCGGGCTCGCGCACATCGATTACAAACAGCCCGGCACTTACTCTTACGCAGAGTTACTGGCCACTGCACGACAGTTACGCTTACCGCTAAGCGATGCAGAACAAATTATCAAACGAATGATCTTCAATATCGTGGCGAGAAATCACGACGATCACGCCAAAAACTTTGGCTTTATGTTGAAGGGAAATCAATGGCGACTAACACCGGCCTACGATGTCGCTTACAGCTACAAGCCTGGCAGCCCTTGGGTGAACAGTCATTGGATGAGTTTGAATGGAAAGCGAGATCACTTTGATCGTGATGACATCTATTCATTAGCGGCGATATCACCGCGTTTTTCGAAACGCAGTCTTGCTCCAATCATCGATGAGATCATCGATCACGTCTCGCAATGGCAAAAACTCGCCAAAGCAAATGGCGTTCCCGCCTCTCTCATCAGCGAGATTCAATCGAATCTTCGACTCGACCTGTAAAGGTGTAAGGCGGGCAAAGAAAGCCCTCACGACTGGAGGGCTAGTAGCGAAAACTAGGGAGTCTCTGAAAAACAGGGTTACTTGTCATTGCGAGCGTTAGCGCCAAAAGTAGGGGCTATTAAGCCAAGCAATCCAGCGTGGCGATAAACCTTGTTTTATAGTGCTATAACCTTGGATTTCCGCGTCGCCACTCGCAATGACGTTTTTCAGACGTACCCTAGTTCGACAGCAAGTGTTCAGCGTGAAAACGCAGATGCTCTTCGATAAAACTGGCGATAAAAAAGTAGCTGTGATCGTAGCCTTCTTGCCGACGCAACTGTAATGGAAAACCACTAACCTGAGCGGCCTGCTCCAATCTTTCTGGCATTAATTGCTCCGCAAGAAAATTATCCGCACTGCCTTGATCCACCAACGTTGGCAAGGTGCAATCACTGGTTTTCATCAACTCAGAGGCATCATACTTGACCCACTGTTGACGATCGCTACCGAGATAATTCTCTAGCGCCTTTTGCCCCCAGGGGCAACTCATTGGGTTACAAATTGGGCTGAACGCCGATATTGATGTGTAGCGTTGCGAGTTTTTCAAGCCAATCGTCAGAGCGCCGTGCCCACCCATAGAGTGACCACTGATGGCGCGCTGCTGCGACACGGGAAACATCGACTCAATTAGCGCGGGCAACTCAGTCACTATGTAGTCGTACATCTGATAGTGTTGCTGCCATGGCGCTTGAGTTGCGTTGACGTAAAACCCCGCCCCCAAACCAAAATCATAGGCAGCA
The DNA here is from genome assembly GCA_002707785.1 of Cellvibrionaceae bacterium. GTDB lineage: Bacteria > Pseudomonadota > Gammaproteobacteria > Pseudomonadales > Cellvibrionaceae > Pseudomaricurvus. The sequence continues at coordinate 24,779 of PANW01000033.1, read as the reverse complement.
TCAGGATCATCCGGAACATCTTCGCCGCGCGGGCTGGTATCTGGCGCAACAATTGCGATACCCAACTCAGCCGCAATGCGTTGTGCGCCGGCTTTTTGCATGAAATTTTCATCGGTGCACGTCAACCCAGACAACCAATAGAGCACCGGCACCTTTTCACCGGTGGAAACCTGCGGCGGCAAGTAGATCGCAAACCGCATTTCGCAGTTGAGCACCGCGGATTGATGGGTGTACTGCTTATTCCAGCCACCGAACATTTTGTTACTACTGATGTTTTCTGCGCTCATCGTCACACCACTCTCCTGCACTCGTCCAATACCGGCTTCGCGATTGATTGATCGAAATAAATTCTCGCCCCGAAGGTCCTAGCGATCGAAATAGACAACCGATCGAATACTCTTGCCTTCATGCATCAAATCAAAAGCCTCATTAATTTCATCCAATCCCATGGTATGGGTAATGAAATCATTTAAGTTAAACTCACCAGCGAGATAACGCTCTACGATCTCGGGTAACTCAGAGCGCCCTTTCACGCCACCAAAGGCGGTACCGCGCCAGACTCGCCCAGTAACCAACTGAAAAGGTCGAGTGCTAATTTCTTGCCCTGCACCGGCAACACCAATAATGACGGATTCACCCCAACCTTTGTGACAGCACTCTAAGGCCGAGCGCATCACGTCGACATTGCCAATACATTCAAACGAATAGTCAACGCCACCATCAGTCAGCTCGACGATCACCTCTTGAATGGGCTTGTCGTAATTTTTCGGGTTGATGCACTCAGTCGCGCCGAGCTTTTTCGCCAAATCAAATTTTGATTCATTGATATCAATGGCGATGATACGACTGGCTTTCGCCATGGTAGCGCCGATAATGGCCGCTAGACCAATCCCACCAATACCAAAAATTGCAACGGTATCGCCTTCCTGAACTTTGGCAGTATTCATTACCGCCCCCATGCCAGTCGTCACCCCACAACCGAGCAAGCAGACTTCATCCAAAGGCGCCTCTTTGTTGACTTTAGCCAAGGAGATTTCCGGTAAAACGGTATACTCGGAAAACGTTGAGCAGCCCATGTAGTGATAAATCGGTTGACCATCTTTGAAGAAACGAGTGGTGCCATCTGGCATCAAACCTTGGCCTTGAGTCTCGCGAATTTTCTGGCACAAGTTGGTTTTCCCAGACAGGCAAAACTTACATTCGCCACATTCTGGTGTGTAAAGTGGAATTACATGATCTCCCACCTTCACGCTAGTGACACCCTCACCGATGGATTCCACCACGCCGCCGCCTTCATGCCCCAAGACACAGGGGAAGATCCCTTCTGGGTCGTCGCCGGACAAGGTAAAGGCGTCGGTATGACACACTCCCGTCGCCAGTATGCGAATTCGCACCTCTCCAGCTTGGGGTGGCATGACATCAATTTCTTCAATAGTGAGAGGCTTTCCCGCGCCCCAAGCGACGGCGGCTTTAGATTTGATCATGATTTGGCTCCGAGTTCGGTAATGGGCATCTCTCGCCCACAGCAGAAAATACAATAGCACCGATCAACGGGCTATCAAGATGATGTCCATTGTAATTGTTTAACATAGAATTATAATGCCCAAATTCAGAAACTAACTATTACATATAAGTAATAATTAGTGGCACAATCGACACCAGAGGCGAAACTATGGCAAATTGGGAAGGTATCACTGAATTCGTCGCTGTTGCCGAAACCGAAAGTTTTACCACCGCGGCCAAACGCCTCAATACCTCGGTCGCTAACGTCAGTCGCCAAATACAAGCGCTTGAGACCAGATTGGAAACCAAGCTCTTCCAAAGGACCACACGCAAGGTATCAGCCACCGAAGAAGGCAACCTCTTCTACCAACATTGCCGCCGCGTCTTGGATGGTTTGGCCGATGCCGAACGCGCCCTGACCAATCTGCAGTCGCACCCCACCGGAAAACTCAAGCTCACCGCCCCCTTGTCCTACGGCGAAAAGTTCATCGCGCCAATCATCAACGACTTCGCCATCGAGCACCCCAACCTGCACGTCGACATGGTTCTAACCAATCAACAGCAAGATCTGATTGAAAACGGCTTTGATTTGGCCATTCGACTGGGTGTTTTGCAAGATTCGTCGTTGGTGGCGAAAAAGCTCGCGCAACGCAAACAGTATGTCTGTGCGTCACCCGCTTATCTAGACAAACATGGATCTCCCCATACACTGGCAGAGCTGGATCAGCACAACTGCTTACTGGGCACCTTGGATTATTGGCGCTTCGATGACAGTGGCAAACACCGCAATATAAGAGTCAGTGGCAACCTGCGCTGCAACAGCGGCCCGGCACTGAGAGACGCGGCGTTGAAAGGATTAGGTTTAGTGCAACTACCAGATTATTATGTCGAACAACACCTTCGATCCGGTGAGCTGGTTGCTTTACTCTCCCCGCACAATCGAAGCTTAGAGGGAATCTGGGCGGTTTATCCATCCAACCATTTTTTATCAACTAAAGTTAAAATACTGATCGATTTTTTGGCCGAACGCCTGTCTTCAAAAAAGACGCCCTAAACTCGCCACAACAGATAAGCACCACCCCTTAACAAGAAAACTCAAAAGGACACGCTGTATGTCGTTCAACTCCTGGATGAACTCTATTGTCGATGCGGGCAAAGACCTGCTATTGCGCAACGCCAAAGACGATAGAAACGGTAAACCCATCGAAGAACTCTGCCAAGACCTATGCTCTAACAAAGGTGAAGCTATGNGAACCGCACTGGCCTGCGCGGTGGTCAATGTCTACAACACTATGAGCGAAGAAGAGAAGCTCAGCTTTTATCAACTTTTGATTGACGACTACAGCCCAAAAAACGATGACATACTGTACTGGGCCGATCAGTATCGCAGCCATCAAACCCAAGAAAACCTCGACCAGCTGCGCAATGCCATTGAGCCACCGAGACAGCATCTCATCCGTCGCATCAACATGTCCCCGACCGGCACACCCACTCTGGTGGAGATGCGCCATCACCTGCAATCGCTACTGGATGAACACGAAGAATTCCAACCTATCGACGACGACCTTAAACACCTGTTGGAATCTTGGTTTAATCGCGGTTTTTTGAAAATACGCAGCATTGATTGGAAAACCCCCGCACATATTCTCGAAAAGCTCATCGCCTACGAAGCCGTACATGAAATGAATGGCTGGGATGATTTGCGGCGTCGACTTGAGGATGACCGCCGTTGCTTTGCTTTTTTTCATCCCGCCCTAAAAGACGAGCCGCTCATCTTCGTGGAAGTGGCACTGGTGAAAGGATTGGCAACAGCCGTTCAACCGCTGCTGGCACCACGTGAAGACCACAACGAAGAACAAGAGCCCGACACCGCCATCTTCTATTCCATCAGCAACTGCCAAGAGGGCTTAAAAGGCATTTCATTCGGTAACTTCTTGATCAAGCAAGTCGTCATGGAGCTTCAAGAAGAACTGCCTAAACTGACTCAATTCTCCACTTTATCGCCCATTCCTGGCTTTCGCCGCTGGCTGAATAAAACCCTCAATTACGCCCCCTGCGATTTGATTAATGCTGAAGAACAACAGCTGCTCGAGACGCTCAACCAAGACGATTGGCCGCCGCATCATTCAGACAACGCCCCCCTCAAAGCACTGCTGCTTAAACTCTGTGCGCACTATTTATGCAACGAAAAACGTAAGGCACTGCCTTTAGATCCAGTGGCACGTTTTCACTTAGGCAACGGCGCGCAGATTGGGCAGATCAACTGGATGGGTGATACCTCTACCAAAGGAATCAAACAATCAGCCACCTTACTAGTGAATTATCGCTACGAACTCAACAAAGTCGAAGAGAACCACGAGGCTTACGTTAACGACAACCAAATTGCTTGCTCGAAGAAAGTACAGGAACTGCTTAGCTAGGTGTTTTTTCGCCAAATGACCTACTGTCTTAGGTTGTTGATCTTCGGTAGGCGCCTCTTCTCCTAGCCACCATCGTCTCCCTAGATCAGTCAACCTAGACAAAGCCCTTGTAACTGGAGGGCTACCAATAGGTCGCCAACTTTGACTTGACGAGCCCTTGCACAAACTCAGCCACTCTATACTCATATTCTCTTTTCATCACAACAAACAATTACCGTCGCGACAACTGAGACTCAAATAGTGTCTGCCTAACCTTTTGTTCAACGCCTCTAAGAAGCCGACAATGCGGAATAACGCGGCTGATCAATAAATAATTGCCCCGCTACGGTATAGCGTAAATGCTCTACCAAACCTTCCGTATGCAATGACAAGCCCTGTCGCAAGCGCTCGACCAACAACCATCGCAACTGATCAATACAGGCATCAAAAATTTCATCCGAACCTAAAAGAGATCTCAGTCTCTTTTCTTCCGCAGTAGTCAAGGTAGAACCGTATTGAAGTTCACGACGAGCGATAGTCAGGGAATTGGCCGCGACTTTCGCTAAAAACCCGGCATGACTGTCGAGCTGAGACGAGACGTCATTTTTAAGGAAGCCGGCGACACCACTAAGTAATTCCGCTGGCATAGGGAGTTGCGTCCCTTGATCTAAAGCTTGCTCCTGAGGAACCTCAAAGCTACCTGGAATAATCAAGTTAACGCAATCCATCTGCGCCTCTGATGAACGCCGACCAATAACCGGTCGCTCCAAGCTTGGCGCTTCACCGGTGCGCCAAGTGTTCGCCATTGCCAAGGTAGTGATCGACCACCAAAATGATCCAAACACTTGCCAGAAGGTAAAATCGTTGGGATCAACATCGATACCCGTCACAGACTTATAGCCAGCAAAAAGCTCCTCAGCTTGTCCAAAGCCGCCGACCTCCGCATCGCGATTACCGAATCGCCAGGAATTCACGCACAGCCAGCCTAGGTCTTGAATCGGATCGCCAATATGAGCCAGCTCCCAATCCAATACCGCATGAATGCCCTGCGGATTCACGATTAAATTGCCGTTACGAAAATCGCTGTGAACCAGCGTTGTTCGCTGCTGTATGGGAAGATTCTGTAATAGCCAGCGCCAAGTAAAATCGATCATTGGAACGGGAACATTAAGGTCGCGATAACGCTGCCACGTATCATTAACTAGATCTTCAGTAGTGATGCGCTCGAGCATTTTATCTAATGCCTGAGCTTGCCAATCGATCTGGTGTATCTTCCCTAAAATTTCACCGCATTGACGCGCTAGCTGTGGCCGTACATCATCCAATTCTTGTGAACGATTAATACGATGGCCCAGTGTTTCACCCTCCAGCCAATTCATTAAAAAACCAGAACCTAACTGATCCGAAGGTGTCAGTAGATAGATGACTTGAGGGCTCGGAATGTCATGCATCACAGCCAGTTCAAACAGACGCGCTTCAGACTCTAGGCTAATCCCGCCAACCGTGGAGTCAGTGGCTGCCGTTGGTTGAGCGCGTCGCAGAGCCATACAAACCTCACCCTGTTCGCTCTGATAGGTAATGCGGTAGGTTTCCTGACTAGCGCCAGCGGTGAGTTGGCGACACTCTGTTAGCGATTGATAGTCCGGCATTACGCGCTCCAGCAATTGCTGCAAGGCTAACTCAAACGCCATTTCAGCAGCCATCAGTTGACCCCCTTTGGCTTCTGCTGTTTCATAAAGCCAAACAAATAGCCAGCGGCTCTACGCATTTGAATTTCATCAGCACCCTCAGTGATTCGATAGCGTCGATGATGGCGATAAATATGCTCAAATGGCTTGTAGCGCGAATAGCCCATACCGCCATGCACCTGCATGGCAAAATCAGCCGCCTCACAACACAAACGATTGGCCTGATAGTTACAGATAGACACTTTATCCGACACGGAAAAGGCGCCATTTTCATCCATCAACCAAGCGGTTTTGTGAATCAACGCTCTTAACATTTCTGCCCTCGCATGCAGATCAACCAGCGGAAACTGAATACCCTGATTCGCTGCAAGTGGCTTACCGAAAGGTTTACGTGCGTTGGCATGCTGGACGGATTCATCGATACAGTACTGCGCCGCGCCCAAACTGGATGCCGCCTGACGAATACGATTTTCGTTGAAGAAGTGCTGAATAATCTGCAGGCCTTTTCCCTCGCCACCAAAGATACTACTTGCAGGAACTCGAACATTGTTAAAGCTCACTCTTGCGTGATCTGAAGGCATGTTAAAAGTCCATAAATACTCTTCGACTTTGACCCCCTCTGCGTCCATCGGCACGAGAAACGCAGTGATACCCTGACCATCACCGGGCTGGCCGGACGTTCTCGCCATCACCAAATCACAGTCGGCAATGTGTACGCCTGTGTTCCAAGTCTTTTCGCCGTTGATCAGCCATGCATCACCCTCTTGAACCGCACAGGTTTCCATGTGGGTTGCATCGGAACCATGTTCTGGTTCGGTAATCGCGAACGCAAAGAACTTCTCAGCGGTTTGCAGCCCAGGCAGCCACTGAGCTTTCTGCTCCTCCGTGCCATAGTTCAACATCATCAACAAGCCCACGTTGTTGCCGACAATAGAGTGTTCGTTTTGGAGGTCATTATGTAAGCCGAGCCCTTTAGCGGCTAGATGTTCACGAATGAGTGCCATACCGAGGTTGCTGCCGTCACGCCCGCCCAATTCCTTCGGAAATGGGTAGTTGAACACACCAGCTTCAATCGCCAGCTGGCGTGCTTTGCCTAGCAGTGCCTCCCACTCCTCTGTGGGCAAGCCCTGATTCTCCCAATCAGTGCGGGCATCTTCGCGGCGGTGATCAAAGAAGCGCATGTTGTCATCAACGGCTTCTAGCGGTTTTATCTTGGCTTCAATAAACGTGTCTAACTCGACGAGAAAGTCGCCAATATCCTTGGGGAGCGTAAAGTTCATAGGTGATCCATTGTCGATGATTACATTCGCTTAAATACACCAGGCACTGGTGAGCATCACCCGATCATGGCATACTCCAATTTAGAGTGTCAAATGACGGAAACTGCCTCCATGCCGCCCACAGCAAAAACTTCTAACAAAGCTATAAAGCTCAATACGACTGCTTACTGTCTATTGGGGCTCATTAGTTTGCGCCCTCAATCGGCCTACGAGCTAACCAAGTTCCTAGAAAGGAGTTTACTGAGATACAGCCTCCCCCGCTCCCCCAGCCAACTTTACAACGAACCCAAAAAACTCGCTGAAAAGGGATTGGTAAAAGCGACGTCCGGTAGGCGACAAGGCCGAGAAAGAACCGACTATTCCATTACCGAAGCAGGCTCCAAAGCTCTCACAGAATGGCTGACTGAACCTGGCGAACCGGCAAAGCTCGAATTCAAATCGATGCTCAAATTCTATTTGGCGGGCGCTACCGACCGGCAAGCGCTGAAAGACCGAGTGGAGGAAATCAAACAGCAAACCTTTCAAGAAATTCGAGACATTCACGACCAAATCGAACGCTTCACAGAGAAAGGGGTACGCCTAAAAGAAATTGCCGTAAATGCTGCCATGGCAAGTCGTTTTGGAGTGGCGCAAATCAAAGCACGATTGGCCTGGGTGAAAGAGATGGAAGTTATGCTACAACGTGACCGATCGGTTCGCTCTTTACAGTCTGAGAACAACGCCATGAAAATCTATCAAACGTCGCTGTTAGATTTAAAGGAGCTCATCGATGAATACAATATCGCCCCTTAGGAAATTCATCATGATGATTGCAATAACAAACTGCTCCGACCGATATAAACTAGACCGACCTTGCGAGCCCAAAAAAAAGAAGTTAAGAGCGGTTACATCAACCGGATAAACGAACAGCAGATTTGACAACAGTCGTACACTGAAGGCGTATCAACGCTCAAAGACCACCCTCCAGTGCAGCTAACAATTCTACTGAGAAAAATCCCCTAACTCAGAAAACGGTGCCATCGTTCGATGCTCAGAAAGAAAGCGCTTAACAAGCAACACACTCTCATCATAATCACCCTCCAGTGCTAGCGCCATAATATCGACCTGAAGCTTCTCCTGCTTGACCATGTAATCCAAAAACCAGTATTCACTCGCAGGCCCAATCTCTTTCAACGACTCGAGGAACTTAACGTACTCTAGAGTACGCGCCAAAGTCGTACGCAATAACCAAGGGTGTGCCCTCGTCGGCAACACCGCCAAGGTACTTGCCTTCACTTTAACGAGCACTCCTGGGGTGATATCAATCTGCCAAAGATCTGCGACATATTGATAGACTGTGGTATTGAATATCTCCAACGAATGATAAGCCGTCCAGAACGCACGACCAGCCTCAGGGTCAACCGACTGCATCATCTTAGCTGTCGTCAGTCTGGCAAACGCTCGATTCGCCGCCTCGTGACGAAACCCTTTGACAAACTCAGGCTGTAAAAGAGTGCCACCTTTGCTCAATAGAACATTATTCAAATCTTGTACCATCGGTGCTGCTGAAAAAGACGATCCATCACTGATGACACCGGCATCAGCTGATCCGGAATGATTAGTAACAAAGACAGAAGATTCGCCGTCTAGTTGCGATCGATCTCCCCATGCATCTGTTGCGTTCAATGTCTTGGCAATGTCTGCAACGCTCGAGGCGGACAATAGCGCCGCCACTAGTAATAAGCTCACTCGATCAAAGTTATAGCGCACGCTAATGCTCCCCCGCCTTACTTAAGGCCTTTAAGGTAGCAAATCAAGGCCTCACGATCGTCGACTTTCTTAATGCCGCCAAAAGGCATGCTGGTTCCCGCCACATAGCTCATCGGGCTGGCAATGAAATCACTGAGACGCTCATTGGTCCAAACGAACCCTGACGCCTCCATCGCCATTGAATAGAGAAAACCATCCGTTTTTCCCGCCTTCCGTCCCACAACACCATGCAAGCTCGGCCCCATCATATGCTTACCCGCTTCTACTGAATGACAAGCAGCACATTTATTGAAGACTTTTTTACCTTGGTTTAGATCACACTCAGCATTCACTGAAACGCTGGCCCACAATAAACTCGCAGCAACGACAACAGATTTTTTCATACTGTTCTCCAGAATTATCCCAATAGCTTCTTGGCGCGCTGCGCGGCTTTGGTGCCCGCCCCTATAGCGCCATCGATAAATCCACGCCAGCCCTCACCGTGATCACCTTGTCCAAATAGAATACGGCCTCGATCTTGCTGAAAATGCGCGTAATATTTTTCTATCCAACCGGGCTTATAGCTGCAATAGGTCCCCTTGGCGTAGGGATCAAGTTGCCAATCGTAGCTAAAGCTACTCTGCACTTTGGCTCCCGGAAAGAATTTGCTAACTTCAGCCTGAACTGCGTCGTCATCGTAGACATCCAGTTTTTTCGGATCATTGCCGAAGCCACACAATAGAGTGTGATCGTCACTTTCACTATAGGTGAACAGCAACGACAGCGGAGCCTCGGCCTTGTCACTGGCAAATACCTTGCCCAGCTTTCCTTTCACTTTTATAAATATCTTGAAGCCTTGACCGGTATGTCGCTCTTGTGCAGCAGCAACTAACTTAGGATCCAGTGCTGGCGTGAATTGAACAGAAGGCAGTACATTCATTGGCATAGCGACAATCACTGATGCCGAGATAATGGATTCACCTCGCGAGGTGGTCACACGCACTCGCTCACCCAGATCTTCCACGCTCTTGACCGGCGTCGACATTCGAACATCAGGCTTACCATCTTCAAGCATTTTATCGATCAGACCAATGGTGCCATCTTTCAACTTGAAGCGCGTGATAGCATCCATCCACATGGGAAATATTCCGCCCGGCAACATACACCAGCGTAGTATTTCCAGATAAGACACCTGATCCGAAGTGTTGTGAGCCATACCGCCAATGAGACTGTCCATTAGGGAATACTGCAGCGGTGTTAAATCAAGTTGATCTAAGCGATCCTTCGCCGTCATTTTGTCTGCGGCTAGAGCCTTCCCCTTTACATGCAACAGCTCATAGGGGCGCTCAATAATCACTCGACCATCGGCGACAAACGCGTTGAAGGCTTCAGAAACCGCGTAGACCTCGGCTTCCGTCAACTGCTTAAGTTGACCATTGATAACTGCGATCATTGAATCCGGTACCGCCCCCGGCGTTTCGATAACGTCGAGGTCATAACGCTCTTTCTCAGCCCAAACAAACGGCTGACTGTTGTGAATCCAAGTGCCTCCCAGCTCAACTTTGTGGCCCTCGAATTCAGAGCTAAAGGTACGTCCACCAAATCGATTTCTAGCTTCTAGAAGCAGTGTTTTGTAACCATTTTCACGACTGTCCCGCGCGGCAGTCACACCTGCAAAGCCACCTCCGATGACCACAACATCATAGTCGCACCCCGGCGTCTTACAGTTCGTATCGGATGCCCCTGAAGCAGAGGCAGTCATAACGCTTGTGCCGCCCAACATGAGTGCGCCAGCTCCAGCGCCCTTAAGAAACTTCCGTCGGCTGTTTTGAACAGTGCCGAGATCGATTTTACCAGTGTCTTTTCTATCGACTTTTTCTTCAGACATGAATATCACCAAATGTTACTAGGTTATGCATATAGCTTTCGCTAAAGAGAGAATAGAGAGGCAACCTAGGTTGCCTGTTGTAATTTAGAAACGGAATGTGGCTTCGACACCGACTGTGCGAGGCGCACCGAGATGATTGTAGTCCCAACCCAACGCCTGCAAATCTATCGAGTAGGTTTTGTAGGTTTTGTCTTCGATGTTTTTCACCCAGACCGCTACCGTGTAGCTATCATCTGCAGCCTCAAAACTCACTCGCCCATTGGTGAGCCAGTAGTCGTCTTGTCCGACACTGTTGTTGACATTGTGGTAGTGATCGTCAGACCAGTTGGTATCTACATGCAGCAACAAGCTGCCGGCACTTCCCACAACCCACTCATAATCTGCCGATAAGTTAAAGTTAAGTTCCGGCGCCGCTGGTAATTCATTGCCTTTGAGATCTTCGTTGATACTGGTTAACAACCCCTCATCAACTTCTGTGTCTATCCAGCCCAAACCCGCTCGTAGTGTTAACGCTTCAGTTGGACGAGCAGTCAACTCAAGCTCAATCCCCTGAATGGTCGAGCTATCAATATTCACCAAGAACTGACTCAAAGTGGCGGCATCTACATCCAACACTTGTTGATCGCTATAATCGTAGTAGAACGCAGCGGCGTTAAACTGCAGTGAGTTATCGAACAATTGAGTTTTGAGCCCTACTTCATAGGAATTCAATGTTTCGGGGTCGACTTGAGACACATCCTTCGGGAAATAGTAGCCTTGGCCATTAAATGCACCACTGCGGAAGCCTTTGCTATAACTCGCATAAATCAAGCTGCCGTCTTCTGTGGTGTAATCCAAGCCCAGCTTTCCAGACCATTCACGATCAACAAAGTCATCCACCAACAACATATCTTGGGTGATACTGGTAACAGTATCGCTCGCATTCAAATCAACACCGCCCAACAAGGCGTTGAAATTGCGCAGCTCCGCCTCTTCTTCTGAGTAGCGCAATCCCAACGTCAGACGAACGCTGTCCGTCAAATCGTAGGTACTGTGTAGATAGGCTGCCTTACTGGTTTTATTTTGATCGAATTCATTGTATTGCGTCACACACAAACCAGCACCAAAAGGATCGCATTCCGCAAAGCCCACAAGGCCATCGCCATTACCGCCATTGAGCGGATTGTCGAGATCAAACAAAACTGCCACGTCATGAGTAAAATCGATTCGGTTGGACGCTTCGATTTCCTCTTGCGCCCAGTAGAGGCCCGCAATGAAATTGAAACGGCCGTCAAAGTCTGAAGTAATACGAATGTCTTCTGCCCACTGAGTTGCATCAGCGGCATAATCCACATGAAGAAAATCCAACGGCATTCCATCAGCATCTTCTGGCGCAAAGAACTCACCGTCGTCGTATGAGGTTATCGATGTAAGCGACAAGGTCTCCGACAAATCGTAGTTGATGGTCAAAGATAGCGCCTGAGTTTCAACTTCGCGTTCAGCGTTGCGATCGGACCGAAATTCGTGCGAATCCAAAGCCGAGCCTGCGCCCAATGTTGCTCGATCCGTTTCTCGATCTACGGGCAAACCACCCGCAGGATACAATCCGCTCGAGTTGTAATTGTCTGTGTAAATCCCTGCACTGGTCGGCGTACTTTTGCTGGCCGACAAACGCAAGATGGCTTCAAAATCATCGGATGGGGTGTAAGCAAACGCAATTCTCGCGCCCCATTCGTCAATACTATTTAGATCATCCCCTCCAGCTAGCTTGTTCTCATTGTAACCATCAACTTCTGTCCAAGTGCCAGCGACTCGAACGGCCAAAACATCATCCACTAAAGAGGTCTGGAAAGCCCCTTGAGCTTCGGTACGTGAATAACTCCCCACGCCTAGGGTGAGGTAGGATTCATCCTCATGAGTCGGGGTCTTGGTAATGAAATTGACGGCGCCGCCGGTGGTATTTTTGCCGTAGAGCGTACCTTGCGGTCCACGTAGGACTTCGACCCGCTCCACATCAAACAGCTGAACCCCTTGAATAGCGGGATTGCCCTTATAGATTTCATCCACATAGACCGCAACTGGGCTCGATTGAGTGGGTGAAAAGTCACTCATTGAGATGCCCCGCATGGAAATCATTGGAAAACTGTCGCCAAACGGGGTTTGAGTTTGCATATTGGGGACTTGAGCGGCGATTTCGGTGGTGGCTCTAAGCTTAAGCCCCTCCAAATCGCTGGAGCCAAGAGCAGATACCGACACCGGCACATCTTGCAGACTTTGCGCACGCTTCTGTGCGGTAACCACTACCTCTTCAATTTCGAAAGAATGGGCAACTCCCACACTTCCAGTCAGCGCTAGCACCATGGCTTGAGCCAAACGCGCTTTAGGATATCGTTTAATCTCTTTCATTTCGCTCTCCTGTGATTCCCGTAGGGACCACCTTGTTATTATTAACCCTTCCTTTTTAGAAGGTGCAATAACAATAGCTCTCTACTCACAGCAGAGATTGACATTATGGGCCATTATATTGATAGTTAAGGCCAACATTAAAAGACACGATGAATGAGCTTCTAGATGCGAAGATCCCATCCAAATCCTACGATTCAAACCCAGTGGCTTATCGATGCCTGTCTCGATCGAGGAGTATCGCTCCGTGAAATCAGAGATGTTCTGTCGCTCACAAACGATTCCGAACTCAGATTAGAGCGGCTACCCATGGATGCCTACATGGAGTTGTTCAACTGGCTTGCCGACTCCAGCAGCGATCCTCAACTAGGTTTGAAACTCGCTAACGATGTCGATCTCACCAGCTTCGGCGGCGGCACTTATATGGTCTATCACGCCTCAAATCTGCGCGACTGCTGGAATTGCTTAGCTCGCTATGACCAAACCATATCTCAGGGTATCGCCATCTCATACGTTGAGGACAAAGATGGTGGCCACATACAGTACAAAGCCATTCAACCCAGCCATGTAGATATCACTCAAGACTCAGAAATGACCATGGCGATGCTCGTGAACTTCTGTCGTCAACACCTCGGCGACAACTGGGTGCCACAACAGGTTCAGTTCATCCATTCTGTTCCATCTGAGGTCGACAGTTATCACGCTCTTTTCGGCAATAGCATCCGATTTGGAAAGAACATCAACAGCATGTTTTTTACCAAGCAAGAACTACACACGACAATAGACAATGCCGACCCTTACTTACTCGAAGTCTTGCGGCAACACACACTAGAACAACAAGAGAAAATCCTACGGCCGACGCAACTACGAGAGCAGGTGCGCTACTTTATCGCCCGCAGCGTAGGTAACAGCGAGTGCACCGCTCTAGAAGCAGCTTCACAACTATTTATGTCGCGTCGTACTCTGACTCGCCAATTGAAGCAACAAAACACATCCTTTCGAGAACTGCGCAATGAAGTCACTGAAGAGATGGCAAAAAAAGCGCTGCTAGAAACTAACGCTAGCATCAGTGAAATTGCACTCCAACTTGGCTATTCAGAAACCAGTGCTTTTGACAGAGCCTTTAAGCTTTTAACCGGACTCTCGCCCAGCCACTATCGTCAAAGAAATGAATAGCATCGACCAGTTAACCAAGACTAGAATCGCGCTATATCAATTCCAGAAAGTCCTGCTTTACTGGGAACAATAGCGCTGCCTCGATGACCATTTGGCATATCACTGCTCTACATCAAACTCCAATTTCTACTATTCTCTGCCTGTACTTTTTCAGCATAACTTCCCGCCACCACTACTTTTATTTGGCTTTTTAACAATACATTTGGACGCAAACGTCAGTAGGCAGATCAATCGCGCCTCAGTTACACTCATCGTCTACACCTACAAAGAAAAACGAAAAAAAACCAATAGCTAGTGATTCACTGCCCCGAGAGAGATTTATGAGCGATAAGCCCAGCAACAAACAAGCCCAGCTCGACCTTTTAAACAGCAATGCACCGGTTTTTGTCGGCCTACTTGGCGGAAAAATGATCGACTTGGATCACGACAAGAGCTTAGCCGTGTTTGAATTTAACGTGAGTAAAGATTATTGCCATTCGGTGGATGTGGTACAGGGTGGGTTTATTACCTCCATGCTCGATACCGCCATGAGCCATGCTGTCTTTGCCGTCAATGACAATGTTGTTGGCTTGTCCTCCTTGGAGATCAAAACCAGCTACTTAGAAAGCACTCGTGCTGGCAAACTTCGTGCTGAAGGTTACGTGGTAAAAGGCGGTTATAAAACTGGATTTCTAGAAGGTCGACTGTACAACGAAGCGGGAGAGCTAACCGCCACCGCCAGCTCAGTTGCCAAGATTGTCCGAAAAGCGACTGACTGACAAACCAACCGGCAATGACGAGAGCTCATCAAAGAGCCTCGTCAGCTCTCTCTACAGGGTCCATTACTTGATCGCTCCCCACGCCATATCCTCTCCTATCCATGAGAATCACCGCGTTCACAATTGATCAACAATTAAGCAGCGCCATCAATCTCCCTGTTCCGAGGCCCGCTCAATAGGGTGAGCTATCACTGGCCCTTATCACTCGCTATCAAGCTACAAAAACACCGCTTAAGATGGCACATTCAACCCGTGGACATTTGACCCTCTGCAGCATACTATCGAGCGCAGCTCGGGTTCGCCCTAGCAATCGAATTTGGAATTACGAAACTGACGCACTCCTAATTAGACGTTCAGCCTTCCACCCTATTTCCCCATAGACAGGAACGAAACAATGAAAACCCGATTGACAGAACTACTTGGTATTGAGAAGCCCATTATTTGTGGTGGCATGATGCGTGTTGGTACCGCTGAACTGGCCGCTGCTGTATCCAACACTGGCGCACTGGGCACCATGACAGCTCTGACTCAACCAACCCCTGAATTGCTGAAAGCCGAAATCGAGAAGTGCCAGTCGTTGACCGACAAACCTTTTGCCGTAAACCTGACGGTGGGTGTGGTTGCCTCTGAAATCAACTACGACGACTATGTTGATGTTATCTGTGAAAGCGGCGTTAAGATTGTTGAAACTGCCGGCCGCAGCCCAGAGCCTTTCATGGAAAAGTTCAACGCTCACGGCATTAAAGTGATTCACAAATGTGTTGCTGTTCGTCACGCATTGAAAGCCGAGCGTGTAGGCGTTGCCGCTGTCAGCATCGATGGTTTTGAGTGTGCGGGTCATCCGGGCGAAGAAGACGTTCCAGGTTTGGTATTGATTCCTGCAGCCGCTAAGAAACTGTCTATCCCCATCGTTGCCTCTGGTGGCATCGCTGACGGTCGCGGTATGGCTGCTGCACTTGCACTGGGCGCAGACGGCATCAACATGGGCACGCGCTTCCTGGCGACTCAAGAAGCGCCTGTTCATGAGAACGTTAAAAAAGCCATCGTTGACATGAATGAAACCGATACTTCTTTGATCTTCCGCAGCTACCGCAACACCGCTCGCGTCTACAAAAACGACGTAGCACTGAAAGTGGCAGAGATCGAAAAAGCCGGCGGCGACTTCGCTGAAGTTCACGGTCTGGTATCCGGTAAAATGCAAGATGTGGCTTGGACCACCGGTGATGTCAATGCCGGCATGGTGACCTTCGGCATGTGCGGCGGTTTGGTTGACGATGTTCCGACTTGTGAAGAACTGGTCGACAATATCATGACCGAAGCTAAAGAAATCATTAATGAGCGTTTGGCGGGTATGACTGCATAACGCGAAAGATTTCACCGAACACTGAAAAGTACAGACGGCGATAAAGGGTTCTCCTTTGTCGCCCGCTGCTTAAATTGAACAGCCCTACTTCCGCCTGGAGTTCTTTTGCACAGTAATCTGTGCAAGTCCCGCCGATGATTGACTGGTGATACGTTTAACACCGCCTAGATCTGAAATGGCCTCTTCTACCCGCTGCGTAATACCCTCATCAACCTGACGTGCTGTCCCGCCGGGATAAACCACGCTCACAACAAGACTTGAGGGTGCAATTTGCGGAAAGCTCTCCACTCGAAGTTGCCCCAAACTAAGCACGCCACCCACCAGACAGGTCAACATCAATAAATTGGCCGCGACGGGGTTGTCGAGAAACCAACGCGTTAGAAATCTCACAGTGACGCCTCCAGCTGCGGTTTATCGACTCTCATTTTGGGCAAGACCTGTTGACCTTCCAACATGCTCGAGAGAGGAAAAACGGCAATACGACGCGCTTGGTTTTTGTTCTTATGAAATTGCAACCAAATCTCATGGCCGTTTTGCTGCAACAAGGTAACCTCTTCAAGTTGGAGAGTGTCCTGCTGCGATAGCGACCACACTTGGGCGTCCTCAGTGAGTACTGAAAGTGGAAGTCGCACTACATTCATTTGTTCCGGCAACGCGATCTCAACACTGACTTGCTGATCTGGATACAGCTGTGAATTACGGGTCTTTGCATAGGGATCAGACACCGAGAGCACCAGCTGTCGCTGCCGAGTGTTTTCATCAACACTTGGATCCAAATAGCGTATCCGCGCGGGCCAAGACTGACCTTGACGATCCCGCACGGTTATCGCATGTGTGGGCATCTTACTGCCCAGACGTTGCCATACCTGCTCAGACAAAGGCACAACAACATCAACACTATCGCTAGCAGCCAATTGCAGAAGTTCATCCCCCTGCTGTACTTGTTGGCCAGGCACCACCACCCGACGTAAAACAACGGCTGCAAAAGGTGCTATCACCTCGCTATCTGCCACCCTTTGCCTGGCGCTACGCAAAGCTTGTTTTGCGGCCTTCAGTTCGGCGCTGGCGGCGGCGATTTGAAGCTCTCTTCGAGCGAAAGCGGTGCTTCTATGCCTCGCTAATTGTTTCAGGGCAACTGTCTGCTCGTGCTGTTCGCGCGCCAGAGTTAACTCGGCATTGGCAACTCGCCATTGCGCTTGTTCGGCATCGGCCAGTAAATGCACCGGATCCAGCCGCGCCAATAACTGCCCGGCCTGCAACAGTACTCCGGGTTCAAGTTCAGCGTCGACATAGTCGACTTGTCCTGTGAGCAATGACGTCATAGTGACTGGCCAACGGGGTGCCGTTGTGCCTGTTATTGTCACCACCAACGACTCGCTATTAGGTATCGCTGTTGCCACAGTTACGGGTAGCCGAATCGATGCCATGGCGGTGTTGTCTCGCTCCTCTGCTGGCGTCAATTCCAGTAAAACAACAACGGCAACCAACACCAACAGCGCCACTACAAGCGGCTTTTTTCGGGAAAAACTCATAGATCAACAGCTCGATTTTTCAGGGTTAATGCGCTGAGTAATTTCTATCAGCCGCGATAGGCTTTGTAGCGTTAGAGGCAGTACAACCGCCGATTCCACAAACGCCCACGAATAGCTCACAATAGCGAAGATAGCCCCAGCAGATGATGCTGACACTTGCGTAACTGCTAAGCTGAGATTGACCAACACAAAAGCAAATTGGGAAAGAAAGATAAGTCCGTACATCACCGCATCAGTGTCGGACAATTGAATTTCTCTGTGACACAGAATTTTTAGATGATTCATCAAACTATTGGGAGAGTTCTTTTCTAATACGGAGACTTGTCGTTCGGCTTGACGATTTAACGTGCTGTTGAGGCGAATATAGCGCTGATGAAACAGGCCATAGATGANTAGCATCAGCAGCGACGCCACTAGCGCGNTCGCCGCCAAAGACCATCCGAAACTGGCTAAAATCACCACCGACGCAACAATCTGAATCACACCGCTAATCAGCTCTGGAAAATNCTCTTCCAAGAAATCCACCAGCTCGCGAGCCATGTCCAATCGAGCGGTACGGGCGGAGATGGGGAACACCCCCAAACGACGATTGACTTCACAACCTAGAGCCACTCGAATCCCCCCGTATACTCGCGTGTCATAGAAGCGTCGGGATACCGCCACGATGAGTAGCCCTAAAAGAACCATTGCCAACCACAAGAGCGCTGTGGTTTGACCCGCGAGCAAACCATCGATAGCAAAACCCACCAACAAAGGAATACAGACCAACAACGCATTTTCCAACAGCACCAACGACCATGTAATTGCGATTGGCTGCTTAAATTGCTTTACGAGTGTGAGCAGATTGAGCTTGGATGGCCAGTTTACGGATAGATCGACTGATCGGTTCACAGCGCCAAAACCGTCGTAACTACGATGATAGCAACGCCCCAAAAGGGACGAATTTCTTTAACGACTCTCGACACAAACAGACCTCAATNATTGGANCCGCTATTGTCGATGAAAGNNATTTGAAAAAAGTGTCCCAAACTGCCTAAAANGCGCTAGCGTATGAATCACGAGTCAATGTCCACTACCCGCTGGGCGCCATGACAAAGAACTGGGAGTAGAGATAAGTTGTGTGTAGAGAGAATCAGGAGTAGAGAGAACCGGAGCAGAGAGGCTAAGAGAATACAACAAGAACAAAAAGCCGCGGAGTCGCAGCTTTTGCAAACACATCAGCCNGCTGCAGAGCACAACCGGCTAGATCGGCGGATAGTCGTCTATTCAACAAACTGCTTGAACGGCTCATCCACAGGAGTATCGGCCAAATGGTTGGTGAAATTACTGATGACTTTTTGCGCCACCCCCAATACGATTTCGAGCAATTGTTGCTCGCCGTAACCCGCGGCCTTAAACGCTGCAATTTGATCGGCTTCCAACTGGCCACGCTGATCGACGATAGCGCGAGTTGTCTCTTGCAGTGAGCGCAGTTTGGCGTCTTGCAAGGGTTCGCCAGCGTGCAGGGCTTTGATGATATCAGCATCGACCTTCATGCCATGGGCGATTCCGGTGTGGGCCGGCAGGCAATAATGGCACTGATGGTAGTAATTAAGNGTCTGCCAAACCACGGTCAGCTCGGTNGCGTTAAAGCTCGAACCTTGGAAANGGTTGTGTAGGTCTTTGTAGCCCTTTAAAGCGGCAGGTGCTGCNGCCAGTACTTTGTGAAGATTGGGCACAAAGCCAAAGGCTTTCTTAGATTGCTCTAGTTCTGCTTGGGCATCACCTGAGGTGGTTTCGATTTCGTATANCGTGAAAGACATTATTCATTCTCCGTAGTCAGATTCGGTATCACAAGAATTGGTCGGTTGACGATGTTTAGGTTTCCGACGCTAGCCCCCTGAGCGATAAACGTAAAAGGCCAGACACCGCCAAACACGGTCTCCTCGTTCAAAGGCTGAATCATGGTGATCAGCATGAATCTACTCTACCCTGCAAAAGTCGTTCGATTAATGCTTTATACGCCCGCAATTATGCTTTATCGTCCAACCGCAACGACTGATAACAATGCTGTCTAAGGTTCTGTCGAATATCGACCCTCTCAGCTAGGAGAATCCATCCCATGGCGCTCATCAATGATGTCTTGAACCTGATCCGACTCAGGGTCGATGTTTATCACAACGCCCGAGTCTGCGGCGATTGGCGCATCAACGAACATACCCTAGAAGCGACCTGCTTCCACATGCCCACACAGGGCGACTGCCTGCTCTCGGTACCCAATCACGGAGAATGGCTATTAGAGCAAGGAGATGTGGTGATATTTCCGAAAGAATTGCCGCACAGTATGGTTCCCAGCAGCGCCCAAGATGGCCCGCAACAACANTTGCCTATCGCTGAATCACAAGCAATCAGCGGCACCAGCATGCTCTGTGGTGCCATTGAATTTCAGCACACCGGTGGCGATCAACTGATGCAATTGCTGCCAGAAGTCATGGTAGTGAAGGCGAAACGGGCGAAACATTGGCTAGAGCCACTGACACAGCTCATCGTCGCTGAAAGCTTGCAGGCCACGCCAGTGCACAATCCCGTATTAAATCGTTTAAGTGAGCTGTTGGTCGTCTATGCCTTACGCTGCTGCGCCGAGAACCAACCCCATGAAAACAATATATTCGCACTCTACGCACACCCCAAGCTGATCAAGGCGGTAAAGGCCATCCATCAGCAGCCAGCCCATCCTTGGCAACTGCAGACATTGG
Organism: Cellvibrionaceae bacterium; assembly: GCA_002707785.1. Classification (GTDB taxonomy): domain Bacteria; phylum Pseudomonadota; class Gammaproteobacteria; order Pseudomonadales; family Cellvibrionaceae; genus Pseudomaricurvus. The sequence goes on along the minus strand of PANW01000033.1, from coordinate 4,347 downwards.
CCAAGGAAGCCGGCATGTCTCGAACGCGCTTTTCGGAACTTTTTGGTCAGGTGGCCGGTATGACCGCCGCCAACTATCTTACTTGGTGGCGTATGCAAGTGGCTTGGTCAGAGTTGCAAGAGGGTCACAGCGTAGAGCTGGTCGCAGAGCACGTGGGCTATCAATCGGAGGCTGCCTTTGCGCGAGCGTTTAAGAAGACATTCAATACAACCGTGGGCGTTGTGCGTGCTCGCGCAAAGCTGGGAGCACTCTAGACACATCGCCAAAAAGTAGCCGTCGGTCTAAGTAGTTAGAGGGCTGTGCTGTAAGACAGAGATGCAGCTAGACACCTATGGGATCGTGGATGAAAACACTCACTCTGCAGATCACTATCAGCTCAAGTCGCAGACTGCGTCAAACGAGCAACAAAAAAATCAACCGCTGCCTTTACCTTGGGCACTTGATAGCGCTGGCGCTGGTACAAGAGGTATATGGCTAGATCGGCCTTTTGACTGACTTGCAGCGCCGGCTCAAAGAACAACTCTTGCAGCTCGCCGCTATCAAGATAATCAACCAGAGACCAGCGCGGTGCCATCATGATTCCAAGCCCAGCCACTGCCTGACTGCCCAACCATTTTCCATTGTTTGATATGGACACGGGCTTACCCGACACATCATGCCACTCCCCGTCTATCTCACAAAGCCAAGGCGACGGGCCACTGGGCGTGCGATAGAAGAGTCCCTTATGACTTTTGAGGTCGAGAGGCTGAGTGGGATGACCATGAGTCTCGAGGTAGCCACTCGATGCCACCGGAATGAACTCATTGTCCATCAGACGAATGGCTTGAACTCGCTCATTGGGGGCATAGCCCCCGCGAATGGCTACATCCACGTCATCTCTGCCTAATGTGGTGACTTCATCGCTAAAGCTCACATCGAGAATAATCTCGGGGTACAGCTGCCGGAACTCTTCCAGTAGGGGTTGTACCATGCGCTCGCCAAAACCGGTCATAGCGCTAATTCGCAACTGTCCTAAGGGCTTACTGTGATAGCTTCGCACCGCTTCATCGCATTGCTCGAGCTGACTTAGGATGTCTCCGGTACGCTCAAAATAGAACTTACCAATCTCCGTTAACTGCACCACTCGCGTACTTCGNTTAAGCAGTGTGGCGCCGAGACTTTTTTCTAGGTCGGCAATACGCCTTGAGAGCGACGANGGCGGNACCGAAAAGGCTGCGGCCGCTTGGGTAAAACTGCCGGTTTCAGCNACTTTGTTGAAGTATCGTAACGCTCTTAACTGATCCAATTGATCTTCCTCACCGCCATTTTTGTCTTTATAGCAAATAAAATACCCAAATTACTATATTTATCATCCAGTAATAGCCGTCGATACTGTGCCCAGNATTTAGGAAAGTGAAAAGAGAGATGACGAGGCTAAAACCAAAACGCNGTCTCGCTGAATAAAACAACTAGGAGAACACCATGAGCACTTACACCAGTATCAATTTAGTCGCCCGCCCGACCTCGGCCCACATCACCCCAGATCTGTTTGACGTCCAACAACTCAAGATCCCCACCGCTGGCGCAGGGGAAATCCTGATCAAACAGACCCATATGTCGCTCGACCCCGCCATGATCGGCTGGATGAGCCCGGACCCAGAGAGCTACATTCCGCCGGTGGGAATTGGCGAAGTGATGCGAGCCTCGGGCATGGGTACCGTGATCGAGAGTAATCACCCTGAATTTGCCGTGGGCGATACCGTTCGAGGAATGACCGGTTGGACCGAGTACATCCTCAGTAATGGCGAAGGCTTTACCAAGCTACCGGCTGATCTAGATCCCGAAATGGCCATGGCCGTATTCGCCCTACCCGGTCTTACCGCTACTCAAGGCCTGTACGGTTTTGGCGAGCCTAAAGCCGGTGAAACCATTGTCGTTAGCGGCGCGGCAGGCTCGGTTGGTTCGATCGTTGGACAACTGGCAAAGGCCGATGGGCTGACAGTGATCGGCGTTGCCGGTGATGATGAAAAATGCACATGGCTCACCGACGAGCTGGGCTTTGACGGCGCCATCAACTACAAGACCGATGACATCGCCGCCAAACTTGCCGAGCTGGCCCCGAAAGGCGTGGATATCTATTTCGAGAACACTGGCGGCCCAATCCAACACCATGTTTTCGATAAAATGAACGCTCACGGCCGTATCGTCGTTTGCGGCATGATTTCCGACTACGGCAGCGCCAACCCATCAGCCGGCCCCAATTGGATACCGTTGATTAAGAAGCGCATCAACATTCGCGGATTTGCCATGCCGGATCACTTTGCCGATGTACCAAAGCTGTTGGAAAAACTCACGCCTTACGTCATGGGTGGAAAAATTAAATTCCGCACACACATTCTCGAAGGTGTTGAATCTTCCATTGAGGGGCTCAATCTATTTGCCTCCGGTGGCAATCGCGGCAAANTAATCGTCAAACTCTAACCGGCGTACTCNCNCACCGTAACAATCTNCGCGCCAGTATGGATTGTTGCGGGAATTCTCANCCTNTCGATGCCTCGCTTCAGATCAGAGGTTCGCACGCTCTAGAAACCTGCCACCATCACAAAAAAAGGAACAACGCGATGCGCCTATTTGCCGCCGTTTCAACTCTGTTAACGTCCCTCNNNNTAATAGCGACCGCCAGCGCCGAAAACGCCATCCAACTGTCTGCAGGTGCAACATCCGCGCCCACACGAATGGCGGGCAATATTGATAGTTGGGCTGCTTTAGCCATAGTTGCCACTGCGCTGATCAGTGCCTGGGCGATAAACCATTACGCCGCAAGAGTGCGCACCGTTGGCACACTGGTATCGGCTCTTGCCTGTCTTAGCGTGGCCGCCTGGTTTTTCTTCTACATCCTCAATACTGGGTTTCTGGAGAATCCAAAGCCCAATCAAACCCCTCTGGACTCAGCAAAACCTGCACTGCTTTGGATTCAAGCCAGCCTTAGCCTTGTGGCTGGATTGTTCTTGCTACTGGTGTTCAAGCGACGACTAAACGATTCGGAGATGTTGGCAATATCAGCGAAGAACGCCACGGATCGCTACGGCAGTGTGTCGCGGTTCCTGCATTGGAGCATTGCAATTCTATTTCTGGCGCTCATCCCTATGGGAATCTTCACCTCCATCATCCCCGAAGATACGGCCTATCGAAACGCCTACTATGTGGTGCATAAAACACTCGGTGTGATCGTCTTCTTGCTGCTGTTGTTGCGATTGATATGGAATGGGTTGTCGCCCAAACCGGCACTTGAGTCTTCCCTGAAACCCATCGAGCGTAAACTCGCTCACGGCGTACACGTTGCTCTCTACCTAATGATGATTGCGCTTCCGTTAACCGGATTTATCATGACCAGCTATCACGGCTACCCGACCTTCTTCTTCGCTTGGGAATTCGGCCCCCTATGGGCACCGAGCGACTCGGCCACCATTATCTGGGGCAGCTTGCACAAATACCTCTTGCCTTACTTGCTTTACCTAATCCTAGGAGCGCATATCTTAGGCGCGTTAAAACACCGGTTTCTCGATAAACACAGCGAGGGCATGAAACGCATGCTGTCATAAAACTCTCTGCACCTTGGCGTTCAAAACGCCCTCCAACCAGCATAATGATATTTGCTCTTCCCTGCGCCGGTTTAAGAGCAATACCCCCTTCAAGCCCACAAGTTTGACTCCTCTCTTAATGCTGACTATGCAGCGTTTATCTCCTAGTTTGTGGGTAAAGAATCATCCCATTTTGCCGATTAAAGAATTGATGCGGCAGGGTTAACGTCTATGCTTTCTAAACAACAGTTTTCCAGAAAAGTCCGCTCACCACGCCCACTAGATATTACCTCGACATCAACTTAGGATATTCATGGACAAGAAGACCACTCGACGTCAGTTTCTGAACAGTAGCCTTAAAGCTTCGGCCATCGGTCTGGTTGGCGTCAACGCGCCTTATGTGCGCTCCAGTTCCAACATTACCTTGCGGGTGATGGGCACTCACGTGACCTTACAAGAGGAGCTGCGCCAACGCGCCATGGCCGATCTCGGCATCAAACTGGAATTTGAGGCACGCGGTGAGGCCGAACTGCTGCAAAAGGCCACAGCACATCCCGAGAAGTTTGATCTCTATGAACAGTGGACCGACAGCATCAGAACACTCTGGCAAGCCAATTCAATCCAGCCCATCGAAACCGACCGCCTGATGTATTGGGGCGAAATTAATAGCATCTCAAAATTGGGCCGAATTGTTCCCGATGCCCCGATTGGCTTAGGCGATGCCCCTTATAAAATTCTCAATGTGCAAGACGATGGCAATCTCGGCAAAGAGTTCACCGGTAAGATC
>PANW01000032.1 GCA_002707785.1 Cellvibrionaceae bacterium | reverse complement strand
AAGGAGAGTGAAATGTCTTTCAGGATTTCACGTTTTGGGGGAACAATTTTGCTCACCCTGTTCATAGAGTAGACGTACTGTGCCATAGGGGCGGAAACCTCAGTGGGAGTCAATCGAGAGTAGGTATTTGTGGCGCAAGTGTCGGTAAAAGCGCTCTGGGAGTCAATCGCTTAGACTGATTTATCCACAGGCTGGCAATATTAATGAATAGTCTCGCTAACAGCGCTGTGGGACCAATCTCTTAGAGCTTTTCGTTGACAAGAAAAACTGTTGATAGAAAAGTTTCCTATAAAGAAGAAACATGCGCCACCTTAAGGTAGATCTCTTCCTATACTGTGTTTATGTCTAATGGCTTTAAAGGAGTTCAGCGAAAGTAGAGTCAACGCGGGCCATCGCTTGGTCTAACCGAGGTGTTGATACCGATACGTAGAAACGCGTCCTTGCCGACTCTGCCGCTACCGTGGTTTCACAGAAAACCGTGCAAGAGGTCTGGGAGGGCGCGACCACTAAACAATAATGATTACAGGGTTCGGCTTGGCGGTATAGCGGTGTTGTTCGCCAAGTTGTGTCAATAATTCTAGCCTCTCTGTTTTGGGGCGCAATACGGCAGGGGAATGCGAGTGTCTGGTCCTACATCAAAGACAGGTTCGTCATCTATTGATGCTGTTGATGTCGCCGCAGATGCTGACAGTGTGAATACTTCGGCCGCTAGCCAAGCTATTAATGGCGCAACTACAAATGGCGCAACTATGGCGACCCTAGAATCTTCCGATCCCGGTCATCTATTGGAGCAAATAGCCGATCGCCTCAGTGATATGGTGTTGGCCGTTGGTCTTGATGGGAGTCTTTACTACGTCAGTCCCTCTGTTGAAAATGTGATCGGCTACAGCGATCAAGTTTTCATGCGTCTTTATAACCACGCCATGGTCTATTCTGATGATCAGCGTTTTGTGGTGGTGCAGGAATTTGTGACCCGTCAGTTGCAACAGCTGCGGCAAGATTTTGCCGAGGGTTACGAGTGCGAGCCAGAAGTCTTGGTGGTCAATCATCGTGACGGCTTTCGGGTTTCCTTGAGTGTGCAATCGATGCCTTCGCTGGATGGTGAAGGCAAGCTGGAAGGCGCAATTTGTATTTGTCGCGATGTCAGCACACGCAAGCAAAATCTCGAAGCCATGGCGCTTGCGGCCAAGGTTTTTGAAAACAGTTTAACCGCGATTTACATCACCAATGCTCATGGAAAAATTGTTCAGGCCAATCAGGCTTTCTCACGCTTGACCGGATACTCCCTGGAAGAGACCGTGGGAGAGTCACCAGAGTTGATGGATGTCGAGCGCTATTCTGAATCTTACTTTCAATCCATCAGTGATAGCTTGGAGCGCAAGGATCTGTGGGAAGGGGAGATACAGCATCGGCGCAAAGACGGACAGGTGTTTCCCGCCTGGGTGGCGATTACCGTATTGCGTGATAACAATCGACGCATCATCAATACCATCAGCTATTTTTCTGACATCACCGAAAAGAAAAACAGTGAAAGCAAAATTCATCGACTTGCCTACTTTGACCCTCTTACCGGATTGCCCAATAGGAGTTTATTTACTGACCGATTGATGCAGTCCATCAATCGCGCGAAGCGCAGTGAAGGGCAGGTGGCACTGTTGTTTTTGGATCTCGATCGCTTCAAAGCGATCAATGACTCTCTAGGGCATGCCTTGGGCGACGCGTTGTTGCATCAAGTGGGACAGCGGTTGCGCGATTGCGTGCGCAATGAAGATACCGTGGCGCGAATGGGCGGCGATGAGTTCACCGTGATTCTCGGTGATCTCAAAGATCGAACTCAAGCGGTCACCACGGCGGCGCACGTGGCCGAGAAAATCCGTCACACCTTGTCGCAACCATTCATGATTAGAAACCGTGAAATATTCACCGGCGCCAGTATCGGTTTGGCGTTCTATCCCGCCGATGGCTCAGAGCCCAAGACGTTACTGCAGAATGCTGATACCGCGATGTATCACGCTAAGTCGGCGGGGAAGAACAATTATCAGTTTTATACCTCGGCCATGAACGCCAAAGCCAAAGAGCGTTTAGATATGGAAAACGCATTGCATTTGGCGGTGAGTAACATGGAGTTTGAGCTTTATTATCAGCCAATTTTATCCGCCGAAGATGGCCAGCCCACCGCAGTGGAGGCGCTGGTGCGTTGGGTGCACCCGGAAAAAGGGGTGATACTACCAGGAGAGTTTATCGCCATTGCTGAAGAGTCTGGTCTGATAAAACCTTTGGGCAACTGGGTGCTGCGTCAAGCTTGTCAGCAGTGGATTAAATGGAGTGAATCCGGTGAGGCAGTTCCTAGAATCGCGGTCAACGTGTCGGCCAAACAGTTTACCGATGGGTTTATCGTGCAAACTCTTCGGGACATCTTCTCCCACTCTGCCATCCCTCCTGGTGCGATTGAAATTGAGTTAACAGAGAGTGCCTTGATGCAGGATTATCAATTCACCATCGAAGTGTTAGAAGAGATGAAGCGTATGGGGGTGAGTATTTCTATTGATGATTTTGGCACGGGTTACTCTTCGCTGAATCATCTAAAGCGCTTTCCTGTGGATAACTTAAAAGTTGATCGCAGTTTTATCGAAGGGTTACCCGCACATGAGGATCAGCGTATTGTACAGGCTATTGTCGCGCTCGCTAAAAGCCTCAATCTAAAAGTGATCGCCGAAGGGGTTGAAACGCCTCTACAGCTTGAGTTTATTCAGAGCATTGGATGCGATGAAGTGCAGGGTTTTTTGCTGAGCCAGCCAATGCAGGCTCAGCACGTTAGTTTTGGTTGATGCTCTAGTGCTCATCCAATGTCGAACGCAAATTCTGTTTTCGAGGTCGCTTATCGGCTCATCTTTTTAGCAATCGCTTGGGCGGCAAATAACTTGGATTGGAAATAAGGATTGCGAGATGCTGATGCCGTAGGTTGGCTGGAGAAATAAGCAATCACCACATTGGCCGCGCGGTTGATGTATATCACCTGCCCGTGCACTCCCACGGCCGCGTACTCGCCTTTCTCTGCATCGAGTAGCCACCACATATTCTTGTAAGCGATCCAGCTGTTGTCTTGGTAGTTGGGATTGGCGTTCATTTTGTTGCGATCGATGTCACTGATGGACAGGGTGGCGTCGATCCAAGACTTAGGAATGACCTGTTTTTTCCCGACTTTCCCGCGCTTTAATATCATTTGACCAAACCGCGCCGCATCGCGGGTTGTTGTGCTCATGCCGCCGGTTGCTACCGCTCGAAAGGCGCGATCTGCGGCTATCAAGGCATCGTGTTCGGTGCCGAGTTGGCTCCATATTTTCTGTTGAATGAAATCGTGTAGCGGCATGCCAGAGATGCGAGAAATCAACCAGCCGGCAACGTCGGCGTTGCTGGAATTGTAGTCGAATACATCGCGCGGTTGCAGTGAATTGTCGGCCTTAATAAAGCGCCCGAGGAAGTCGTGTACACCGTAAATTTCTGAGGTTTCTGGCTGTGCTTCACGCCCGCCGGGAATGTAGCCCATGTTTAACGCCGGCGCGTAGTACTTGAGAAAATCCGCATTGATGTCAGTGTAGTTTTCTTTAAAGGTCAGTGCGCTGGAATGATTGAGAACATTTTGAATAGTCGTCCTCTCAAAACCGCTGCCTTTGAGCTCGTCGATGTAGTCAGCCGGCGATGCGTTCAAATCAATCTTACCCTCGGCGACCAAAATTCCGAAGGCGGTACTCACCAGTGACTTAGTCGCAGAAAACCAAATGTGTTGGTCGTGTTGATTCATACCGCCAAAGTAGCGTTCAAAAACGATGGTGTTGTTGCGCAAAACCACGATGCCATCGGTGTAGGAATTCTCCAGCGCTTGATTAACACTGACTTGATTACCAAAGCCATCGCTAAACTGCAGTTCTCCCAGTTTGGGGTTGGGCTTATATTTTAAGCGGGTAATCTTACCTTCTCGCGGAATGCTAAGGGTGGCAAAAGGTGCATTGACGTTACGAAACGCCCATTGGTTGTAACCCGGCTCTCGGTAGTTCTTAAACGTTACCTGAGTTTCTCTAGGAGGCGGTGTTTGCTCCATTCCCTGAGTGGCGGCTGTTACGTCGTCGTCACTGTAACTCAGTGTCGGGAAAGCGAGCTGTGTTGCCATTATTAGGCCATTGGCGAGGATTGGTCGCGTGCCAAGCGGCCTAATCAGTTGCTGAGAAAATGCATAAAGTCCTTGTGTGAGGCGCATAAAACGTTCCTTGTGGTCAGTGTTGCAGGGGCTCAATAGGGGGCTGACCGCTGCGGTGGATGGATAGTGGGGCCTGTACCTCTGTGGCTGGATGCTTAGGTTACTACAGGGTCGCAATTACTGAGAGTGGAAAAGCGACAATATCCAGTTTGTAGGCGGGCAAGCTACAATCTTTAGGGGCAGATCACAAAATAAATGCGCAATATAGTCCATCTGCTACGCAATATAGTGAATTGGACAGGCGTTAGCAGCTGCTATGATAAGCGGCTATCTTGTTCTGAGTGTGCATGTGGTAAGACTGGCCGCCCTTCGGAACTTGGAATATCCCATCGAACGGCAATGGCGGTAGAGCCATTGACTCCTTTGGATTGTGATCTGCGGATCGCTCACAATAAACTACTACTGACATAGACAGAGGTTAACCATGGCTCTAGATAAGCAGATTGCCGATACTGAAGATGCTCGTAACATCGCAATGATGATTGAGCGCGCACGAGTGGCGCAAGCGAAGATCGAACATTATTCACAAGAGCAAGTCGATGAGCTCATCAAGGCGATGGTATGGTCCTGTTGTCAGCCGGGTGTGGCAGAAGCGATTGCTCAACACACCTTGGATGAAACTCAGTTAGGTGACTACAACGGTAAGTTCGCTAAGATTTTCACCAAAACACGTGCGGCCTTGATGGATATTATTGATGATAAATCTGTCGGTGTTATCGAAGAAGACACAGAGCGCAATATTATCAAGATCGCCAAACCTGTGGGTGTGATTGGCGCTTTGTCGCCTTCTACCAACCCAGAGGCAACGCCGGTGATCAAGGGTATCAACGCGGTGAAAGGACGCAATGCCATTATCGTTGCGCCGCACCCACGAGCCAAGTTGACCAATAAACTGATCATCGACAACATGCGTGCCGCCTTAGAAAAAGTCGGGGCGCCGGCCGATTTGGTACAGGGTATCGATATTCCATCCTTAGAATCTACCAATGAGCTGATGAAACAGTGTGATCTGATTCTCGCCACTGGCGGACCTGCCATGGTGACCTCGGCCTACTCTTCTGGTACTCCTGCACTGGGTGTGGGCGCGGGTAACGCTGTGATCACGGTTGACGAAACCGCGGATCTTGATGACGCTGCTGAAAAAATCCGTATTTCGAAAACGCTCGACCTAGCCGCTTCTTGTTCGTCTGATAACTCGGTGATTGCGGTTGAAGCCATCTACGACCAATTGCTTGAAAAACTCATTGCTCAAGGCGGTTATCTCGCCAATGACGATGACTACAAAAAAATTGCTGACGTACTTTGGGAAAACGGCAGTCTCAACACCAAAGCGGTTGTGTTGAAGCCTCAAGTGTTGTGTGAAATGGCCGGTGTTGAGATTCCCGACGATCGTTTGTTTATCATCATGCCAGAAACTGGAACTGGCCCAGAGCATCCCTACTCCGGTGAGAAGCTATCGGTCATCATGGCATTCTACAAAGTTAAAGATATTGATGACGCCATTGCTCTGACCAATGAAATCCAGGCATACCAAGGCATGGGGCATTCTTGCGGTATCTATTCCAACAGTGACGAGAATATCCTGAAGTTAGCTGAAGCAACCAAAACCTCTCGTGTGATGGTTAATCAGCCTCAGGCGCCGTCGAATTCCGGTAACTTATGGAACGGTATGCGTCAGACGTTTTCATTGGGGTGTGGTACATGGGGTGGTAACTCCACCAATGAGAACATCAATTGGAAACATTTGATCAACGTGACTTGGATTTCAAAGCCACTGGCGACCCCTAAAGTACTGCCGGCGGATGAAGAGTTGTTCGGTGACGTGATCGCAAAATTGAAGTAATTTTCCTTGTTTTAATCAACTGTTAAGCAGTTAGCTATAGCCCATTCCCGTGCGCTACTCGAAAGAGTTTGGGAGTGGGCCTTTTTTTATAGTGGCAAATTATTATCACATCGCTACTATGTTAAATAGTATTGGTAGAAACTATCGATTTCGTCCTAGGGCATCATGACTAGTGACCCAGTCTCCCGCCAATACCGCGCTACTCAGAGATAGTTCTCCAGCGAGTACAACCCCGCCAATGATTTCCGCCAACTTACGGACTTTGCCGCTACCCTCACAGCCTAGCATTTTCAAACATTCACTCTGGGTGGGTAGGCCGGTTCCGCCGCCGTAGCTGGCAACAATGAGCGACGGTATCGTAACGGCAATGTAATAGTCACCATTGTCATCAATGTCTGCAAAAGTAATCGCCGCCGAAGACTCCGCGACATTGGCAACATCTTGGCCCGTGGCGATAAACAACGCGGTAATGCCATTAGCAGAGTGAGCGCCGGTATTGACCGATCCTGCAAGGAAATTCCCCACTTGTGTGACCGCTCTGGCTTTGTAAAGTGCTTCTGGAGAAACGCCCATTATCGATTCCAGAAGTTTCGCAGGAATAGTGGCCTCGGCGATGACCCGCTTTCCTCTGCTGTGAAGAGTGTTCAGTTGAGAGTGTTTTTTGTCAGTATCCATCGCGCCGGAGAGCATGTATTTTTGAATGCCGGCAGGATAGTTTGCTTTTATCCACTCACAAGCAACGTAGGTGGCTTTACCCACCATATTTTGTCCTGCAGCATCTCCGGTAGTGAAATTAAAACGCAGATAACGCATTCTAGCGGCCGAGTATTGTTCGATGTTTCGAAGTTTTCCTGAGCGTGTTGTCGACTCTGCGCAGTCTTTGATAGCATCGAAATTTTGTTCGACCCATTTTCCAAATTCTCGCGCTTGACGAGCATCTTGGAAAGAAAATACCGGAGCGCGTTGCATGGCGTCGTCTACCACTGAAACCTTAACGCCGCCGGCTTCTCTGAGTAGCCGCATACCTCGATTATAACTCGCAACCAGAGTACCTTCTGCGGTGGCCATAGGAATATAAAATTCGCCTTGAGCGTGTTCACCATCGATCAATAGTGGGCCAGCGAGACCTAAGGGTACCTGAGCAACTCCGATAAAGTTCTCGATATTTCCAGCGGTTACTGAGGGATCAAAATGAAAGTGGCTAAGGTGTTCGAAGCTAGTATTGGTTCTCTCGGAAACAAAGTCTCTTCGAGATTTTGCCATCTCGACACTATAGTCATTATTTTTGTCTCTTGGGATTCTTGGAGTCATCGTTATTCTCAGTCGTGTTTTTAATTGGGTGATGTTCATAGTAAAGTGCTTCCCGAGAATGAATGTTAAAAATGTTGCATTTGATTGCTAATCAGAAAAGGGAGGTGCTATCTATGACATCTATTCGAGATCAGCTCTCCAGTAGCGGGTTGTTTCAAGACTTTCCCGAGATGGCAAAGAGAGAGTTAGAGAAATTGTGTCGACTTCAATCGGTTAAAAGTGAAACCGCTATTTACAAAATTGGCGATGAACCTAAAGCACTCTATGGGGTGGTTGATGGTGCGGTAAAACTCATCGGAGAGGCCCCGACGGGGAAACTCTTTTTATACGAATTGGTTAGTCCAGGGCAGTGGTTTGGAGAAAATTCGGCGCTTGACGGTGCGCCGAGAGGGCAGACTGCAATGGTGATTGGAGACACTCAAATCGTCAGTTTGCTGAGAAAGGATTTGTTGGACTTACTCCACTCTCAACCAGATTTGTATCAATATTTTGTCAGGGTTTTGTGTCTTCGTTTGCGTCGGGCGGGAAAAGCGATTGAAGAGACCGCCTTTCTACCGGTTTCTGTGCGCATGGGCAGGACTCTATTGAGAATGCATCGAGTTAGAGAGAAGTATCAAATCAAGCTTTCTCAAGATGAAATCGCCGCAAGCCTAGGCGTCACTCGGCAGAGTATTTATCGAGTGCTTAAAGATTGGAAGGCAAGAGGTTGGGTGAACCTGAATTATGGCAATGTTGAGCTCAGCGATTCGCTGTCACTTACTCGATGGGTTCAAGAGACACAGGCGGAGTTAGGCTGATCACGGCGAAGTGGACGGCAAAAAAATCCTAATTCTATCTATCTAGTATTACTACTGAATCAAGAATAGTGGTCGTAGGAAGATGCTAAAGTGACCAACTTGGTCGTCGACTTTCTTGCCGCTCTAGCGGCGTTTTGGGTTCGCCATACCATCTTGATTGTCAGATGAGTTGGATCTCTAAGCCGCTAGAAACCCCAGCGTGGTGACGGTTTGTTCGGTGATGTGATTTCAAACTAAAGTAACGTTTCTTGCCTTTGTAGGCCGTTAAATGAGCACATAAAGCTTGTCCCTGTGTGCCGTTTGAATGATTTTGGAAATGTTCTTTTTTGAGTGAAGATAATGTCTGCTGCTTTTTTTTGTTAGTTAAGCTCTCTTGATTATTTGGGTTTTGCTACTGTTCGATGACTGGACTTGTCTGTGTTGGGCTAGAATAATTGTCACTTATATTCTTAACGTTTATTCAATAACTTTCTAAAAAACCGTATTCGATATCATCTTTTGGTTGGATTCGGCGAAAGTGTTCTATTCCAGTTTTTTTATGCCGAATCTCGTGGTGACTTTTTGTAGAGCAGTAACCATACTCAATATCATGTAGTGGTCTTAAATTGAATGTTGAAGGTGGAGGCGTAAATGCTCGATCCTGATAAGTGGTTGTTAGACAATCGAGACGCGTTAGTATCGATAGAGAAATGGCAACAAACCGTTAATCTACTTGCTGAATTCTTCGCTGCACCGGCCGCTTTTTTGGTACAACACACAGGAAAGGGTTATCAAGTCACCATTGCCAGCGAGCAATCATCCAATCCCTATGAGGCCGGATCGATCATCGTTCCCGAAGCCAATATTTTTTGCCGAAAAATTGTTGAGACCGGCAGCCCGCTTTATGTCAGACACGCCCAAGCAGATCCTTTATGGGACACCAATCCTGAAGTGCACGACGATGGATTTACGTCCTATTTAGGGGTTCCTGTGCGATGGCCAAACGGAACAACCTTTGGAACTTTCTGCGTGATGGACTATCGACAAACTGATTATCAAGATATTTATCTCAAACTCATTCATCAACTTAAAGACATTATCGAGGCCGACCTCGAATTGGTTGAAGCCTATAGCAATATGAAAGAACTGGCGATCACCGATGAGTTGACTCAGCTCTACAATCGCCGAGGTTGTAATGTCGTTTGCAGTCAGCGAATGCTGCTGGCAAAACGGATGTCGATAAAGCTGGGGATGATCTACATTGATGTCGATGATTTTAAATCGATCAATGATCAATTTGGACACAGCGTGGGCGATGGTGTGCTGGTGGTGCTGGCCTCTAGTTTGCGCAATTGTGTTAGAGAAAGTGATGTGCTCTGCCGTATTGGTGGGGATGAATTTGTGGCTCTCATCGCTGTGAACGATCAAACCAGCGATTTTTCCAATCTCCGCCATAGAATCGACAATTGTTTTTCAGAGAGCTTGGAGGCGGCTAAGCTGCCGGCTGCGACCGTGAGTATGGGTTTTTCTCCGGTCACTTCTCACTCGGTGACGGAGTTGTTGGATGCCGCCGACAAGCTTATGTATGAAGCTAAACGCTCTGGCGAGGATCGCTGTTTTTCGGATCAGTCGTCAGCGATGCAAACCCCGGGATCTGCCCCTCACTGAGTTCCCAACTCTCCTTTTATACTGCCGGCTAGTTATAGGATTGGAGAAGCTCTCGACAGAGACCTTGCGGATTTACTTTATAGAGTCACATTATGGGGCCAGTTGATAGGGGCACTTTGCAGAGGCAGCAGGCAGCACTCTATCCATATCCAATTGCGCCTAACATTGCTAGATGTCGACTGCTCCACGTTTTATCCATCTCTCGCACCTCAACTCCGTTTCCCCTACAATGCCCGCGTTTTCAATTGAATGATGTTTTCCTATGGCCATTACCGACTATTTTGTAGAGCAAGGCAGCGGCGAGCCGATCGTGTTTATTCACGGTTCATTTGCCAATACATCCACTTGGAAGTATATGGTCAATCAGTTGTCAGACCGTTACCGCTGTATCTGTATCAAGCAACCGGGTCATGGTGGTGCTCCGGCTCCAGCCGATTTTGACGATCCCAGCGTCGATACCGAAGTCGATATTGTGGTGCAAGTCATCGACCATTTGGGTTTGGGGCCTATTCATCTAGTCGCGCACTCTTTTGGCGGCGTTGTTGCGGTGGCGGTGGCGTTAAGTGGGCGAGTAGCCGTGCGAGCCATGACGCTGTTTGAACCCGTGCTGACCGGTATTTTAGAAATGTCTGGGCGCGATGAAGATGCAGCGGCGGTTGATCGTTTCTGTGACGACTATCGCACGGCCATTGCCAGTCAAGAAACCTATGCCTGTCGGCGCGTCATCGATTTTTGGGGGGGCGAAGGTCAGTTTGATCAAATGCCTGAGTTTATTAAAGAAGCAATGGATCCGCTGACTGACTATAACGCTCGCCATTGGGATTTGTGTCAAAATACGGTCTATGCATTGGAAGACTATGAGAGCTTCGATGTTCCCACTCAGTTGGTGTGCGGTGACAAGTCCAGTCCAATTGTTCGTTCCATCTCCGAATGTCTCTTGAAGCATTTGGGCAATGCCCGTATGGACATTTTATTTGGCGCCAGTCACTTTCTTGTGACGAGTCATGCCGAAAAGAGTTTTGAGTTTGTCTCGCAGACAGAGTCGCTGACTGTTTCCAAGTAATTGCCGAGTGTTTTGAGTTGCTGGCTTAGTGCCTAATTTCCTTCCCGCTCTTCAGTTTAGTCGCAGGGGAGCCGGCGCTTGTTTTGGCTGGTCTGTACGTCTTTGATCAGTCTTTGGTTAGAGGGTGCTGCGATATTCGTTGGCGCTGATTCCATACCAGCGCCGAAACGCTTTTCTAAACGCGGCACTGTCGTTGTAGCCCAACAGAAACGCAATGCTCTCGATGGACAATCGTGGGTTGCCTAAATAATTCGAGGCAAGATCGGCAAGAATGGTCTCTACAATCTCACGATAGCTGGTTCCCTCCCGATTCAAACGTCGCTGTAAGGTGCGTTTGGTAATGAATAATTCCTGGGCGATCTGTTCTGCACCCACGGAGCCAATGGGGTGTGACAACAGCAAACGTTTGACTTGATGACTCGTTAGAATGTCACGTGAGGGCAGGCGATCAATCAGTTGCTGGCAGAGCTCTAGCGCCACGCGATAAGAGTCTGTGTTTCCCGAGGTGTTGGCGATCTGTGTGGTTGTGAGTGGAATGATGACTCGGTTGTGAGTTTGTGAAAACTCTACCGGCGAGTGGAAATAATCGTGGTAGAGATGATGATAATCGGGTTTGGCATGTTGCAGCTCAATACGTGCATCGACCAACTCCTGAGCCAGGCTGGCCTCACCAATCGATTGAATCATCAGCGCGAAGCATTCTTGCAGCAAGCGCTGAATGCTATTCGACGCCTGAATGTTGAGTGTTAGCCGGCACTCCACCTGTGTGTCGTTTTGAGTGATGGTCACCGTGGAGAAAGGCAGGCGCGTGGGAAGATATTGAGCAAACGCTTGCAGTGAGGTTAAAACATCCGGACAGCTCAGTATAAGGTAGCCGAGAGGGCCGTGAGTTGCCGGCAGCAGGCGTCGTCCTAAACGTAGCCCTAATTCTGGTGCCTGTGTCAGTAGCAGTGCATTTTCAAGGATGCGCATTTGTTGCTCGGTGGTCGCACTCACCTCACTACACTCTGTTAAAACGTCTGATTGCAATCCCGTGCCTTTCAATAGTGTGTGCAGATCCTTTTCCTGCAAGTCGAGTTCGCGGGCCAATACCCGAGAATAGCTGGTTGGCACCGGCATTGGCTGAATGGCTTGTGTTGAGGTGTTGTTCGCTAGCATGAGGCTTTAGCTCAAAGAATAAGAGTGTATTAGGCTGTCACTAATTAACCTATGGGTGTCACTTTATAACCTTATGGCTAAGGATGGCAATCTCTACCATTCATTTTCAAGTGCTTATAAATCTATTATTAATCGGCTTGGTAGAGTGATCATGGCAGAAGCCCGCGATCTGGATACAATTTTTGTGCGTAAGATTCCGTTTGAATTTCCTGAGGATTTACAGCCTCACTGGAATTCTGAACAAGTAGAGTGGAGCCATATGGTCAATGGCACGTCTCTGGCGATGCCATTTCTGGAACCCTATTTAATTCGTACTATGCGCAAAGCGCTGCCTGCTATCGACTCTGAGGTCTTGCGCGATGAAGTGAAGCTGTATATTTCGCAAGAGGGACAGCACTACCAGCAGCATCGGAAGTTCAATGATCTACTCATTGCCAAAGGCTACAGTGAATTGAAAGCCGTTGAGCAGGCCATGGCTGAAGAGTACAGAGCCTTCGAAAAAACTCGGAGTCTGAAATTCAATCTTGCGTATGCCTGCGGGTTCGAATCCATGGCGCTGGGCATTGGACATTGGCTGGTGGAAGATCGGGAGACGCTGTTTGCGGGTGCCGATACTCGAGTCGCCTCTTTAATTCTCTGGCATTTTATAGAAGAAATTGAACACAAGAATGTTGCTTTTGATGCCTATCAATCCGTCTATGGTGACTATTTTTATCGTGTCTATGCCACGGTTTTCGCCACTCTTCACGTGATGAAATTCAGTCGTCATGCCTATCAAGCGATGCTGAAAAAGGATGGGCTCTGGGGCAATCTGAGTTCTCGCTGGCGATTATTGAAAATGATCTCTCGATTCTTTGGCAATATGCTGCCGCCAATGCTGTCGGCCTGTATGCCTTGGCATCACCCATCGAAAGTACAGGATCCACAGTGGTATCAATCTTGGGTAGAAAAATACCGAAAGGATCCAAGCTCAGCAATGGTTGACACCACTTGTTTGTAAATCACATCAACTAACAGGAACAATTAAGTATGAAAAACGAATTGACTCGATCTCAGAAATTGTTGCTAGGTCACGGTGCCTTGGTGTTGTTGGTCGGCTTTGTGATGGGTTTTGGTTTTCTATTTTTTCTGATTGGTGAAATCAGCTTGTGGCCTATTCCTGGCGTCATCCATTATCAGTTACCGGGAACTTATGATGCTTGGCGCATGGCCCATATGGAAGGTATTACCAATGGTTTGATGTTGTGGATATTGGCCGCAGTCTTGCCCACGTTGAATACCGTATTTCAAAAGATCTACCGAGTCGCTGTCGCTATGGTGATCGTTGCTTGGACAATTGTGATCGCGTCCGTTCTAGATCCCATTTTTCCAATGGCCAGAGGATTGAGTTTTACCCCAGAGACAAACCTGGGTAATGACGTTGCCTTTTTCCTCTTCTACATCGGTATCGCGTTGGCATTTGTCGTGGTCATTGCGGTTGCGGTCAAGTGTTTGGGGCGAGAGCGAGAAGCTATCAGTGAATAGTTGATTCAGGGGGATGCCCCCCTGAATGATTACGCTAGGCCATCACACGTCGCTCAGCGTTTAATCTACTCGTCTGCTAAGAGGCCCATTTGGCTTTTAGCCAGCGATCAGCGGATAGAAAACCCGATCCGTAGATGACGACTTGGGCGAGTAAGATGCCCCAGACAACGTGCAAGTAGAGCGCTGCAGGTGCGATCTCTTCTAAACTGATCACGGCGACAATATTGACAACCGATAGCGCAATTGCTGAAAAGCGCGTGGCTAATCCAATCGCCAGTAGAATTGGAAAAACTAGTTCGCCAAAGGTGCCCAAATAGGCGGCTAATTCATAGGACAGAAAGGGCACTTGGTACTCTTCTTCAAACAAAAACAGCGTGGTATCCCAATCTTTTATTTTGGTCAGCCCGGCGAGGAAAAAAACCTGAGCGATATAGAGCCTAGCGCTGATGGATACCAAAGAGTGCAATTTTTCCAATAGCGTGCTGGCAGTGCTGTAGCGTTGATAGAGTTGGTTGACTAAGGTTGACATAATACTTCTCCTATGCGGAATATTGAGTGGTAAAAAAACGTGACAAATAATTGTTTTCGATGGCGGTCTTGAGCCAATCGGAAAAGTCGAATGTGGGCTGTTCTGTTAGCAGTGCTTCTAGGCTTGAACCCGCCAATACGGANGAAAACCANACGGCATCCGCATCGGATAGNCGATGAATCTGAACTTGATGCTCNGCTCTTGTGATCAGNAATTCATATTGGCGATCAGGTCGATCAAGTTCTTGTTGCAGNTGAGCNTTTAGTGCCTTCTGNTGCTGAGCNTTGTGGGCCTGATGCAGCTGCCATATCGTATCAATTGGATAGGGNCTGCTAAGTCGTTGTGTGCTGTTCGATAGTTGGATNCNTACACTATCCAGTGATTGCTGTTCTAATAACGCTAAAGACTCACGATCAAAATNATTGTTGTTGCTGCTGCGGTTGGCGCAATGAATTTTCCATTCCAAAACCGCAATGTCGGTTAAGAACGGGTAGTCATCGACTAANTCAGAAGTTGCTATCAATGTGGCTAGTGTTTCGCCCCAATCACCCCAGTCGCCACTGCGTAACGGGTGTTGCTGGATCAGCTGCTGCGCAAGTAAGCGCATGGCTTGATCGCCGACGAGTAGCTCCAAAACGGGATACGCAATACTCAGCGCTCGATAGGCGGTTGCTTTGAGATTGTTCTGATAGATGCTTAGGCCTTCTGCTTGTTTTTCTGAGAATGCCAAAGAGATTTCACAATCGCTTCTGGTGTTTCGGTTTAGCGTTTTCGCAGTAGTTTGAAAACTTCGAATTTCATCCACAAAAGTCTGTTGGCGAAGGGCTAGGCGATCTCGTTCATCCGACATGAGTGCGTCCTCCGGCCTGAGTAAAAACTTGCGAAAAGATCTCTCTTGCTTTATCAGCTTCTGCCACCAGTCGCTGCCATGAGGGCAATTCGTTGTCCCATTCAATCAATGTGGGAATAGAGCCAAAGCGTTGCAGGGCGAAGCAATAGAGCTCCCAGCATTCGTTTGATACCGCTTGGCTGTGATCGTCGATGATGATGGTAAAATCGCTACTGACCGAGTAACCCGCCAAATGGATTTCACCCACCAAGTGGTGCGGGATAGCCTCTAGCCACTGTTTGGCTCTTGCTAGCGGATCAGTACTGCCGGCGTTGCGTTCGTTCACCAGAAGGTTGTTCAAGTCCACCAGTAGTTTACTGTTTGAGCGTTCAACGGCCGTNACCAAAAACTCGGTTTCTTGCAAGCTAGAATGATCGAGGTCGACATAGGCTGATACGTTCTCAATTAACAGTTGATGCCCTAGTATCTGTTGGGCACGATCAGTGTTTTCGATGAGAACCTCTAAGCTCGCGGGAGAAAACTCCAGAGGCAATAAATCGCCTGCGTGAATATCGCGATTGTTGTTCTGGCTCCAGGCGAAGCTGGCATGATCGGAAATCAAAACCGGATAGGTTCTTTTGATCAGTTGATTTAGCCGCTTTAGGTAGTTGTGATTAACGCCGGTCGCTGATCCCAACCCCATAGAGGTGGAATGCAAGCTAATATCATAAAGATCTGAAAATTGGTCTAAAAAAGCCGACGCAATACCGCCGTCGGCAAAGAAGTTCTCAGCATGAACTTCTGCGAAGTCGATGGATGAAGAGCCTGCTAACGCTTCCTGAAAGTGCTGATGCCTGAGACCAACACCTATGTAGCAAGTGTCCGCTTGGGGGGCATAGTTGGGCTTCAGTGATATCGGGTTCATAGCAGGAGCTCCATCAAAGCAGTGAAGGTTACTGTTGTTCTGCGTAGCGGCGTTTGGCTTCTTTCTTCAGCATGCCGCCAATGTCGACACAGGTACCTTTGGCGACCAGCTTCCACTCACCGGGATCATTGTCGACTTTGGATTGGCCTGCACAAGAGTGAGTGCCCGCTAAATTTCCACAATCATTTTGGCCTGCCGCAGCTATGCCATAGCATTTTTCTTTTCCGCCGGCGTGTACCGGGGAGGTAGAGATTGCGCCAAGTGCAACTACCAGAGCCGCGGTGGCGATACGTTGTTTCTGATTCATAACCGTCTCCTTAAGTGACGTTGTTAATTACTGCTGTGTAACGACTGCTGTTTGAGAATTTCCTCGATCCAACGATCTAATGTGTGCAAGGGCTGTGCTCCCACCTGTCGGGATAGCTCTTCACATTCATTGACCATCACCAGTGAGGGAACACCTCTAATCTGATGGCTTACTGCCAGTTCCGGGTTGTCATCAACATCGACTTTCTCGATGTTNATACGATCGCCATAAAGCCCGTTGACAGCTTCATAGGTCGGTGCCATTTGTTGGCAGGGGCCGCACCATCGGGCGCTGAACCAAAGCAGTTTCAGCGTCGATGATGCTTTTACAGAAGTGTCTGTATCAGTCTTCTGCATTTGCTTGTTCTACTGACAGGTCTTCGATGCCAGACCAAATACGAGCAGCAGAAACTACGTAACCGTCAACGTCGGTCAACCACTTCTTCTGGACATCTTTATTGAGGTTAAGATAGAGTTTGCCGTCATCAATGTGGAAGGCTGTTGGGTCGATATCCAGCTTCTTGTTGAGTGCAACACCCATCGCGCAATAGCCACCAAATTGTGGTGCGTACTTATCGGCGTTAGCGTTGAACAGATCACGGTTCTTCTTATTGGAAAAACGGTAGATGGCACCGTCGTGAGTTGCGGTGTATTTAGCGGAACCTTCTACGGCCTTGCTCTTTGTGAAGTAAGCAACGGGATCATAGCCGCCAATGGCCAAGTCGTTTTCACCAATGTTAGTGGCTGCGGAAAAGCTCAAGCTGCTAAACAGTAGGGTTCCGGCAGCGGCGACGATCTTCAAGGTTTGTTTAACGTTCATTTCTCTTTCCTTTACTATGCTTGGTTTAAAGTTGTTGGTGAAGTGGGCAGCTGATGTGTGCCTTGGCTTCGATGCATAGATTACGGATTGGTGAACTTAAAAGGCCGCAAACCATCCATAAAACCATACCTAGCGTCCAGATGGAGTTGATATGGATTCATTAAGTAGTTTGTTGCAAGAACTCGACTTCAATGCCGAGGTGTTCTTTAGCGGTAGCCTATGTGGCCTGCAGGCGTTTGAAGAGAGTGATAACAATGGTTTATTGCATGTCTTGAAGTCAGGCTCTATGACCATGTTGACGGATCAGGGGCACGAGGTGGAGCTGCACAAAGCATCGGTGCTGTTTCTGCCCAGCGGCGGTGATCACCGCATTCAAATCAAGGATTCCCACGAAGCGGAGCTGGTGTGTGCCAACATCCAATTCGACGCTCATCAACGATCCGTGTTGGTACAGAATCTGCCCAAATTCATCTGTATTGATGTGGCACAAAACCCGGCAATTAGTCACACCGCCGATGACATCTTTCAGGAGGCGTTTGACGACCAGTTGGGGCGAAAAATAGTCATTGATCGCCTGTGCGATATTTTTGTTGTCCAAGTACTCCGTTATGTCATAGATAACGGTCTGGTGGATATGGGCACTTTTGCCGCCAGTACTCATCCCAGTTTGGCGAAGTTGATGAAGCGATTGAAAGCCGAACCACAGAGCCCGTGGACGGTTGAAACCATGGCCGAGTTCTCGGCCATGTCTCGTTCAAAGTTTGCGAGTCTGTTTAAGGATTCTGTCGGGCAAACCCCAATGGAGTTCTTGACCGATTTACGCCTCAGTATGGCCAAGGCGCTATTGCTTAAGAACAAGCCGGTGGCTTGGGTGGCCGATGAAGTGGGTTACGACAGTGCTTCCTCCCTCGCTCGTGCGTTTAAGAAGCAATGGGATATCTCCCCTAAACAATGGATCAAGTCCCATCAGTGAGAACTGGCGGCAGTATGATTTTTTGGGGTTAATGGCTTTACCTTAAGTCTGTCATGGGCGAATGTCGCTGAATTCTCGGCTCAGAAAGTCGATAAAGCAGCGCACCTTCTTGGAGAGATAACGTCTATGCGGATATATTGCAAACAATCCAAATTCCAAGGTGGAGTGCTTCGGCAATACAACGTTTAGTTCGCCACGGGCCAGCTCGTCTTCGATGATGAATTTTGGAATCATGGCGATCCCCCCTCCGGCTAAGGCTACAGCTTTAACCGCTCGAGGACTGTTGGCCGAAACTCTTGAATGGACATCAATTGAAGTGGTTTTCCCTGAAGGTGATATGAGTGGCCACTGGTTACCGATTCGAAAGTTGCTATCGATAATGCAGGTGTGTTTCATCAAGTCTTTGGCCCTCTTGGGTTCACCTTTTTTTTGTAAATAGTCGGGCGAGGCACAAAGCACCAGCGGCAAATTCTTGATTTGTCGGGCAACAAGACTGGAATCGTCGACGCCACCGATTCTTATGACCACATCAATGCCTTCTTCTAGCATGTCGATCTTGCGGTCAGATAACTGCAAATCCAATTGCATCTCAGGGTGCTGGGTTAAAAAGCTAGGGATCAACGGTGATAGTTTCATTTCTCCAAATGTCACAGGCGCACTGACGCGCAGCAACCCTTTGGGTTCTGTTTGTTCTCCGGTGACTTGATCCACCATTGCGCTCAAGCCCTCAAGCAAAGGCAGTACTTGTTGGTAATAGCGCTGACCCGCTTCGGTGAGCGCCAAACGCCGCGTTGATCGGTTAAATAAACGCACACCTAACTGAGCTTCTACCTCGCCTACATATTTGCTCGCTAGCGCTTTAGAAATACCCAGTCGCTCGCTGGCGACGGTGAATGAGCCGGTTTCCACAACCGCGACTACGGTTTTCATGCCATCTATCGTATCCATGATTGTCAACATAGCATTGACAATAATTCAATGGAAGCCGGATTTATCAATAGCTGTGTTTCTAGGATACTGCATCCCATCGAAGGGCACAGTGTTTGTAGGCCTATCGATACACCGGAGGCTGTAAATGGTTGTTGTCGAAATATACACCCGACCAGGGTGTGGGTATTGCACTCACGCCAAGCGTTTGTTGAGTAGTAAGGGCATCAAATTTTCTGAATACGATGTCTATCGAAACCCAGAAAGAGTGAGCGAGATGCGTCGTCGAACGGGTGGAAGAACTTACCCACAACTATTGATCAATGACAAAGCCATGGGTGGTTTTGATGACTTGCTTAAACTTGAACAAAGTAACCTGTTGTTGAAGTTGAGCGGTTAGATCTATTCAGGTCGGTTGATTTACTTATTCATTTTATTTTTAGGAAGTTTGTTATGTCAGATATCACACTTTATCGTTATCCGCTGTCGGGTCACTCTCACCGAGTGGAAGTATTGTTGTCGCTGTTGAATCTTAACGCTGATTTGGTTGATGTTGATCTCAAAGCGGGAGCGCAGAAAACGCCAGAGTTTTTGCAGAAGAACAGTTTCGGTCAAGTGCCTGCTCTAGAAGATGGCGATGTCACTTTGTCAGATTCCAATGCCATATTGATTTACTTGGCCAGTAAATACGATTCGCAGCGTCGCTGGTACCCACAAGATTTGGCGCAGCAGGCTATGGTTCAGCGCTTTCTGTCAGTAGCCGCTGGCAAGATCGCTTTTGGTCCTGCCGCTGCACGTCTGGTTAATGTGTTTGGTGCGAGTCTTGATCACCAAGCGGCTATCGCCAATGCTCACCAAATATTGGCACAACTGGAGAGTCACTTACAAGATCGCCAGTGGTTGGCCGCACCTCATGCAACGATTGCAGATGTTGCAAACTACGCTTACATCGCGCATGCACCGGAAGGCGATGTATCCCTAGAAGGCTATCCAAATATTCGCGGATGGATTGAGCGCTTTCAAAAGTTACCGGGGTTTGTAGCCTTTCCAGCTACATCGGTGGGGCTTTGTGCTTGATATCGGTTGATGTTGTTTGGTCGCTACGATAGTTGATTTTTATTAAAATATTAGAGGTTATCCATATGTCTGTTGAAATTCTTTCTGCCGCAATGATTGCCGGCTTGTTACTGCTATTAACCTTGATTCAGGGCACTAGGAATGTGTTGGTTTTAGGACTGCCAGTGGCGGCGGGCAATCAACACGATATCTCACCGTGGAGTGGTGCCAACGATCGTCTCAATCGCGCTATTCGTAACCTAATGGAAGCCATTGTTATCTTTGCTCCACTGGCTGTGGCCGTCGAAGTCATGGGCTTGACTAATGAGACTACGGCACTGGGAGCAAAGGTGTTCTTAGTTGCTAGAGTCCTACATGCGGCTGTCTATATTGCCGGTATTCCCTGGGTTCGCACTGGTGCATGGAGTGCAGGCGTTGCGGGAATCGTGATGGTGGCATCACCACTATTGGGTTGATGGCAGCACCTAGTTAACAATCACAATCAGAAGGTTTACCGATAGGTAGGCCTTTCTCTTCGGAGGATCATATGAAACGAGTCATGATGTTGCTGGCCAATGGGGTTGAGCCGCTCGAAATGGCGGCATTTACCGACGTCCTGGGTTGGGCGAATCTGGTAGGCGACGAAGCAATCGAGCTGTTGGATGTGGGGTTGCGACAACAAATCAAAACTACATTTGGGCTCAGTCTCTGTCCCAACTATTTATTACCCGATATTGACCTTAATGAGTTTGACGCGCTAGCTATTCCTGGTGGTTTTGAGCCTTCCGGTTTCTACGATGAAGCGTTGAGTGAGCCTTTTCTTAACGCCATACGTCATTTCGCCGCTCAAGATCAATGTATTGCCAGCGTTTGCGTGTCGTCATTGTGTTTGGGAGAGGCCGGTATCCTAGAGAAAAGGAATGCGACGATTTATCACCAAGTCGGTGGCCGGCGCCGAAAACAACTGGAGGATACCGGGGCGTTGTTTGTTGATCGTCCCATCGTTGTCGACGGCCAAATGATTACTTCTACAGGACCGGGAACTGCCATTGAAGTGGCATTTGAATTGCTGACGAAACTGACGTCGAAAGAGAATGCAGATCAGGTGAAAGCGCGTATGCGGATGCCGACGCCGATGCCTCAGTGGTTCCACACGGCACAGGTACCGCAGTGATTTGGTAAAGTTAGTGGTTGTTGGCGCTTAACAAAAACTCTTAATTGCAAGACGTCAAGTCTCGGCTGAGACTTGACGTCTTACTGAGGAGGCGTTGATGAGACAGGCTTGATTCTAGCGTGATTGCGACTAGCGAGCCTTCATTCGAATAGAGCCATCCAAGCGCACTACCTCACCATTGAAGTAATCATTCTCGGCCATTTGCACAGCCAGCTGTGCGAACTCGGAAGGTTTACCTAAGCGTTTCGGAAATTCCACGCTGTTGCCTAGGGCTTCAATGACTTTGTCGTCCAAGGTGGCTGCCAATGGCGTCAGGAACAGGCCTGGTGCAATACAGTTGATACGAATGCCTTGTTTGGCTAATTCGCGAGCGATAGGTAGGGTCATGCCTGCGACACCCGCTTTCGAACCGCCGTAGGCCGGTTGACCAATTTGACCATCAAAGGCGGCAACCGATGCCACATTAATAATCACTCCGCGACCTCCATCTTCGTTGATGGGATCCAGCTTAGCCATTCGCGAAGCGGCTTTACTTAAGACATTGAAAGTACCGCAAAGATTGATGTCGACAATCTTCTTAAACTTGGCCAATGGCAATGGATTGAGATCTCGATCCAAAACTTTTGCCGGGGGCCCGATGCCTGCAGCGTTTAAGACAATGTGCAGTTTGCCAAACGCTTCCATGGCTTGATCTAAGGCCGCGTTAACCGAGTCTTCACAAACCACATCAGTAATGGCGTAACCACAACACTCAGCACCTAGCTCCTCGACAGTGGTAACACAAGCTTCTTCATTGAGGTCTAACAGAAATACCTTTGCACCTTTTTCAACGAAGGCCGTTGCAGCCGCTTTCCCTAAGCCGGATGCTCCGCCGGTAATGACGGCAACTTTATCTTGTAAATTCATATGAACCCCCTGGTTCTCTAGATTTTCATTAATACGTATTTAACGTCAGCAATGGAGACGACATCACCGTGACTGTCGATCAAGTTCTCTTCAAAGTTGATGCTGGCTTTTCCTTTCTCTAGCACTTCTGCCTCCAAGTTCGAAAATTCATCGTCACTGATGCTCAAACTTAAACGGACGTCACTATTGGCAGGGCGTCGAAAGCGGATGTTCACATTGGCGCATATAGGCGCTATAACGGCTGAGTCAAAACGGTTCATAAACAGAACTCCCGCAGCGCATTCCGCCAAGGAGAATAGTGATCCTGCGTACATGATGCCGTTGTGATTATCGTTACCCGCTAGCGGCATGGTCACGACTATCTTGTTGTTGCTAACTTCATCAAAGCGCAAGCCGGTACGATGAATAGCCTCAATGCTGTGAATGATTTTTTCTGCGGTTGTGTTTGGCATAATAGATTCTCGATTAATAGCCTTTGAATTCGGGCTTGCGTTTTTCCCCAAAGGCGGTGAGACCTTCCATTAAGTCGTGGGATTTAGTCTGCACATTGAGAAGGTTGACTTCAGCGCGCAGAGCACTGCTGTGCGGCATGTCCAAACCGTCTTTAACCATCTGTTTCATGCGCTGCAAACCGATGGGGCTTTTGGAGGCGATTTTGGTTGCGAGGACCATGGCGCTTTCGAAAAGCTGTTCATCTTCGACAACGTCAAACACCAGTCCCCAGTCTTTCATTTGTTCTGCACTGACAAATTCACCGGTCAACAGAAGATAGTTAGCGGCATTCCAAGGGATTTTTCTCGATAGAGTCACGGCACCGCCAGCACCGGGGAAGACTCCAAAGTTGGCGTGTGCGTCGGCCAGTTGGGCACTTTTACCCGCGAGGATAATGTCTCCGGCCATCGCCAGTTCCAATCCACCAGCACAGGCAACGCCGTTGAGTGCGACGACCAGGGGTTTTCGGAAATTGATCAATGCTCCGAAGCCGTCACGGCAGCGAGTCCAAAAGTTGGGTGCCGGTTTGGCGCCGCCCTTGATGTCTTCCAGTAGCATCTTTAGATCTGCTCCGGCACAGAAGGCTTTGCCTTCGCCGGTTAGAAGCACGACGCGGATATCGTCATCCGCTTCAAGCTTTGGCAACAGGTCGTAGAATTCATCCAGCATGGTCTCGGAGATAGAGTTCATGGCTTTTGGTCGGTTGAGCTTTATGATGCCAATATGGCCTTCTTTTTCGAAACTGATGTCTTGGTAGTTCATTGCGACTCTCGCTGATTTGATTCCAATTTAACGCGAGATATTGTTTCTCGTAATCATCGCAATGGGCAGATTGAAAACTCACAAAGCACTTGTTGTAAACAGTCGTTGTTAAATGACGTGGCAATGTCTTATGCAATTTCTACGGGGCTAGAGAGGGAAGGGGATGTGTTGTTCTATGAGTATTTGGTGAAGTAATCAAAGCGATACTTGTTGAAAGTTGTCAATGACGTTGTTGCGAATGATCAAAAGCTATCCGGTTTTGCTGTTGATTACCTCTAGGGCAGGTTGGTCGATGCCAGCAAAGGGTGTGAGGCGGAGACACACTCCTTGCTGGTCAATAGTGAGCATTAGCGGGCCTTGAGGAACTTCCCATACCCCATTTGTTTGCCGAGTTGCTCAGCAATGACTTCATTGTCGACCGCCATGCGGCCATTGATCAGGACATGTTTTACTAAGCCGGGATTGCGATTGACCAGCCGTTGCAGACTGAAGTTCTCCATTTCTCCCCAGGATACCGCTTCTAGGTCTTGATCAAATTTGGACGGATCGATGACGACAACATCAGCGCGATCTCCTTGGCGGATTTTTCCAGCGTCAATACCAAACCAATCGGCTTGATCTCCGGTCATTCTCCAAACGGCTTCTTCCATAGTCATAGCCGGTTTACCTTGATCGTGGGTTTCTTTGATCAGCTTAAGCATTCTGAGAGGAAGATTGTAAAAGGCCATGTTGCGAATGTGGGCGCCAGCATCGCTAAATGTAATCAGAGATTTTTTGTCTTTGACCATGTTCAGAAGAACGTCTTTTCGATGATTGGCGACGGTGGTGTACCAACGCAATTGGGTACCGAATTCGACCACAAGATCCAAGAACAGATCGACCACATGAATGCTGCGCTGTTCGGCGACTTCCGCGAAATTCTTACCGACGATAGATGAGTCGGGGCAATCAATAATAACGGCATCCCCAAAATCTCGCTGCCAGACTCTAGGGCTGAGCTTTTCGCCATAAAATTTTCGAAAATCTCGACGATAGTTTTCGTCTTTCAGTAATTCGTCTCTTTCGACCTTGTCTTTTAGGTCCAGCGCCATTTCACCTGCACCAAACTCTTCAAAGAAGACAACATCGATACCATCCGCGTACACAGTAAACTGCGTGGGCAGTACCTGCCAGCGAAAATCACCGTTGAAAAAATTGACCACGCGAGCAGCGAGATTGGTGATTTTACTTAAATAAACACTGCCTTTCAGGTCCATGCGGCTGATTAAGGTCGTTTTGAGTTTCTTTCTGAATAGCCCCATACATTGGCGCATATACTGAGTGATCTGAAGGACTCGTGCGGCATTAGGCGCGCCTTGATGAACGCGATCGTATTTTCTAACGAGCTTGTTCAGTCGAGCCACTTCCTTCCATTTCGCGTAGGTGCTGGGAAGGCTTTTTGACCACTCGCGGTCGCCGTCGACTTTATCCCAGGTTAGACACATGGTGGATAGCCCTAAGAACCCTTGTTCAAGCGACTCTTCCAACAGAGCTTCCATCTGTTGCATTTCATCTTCGCTGGGGTCGATATTGATGTCGGTGGCGCGACTGAGCCCCATTACGCTAGTGCGCAAATCACTGTGACCTAAAAAGCTGATGAGGTTGGGACCCAAGGGTTGTTGCGCGACAAAGTTCACCCATTGCTTTGGGGTATGCCAAGTTTTGTGTTGTTGTACGATGGGAAGAACCTTCTCTCGCGGCACCGTTTCTACCCGAGTGAAAATGTCAGACGCGTCTTCAGGATCACTGCAAATCATACTCAGTGAACAGCTGCCCACAAGTACTGTAGTGACCCCATGGCGAACGGATTCAGACAAGCTAGGGCTGGCGATGAGTTCCGCATCATAGTGAGTATGGCTATCGATAAAACCGGGCATCACCCACTGCTGGGAGGCATCAATGATACGAGGGCAGTCGTTTTCCTCCAGCGCCTTCGAGGACACTTCAGCTACGACGCCATTGCGAATTCCAATGTTCTGAATGGAAGCGGGGGCAGTCGTGCCGTCAAAGTAACGCCCGTTTTTTATAATAATATCGAATGCCGACATAGACTAACCTTTTTGTTCGGGTATTGAGTGATGGCGAAAAGAATAGTGCGGATCGAAACCGTGTTCTTGTGATTTGGTGACAAATATCTCACTATTTGAAGTCTAGCGATAACGATGGTGACGGAATGACTCAACCATTCTTGATGCGAAGCGGCTCTCTGATGGGCTTTGAGCAGGCGGTCAATGACCTTGGCGGCGATGTGGTGGATCTATTGGCGCAGGCAAATTTGACCTTGCCCGAAATACGCAACGGAGATTCTATGATCCCTGTAGAGTCGATGGTATTGCTATTGGAAATTGGCGCGCAACAATTGCAGTGCAGCGATTTTGGTTTGCGGGTATCGCAGTTTCAAGATTGGAGCTCTCTCGGACGTTTGGGTTTATTGCTCAAGCACTGTGATAGCTTGGAGAATATTACGCAGTCGATTGCACGTTATTTTCCCTTGCATACCTATGCGGAAGATTGGAGCTTCCGCGAAGAGGGCGATTATACCTATATCACACGCTCCGAAAAGTACCACGGAATCAGTCATGCTTGTCAGCATCGAGAACTGTCGTTTGGCGTGTGTCTGCGTTTGATTCAAGATTTTGTCGGCAGTTCTGTCACGGCTTCTCGGTTAGAGTTTTCTCATAAACCGCAATCGGATTTGAGTGTCTATAAACAGTATTTCCCGATGGATATTCAATTCAATCAGGAGAGTGATCGTCTCATTATTCAGAATCATCAACTGCCCATTCGCTCCGATGAACAAAGTCGTCTTTATCGCCGACAGGCAGAAGCGAATCTGTCGAAGCTATTGCTGGATCATGAATACGATATTGAACAGCAGGTGCGAACGATTATTTTGCAGACATTGGGAGATCAGCAGCATTCTATTGATAACGTTGCGCAATTATTGAATCTAAATCGCCGCACTCTGCAGCGCAAGCTCAAAGCTCGCGGTTTGGATTACAAGGCGTTACTCAATGATATTCGAATGACGTCAGCCTGTTGGTATCTGCAATCGAGTGATGTGGATATCACCTTGCTCTCCGAGATATTGGGCTACAGCGATGTAAGCGCCTTTTCTCATGCTTTCAAGAAAAATATGCAGTGCAGCGCGCGACAATGGCGCGATCAACAGAAGTCGCCGTCTGAGTGATATTTGAACCTGTCATTCGTCGTCGAAACCAGTAGAATAGCGGGCTTTTCGAGAGCCTAGTTAGACTGGTTGGTCTATCTTTATTGAATAACGCTCTGGCTCGCGTTGTCCTAGAAGGGGAAGGTCGCCAATGGATGTCTATATGTTAGTCGTCGCCGATGAGATTGAGGAAGTCAAAGCCGAGGTGATCGAGGCCGTTTCACAAGCGTTGGACGACGAAAAGCTACGTGGAGAATTGATCAACGAGTGCAGCTCCGATGCGCCGGATGAATGGCGTATTGGTATACAAGTCTCTCTCAATAAAAAGAAATTCTTACAAGAACCATTGAACTTCCTCAATAGTGTAGCTAAGCAGCATAAAATCGATTTCGTCGTGGGCTTTATCGAAAATGGTGAAGCCGAGGATATTTGTTATTTTGGCCACCATGAAGGCAAACCGGACCTGTTCGAGGTAGGCACGTATCTGGGTTTAAAATAGCCTTGTAGTTGTAGTTGTAGTTGTAGTTGTAGTTAAGGGCGCGACTGGGATTGAAAACGAATCCCTCGTGCCCAGATGGGTATATGTCCCTAAGGCTCAGGGTTTGACTGAGCCGTCATCTTAAAAGCGTTTATCGAGCGCTGATTTCCTTCCAATAGCTCAAACCAAGCCCCAGTGCTTTAGTGGCTTTCAGCCGAAGGCGCTCTTGCCAATTTGCCTCATCGCCGGGCTCAAACAAGTTGTGCATCTGTCGACGCAGCGCTTGCGTGTGTTGTTGAATTCGCTGTCGACGCGACAGGGGTTTGGCTCGTTGTTCCATGATGAAACCACTGTGATTATCCCCCCGAACCAGCAGTGCTGACTCTTCCGCTCCAATTTTCTTGGCGGTAGCGGCGACATAGCGAATGGCGAAGCCGATTCTGCGATCACTGCTGGTGTTAGCGTCTGAGCCGTGGACCAATTGAAAGTGGTGCAGGGACATCTGTCCGGGATCAAGCTCCATATACAATTGTTTGCTGCTGTCGAGGTTGTCAACCGGGATTTCTTGTCCGCGCGATAGCAGATTGTCTTTGGCGTAGGTATTCACCTGCTGCAGTAACGTTTTATGGCTGCTGGGTTGTATTTTCATGACGCCCGACTCAGCCGTCGCTGGGCTTAGGGCAACCCAGGCGGTGACTACATCATCGGCATCAACGCCCCAATAGGCGGCATCTTGATGCATAGAGACGTAACTGCTGCTGCCGGCTTCTTTGGTAAACAGGTTAGTCATGTAACACAGGATGTCGGGACCTATTAAGGACTCCACGGCATCGAGGATGGCAGGGTGGTGGACCAGCTCATCGGCCCAATCGAATAATAGATAACTCTTGTTGCATTGCAGGCGATCGAGGGGCTTGCCCTGCATTTTTTCTCCGCCTTCCAATTCTGCTCGCAAGCGAATTGCCTCTGTATCGCTTAGCACCGGTAATGGGAATAGGTACCCTTGCTGACGATAGTGTTGTACTTGTTCCGAGCTTAGGGAAGCGTTCAATGGAGAGGTCATGTGGGCTCCGTGCGGGGTGAATAGTGAATGGACGGTGGTGGTGTTTGTTGAAGTCGGTGTCTCAAAATGGGGTCGATACGATAAATCTCTGCGTGGTGGCTACTAGCCCTATCAAGCCAAGGCCTAACAGTAAAACCAGTGCACCCAGTCGTTCGCGGCTACCGCCATTCGGGTCCATCCGTGTGAACAGCATGGCGTAGAGATTCCCCAGCATAAAGCACCAAGCCCCGATCATTAGTAACAGGCTGTGGTTCTGTTCCACAGTGAAAGCACCGTATAGCAGTAAGCCGCAGACAGCATAGTCATCCAGCGATAGAGGCCAGTACTTGTCAGTCTTGATGACCACCAGGGTCTCTCCAATGATCAGCAAAATTGCCACTGCTAGAGTGTAGTAGCCGAGAATATCCATGATTCACCTTGGCGATTGAGAGTTCGATTTATTGTTTTAATTTACGGAAACATTGTTATTATATTGGCTGAGGCTGTCAAGTAATACTGGGATTAACTAGGCCAAAGCTTGCTCGTATTCCGAATTTCGTGAATTATAGTGCCAACTTTATCGGCCTTTGGCTGACAATAATCACAATGTTCGGCCTTGGGTGTGATCACAATGCACGACGAGACATTTATCTTGGGGGATTGGCAGGTGAAGCCTGCTGATAACTCAATCATCAGTGATACCAAAACCGCCACCTTGGAACCTAAGGCGATGGATGTGTTGGTGCGCTTGTGTCGCGATCCCGGCGAGGTGCTCAGTGCCGATGCGCTGTTGGAACAGTGTTGGGGCAATGCGCCAATGGGCGATAACCCTGTTCACAAGGCGATTAACCAGTTGCGCAAAGCCCTGGGTGATGTCGCCAGTAACCCCTCCTATATTGAGACCATTCGCAAGCGCGGCTATCGCATTGTGGCGCCTGTGCGACATTTGTCTGAACCGACGTTGCAAGCCACCTGGCAGCAGGGATCACCTTTTGCTGGCTTATCAGCCTTCGGACCGGAACAGGCTGACGTGTTTTATGGTCGCAACCAACAGGTGGCGACGCTGCTGGACAGAGTGGTCAAGCAAGTAGATTTTGGTCGAGCCTTTTGTTTGGTGTTGGGGCGCAGTGGTTCCGGTAAATCCTCTTTGATTCAAGCGGGATTGATGCCCGCTCTGGCTCGCCCCGGCGGTTATCAAGGCGTGCGTCAATTAACCCACAGCGCGATAGACTTAGCCGACATCAGTGGCGATCAATTCTGGCTGGATATCGCCAGCTCTCTGTTGGATTGGGAGATGAATGATCTGCCCGTTTTTGAGGGCATGAGTGCAGAATTAATCGCGCAGCAATTGATCTCTGATGAAGGCATTAAAGCGTTACTGCAACGCTGTGCAGCTGTGGTCGACCAACATCGTCAACAAGATCAGCGGCCGCAGCTGGTATTGTTTATCGATCGTTTGGAAGTGCTGTTGGCCGATGATCGTATGGACGCGCAAATCCAGCAACAATTCATCCATCTGATCACCGAATTCAGCGACAGCGGCTCGGTGTTATTGTTGTCGGCTTGTCGCAATGATTTTTATCCACAGTTGGCCCGCCACAGCGCCTTGATGGCGGGTAAAGCCAGCGGTGCACATTTTGATCTGGAGCCCCCTTCGCGGGCTGAAATCATGGATATGATTCGCTTGCCCGCACAGGCCGCAGGCTTATCCTGGGATGTGGATCCCGCCAGCGGCAGCGGTTTGGATGAATTGCTCTGCGCACAAGCCAGCAGCAGTGAAGATGCTTTGCCGCTCTTGCAGTACACCTTGCAAGAGCTCTATTTACAGCGCGAAGACGATTTGCTGACGATTGCCAGTTATCAGACCATGGGAGGTTTGGAGGGGGCGCTGAGTCAAAAAGCCGAGGCAATGCTGACGCAGTTGGGCGAAGCGGCGCAGGCTTCTCTGCCTAGGATTTTGTCGCTGCTGATTAACCTTGCGGCGGATGAGACGTCTATTACCAGTCGCACCGGGCGTTGGGCACAGTTGCAGTCTTCGCAAGAGCGAAGCTTGGTGCAAGCGCTAGTGGATCAACGTCTGTTTGTGTCTCATATTATGAATGGCGAACCGTCATTCAGTGTGGCCCATGAGGCGTTGTTTCGACAGTGGCCAAGAGTGCTGGAGTGGATCGAACAGCACCGCGACAGCCTGAAGACGAAAACTCGACTCACTCAATTGGCTCAGCGTTGGCGCGACGAAGGCAACGGCAATGCCTACTTATTAAGTGTCGGAAAACCGCTGCAAGAGGCTCAGGCCTTGAGCGCCAATCCGCTGTTCGAATTGGACGCTTTGGAGCGCTCCTTGTTGGATCAGTCGGAAAAACGAGCGCGACGTCGTCAGTGGGTGCGCACCGGCGTAGCTGCAGCACTGATAGGGTTGACCGTCATCTCCCTGTTAATGGCGCAACTGAGTCGACAGTCACAACAACTGGCCCAGCAAAAACGTGTGGAAGCCGAGAGCCTACTGGGTTTTATGGTGGGCGAGTTCGCACAAAAATTGCGAACCGTTGGTCGTATGGATCTGCTCGATGGGATTAGCAATAAGGCGCTGGAGTATTTCGTAGATAGCGATAACAGCAATGCCGGATTGAGTTTTACCGCTCGTCTACAGCACGGACAAACCATGGAGGCGATTGGCGAGGTCGCACTGTCTCGTCACAAACCCGACGAGGCTCTCGAGGCCTTAACCTTGGCACAAACTGTGTTTCAAACNCTGCTAANAGAACAGCCAGACAACTTTGAATTATTGAAACAGTTGGGTGCCAACGCTTTTTGGTTGAGCACCATTCCGTTTGAGCAAGGTGACTATATTCAGGCGCAAGCCTATGTGCAGCAGTACCTACATTACAGTGAGAGCATGTATCATCTGCAACCCGACAATCTGGATTCGATTCAAGAGTTGTCATATGCCACCAATACCTTGGGATCTCTCGCACATCGCAACAACGAGTTTCTTAAGGCACAGGATTTCTTTTCGACATCGCTAGAGTTGAAGTTGCAAGCGCTGAAACAATTGCCCGATGATGTGCTGCTGTTGACGGATCTCGCCAGTACCTATTCATGGTTGGCCAGCAGCGCCTTGAGCATGGGGGATGCGCAGGCATCTATTGAATTCTTGGGGTTGGAGCAGCAAACCTTTCAACAAGTTAAGGCCAGAGAGCATCAAAACTTACAAGCGGATTTCGAACAAGCCTTGTCGTTCTATCGACAGGCGCTATTGCTGAAACAGCAGCGACAGTACATTGAAGCGTCGGATGCGGTTTTTCAGGCTCAGCGCTTGCTGTCGGAATTGGTGCAGGCAGATCCCGATAATGCGGCTTGGCAGGTGACACACAAGCGGGTGCAGGNGCTGCAAATTACCATCGCGGCGGTTGATGTCGAGACGAACATTTTGTCACCTGAAGCAATGGCGCAGTTAACCGCACATCAGCAATTTATCGTGGAGCAGTTTTCAGGTGTGGAACGGGTGGCCAGTCAAGGGGTGGTCAGTTTGTTGTGGGAGCTAAACGAAGCTCAGCAGAAGTTGGGGCGCTGGGCGCAAAGTGCCGAGCTGCATCCGCTGATGGATGCGCATTTGGGCGCTGTCAGTGAAACCGGTGGCGATGCCTTGTTGCGCTCCAATCGTCTGCTTTCGCAGGCGGCTCTATTGCGCCATCAAGGGCAACTTGAAGGCAGCCGAGAGTTTTGCGCTCAGGCGCTGGCTCGGGTGGAGCCGCTCACCCAAGTCTCATCGTCTCCCAGTCATTTAATACCCTATGCAAGGTCGTTGGATTGTTTGCACAAACTCGACGGCGATAGAATGTTGGCTGGGCGTTTGGCGGCCTTAGAGATTCCTGAGGTTAAATTTTGACCTCAGCTAGGTCGGCTTTTATCGCCAGCCGAACAACAACAAGTTATGGATGGGGCTCACTTAGGGTGTGTTAGGTGGGTATCAAGCTCAAGGAGAGCGCAGCAACATTGAAATGGCTGTTGGACGGAGTCGATCAATTGAAATCGACAGTGAATCAGGCCTTTAGATGTTCATAAACCGAGCGTTACGCTCATTACTTTAATTCAAGAACAAGGATTTTTTTGTGCCAGCTAATACCGTAAGTTTTGACGTTGATGTTACATTTCCCACCCCGACTACGGGCAATTTTACCCTGTCTCAAAACGGANAAGAGGTCACCGGCGATATCACTGTGACTCATTCTGAGACCGTTGTTTATACATTGATCAACTCGGCTGAGGTTAAGTTCGATCTGCCCGAAGTGACCAATGATCCTGCCAACAATATTTCTTCGGTTATTTCAGAAGATGGCAGAGTATTGAGCATCAGTGACACCGATCGCAATCAGGAGACCATTTGCATCAAGCTGGTGGTGACCAACCCGGCCAACGGTGCTCAGGTCGTTAGCCCTGATCCGCAGTATCGCAATATTCCATAATTTGTATCTGGCGGCATCTTGGGGGCAAATCTTGCAATTCCTAAGGTGCTCGCTTCGGTAGTGTGAGTGTTTACTTCAATATTTGTTC
Organism: Cellvibrionaceae bacterium; assembly: GCA_002707785.1. Lineage (GTDB taxonomy): Bacteria > Pseudomonadota > Gammaproteobacteria > Pseudomonadales > Cellvibrionaceae > Pseudomaricurvus. Next base: position 230,760 of record PANW01000032.1, on the reverse strand, counting down.
CCCTTAGCTCAATCCCTCTTTCTTTTGTTTTTTATTGTTTCGTATTCTTCTCGATTCTCTCTAAATGACAAAGCTAAGCGTCACTGAGGCGCTCAAATTTTCCTGTAGAGGGCTTTATGCTCGTCAGCTATTAGGTGTTTTGCTCATCTTTTATGCTTGTAAAATTATAATAAAATCAATGAGTTAAAATCAGAAGGTTACCGGAAGGTAGCATTTTACTAGATTCTCTAAAGTGTTCACCAAGCGTCGCAGATACGCACTGAACACTTAGGGGAATACTATGATGATTGACCAATCCGACAACAATAACACGGACAAAAAACGCGCCAAGGTAACTAACTTACGGTTAATTTCGGCAAAAAAGCGAGTGCCCACTCGCAAGCTGACATTGTCCGAAGAGGAGTTCGAGCGTAAGCGAGAGCTGCTTGCCGATATAACCTCTACCTCCTGGGATGCCAGTAGCTCAGATGTTCTGCGTGTGGTGCTGAATCATGTGTCGGAAGCCATTCTCACGATGGATTTAGAGGGACGAATTGAAATGGCCAATCCCGCCGCCACCAGTTTATTGGGCGAGCGGGCTGAAGACATGCTGGGTCGTCCCTGGTGGAATTTTCTCAGTCGTGCCAATCGCGAAGAGTTCCGCGCGATGTTTCGAGATTGGCGCAACAATCCCTCCGATTTGCCCTATCACGGCCCGCAAGAAGCATTGCTGGTACGTCAAGATGGCAGTTTTGTTGAGGTGGATTTGTCGCTATCGGGTATCCCAGGGGTAGATCCTAAGGTCATTGTGGTATTGCACGATCTCACGGTGCATAAAGCTGAAAATCGGGAGTTGCGGCGTTTGGCTCGCTCTGATGCCTTAACGGGCTTGGCCAACCGTCGAGCTTTTGATGAGGTCTTGCATCGAACCTGGAAAGACTGCAATCACACGGAGATGCCGCTGTCGGTCATTATGTTGGATGTGGATTACTTTAAGCGTTTCAACGACGAACACGGTCATTTGCAGGGTGACTACTGCTTAACCAAAATCGCAGCGACCATCAATGCTCAGCTGCCTTCAAATCGCTGTCTGGCCGCCCGTTACGGCGGTGAAGAGTTTGCTGTGATCTTACCTGGGTGCAATGAGCGAGTGGCCCAATCGGTGGCCGATGATATTCGACGAGCGGTTCAACAGCTCGATTTTGTCGATCAGGGTTTGTCCAAGAGTGCCAAAGTCAGTGTGAGTCAGGGCATTGCGAGCCATCAGAGTCGTCAGTTTAGAACTTGTACGGCCTTGTTGAGCGCTGCTGATACGGCTCTGTATCACGCCAAAAGCAGTGGTCGCAATAAGGTTGTTATGTGTCCATCACGACCTGATGTCTAGTCGCTGGGTGGTTTATGTGACGAGACCGTCATCGGCGTGCAATGACACCAACAAGCGTTGCTTGGGGCGATAAATGAAGAGGCGAGTAATAGTTGATGCTGCGCACTGTGCATCGGCTTAGATGCAGATATGATAGGCCACTCCTCTCAGGCAGGGCTGCCCCATGTCACCGATCCAATCTGATTCTGTCTCCCAACCTTTACCGACACCGCTTTTGCGTTTGGCCTTTCGGCCGCTGTTCTTGGGCGGTGCCCTTTTTGCCATCTTCGCCATCGCTTGGTGGACCTATTATTGGATACAGCCTTCAGCGTGGATGCCCTATGGTGGGCCTCTGTGGTGGCACAGTCATGAAATGTTGTTTGGTTTTGTCGCCGCCGTTGTCGTGGGCTTTCTGTTAACCGCGGTGCAAACCTGGACCGGGGTTGCAGGCCTAAAAGGGGGCTTGCTGGGGGTACTGGTTGGGATTTGGGTGTTGGGGCGGCTGCTATTGTTGGTCAGAGTCGGTGAAGGCTTGTGGCTAGTCGCCGTTATCGATGTGGCCTTTCTGGTGCTGGCGGCCTGTGCCATGGCCTATCCGGTGCTGAAAGTGAAGCAGTGGCGCAACCTCATTTTTGTGCCTTTATTGTTGTTATTGGCCGTGATGAATGGCGCCAGTCATTATGCCGTGATTGCCGGTGAGCCCCAGTGGCTAATCCAATCTATGCGCGGGGCGGTCATGGTGGTCGTGGTGATCGTTTCTGTGGTGGGGGGCAGAGTGATTCCCTTATTTACGGCCAATGCTACTGGATGTTCAAAAGCTGAACCGCTGATTTGGCTGGAGCGCCTGAGCCTAATCAGTTTGCTACTGATGGTGGCAGTCGCGTTTATCGGATTTGAATCCTTGTCACCGATGGTCCTTGCGGTGCTGAGTTTGTCGGCCGCCGTGATTCAGCTGATGAGAAGCGGGCGCTGGGGGGCGATCCATTCGCGCCGTATTCCTCTGCTCTGGTCTCTGCACCTCTCTTACGCGTGCATTGCGCTAGGTTTTATCGGTGTGGCATTGGCCGCGATGGGCTGGATAAGCTCATACAGCGCCGCCTTGCACTGTTTTACGGTGGGGGCGATTGGCGGCATGATTCTAGCCATGATCGCGCGCGTTAGCTTAGGCCATACTGGGCGCCCATTACAGCCGCCCGCGATGATGACGCTGGCCTTTTATTGTTTGGCGCTCGCGGCCTTAGTGCGTGTGGTGTTACCGGGCTGGGTACCGGCTTTGAGTGTTTGGGGCGTGGGCATTGCGGGGGTACTGTGGGTGTTGGGGTATGGGCTCTATTGCATCTACTATGCCCGCTACCTGTTAACACCTCGGGTGGATGGCCGACCGGGGTGATTTTTATCGGTTTGAGGTCTGTCTAAATCGTTGCTCAGCGACTGCGATCGAGACAGGTATCTTCATAGATACTCTCATCGAGCTGAATCGACGCTGCTTAGGCTAACGACTCTTGGGGGAGACCGACGGGTGCTGGGCTGCGTTAGTTTCGATGTTCTCTTTCTTGATTATGGGAACGTCTGTCATAGAGGCAGCAGACGCAGAAAAGCGACTGTTGGCACTGTTGTCTTGAGCATTAGTACTCTCATGTAGATGACGGCTGAGGCATTGTAGCTCTGGCCCAGTCACACAGCCTCCCTTCTGCCAGCGATCTTGCAGTTGGTCTTTAATCGTGAGAATTTCCAGTCGCTGTTTATCCAGACTTTGCTGCAGCTGATAGATTTCTTCGAGTCTTGCATCGAGGTTGACGAGAATCTGTGCCTTGTCCCAATCGCCTTCTTGGCTAATTAAGCGTTGGATCTCAGCGAGATTGAATCCTAAGCGCTGACACAGCTGCACCAGAGTCAGCCTTTCTAGCGTCTGTTCGTCATAGCTGCGATAGCCATTATGGCTGCGTTCCGCCGGTGGCAGCAGGCCTTTGTTTTCGTAGAAACGGATGGTGTGGGCAGCGACGCCGGAGCGTTCTGCAAGTTCGCCAATGCGCATAACTCATTCCAGCAATTCAATGGTTGACCTTAAAGTGGACTTTAAGCTTAAACTCTTTCGCGATTCGATCAAGTGTTTAGGAACTTTCTATGTCTCACTCCAGCTCCAGTCAGGCCGCAGAAGCGGTTTCTGTGTTCAGCCCGTTGACCTTGCCCAATGGCACTCAGCTTGATAATCGCTTTGCCAAAGCGGCCATGGAAGAAAACATGGCCGCTCCCGGGCATCTGCCGGGGCAGGCCCTTTTTAGTCTCTATGATACTTGGGCCGACAGCGGGTGTGGCATGCTGCTTACCGGTAATGTGATGGTGGATTGTCGTGCGATGACCGGCCCGGGTGGGGTTGCTTTGGAGGTGGACACACCACTAGAGCCCTTCAAGCAATGGGCACGTAGCGCCAAGAAAGGAGGCGCGAAACTGTGGATGCAGATTAATCATCCCGGTCGACAGGTGTATGCCTCCATGGGTGGAAAAGCCCTGTCTCCTTCAGATGTTCCCCTGGATTTGGGCAAGCACTCCAATCTGTTTCCTCAACCCGCACCCATGACTGCAGAGGAAATAGACGATGTCATCGACCGCTTTGCGGTAACCGCAAGACGCGCCATAGAGGCAGGTTTTGATGGTGTCCAAATTCACGCCGCCCATGGCTATTTGCTGTCGCAGTTTCTGTCGCCACTGACAAACAAGCGCGATGATCAATGGGGAGGGGATATTCAAGGTCGGTCGCGGCTGCTGATGGAGGTGGTGAGGAGAGTGAAATCGGTACTGCCCGCGACGGCGGCGGTATCGGTCAAAATCAATTCAGCGGATTTTCAGCGCGGTGGTTTTGAGCCTGAAGACGCCCAACAAGTGATTGTTCAGCTAGAAACCTTGGGGGTGGATCTGGTGGAAGTGTCCGGTGGCAGCTACGAAAGCCCAGCCATGCAGGGCCGTACCGCAGATGGTCGCAGCTTGGCGCGGGAAGCCTATTTCCTCGAGTTTGCAAAAGCGATTGCCGCCAGTACCAGCATGCCGGTGATGACCACAGGCGGTATTAAACGTTTGGCCATCGCTCAGCAGGTGATCGCCGAAGGCGTCGACATGGTGGGGATGGGAACGGCGCTGGCCTTCAATCCTCATCTGCCCAAGTCTTGGAAGACGGAAACCGAGGTGGTGGCAGATATCCCTGAAGTCACTTGGTCGGATAAAACCATGGCGGCCTTGGCGACTATGGCTATTGTGCGACGACAGTTGCAGCGAATGGGTAAAGGCAAGTTACCCAAATCCAATTCATCACCGCTGTGGACCATGATTTTGGATCGTATTCGGTTGATGCAACTGACGAAACAATACCGCGCTCGATATCCTGAGGTTTAGGCGCGGCATCACTTGTGAAAAAGGCGATCGATATGCCGCAAACATGATGTCTCTAGGATTGTGACCGGTACTTGAGGGTCGCGCATTACTACTGTTGGATACGAGTGAATCGTCACCTAATAGGCATTCTTTCTCTGAGAAGTTTGGTTAAATGCCGCGAAGCACAATAAAAATGAANGCTCGCCCTCGTGTTTCCATGGGGGACGAGTCATATCACGGTGATAAATAGAGGGAGAGAGAATGCAGCACCTAGTGTTTGGCGCGGGTTTAATTGGCGGATATTTGGGCGCGGCGCTCATGAAAAGCCAGCAAAAGGTTGGTTGGGTGGTGCGCTCTGCGACTCAAGAAAAATTGTCATCAGGTTTGCGAGTGACAGATTACTTGAACCACGACGAACAAGTCACCGATTTAAATTTCATTGATCCCCATGGTTCGGATGAACTTGAGCCGGTGAACTATCTCTGGTTGACGATCAAGTGCACTGCCTTGGAAAAATCCTTTGATGACATNCGACCATTGCTGCAGCCGAANACAANTATCATTTGTTTGCAGAATGGGCTGGGGGCAGAGGCTGTAGTTCAAGCGGCTTTTCCTGATAANAAAGTCATNCGNGGTGTGATGGCAGCCAATGTGGCTGAGTTAAAACCTGGGCATCTACATCGAGGAACCTTAGGTGGTATTGATCTGCCGCGTTGCCCAGATACCGAAAACTTGCAAACGGCCTTTCAATTTGACGGATTGCCACTAGGTCTCTATGACAACTTGGAAGGTTTGTTGTGGGCAAAGCTACAACTGAATCTAAATAATCCTATCAATGCGCTTTCTGATATTCCCTTAAAAAATGAATTGTCTCAGCGCGCCTACCGACAGGTGCTCGCCGCTGCTATTGGTGAGCTTATTCAGGTCGCGAAAGCAAAAGGTATTCGACTACCCAAGCTCACTCCTTTACCTCCTGCGTGGATTCCGACTGTAATGCGCTTGCCGGATTGGTTATTTGTTCGCGTGTCGGCAAAGATGTTGGCGATGGATCCTAAGGCGCGCTCTTCTATGTGGTCTGACTTGTCTGATAACCGTATCACCGAAATTGATTTTATAAATGGAGCGATTGTTCGTGAAGGTGAGGCGCTAGGGATCCATTGCCCCGTGAACAAAACGATTACCGAACTGATTCATCAAGTAGAGCGAGGAGAGAAAAAGATGGGGATAGAGGCACGGGCTCTGAAGGACCTAGTTTTAGGCTAATTCGGCGTGTACCTAAGCTGCAGCACTAAATCAAACGCTCGGTTGGCGATGATCGGCTAGCGACGATCTGTTAAAGACGATCAATTGGCGAAGAATAGATAAGCTGCGGCTGCTATCAACACTCCTCCCGAAGCGTATCTTATCCACGGATGAGGTACGAGCTTCTCAACAAGTATCCAGACGGTCAGTCCGAGAATCCACACTAGATTCATGGCTCCGCCGACAAACAGCAACAACATCAAGGGCGAGCAACAGGCTACGCAATAGAGACCGTGTTTCACTCCCAGCTGAAACACTCCGGTCAATCCTGGTCGCCAATGCGTGGATAAAAACTGTGCGGGAAACTGACATTGATGTAGGCAGCGTTGCTTGAGGGGGGTGAGTTGGTAGATACCGGCAAACAACAGCAACGCGGCTGATAGTGAGTGGGAGCTTGCCCACATCATCATCGGATGCAGTAGTTGCCGCATTTCCAAAAACCATTGCAACCCTACTGCAGCGAGACTGAAAACAAGCCAGAGCAAAAGATAGCCACCAAGAAACAGAAGTAGGGCAGGGTTATGGCCTCGGGCAGAGGCGGGCTTGCATTGGTGTCGGTAGACTCTAGAGAACAATAAAATCATTGGGCTAGCACTGGGTAGCATCATGGCAATCATCATTACCCACCACATGATTAACATCGTTAAGCCATACCCATAACTCCAACCGCCAAAAGTCATAGCGCTGAGTTCCGGCAGCGGGAACTGCCATGAGGTCATGGCCAAAGTGCTCATGCCTGTTCCGGCTCCCATAGCCACAAACCACCAGCTTGCGACAATTATCCCCACAAGCAGTAGGTTGCTGAGCGTATTGGAACGTTCTATTCCCGTCGTTAACCAAGAACGGATAGATGGCGATGAGGAATTACGCATATCGAATTGAGTCGTGCTGTGGATTCTGGGTTGTGGTGATTGCGTATGTTGTTTGTTTATTCAGTGTTTGAACGCTCCGTGATTGTTGAGATGGATCTCATTAAACTGCCCATAAGAATCCGACAGCGTAAACTCAATAGGGCCATGAGCCGTTGCACTTCCTCGGCCCATTTCAGCCACCAGATACTCAAANCCATTGGCGAGGTGGATTTGAGCACGGTGCTCCTCTCCCGTAACGGGGTTGAGAATTGGCTCACCCNTNACNTGAATGTGATCGTCGATTCGAATGTCGCTGGTGCGGCTCTCGATATCGACGGAGAATTCTATGTCGAGAAAGGCAGGGTCGAAGACTTGCTCCAATGTGGCGGCAAAGACATTCCAAATGGTCGCTCCAGGATCGGTTTCCTCTCCGCTCATGATAGTGAGCAAGGCTTGTCGTTGTTCGTCGCTCGAGTCTTTACTGATGATAATAAAAGCACTGCCGCCACCTTGATGAATAGCTTTCGGCCACTGCATCGTGGAGACGGCTTTCAGACCACCGAGATCCACATCGCCGAAATGACCGCTCAGAATTTCCATAGAGTGTATGGCTTCGCAGTGACCGTGTGTGGGCAGCGCATTAAACTGACAGGGGCAACCGTAATCGCAATTGCAATTGGTAAAGGACGTGGCGTTGATTTCCCAGTTAATCATCGAGACTCACCTCGTTGGTGAAATTTTGAAGTCTACGCCTGTGGATGATTTTTCGATAGATGATATGGAAATCAAAAATAGAGTGCTTATTGAGATGAGTTAACTCGTTTAACCGTTATGCTCAAGCGGATTTTTGTGCAAACAGGCCCTATTCAAACAGTGGATGACAACTTGGGTGTACGAACACACCAACAAAGAATGAGTCGAGAGTAAGGTCTGATGCTTGTATGCGGCTGAGCCCTTGTTGTGAGTCGATGCTTGGGAAAATATGTTNTACTGATAGATTGTCACCTAGGGCATAGTCGACGCGGTTGGCGAGCAGTAATTTAAAACCTTGCGAAATGGTTTCAACTTTCGTTATCAATAGCCCCGCTTCGATGAACTTGCGTTGAAACTTTCCCTCTTCACGGTAACGCAAAACGGCAAGCCGTTGACCGCGCAGTTCAGACAGATCAGATAAGCGAAAATCATTGTCCGANNTTAATCGATAGAGCTTTAGATTGACNGGTTCNTGTCGCAATTTAATGAATCTAACCTCTCTATGAGGAAGATCGATGGGTGGGTAGAAGGATGCGCACCAGTGCTCACTGGAGAGTACATGTTCGGCTCGTGCTGGCGGAACTACCTTGAGCTTGATGGTAACGTTTGGTTTGTTTGTAAAGTAATGCCGTAACAGTTCTGTATTGATGCCTCCCGATTCCATCGTTTCCGAGGTGAAGGGCGGGTAATCCATACCGATAACGCTAATGGATTCGGCTTGGAGGTGCTGGCAATGGATGGCAAGCACTATTAGCGTGTGAATGACGAATTTTTGTGCGATGGATCTCATCCTAGATAGCGTGCCTGTTGATTAGTCATCATCGTTTAGTTGAGTATGGTGTGAATAAACCTAATAAAAACTAGTGGTTAATCCTTGGCGCCCGGATAAGTTTAACACTAGTCAATTTCTCATAGGCTACAAATCGTTGTGCACACTCAAATAGCCTCTAAACTACATGAGTAACCTTGTTGCCGAAATCACTATGTTTAATTCAAATTTATTATCAAAGATAGCGTACATATTTCTGATCGTTCCAATAATCGGCTTCTGCGAAGCTTATTCCAGTGGCAAGGATTTAGCGCAGGCCGTTTATGATCGCCATAGTCCGGATGATTCTAGCGCCAAGGTGCAAATGTTACTGAGTAAAAAAGGCACGGTTAAAAAGCGTCGACTGTTATTTAGCTATGGGTTGGATAAAGGCAATTCCGAGCGTTGGAGCTTGATGCGTTTTATTCAACCTAAAGATGTGGATGGCACGGGTTTATTGTCAAAAGATTATCTTGGCGACGATAACGATCAGTGGTTATACCTGCCGTCGTCCGACAAGGTGCGCCGGATTTCATCAAAGCGAAAAGGTGGGCGTTTCGTCGGATCTGATTTTTATTATGAGGATTTGCGTGACAGGGAAGTCAATATGGATACCCATAAGCTTCTAGGGCAGGGTAAGGCGGGAAGTGTCGGGTGCCTATTGCTGGAGAGTATTCCAGTGAAGAAAAGCAATTCGGTTTACACTCGACGCCTAAGTTGTATTCATCCCAAGATATTGATTCCACTCTGGACAGAGTTCTACAAAAAGAAAGAAAAACCGGTAAAACGTTTGAAGGCTAAACGCATAAAAAAAGTTCAGGGTTATTGGACGGTTTTCGAAAGTACTATGAGCAATCTAAAGTCTGGGAATGCGACTCAGCTGATCACCTTGAATATTACCTATAATCAGGATATCCCAGAGTCATTGTTCACTCAGCGTGGCCTAGAAGATCAGTCTCTAGAAGTGCCTTTTCGGCCGAAAGGAAAAGTATCGAATCGAAAAAAGAGCAGTAGCGCGGCGGCGGTGAAACCGGCTAAAAAATCTTCAGAGATGGAAGGTCAATGAACAAGAGTCGATATTTAACGTTTGCTTGGGTAGATTTGTTTGATCTTCGATTTCAGCTAGCTGTTGTGCTGTGTTTGTCGTCGGCCATGTCTTTGTCTCAGGGCGATGATGAGCTCATTATTATTGAAGACGATGTGGAAATCGATTCAGGTGATGGCTATCTACAAGCAGACGAAGAAATACTCATCATCGAAGGGGATCTTGATCATGATGCCACCTTGATTATCGAAGAAGACGATGAGCTATTAATTCTTGAAGGCGACGCCGTTATTGGAACGGATGCCGTAGATGATGCGCATACATCAACCATGGAATCGGTTGCCATGTATGAGGAGCAGTCAACGACCTTCAAGGATGAGTCTTCTTCAGGGGGGCTAAGCTTAGAGCAGGTTCAGGTTGAAGCGAGTTACTTTCCAAAAAATAATGCAGCGGATCGATATCAACTGTACACGCAAGCGGAGCTTCGGTTTGAGTGGAATATGTCCCAGCGTTGGAGTGTGCGCCTCGAAGCGGTTGTTGACGATTATCGCGGTTGGCGCCGAGACGACAACCAGAGCGGAGACGATAGTTGGGCCCATACCGAATTAGATTATGGTGAAAGCTATTTACGCTATTCTGGCGAACATCAAACACTGACCATCGGTGCCCAGCAAGTTCTGTGGGGGCGTATTGATGAGTTTCCTCCCACTGATCGACTCAGCACTCAAGACCTTCGCCGTTTTGCTCTGGATGATTTGGAGCACAGACGCTTAGCTTCTCCGGCAATTCGTTACCAGTATTTTCTCGAGAGCANTCAGTGGGATTTCTTAGTCTATCCAAAATTCAGAGAAGCAGAGCTGCCTGATAGTGANAGCAGTTGGTATCCGGTTAATCAAGTGAGNGGTGAAGTTCTGGGGCTGGAGACCACCGCGCAGACAGAATTTTTGGTGCGCAATACCCCCATGAAAAATCGCGCTCCCGATTCAGACGGTGGCTTTGGTGTGCGCTACAGTGGTTTAGGCGACAATTTAGATTATGCCTTCACTTTACAAAAAGGGCGTCAGAGTATTCCCTACTTTACCTACAATCCCGTAAAAAATGTGATTGAGTCTCGCTACCCGAGAACAGACATCATCGGGACAGACTTTGGTTTCGAGGCTCTGGGGGGCACCGTCAAGGTGGAGTTAGCGTGGCTAAGCGATACACCGGTAACCACGCGAACAGGTGAATACCAAACCGTGGAGAGTATTCATTGGGGGTTGGCGCTAGAAATGTTTCCCGGCGACAGCGATGCTCGCTTGAATCTTCAGCTAACGGGCAATCAATTCATTGATGCGACCAGTTTACTGGATCGCGATCAACAGATTGCTTTGAATGGCAGCTTCGAAACGCCGTTTGCCGATCATAACTGGCGTACCAAGATACGTTTTAATGTGGGGTTGGATGTGAAAGATGTCTATCTCAATCCAGAGCTGGCCTATATTGGCTGGGATGGGCACGAAACCTATTTCGAGCTGCACTACTTTGAGGGTGATAAAGGTACGGCCGGTGGTTTTTACCAAGATAACTCGACGGCCGCGATTGGGTGGCGGGCGAACTACTAGAGTTTATTACTGGAACACCAAAGAAATATAAAAACAACTGAGGCGAATCTCATCGATACCGAACAAGAGTATCAGCATTGGCTTAATAATCAGAATATGCCCTATGGTGTTTTGCAGGATGGCATTTTGCTATTGGCCAATGATCGATTTTTACAGGTGTTAGGTTATCCTTCTCCAGAGGATATCGAATCTCCGAACTTCCTCGATATTTGNGTCGGCTTGGATAAAGATGACTTCCGCTATTTTTTAAAACAAGCCACNCATACTGATAAGGGCGACCAGCACCCGCCCACACTCTCCTTGCAACTCAAAGCCGCCGATGGGGCGGTGATCGACGCTGATGTTTACGCCTGGCGACAGCGCTTAGACGACGAGTACGTTATTGAATTAAAATTGATTACCAGTGTGGACAAATCGCTGNCTAATCAATTTAAGCANCTGCCGTGGAAGCTGTACTTGTGTTTTTTCTGTCTGTTTCTGTTGACGGTTCTCCCCAACGCGTTGCTGCCTAAACTCAACGTCAATAACGCACCGGCGACTTTCTTGCCTCCAGATTCTCCCTCCATGTTAGTGAATGATCAGGTGCGGGAAATATTCCCTGACGATGAGGTCATTATTCTCCTATTTGAAGGGGTCGCACTTTTTTCCGACGGTTTTATTACGGCCTATGAGAATTTAGCCTCAGAGCTTGAAGACATTGAACAAGTCAATGATGTCATTGCCATTACCCGTCAAGATCATATCAGCGGGTCCGATGACGGGTTCACCGTGACGCCCCTCTTGGATGTTGATTATCTTGACGAAAGTCATCCACAAGATCGAAAAGCCCTCGCCAGCGGAGATCGTTTTGCTCAATCGACACTGGTGGCAAAAGATGGTTCAGCCATTGCCCTAATTGTTATCCCCGAAGCNCTGGACAACAGNATTTTAAATCTCGCTCTCGAAGAGGAGATATTGAGCGCGGTGGCTCAACATCAACTGGATGGGTATCTAACGGCTTTAAGCGGAGAGATCTCTATCGATGTAGCGCAGATGCGTATGGTGTTGCGCGATAATATGATCTTCATCCCGATGACGGTATTGATTGGTCTGATTCTCACTTGGGTATTGTTTCATCGAATCATTGCCGTGGTGACCACGGGTGTGGTGATTGGTGCGGTGGTGAACTCCACCATTGTCTTCTATGTTTTATTTGATCAACCCTTTAATACCATTGCTGGAATCTTGCCGCCGCTCTTGTCGGCACTGACCATTGCCGTGCTGGTGCATTTTTACAATGCACTGCACTACGCCTCGCGCAGGGGGCTGGTGGGACGGCCACGGGTACAAATGGCGCTTGCGGAGATTAGAAAACCGGCGCTCTATAGTACCTTAACTACATCGGTCGGACTGGCGTCTTTGGGGTTTAGTCCAATCCCACCGATCAGTATGTTTGGCTTGACCGCCGCTGCGGGCGTCATACTGATTTATCTGGTGGTGATTCATGTTCTTCCACCCATCTACGCGCACTTTGATCACCAGCCTTGGCCAGACCGAAAGTTTGGTCTGCAATACATGGATCACTTTGTGGCCTTTATGTATCGCATTGGCATGCGTTATCCGCTGTGGGTGATAGCGGTAACGGGAGTATTACTGTTGGCGAGTGCGCCGGCGTTGATGAAGGTGGAAGTGGAAACGAATCTGTTGGAGTTTTTCCCAGAGTCGCACTCACTGCGACAATCGACGGATCTGATTGAGTCGAAATTGGTTGGCACCATGCCATTGGAGGTGGTTTTTACTACGGATGTAGAGTCTGGATTGATTGGTAGCGAATCTTTAAGAACCATAAAGAACATTCAGCAACAAATCGCAGCTCATGAGTTTGTGGATAAGAGTTTATCGATTGTCGATTTTGTCGAAGAGATGCATTGGGGATTCAATTCCGAGAATGCCGCATACCGTATTGTTCCTGGCGACTCTGATTTAATTGCTCAGTATCTATTTGTCTATGATGGAGAAGATATCTACGACTTCATCGACGACAGCTATCAAACCGCTCGCATAGCGCTAAATGTCAATGTGCATGGTGCCAATGAAATCAGCCAGCTTATGGACGATATTCAGAAAATAATGGAAACTCTGCCAGATTCCTCTCAGATGCAGTGGAAGATATCCGGTGCGGCGCGAATGTTCGCTGATCAAGAAGACCTTTTGATCGAGGGGCAAGTGAAAAGCTTGAGTGGTGCTTTAGGGTTGATCTTCCTGTTGATGTTAATGTCCTGGCGATCGGTGCGGGATGCGGCCTTGTGCATGATTCCTAATCTCTCGCCGATTCTTTGTATCTTTATTATGATGGGGGTTTTCAATATCTATTTGGATTTGGCCACGGCCATGATTGCGAGTGTCGCGGTGGGAATTGCGATTGATGACACCATTCACGTGTATCACGGTTTTATTCATCGAGTAAACCAAGGGTTATCACCGGTATTGGCAATGGTAAGGACTTATCGCCAAGCTGGGCGTGCGGTAATGACCACAACCATTATTCTCTGTGCACAATTTTTACTGTTGTTGGCCAGTGAATTTGTCCCTATGGGACATTTTGGGGCTCTCGCCAGTACCGGTTTGGTGGCAGCTTTACTCTTTGATTTAGTGCTACTTCCTGCGATATTGATTCTCTTGTTTCACTCTCGGCCGAAGAAGTCACTCAACAATCCGCTGTCAAAAAAGACGCAGGCTGCATCGAATTGAGTGCATTGGAAAAGCCCAACCCCTCGTCAACCAGACGCGGATTTTTTCAAGCCGATGCTTTCTTCGCAGCGCTACTGCAGCATACAGTTTGCGTAATAGCTGACCGTTTCTGGCCAATCCGAAAACACCCCGATCACACCTACATCTTTAGCCAGTACGTGCAGTAGTTGGTAGACATCGCCCTGAGCTTGAATGGCTTGATGCTCGGGATGTTTATCAAATTGATAATACCAATTAAGTTCTCCCGCTAAGTTTCGTGAGCCGGAACTAAGGTCTGAACGCTCCAGTGACCAAGTGATGATCTCTAGCCCTGCGGCCTTGGCGATCTTGGCATAAGCCGATGGGATGATTGCGCCGTTATCGTCAATCGTTACCAGCATCCACAGTGGCGGCGCGATTATCTTCACCCCTGAGGCTTTCATTTCCAATAGTGAGGCTTCAAAGCTCTCTGGTTTTTGTGGATCCAGTTGAGTCGCACTGCGGCCATCCAGCATCACGGCCTGTCGCGCAAATTCCGGCTCTGCCGTAATCCAGTAGAGCACCGTTTCTGGTTGAAAGGACTGAGGCCACACTTGCGTTGAACGAATGCCTACCGCTTTATAATCGTCAATCAGTTTTTGCGCATAGGCCTGTGTGGAGCCGAATACATCCTCGACCTGAACTCGCGCGCGTCTATCCGGCGCTTTCAGCTCTGGGGTGAACTGCAACCCGAGTTCCTTAAACAGCGCAATGCTCTCTTTGTGCGTCATTAGCTCGCCTTCCGCAACCAGCACGTCTCTGCGCCAATCGCGAGACGAGTCCAGATATTCGCTAGCACTGTTGGCTTCCGGATTATGGTTGTCCATACGGCCCCGCAAAGATTTGAACTCAGCGAGAGTCAAATCACTGGCGCAACATTTTACGGCGCCAGGGTTGGCGAACTCGTGATTCCAGGGCACGGTACATTTGTTGTTCAGAGGCGTATTAATAATATTGGTGGTGGTGTGCAAATCGCACTGAGCGTGGCGGCAGACAAGCTCTCCATCTCTCGTAAAGGTAGCATCACACTCCATGATCCCAGCTCCCATTTTGGCTGCAGCGATATAGGATTCGCGAGTGTGTTCGGCGTATTTTAGCGGTGCGCCTCGGTGAGCGATGGAAAAGTTTGAAATTGATTGGGGATTCTTTTCACAGCTTCGTAGAGATTGCGCCAAACTCTTGTTTCGCAAACTGTCTATCAGTTGCGCGGGGCGTGATGCGTCTTTGGCTTGTTCGTTATTCACTCTGGGTTGAGTGCCCGTTTGTTGCGGAGCGCAACCATTGAGAATAAGGATCGACAACGTGGCGCATAGCACCAGTCTCGTCGTTACTGCCAAAGAACTGCATTTGTCCATAAGTTGAGCCAACTTTCGTTTAAGGTGAGTATCTATTGGTTAGAGCGGCCTAGCGGTGTTTACTCTTGCGATATTGATCTGGCGATAAACCAATGACCTTCTTAAATAATCGTGAAAAGTAATAAGCATCATCATAGCCCAGAGCGGCGGCGACTTGTTTGATCGATTGCACGCTGGCGTCTAGTAAATAGCACGCGTGTTGCATTTTTAAGTTAATAAAGTACTGAATCGGCGAATGCCCCGTGAGCGCTTTAAAGCGTTTGGAAAAATGGTATTTGGACAGTTTGCTGTGTGCGGCCAGTGAATCTAGGTTGAGTTGACCGTGTAAATGCTCGTTCATGAAAGCGCGTGCGGCATCCAAGTCAATTTGCTTGCCGCTCTTCGAGCGCTGCTGCCTAACCAGCAGAGCCAAATAGCTGGCAATCTGCTGCAACTGGTGACAACCGTGAATAAAAGACGCTAGGTTGTAGCCTGAATGTCGCAAGCTGAACAGTTCTTCCAGTTCAGAAATCAGTCGAGGTTGCATACCAACAGATTGCACTGGGCTACTCATATCCAAATGGCGACAGAATTCGTCACTCAATGAACCATCAAAATGAATCCAATATATTGACCATGGGTAGCTGCTATGGGAGCTGTAACTGTGGTTTAGCCCTTTTGGCAGCAGAATTAAGTCTCCAGGCCGAATTCTGAATGTTTGATCTTCCAGCATTAGGGTGCCGCGCCCGGCGGTACAATAAATGAGCAGGTTGTTTTGGTGTTTTTCACGCACCATTTGATGCTCTTCGGCCTTGGGGTAATAACCCATGGCCACTGGATAGAGGCCGCAAGTTAGAGGGTTGCGAGCCAGCTGATCACAAAGGAACTGTGGGGTAAGAAACCGAATTCCTTTAGTGGGTAGAGGCCAGTTAGACGTTAGTTGCATGGTAAGTGACTGATAATTATGAAATTATAGGTTTTTGGTTCCTGTCGGCACTGTTTCGAATGGCCGCAAGATCGTCCATTATAACGCCAATATCGTCAATCCTCAGCAATCCTTTATCTGTGGTTTACTGGATCGTTTACAGTCAGCGGATTTGAGCCCATTACAGGCTCAGCATGAACTGAGAGTTGCTTCTAGACTAAAGGGGCTGCAATCAAGCCTGATACTAGGCATTCCAATGGGTGTGTTGTGCGGCTGCGCAACATAATCCAGTGAGCAGAATCGACCGGTGAAAGCACTGGGACGGTCAAGGCGCGCTGAATAATAATCAATCCAATGCCCAGCATTGGGTGGAAAAAGAAACGCAAATCGCAATCAGAGATGTGGCTATGGATTTTAATCTAAACGATGAACAACTCGCTTTCCAAGAGGCTGCGCGAGCTTTCGCCTTGGGCGAAATGGCGCCCTTTGCGGCGGAGTGGGATGAGAAGAAAATCTTCCCCAAAGAGGTGATCGCTAAGGCCGGCGAAATGGGCTTTTGTGGTATGTATTGCCCTGAAGAAGTGGGCGGTATGGGTCTATCTCGTCTCGATACAGTGATTATTCTTGAAGAGTTAGCGGCGGGCTGCACCTCTACTGCGGCCTTTATCTCTATTCACAATATGGCGTCGTGGATGATTGCTTCTTGGGGGACCGAAGCGGTTAAGGGACAGTGGTGCGGCGATCTCACCATGGGGCAGAAATTGGCTTCCTATTGTCTCACTGAGCCAGGCGCCGGTAGTGATGCGGGCTCCTTACGGACTAGCGCCAAGAAAGACGGTGATCACTATCTGTTGAATGGCAGCAAGATGTTCATCAGTGGTGCCGGTGGTACCGATGTGTTGGTGGTGATGGCACGCACTGGCAGTCCAGAAGATGGGCCTCGTGGTATCAGCGCATTTGCAGTGCCAGCCGATTTAGACGGCATCAGCTACGGAAAAAATGAAGACAAGATGGGATGGAATTCCCAACCGACTCGAGCGATCGCTTTTGAGGATGTTCGTGTTCCAGCTGAAAACCTCTTAGGTCAAGAAGGCGAGGGTTTTAAAATCGCCATGAAAGGATTGGATGGCGGTCGCATTAATATCGCGACCTGTTCTATTGGAGCGGCGCAAGCGTGTATCAACCACACCCAAGAATACATGTTGGAGCGCAAGCAATTTGGCAAGGCCATCGCCAGCTTTCAAGCGTTACAGTTTAAGCTTGCGGATATGGTGACAGAGTTGGTGGCTGCGCGGCAGATGATTCGTTTGGCCGCGAGCAAATTGGATGAAGGCCACAGTGATAAGACAACCTATTGTGCCATGGCCAAGCGTTTTGCCACCGATGTAGGCTTTGAAGTTTGCAATAACGCCATTCAGTTGCACGGCGGTTACGGTTATATCAAAGAGTACCCCATTGAGCGTTTTATGCGTGATGCGCGAGTCCACCAGATTCTAGAAGGCACCAATGAAATTATGCGTATGTTAACCGCTCGACGAATTCTAGAAGAAGGTGCCACAGAGGCGCTGCGTTAATAGACGAGGATTTAGCCGGTAGACACTCTACTGAGTCGTCTGCCGTTTGCTTGTACTTTTGAGGTTATAAAGTTCGACCGTTTGAAAAAATATGCGATGAAGAGGTGAATGCTCTTCAAGCAAAACCATATAACAATGGACATTACTATGAGCGATTTACTTAAGTTGGAAAAGCGCGGCCATACCGCAATCATCACTTTCAATAACCCGCCGGCGAATACTTGGACGCCTGAAAGCTTGCGTTATCTGGAGTCACTGGTTAATGAACTCAATGATGACAAAGATAACTACGCGCTGATTCTTACCAGTGACAGTGAAAAGTTCTTCAGCGCTGGTGCTGATCTCAATCAGTTTAACCATGACGACAAAGGCCGCTCGTTTGAGTTTTCGTTGGCGTTTGGTGAGGCCTTTGAGGCTCTGTCTAACTATCAAGGTGTTTCAATTGCTGCCATTACCGGCTATGCCATGGGCGGCGGTTTGGAAGTTGCGTTATCTTGTGATATTCGCATTTGCGAATCTCAGGCGCAGATGGCGCTACCTGAAGCAGCAGTGGGTTTGTTGCCTTGCGGTTTGGGCTCTCAGCAATTGGCGTGGCTGGTTGGAGAGCAATGGGCCAAGCGTATGATCCTTTTGGGTGAGCGCTTAAAAGCCGATAAGGCCGAGCAAATCGGATTGGTGTCTGAAGTAGTTGCCACTGGTAGCGGTTTGGATAAGGCGTTGGAGTTAGCTGCTAAAGTTGAAGCTCAATCGCCGACGTCGGTGCGTTTCTGTAAAGAACTCATTCAACAGGCTCGCAGCGGTGATATTACTTCGGCCTATGCAAAAGAGCGCGAAATGTTCGTCAAATTGTGGGATACCCAAGATCAAAAAGAAGGCGTGGGCGCATTTCTTGATAAACGTAAACCCGAGTGGAAAAACGCTTAATATCGCCGTTGAGAATCAGATAAGTCTCAGCCTATGAATCGATATCCCGAGTGCGCAGAGGCGTCACTCGGTGTCGTCAAAATAAGGAAGCTCCATGACAGATTTAGTAACTTTTGAAGAGCGTGAAGCCGCAGGCGGAAAACGTTTGGCTATCGCCATGCTCAACTCAGAGAAATCACTCAATTCTCTATCTCTACCGATGGTAGAGGCCTTGTATCCACAACTGCAGAAGTGGCAAAAGGACGGGGATATTCTCGCGGTGTTTCTTCACAGTGCTGGCGAAAAGGCCTTTTGTGCCGGTGGTGATGTGGTGGCATTGCACGCGGGTTCTGCCGCCTATGGAGAAGAGCTGCCCAACAATTCCTGTGAAGAGTTCTTTGCATTGGAATATCGTCTCGATTATTTGATACACACCTTTGGTAAGCCGTTTGTCGTTTGGGGAACTGGGTTTGTCATGGGCGGAGGCTTGGGATTGTTGAGTGGAGCCTCTCATCGTATTGTCACTGAGACAACACGTATGGCGATGCCGGAAATCACTATTGGCTTGTATCCTGATGTGGGCGGCACTTGGTTCCTTAACCGCACACCGGGAAAGACTGGTCTGTTCTTGGGCTTAACCGGTGCTCATATAAACGCAGCGGATGCTGAGTTTATTGGTTTGGCTGATTTCTTTCTCACTCAAGATCTAAAAGAAGAGGTGATGACCGCGCTGACCGAAGTCAAATGCGAACGTGGCGTGGCTGGTGTTATGGAGCACTTCAGTGCTCTGGTCGCTCCGCAAAAGCCCGCTGGCAATGTCGAGGCTCACTACGCTTGGATCAACGAGGTTTGCGCCGGAGATCTGAATCAGGCCATCGAGAAGATTACGGCTTATGTTGGTGATGATAAGTGGTGTTCCAAAGCAGCCGCGACTTTGAAGGCCGGTTGTCCGGTGACACCCTCGTTGGTTTGGGAGCAATTGCATCGCGGCAGTGAATTGTCGTTGGAAGATGTTTTTCGCATGGAGTTAACCATGTCAGTCAACTGTGCTAAACGAGGCCATTTTAAAGAAGGGGTTCGCGCACTGTTAATCGATAAAGATCGTGATCCCAAATGGACACCCTCGACGTTTACTGATGTCAATCAAGATGAAGTCGAGGCATTTTTTATTGAGCCTTGGGCACAACATCCACTGGCCGATTTGTAAATCCCCACACCAATTTTTCAGGAGCAAGACAATGAGTAAAACCGTAGCCTTTATCGGACTCGGAAACATGGGTGGTGGGATGGCCGCCAATTTGGTTAAGGCGGGCTTTGAAGTCAACGCTTTTGATTTAATGGAAGCGAATCTAAATGCGGCCAAAGAAGCCGGTTGTACCGCAGTAGATTGTGCCAAAAAGGCCGTCGATGGCGCCGACTATGTGGTGTCCATGTTACCAAATGGTGCTATCGTCGAAAGTGTTTACATCGATGGTGATGCATTGCTCGAAGCGATTCCGAAGCAGGCGTTGGTACTCGATTGCTCTACCATCGCCCCCGATAATTCTCGTCGAGTAGGCGCTGCAGCAGAAAAGCTGGGCGTGCAGTTTGTTGATGCGCCGGTATCTGGTGGTGTTGCGGCCGCCGCCGCCGGGACTTTAGCTTTTATGGTGGGCGGTACTCAGGCCAATTTTGAAGCTTCTAAGCCTATACTAGAGGCGATGGGAGCCAATATTTTTCGAGCCGGCGATGTTGGTGCTGGTCAAGTGGCTAAAATTTGCAACAACATGTTGTTGGCGATTCACATGAGCGGTACTGCGGAAGCTTTGCAGCTGGGAATTGATAATGGACTAGATCCCAAAGCGCTGTCCGATATCATGTTAAAGAGCTCGGGCTGCAACTGGTCGCTGGAGAAATACAATCCAGTGCCTGGCGTGATGGAAGGGGTTCCTTCTTCCAACGGCTATCAGGGCGGCTTTATGGTGGATTTGATGCTTAAAGATCTGGGCTTGGCGCAAGAGGCGGCAAACGGTTCTAAGTCTTCGATCCCTATGGGTAGTGCGGCGCGCAATTTGTTTAATCTGCACAAAAACAGTGATGGCGAAGATAAAGGCGGCAGAGATTTCTCCAGTATTCAGCAACTTTTCTCTCGCGACTAGCTTTGTGTGCAATAGCCTAGGAGGGGTATTTTCAATAACGATTATTCGGTATTAAGAGTTATTCTGGAAATACTCATCCTGTGCGCTATGTTCGCGCCTTTGTTCGGTTGATCTTGATCAATAAACCGCTCGTTTTTTCACTACCCATTCGTCATAGATTTCGTGTTTTAGTAGGTTGAATTTATCTAAGGTCTGGTTAATTAGGTCTAGAGTCCTGTTTTTTTGGCGATTTTAAGTGCTATTTTTCGAGTAGATGGCATTTCTTAGAGGCTGGCGCGCTCGGTATTCTACTGAGACCGCTGTCACAATTTTAGCCAGACCGTGTGTATAATCTTCTGTCACCATCATTTTTCTACTGAAGTTTGTATGCATTTTGATATCCCCGTCGGCCAAGTCGCCCAGCGTGATCTGCTCTATTGCCTTGCCTCCGATACCCTTTCGTTTGCCGCCCGAGCCATGCGTCAGAGAAAGTGCAGCTCAATCCTGATTCAAAGTGAAAACGACATCATCGGTATCTGGACCGAAGCCGACGCCATGAAGTTGGACTTCAGCGATCCAGATCTGATGAATCAAACCATCGGCAGGCATATGTCCAGTCCGGTAAAGTCGATTGATCAGTCGGTCGTGCTCAGTGAGGTTATGGAGCTCTTCCAAAAACGACAGTTTCGACACTGTCTCGTTAACTTTAGTGGCGGGCAGCCGCAGGGGCTTATTAGTCAAACGGACATAACACTGAATCTCGATGTTGAGTATTTTTTAACCTTGCACAAGGTTCAGTCAGTCAGTGAAAAGCCCGTCAAGCTGCTGTCTGATTTGGGGTTTCATCAGGCGGTGCAATTAATGCATCGCTACAAAACCGAAATGGCGGTAGTGGTAGATGAAGGCTCGCGGCCGGTTGGGGTGCTCACACAGTCGGATATTGTGGCTCGGTTGGCGCTCGACTGTGCTGATCAGCCGCTATCGGCCTTTGCTGAAAAATCAATTGTGACCATGGATGAAGAGGAGTCGGTGCTGTCCGCGCGGGAAATGCTCACACAGCATAACATTCGCCACTTGGTAGTGACTAAAGCGTCTGGGGAAGTGGCTGGCGTGGTCACTATGCGCAAAATACTTCAGTACATTCAGCAAGAATACAGTGCGCAGTTATCTCGGGTGTTTAATGAACGCGATCATGCGCTGTCTCGCTCGCTTCAGGATCTAACATTGGCTGAGCGGGTGTTTGAGCATTCCATGGAAGGTATGGTCATTACCGATCCGAAGGGCTCTATTATTCGTGTTAATCCCGCCTTTCGTCTGTTGACCGGTTATAACGATGACGATGTGGTTGGGCGGAACATGAACATGCTGTCATCCGGCAAACATGATCGTGAATTCTATGCGGCCATGTGGGAGCAAATGACGCAAACGGGTAGCTGGCAGGGAGAGATATGGAATCGTCGCAAGGATGGGCGTTTGTTTCTCGAGTCCATTAATATCACGGCGATCTACAACGACGCTGGTCAAATCAGCTACTTCACGAGTCTGTTTAGAGACGTGACGGATTTGCGCGATAAGGAGCAGCAAATTCGTCATATGGCTTACTATGATGAATTGACAGGGCTTCCCAATCGGCGGCTATTGAAGGATCGATTGGGGATGGCATTGGCAAGTGCCAGCCGACGTAATTCTCAGCTGGCGGTTGTGTTTCTTGACGTTGACCATTTTAAACGTATCAATGATAACTTCGGTCACAGTAGCGGCGACCAAGTATTGATTGAACTCGCGGAGCGTTTGAAAACCGCGACTCGCGAAGAAGACACCTTGGCGCGCATCGGTGGCGATGAATTTGTGATTCTGTTGTCGAGTATTTCAGATTATTCGGATATCGCTGCAGTTGGCCGGCGTGTGATGCACGCTCTGGAGAAGCCCTTTCTATTGGCCGATGGGACGAATACCCAGACAACGCTCAGTATGGGGGCAAGTGTTTTCCCTGATGATGGTGCCAATGTTGAGGATTTGCTGCAGCACGCAGACACCGCCATGTACAGTGTCAAGGAGTCAGGGCGCAATGGTTTAAAGCTCTTTAAGCAAGAAATGGCAGAGCGTTCGCTGCGACACTTCACCTTAGAGTCTCAATTGCGAGCGGCAATTGATAAAGGTGGGTTGGAGGTACACTATCAGCCACAGTTTTCCATCATCGATAATACAATGGTGGGTGCTGAGGCGCTGCTGCGCTGGGCTCATTCAGAACAGGGCTATATTTCTCCTGCGACTTTTATTCCGCTGGCTGAAGAGGGAGGGTTTGTTGAACGTTTGGATTATTGGGTGTTTGAACAAGCCTGTATTCAACTGGCTCGTTGGCGAGATCTGGGCTTGTCGACTGTTCCTATATCGATCAACTTGTCTCCACACACCCTTGCCCAGGAAAACCTAGAGGCAACACTCAAGGGTATCGTTGCGAAGTATAAGCTCGACGCTCAAATGTTGCGTTTAGAAATTACAGAGAGCGCCTTTATTGATGATATGGAGGCCGTAATCGGCTGTCTTCAGAGTCTCAGTTGCCACGGCTTTGATGTTGCTCTTGATGATTTTGGCACGGGCTATTCGAGCCTGAGTTACCTGACCAAGCTGCCACTCAATGAATTGAAGATCGACGCTAGCTTCGTCAGAGAGGTACCGGGTAATACCTCAAGTGAATTGATTATTGGAGCAATTATTGCCATGGCAAAAAGCTTGCGGCTTACAGTCGTGGTGGAAGGCATTGAAACCCAGGAGCAGCTGGACTTTGTTCACACCATGGGAGCCGAAGTCATGCAAGGCTACTTTGCTGCGCGACCAGCGCCTGCGGAGGCTCTTGAGGCGAGGCTTAGAGATTATGCAGGCGTTGAACTTCTAGGACCTTAGTTGCCCCGCTGCTTCGAGTGTAGGAAAACGCCCCGTCTTAATTGATGAACGTTCACGGCCTCATAGGTTCTGACTTTCCCCGAGTGATTTAACCAAAAATCGACACCTCGCTGTTGGTGTGGTGTCCCTTTTGTCAGTCTTTCTGAATAATGTTATCGATCACCCTTATGTTGCAGATAGTGCTATTCTACCGCACTCTCATTATCTCGTGCTTTGCACATATTACCAAACGAGTCGATCATTGTGGGTGAGTTTTCACAGCTTTTTGTCGCTATTAATATTGTCGCCATTCTGGCGGTACTGGTGTTTACGAGAATACAGCCATGGGTGGTTTTCTTGTCGTCTAGTGCGCTCTTGTATTTGGTGGGTATCTCGTCGTTAGAGGCTGTTTTACATGGTTATACCAACCCGTCGTTACTGGTTTTGTTGTTACTTTATTTGATTGCAATTCCTCTCGAGCGCACGGCGATATTGCGACGGGTGACGGCTTCTATTACCTCTGCTAATGCCCGCGGTTCCGTGTTTCGTCTCAGTATTTTTAGTGCCTTTTTCTCGGCTATCGTGAACAATACGGCGGTGGTTGCATCGATGTTGTCGCCGCTGAAAAAACAAACTCAGATCGATGCCTCCAAACTATTATTGCCGCTGTCTTACGCGTCGATTATTGGTGGGACTTTAACTCTCATTGGTACGTCCACCAATCTGATCGTCAACGGCTTCGTTCAACAATACGGTTATCCCTCCCTAGGATTTTTCGATTTTACGCTTATTGGACTGCCGGCTTTCGCAGGCTGCCTGTGTGTGCTGGTGTTTCTCTCTCCAAGACTGTTGCGTCAACGAGAATCTGCCCCGTCGCAAATTACTCAAGAGTATTTTCTCGAACGTGAAGTCGTGTCGGGTTCAGCCTTACACGGGCGTACGGTACTGCAAAATGGTTTGCGGCAGTTACAGCGTATGTTCCTTATTGAAATCATTCGTGGCGATAAGGTGATGGGTCCGGTGAGTCCACAGGAGGTGGTGAAAGAGGGCGATGTGTTAGTTTTCTCAGGCGACCTATCGGCTCTAGACTTGCTGGAAGATTTTGACGGTCTGCAGGCTCCGGAGCGTTTTGATCATGCGGTGCGCGAGAACTTGGTGGAGGTGATCATTTCACCGACCTCATCATTGGTCGAGCGAACCATCAAGCAGATTGATTTTCGAGCGAGGTTTGATGCCGCGGTGGTGGCCGTTCGTCGCGGCGATCAGCGTTTAGCCGGCGGTTTAGGGGCACTTAAACTGCAAGCAGGGGATTCACTGGTGTTAGCCGTCGGTGATGATTTTTCACGCCGACGCAATGGTGCGGGTGATTTTATTCTCGTCGGTGACGTTGATAGCAGCAAAGCTCTGAGCCCCGCTCAGGAAGGNTTTTTGTTGGCAGNGTTTGTGGCGNTTGTCNGTTTGGGGGCNAGTGGATTTGTCCCTCNATTAANAGGACTGGNGNTTCTAATTGCGGCTCTGATGATCACTAAAGTGGTGACTAAAGATGATCTGAAGGCGCGTTTTCCGTTTGAGTTGGCGGTAGTCATTGCCAGCGCATTAGGTCTGGCTCAAGCCATGTTTGATACTGGGTTGGCTGAGAGCATTAGTGTTTGGGCAGGGAGCTATCTCAACGGTCTGACGCCCATGATGGCTTTGATTGGGGTCTTTGTGATTGCCTGGCTATTGACAGAGATGATCACCAACAACGCCGCCGCCGCGATTATGTTTCCTCTAGCGATCGCTGTTTCATCCCAATGGAGCAGCAACTACATGCCCTTTGTGATGGCTGTCGCCTTTGGTGCCAGCGCTAGTTTTCTATCGCCTTACGGTTATCAAACCAATTTGATGGTGTATACCGCGGGTAACTATCGCGTGAGTGATTACATAAAGCTGGGTACACCTCTGTTGCTCGTATACGGTGCCATTAGCTTGACCATGATCGCTTGGATTTACGGAGTTTGATTCGATGGAGGTCGCTACAAGGTTAGTTCGCGGCAGAGGGTGAGCCACTGATCGACAGCGCTATTGCGCGGCGCTTGTTTGTGGCGCACGAAGTAAAAGTGTCGAATCATTTTTCGTTTGCTCACCAGCGGTACTAAGAGTCCGTGTTCGATCTCTTCGGCAACGGCTAACTCCGATAGGCAGCCCACACCCAAACCGGCCTTTACCGCATTCTTAATGGCATCGTTATGGCCTAATTCTAAGGTGATGTTCAGATCTGGCAACAATCCTTGCATGGCGCGATCGAAAGTTTGACGATGTCCGGATTTCTCCTCTCGAAGAATCCAGTTGCAGCTCAGTAGATCCTTGTCGGTCAGCCATTCTTTGTGTGCTAACGGGTGGTTGGGTAGGCAAAATAAGCACATGCGATCTTGTTGCCAAGGCTGAATGTCGAGATCACTGTGATTGACTTCGGCTTCGATCAAGCCAATATCCACTTCAAAATTTAGCACCTTGGTGATGATCTGTGGGGTATTGCCCACCGAGATGTCTACCTTGCTGTCTGGGTTTTGCTTTAGATAGGCCGCTAGGTACTTCATCGCTACATAGTTGGCGATGGTATAACTGGCACCAACGGTAAGCTGTTGGAGATCGGATTGCAGCAGCAGCTCTCGGTCGAAGCCTTTGGCGTGCTCAAGTAGGTCTTGCGCCTTAGCCCTGAGTTCTCGACCGCGAGCGTTTAGCTGTAGTCGTTTTGCGCTGCGATCAAACAATTGCATATCGTAGCGATTTTCAAATTCTTGCAGAGCAGAGCTGGTGGCCGATTGAGACATGGAGAGAGATTCTGCAGCTCGGCTAATGCTCTCGTCTTTTGCCACGGCGAGAAATACTTGCAGATGTCGAAGTGTATATTTCACGGTTTAGTGTCTCGCGGTTGTCAAATCTATGCTTCGGTATATTGGGGTATAGTGGCTGACTTGTCCTGTTTTGTCGAATGTTGAGATGCGAGATACCCTGAAAAACGGGCACAAGTGCGAGGTGCGGGATACGAGATGCGTGGGGTGTTTAAGAAAGTGTGAGCGGTGTGAGGGAGTTGTTGATGCCCACACCGCTGGCCGGAGGTGCCTTATTTCGCGTAGGCGATCTCTAGGGCTTCGATAAAGGCGGTTAGGCTTTCCGCTGGTAGATCATTGATACCCGCTGCTGCTGCACGTCCGCCACCGGTTGGAAATTGACGGCAGAGATCAACGGCTCCGATCTTGTTGTTGATCGGTGCCCGCACACTCACTAGATAATTGCCGTTTGCCTTTTCGGTTAATACGGCGTGGGCGCGATCTGGATTTTGGTTGGCGAGATCGTTACTGTAGACGCCACTGACTCGGCGAGCCCACTTCTCATTGGGCAGAGTAAATACAGCACTCTGTGCGCTGGCGTGAGTGGGGGCAATTTTTTCTGCCGCTGCCATGTCTTGCAGATAGCCGTTTTCCAATTTTTGGAAGTCACGGTTGTCACTTTCTTCGGTGCCGCGAATAAAGTCCAGCGGGTTTGAGTAGCTGACCAGCTTGCGATAAAGGGCTTCTGGAGTGAAGTGTAAATCGCTCAAATCGGAGCCGTAGCCGTTGTAGTTGATATAGATGCCCAGCTTTTCCAGTAAATCGATATCGTCTGCGCTGATATCCTCTTGTGCGGCTAAGGCTTGAGCACTTTTCTTTAGGTTGTCACCAAAGGCTCCGACAATTGCCCAGAGTGAAAATTGACCTTTTAAGTGGCCGTTAACCAAAATACTGGTACAGGTATCCGGGGCTTCGTTGATCAGACTGTTAAGCCGTGAATGGGTAGGAATCTCTCCGGGAAAGTGATGGTCCACATAAAACACGCTGCAATCATTTTCCAGTAGACGTGCAAGATCATCTTTGTTCTTGTCCATGGAAATATCGAGTACCGTAATTTCATCACCGCGACGGCCAGCGACTTGTTTTAGTAGGGCGATGTCGCGTTTCACTCCTGTGACTAAAGTGCTGTCGCGGGGCTCACTGTTGCGCAATTGAATGAGTGCACAGATGCCGTCGGCGTCGCCATTGAATACGTCGAAGTATTGAGGTGTATCGGTCATAGTCTTATTCTTCCAATGAAAAAGTCGTCGATAAAAAAGCCGCTTAAGGCGAAGCAGTAAGCGGCTTTTGAGTCAGGCTAAGATCGATCGCCTAGAGGGCGTCGTTCAGCGTCTTGTACAGCGAGATGAGCTGGGCTTCACTGGCGGTGTCGAGTTGTTCGCCGATGCTCTCCAGTTTCTTGCGAATGTCTTGCTTCAAGTCGTCAGTGGAAACCGAAGTGTCTAAGCCCGCCAGATCCAAATCACTGACGATCATGCCGGCGCCGACCGTACCGTTGGTGATGCGATCAATAATGATAAAAGCACCGGTGATGCGATTGTCTTCGTACTTGTCAAAGATTACTGGCAAGTCAAAACTCAAATCGCACAAACCAATTTCGTTCAACGCCAGTGTGTCGGCGGCACTGGTTTCCATGGTATTAACGTCGATCTTGTGCTCGATGGCGACGACATTACCTTGGGCTTTTTTACTGACAAACTTCACCGAATATTGCTTGTGCAGCTTCATGGCTTCTTCAGCCATCCAGATGACATGGGCTTTAACGCCTTGGCTGACGTGGGGTAAATCGCCAGCTTTTACCAGCATGTCGCCACGGCTTACGTCGATTTCGTCTTCCAGTGTCAGGGTCACCGCTTCAGCGGCACCAGCCTGAGGAATATCGCCATCGAAGGTAGAAATGGTTTTTACCTTGCTGGCTTTACCTGAAGGTAGAGAAACAACATCGTCGCCTGGCTTGATAGTGCCCGAGGTGATGGTGCCGGCGAAACCGCGGAAGTCCAAATTTGGGCGAATCACGTATTGCACTGGCAGACGGAAGTTTTCTAAGTTGCGATCTTTGGAAAGCTCGATGTTCTCCAGAGTTTCCATCAAGGTATCGCCGTCGTACCAAGGGGTGTTTTCGGAGCGGTTGACGACGTTGTCACCACGCAGTGCCGAAATAGGGGCGAAGCGAATGTCCGGAATTTTCAGCTGCTTGGCGAATTCTTGATAGTCGGCAATGATCTCGTTGTAACGGTCTTCAGAGAAGTCCACCAGGTCCATCTTGTTGATGGCGACTACCACATGCTTGATACCCAGCAGAGACGCGATGAAGCTGTGGCGACGGGTCTGTGTCATCATGCCGTGACGGGCATCGACCATAACAATGGCGAGGTCACAGTTGGAGGCACCCGTGGCCATGTTGCGAGTGTACTGCTCATGCCCCGGGGTGTCGGCGATGATGAATTTGCGTTTGTCGGTGGTGAAGTAGCGATAGGCAACATCGATGGTGATGCCCTGCTCGCGTTCACTTTGCAAACCATCAACCAGCAACGCCAAATCAAATTCACCATCGGTGGTGTTGAATTTCTTGGAATCGTTTTTAATGGCTGACAAATGATCTTCAAAGATCATTTTTGAGTCGTGCAGAAGGCGACCAATGAGGGTGCTTTTACCGTCATCAACGCTGCCGCATGTGAGGAAACGCATCAGCTCTTTGTTTTCGTGTTGGTCTAAGTAACCCAGAATATCGTCTTCAAGTAAGGTGTTAGATTCAATCATGATTGTCTCGTTCTATTCGCTTGGCTGCGGCTTGTTCACGCAGCGAGTTTAAATCTGAAATCGGTGTACCGATGATCTCTAAAGGGCGAGCTATGGTTTAGAAATAGCCTTCCATCTTTTTCTTTTCCATGGAGCCGGAAGAGTCACTGTCGATCACACGGCCTTGACGCTCTGAGGTCTTGGTCAACAGCATTTCCTGAATGATCTCCGGNAAGGTGGCCGCATCGGATTCAACTGCGCCGGTTAGCGGGTAGCAGCCNAAGGTACGGAAACGAACGTTCTTCATCATCGGCTCTTCGCCGTCTTCCANCGGCATGCGNTCGTCGTCAACCATGATCAAGGTGCCGTCACGCTCAACAACCGGACGNTCTTTAGCGAAATAGAGGTCAGGGATTTGGATTTGTTCTTTATAGATGTACTGCCAGATATCCAGTTCGGTCCAGTTTGACAGCGGAAATACACGAATGCTCTCACCGGGATCAACTTCACTGTTGTAGATGCTCCACAATTCTGGACGTTGATTTTTCGGATCCCAGCGATGGTTCTTATCACGGAAGGAATAGACGCGTTCTTTCGCGCGAGATTTTTCTTCGTCGCGGCGAGCGCCACCAAAGGCAGCATCAAACTTGTAGTGATTGAGAGCTTGTTTCAAGCCTTCGGTTTTCATGATGTCGGTGTGCTTGGCGCTGCCGTGAGTGAACGGCCCGACGCCCATGGCCACGCCGTCAGGATTGATGTGAGTCAGTAGATCGAAACCGTATTCTTCCGCCACTCGATCGCGAAACTCGATCATCTCGTGAAACTTCCAAGTGGTATCCACATGTAAGAGCGGAAAAGGGATCTTGCCTGGGTGGAAGGCTTTACGAGCCAAGTGTAAGAGAACTGAGGAATCCTTACCCACGGAATAGAGCATCACAGGATTGTCGAATTCTGCGGCAACTTCGCGGAAGATTTGTATGCTCTCAGCTTCGAGAAGCTTTAAGTGGGTGAGTGTTTCTTTGTTCATCATTAATACCTATAAGCTATAAAAAGTGGAAGTAGACGGCGCGTTGTGGCCGTCGCTTCGTTGTTCTTAGATAATGTTAATCGTCGTGTCACTAGCCATCATGTCGTTAAGTGTCGTCGCCCAGTAAGCCGGTCTTGAGCAATTCTTCGATCACTAAATCGACGGCGTCGTTCATGCTGTGCTGAGATGTATCGATGCGCAAGTGCGGATTTTCTGGCGTTTCATACGGAGAGTCTACTCCGGTAAAATCTTTGATTTTTCCCGCTCGCGCCATGGCATAAAAGCCTTTGCGGTCTCTCGCTTCACACACCTCAATGGGGGTGGAAACGTGTATTTCAATGTAGGCGCCGACCTCTTCAACCATGCGACGTACGCTATTGCGAGTTGCCGCAAAAGGCGCGATGGGAGCGCAGACCGCGATGCCGCCATTTTTGGTGATCTCACTGGCGACGTAACCGATGCGCAAGATATTGAGGTTGCGGTGTTCTACGGAGAAGGTCAGCTCGCTGGATAGATTCTTACGGACCTTGTCACCGTCAAGCAGCGAGACCTGTCGGCCGCCGCGCTCGCGCAATTTTACCATAACTCCATTGGCCAGTGTGGACTTGCCCGAGCCGGATAGCCCGGTAAAGAACAGAGTAAAACCTTGCTTGGAGCGGGGTGGTAAAGTGCGATTTAGCTCTTCGATGACCTCTGGGTAGGAGAACCATTGCGGTATTTCAGAGCCTTTACAAAGAAGTTGCTTTAGCTCAGCGCCGGATAGATAGAGCCCTGCTTCACCGGAAAGCAGTTCGTGCTCTTCACAAAACTCGCCGCGCTCTTCGACGTAGCGCAAAAACGGCGCTTTCAGGATTTGAATCTCCAACTCATTTTGCAGTGATCCGACCAAATCTTGCGCCTCGGTCACTCCATAGAAGAGCCCGCCGCGATTGTTGCGCCCGGGACCCGCGTGGTCGCGGCCGACGATAAAGTGAGAAAAGCCATAGTTTTGACGAATGATGGCGTGCCACAGAGCTTCGCGGGGGCCAGCCATGCGCATGGCCAGCGGCAGCAGGCTAATGTCAGCGCTGCCGGCGGGAAATTTGTCGACGATTTTTTCGTAGCAACGCACGCGACAGAAGTGATCAATGTCGCCGGGTTTGGTGATGCCGACGGCGGTGTGTACGACCAAGCTGGCCTGATGTTTGGCCATCAGGCGTTTCATCATAATGACGTGTGCTTTGTGGATCGGGTTGCGGGTCTGGAAGGCAATGACATTGTCCAAGCCTTGCTCGCTAAAGTGCTCGCGCAGGGCCTTCGGGTCTTTGCGATATTGCTGAAAATCGTAATGCAGGGGCGGAGTCACACCCACTAGGCGGCCACCGAGATAAACCGCTTGAGTATCGTTGAGTAAGGTGCAGACCCCAGGATGGGAATCATCAGTCGTGCCAAACACTCGCAGCGCTTCTTGCTCTTTGTCCGCAGTCCAAATGTCACCGATAGTAAGGTTGGCGATCACGACACCCTCGGGGTCTCGCAGCGTGACTTGGTCACCGTGGTTGAGCTCTTGCGCAAAGGCTTCACTGACATCAAGATTGATCGGCATAGGCCATAGCGTACCGTCACTGAGACGCATGCTTTCCAGCACCGATTCATAATCGGCTTTTGAGAGATAGCCGGTCAGCGGTGAGAAGGCGCCATTGAGCAGTAGCTCGATATCGAACATTTGTCGCGGGGTGAGGTCCCACGAAGGGTTTGATTTGGCTTGTTCTTTTTCTACTAGCAGTTGCTCACCCTCGGCGTAGAGGTTGACCAATGTGCCGCCGTGGGCATTTGTCATAGCGAAACCCTGATTGCAGTAATGACAGAGAGAGGCCATTACCAAGTAAAAGTGGGCTAAGTATAGCGGTTGGTTTGCATCAGCAAATCAGAATTTGTAGGTATTTAGCATCGATAAAACCGATGCTTGGGTTTGTGCCATAAGCTATGGATCAAGTAGTTGCAATACTCCTGCTGCGGCAAACTCAGCTATGTCGCTATGAGCGACGGGGCGATCACCCGGTCTAGAAAATACAGCGACGGTGCCTTCAGAAAGGGTCAGAAGAAAATAGGCCGCTTTGAGGCAGTTGTGCCGGCTCTGGTTTGGAAAATAGCTGGCGAGAGAATCTGCAATCCATCCAACGACGGTTTGGTACAGTCGCTCTATGATGTCTCGGCCAAAGTCATGATGTTTGGCGAGTACCCACAATTCCACAAATAAGGCGCTGGTATGGGCGGTGACCGCATCATCGAGCATTAATCTAAGCAAATTCTCTAGGTATTCTCTCGGGGGTTGGGGCTCTCTTGGTTTCAGTCCTATTCTCTCTTTTTCGTAGCGATTACAAACTTCTTCCATAACGGCTTGCACCAACAACTTTTTATTGGGGAAGTGGTAGGTCAAATTCCCGAGACTGATGCCACAGGCATCGGCAACTTTGCGAGTGCTGAGCTCATGGTAGCCCGCCGAGATAAGCAGCTGCTCGGCGTTGCTAATGATCTGCTGTTTTGCAGCTTTGCCCAAAGTATTGGTCTGCCTGTTTTTCATCGAGTGAACCCTTTCTGTTTGGCGAGCCGTGTTTGCTTTCTTGACATGTTAGTACGTTCGACCTAAGGTTTGAAGCGATTATTGTTCGTTGATTGTTGTTTGGCAGATGTTTTACCCAAATTAATCACCGCTGATTGTTCGTGTGTTCCATTGAAATGAGGTTTCTATGACTAATAGCAATAGCCAGAAGACGTTGCTGGCCTGTGATGACGCTCTGGAGGATTTCGATGTACGTGAGATTACTTTAGAAAATGTGACCAAGAGGGTGTATGTGTCAGGCGCTGGTCCTGCCGTTATTGTGATGACTGAGATGCCCGGAATCAGTCCCCATGTTGCTCGATTTAGTCGCTGGGTCAGAGAGGCTGGCTTCACGGTTTACATGCCCTCATTGTTTGGTCGCGACGGGGCCGTTGCCAGTGCCGAAGAAGGGGCAAAGGTGTTCCAGAGAGCCTGTGTCAGTGCTGAATTTCAAGCGTTCGCCGCCAACAAGTCGAGCCCCGTAACTCAATGGTTGAGGATGCTCGCAAAGCAAGCTCATCGCGAGTGCGGAGGGCCTGGAGTTGGCGCCATTGGCATGTGTTTTACAGGTAATTTCGCGCTGTCGATGATGCTTGAGTCTTCGGTGCTTGCGCCTGTGCTTTCGCAGCCCTCTTTGCCGTTGGATGACCCCAGTGGCATAGAGATGTCCTCTGATGAAGTGGCGCAGGTAAAGCAGCGTTTAGAGGACGAAGATCTGACCGTGTTGGCTTACCGTTTCGAGGGCGATGCGTTCTGTCAGTCTCAACGATTCGAAGCGTATCGAAGTGCTTTAGGTGATCGCTTTATTGCCCGTGAACTTCCCGACAGTGCTGCCAATCGCGATGTTGCACCTTTCTTCGAAAATTTCGTCAATACCCCACATAGCGTTGTCACGGCTCATCTGATCGACGAAGCCGGACAACCTACAATGGCTGCTAAGGACGAAATTTTAGCGTTTTTCTGTCAACGACTGTCGGCTGTATCATGAAGATCAACGATATCGAGTTTGGCGTTGGGTTGTCGAATGAAGCGGTCAAAGTCTCCGGTCGATTGCTCGCAAATGTTCAAGAACGCTCGCAATCCGCCCTCGTGACCACCGACCACTAAGGTGTCGTTGGCGCCACTGTCCATGCCGATCTGCGCCTGTTCGCAGGTGTGCAAGTCCTCGGCGTTAAACACGCCGTTTTCAATGATGTCAAAACCCCGTTCAAAGTGAGCCTGCTCCTTATCCGAGGCAGGTTTACTGTCGATGACACAGCTGTGCACGACGACTGTTTCCCCCGAGGATTGAGGGTAGAGCGCCATCTGACTGATGTAATCGGGATGAAACACCATAATGGTGTTGGGCCAGATAAAATGGGCGAACGACACATGGTTGCGGAAATCCCATTGCGCTTGAGGCAGCTCAATCGCGTCTGCCAGCTCTTTACGGGCGACAATCGAGCGGATGTGCTGATTGACGGTTTCTTGTGCAGCGACGCAATCCATAAAGAAGCCGCCGACGGTATTTTTGTGCAGTCGCGTGACGTGATAACCATCTTGAAAGGCTTCCACGATTAACTTCCAGTTGGCCTTGCGAGTTTGCACCGTCTGTTGGAAGAAATGGTCGTCGGCGATGCCAAAATTATCGAGATCATTGGCAATGTTGCCGAGGAAGTCGGGCAGATTGAGGGTGCCGTTTTTATTGGGATTTACCCAGATTAAGCCGTGGGCTTCCTCGCAGGGAAGTTGCACTAGGTTGCGACAGCTTTTATCGAAATCGGGGAAGCTGTCCTCCACTGGCACATTGGTCAAGGTGCCATCTAAACCGTAGGTCCAATGATGGTAAGGGCAGGTGAAGGTGGGTTTGCGGCTCACTTCGGGGGCATCTGCCAGGCGCACTCCGCGATGACGGCAGACATTGAGAAATGCGCGCAGTTTCTTGTCTCTGCCTCTGACGACCAGTATTGGCTTGCCCGTGTGGTCATGGGTGAAGTGCTGGCCGGCTTCAGCGAGCATGGCGCTGGGTCCCAAAATCAGTGGAACATCGCTGAATATGGTCTCTTGTTCATGTTTGAACCACTCGTCATCCGTGTAGTAGCGGACGTCTATTTCCGAGGTTTCGAAAGGCTCATGGGGTTTATTGTCAGTGACGCAGCCGATCAAAGTCTCGAAAAGGGCGTAGCGCGGGTCATCTTTGTGTTCTGTCATCAAGCTGTGCTCCTGCATGCGGCAGTTGTGTGGGCCTTTGTTTGCGGCCTGCTGATTCAGTGTTTTTATCTTCCTTTCCGCCAGTGTGAAGGGCGGGAAGACTTGATTTTTGCCGTCGGCTTGACTTGAATATAACGCTGCTTGCCCCTTGTAAAAAGGGGGTGTGGCG
The DNA here is from genome assembly GCA_002707785.1 of Cellvibrionaceae bacterium. GTDB lineage: Bacteria > Pseudomonadota > Gammaproteobacteria > Pseudomonadales > Cellvibrionaceae > Pseudomaricurvus. The sequence continues at coordinate 195,626 of PANW01000032.1, read as the reverse complement.
CGTTTATTCTATATTCGATGCATTTTGTAGCGAAATGTAAACGACAGCGGTAGTTTCGATCAAAAAAACGCGATTTCGGGGGCTGGCAGAGAGTTACTGATAGGCGTTTGAGGTGAGCGATGGACGACGAATACCTTGAAGCGGCGTCATTGGTAAAAATCTCATTCTGGAACTGCGAAATGTCGAGCGGATAGTGTACAATTCGCGCCCTCAAAACTTATTGATATCTCCCATTCACTGTAGCGCAGGGTTATCCCATGTTTGATAAGTCACAAACCATCGAGTCCTTTGATCCAGAGCTTTGGGCGTCTATTCAGGCTGAAGAGCGTCGTCAGGAAGAGCACATCGAGCTGATCGCCTCTGAGAACTACACCAGTCCTATGGTGATGGTGGCTCAGGGCACTAAATTGACCAACAAATACGCTGAGGGTTACCCCAACAAGCGTTACTACGGTGGTTGTGAATACGTTGACCAAGCGGAAGCGCTGGCTATTGATCGCGCCAAAGAGTTGTTCGGTGCTGATTACGCCAACGTACAGCCTCATTCCGGTTCTCAGGCTAACGCTGCCGTTTACCAAGCGCTGTGTACTCCCGGTGACACTATCTTAGGTATGAGCTTGGCTCATGGTGGTCACTTGACTCACGGCGCGTCAGTGAGCTTTTCTGGTAAGACTTACAACGCGGTTCAGTACGGCTTGAACGCCGACACTGGCGAAGTGGATTACGACGAGGTTGAGCGCTTGGCGGTTGAGCACAAGCCAAAAATGATCATCGCCGGTTTCTCTGCCTACTCACAGGTAATGGACTGGGGTCGTTTCCGCGAGATTGCCGACAAAGTCGGAGCCTACCTGTTTGTTGATATGGCCCACGTTGCTGGTTTGGTTGCTGCGGGTGTCTACCCAAGCCCAGTGCAGATTGCTGACGTGGTGACCTCTACCACTCACAAAACACTGCGTGGTCCTCGTGGCGGCATCATTTTGGCAAAAGCCAATGCTGAGATCGAGAAGAAGTTGAACTCTGCAGTTTTCCCTGGTGGTCAAGGTGGTCCTTTGATGCACGTGATTGCTGCCAAGGCCGTTTCTTTTAAAGAAGCCATGTCCGACGAGTACAAAGCTTATCAACAGCAAGTTGTGGTTAATGCTAAAGCCATGGCGGCGACCTTTATTGAGCGCGGCATTAAAATCGTCTCTGGCGGCACCGAGAACCACTTGATGCTGGTTGACCTGATCGGTAAAGAATACACCGGTAAAGATGCCGATGCGGCACTGGGTGCAGCGAACATTACTGTGAACAAGAACTCTGTTCCCAATGATCCTCGCTCTCCGTTTGTGACCTCAGGTTTGCGTGTAGGTACTCCTGCGATTACCACTCGTGGCTTCGGTGAAGAAGAAACCGTTCAGTTGACTCACTGGATGTGCGATGTATTGGAAAGCTTAGAGAATGATTCTTCTGAGCAGGTGATCACTGACGTGAAAGCCAAGGTTCTGGAGCTGTGCAAGCGTTTCCCCGTATACGCTGACTAATCTGCAGAGCTAGATACAGAAAAAGCCGGAGCAGGTCTCCGGCTTTTTTGTGTCTGAAAAATACCGTTGATTGTTTCTAGTGAGGTGTTAGTCGGTATTTTTGACGAAGTTGGCCATGTCGTACATAGGTCCCTTGAGCATGGAGATAACCTCTTCACTAGCACCGATACGAATCAGAGCTTCGTCCATGCATTGCAGCCATTGGTCTCGATGTTGAGCATTGATCTGGTATGGCTTGTGGGGCTCGGTTAAGCAGACGGTGCCGTATTTTTCACGATAAATAGGCGGTCCGCCCATCCACCCTGTCAAATAGTCATTGAGCTTTTCTTTGATGTTGTCGAGATTGGCTGAATGCATTTTTCGAATGGCCTCGACTTCAGTCAACTCGTCCATCACGTCATAAAAAGTGTTGGCCAGTTGTCGAATTTTCTCGGGACCGAGCAGTTGATAAGGTGTGATTGCTGGCGAAGTTGGCGTTGTCATAGTGACCTCAAGGGCAAAAGCGTCGTGTCTATACTGCTAGTTGTTCGTTGCTCCCAGAGAAATGGGCGCAAGCAGTTTCCAGTTTCCACGATCTACAATAAATCGATAGACGTAATGAGTTTGTGAGAGTTTAGCGAAAACCATCAATCGACTCTTGATGCTCATCAATTGCATCGCTAGTGTGAGGGCTCTAACGGATGACAGGGTCGTCCAAATGCAGCATAGGTATTGCGAGCTAGGCTTTTAGGGTTGTGCTGAGTTTTATGAGTCAGTCTTAATGGCGCAATCTTTAGACGTTAACCTGAGCCGAATAGGTCATGGAGAGTTTGAATAGATGAAAATAGTGGTTGTCGATGGTCATACTCTCAACCCTGGCGATTTGTCATGGGCGGGATTTGAAGCCTTGGGGGAGTGTGTTATTTACCCCCGCAGCGAACCGCAGCAAGTGGTTGAACGTTGCCAACAAGCAGACGTAGTGTTGACCAATAAAGTGGTATTTTCGGATGAGGTGATGTCACAGCTGCCGAAACTCAAATATCTAGGCGTGTTGGCTACCGGTTACAATGTTGTCGATTTGGCCGCGGCTCATCGTCACTGCGTTGCCGTTACGAATATTCCTGCTTACGGCACTCACTCGGTAGCTCAGTTTGTTTTTGCGCAGCTGCTGCAGTGGGCACAGCCGGTTGCCCACTACGCCGACAGTGTGCGCCGGCAGCAGTGGTCCCAGTGCCCAGACTTTTGTTACTACGATCATTCCATGGTGGAGTTGGCCAATAAGACTCTTGGCATTATTGGCTATGGCAGCATCGGTAGAAAGGTGGCGCAAATAGCGTCGGCTTTTGAGATGCAAGTGTTAGTGCACACGCGCACGCCGCCTGCGGATAGGTTGCCAGGCGTAAAGCTGGTGGATCTTTCTACCTTGGCGCGCGAGTCGGATGTTATTTCACTGCATTGTCCGTTAACGCAAAGCAATGCGGGGATGATTGACTCAGCGTTTCTGAAGGCGATGAAGTCAACAGCCTATTTGATCAATACAGGGCGCGGGCCTTTGGTGGATGAGGATGCGTTGTATCGAGCGCTCTGTGACAAGCAGATTGCCGGTGCGGCTCTCGATGTTCTCAATCAAGAACCACCACCCGCGGATCATCCGTTGTTGGCATTGGAGGCCTGTACGGTTACTCCTCATATCGCCTGGGCAACGGTGGAGGCAAGATCTCGTTTGATGGGTATCGCGGTCGACAATCTCAGCGCTTTTTTGATGGGCCATAAAGCCAATCGTTTGGATGATTTGAACTAAGGTTGTTTGAGTGGCGAAGGTTGGGAAATCATGGGATTTAAGCGAGCACCTATTGAGGCTCCATAGTGTTGATTGATGGTTTGCCTTCAGTCGCAATGACTCGATTGCGGCCTTGGTGCTTGGCCAAATACAAGAGCTTATCCGCTTGCTGAATGGCCTCGTCGATGGATTCTTCGACGTCCACGGCCCACACACCGATACTGACTGTAATGGCAACTTTTTTCCCGGCTTGCTCCAGAGTAAACTCTTCGACCTGTTGCCGAATTGCCTCGGCAACTTCAATAGCGTCCTGCTCTGTTGTTTGAGGGAGCAGTATCAAAAATTCTTCGCCGCCCCAGCGAGAAATAACATCCTGTTTTCTCAGTCGATTGACGAACAGTTGGCTGATGCTCTTAAGTACTTCGTCGCCTATATGATGGCCGTAGATGTCATTGATACGTTTAAAATGATCCACATCAAGCAGTAGCAGGCACATGGATTCTTGATGGCGTGTGGCTCTCGAATACTCACCCTTAAGTTGTTTCATCATTGCGCGGCGGTTGGCAATCTGAGTGAGAGGGTCTATATGAGCTTGTTGCTCAAATTTTGCGCTCAACTCTCTTATCTGCAGAAAGGCTTGAAAGCGGGAGTGCTCGTAATAACCTGAGAGTACGGTCAAAGTCAGTAGCGTCAATAAAAGACGAGTTTTGAATTCATCGCTATAGTGAACCTGAACTAAGGCATTGTCAGGATAGAAAACTAAGAGGCAATAACACAGCGTGAATAGCAGGGTGTTTCTAAGGCCGCCTTTGAGACCACTGAAAAACATCATCACTGGAGGAACTAAGACTATCCACAAAGGACCGGTATTGTTACTACCGCCTGAATACACTAAATACAGCATCAGCGCAGATAAATTAAGCTGAAGTAAGTTGCCTGAAATTTGGTGGCTGGTAGGCGTGCGAAAGAAACGTTGATGTTCGAGTGACACAAAAAATACCGCACTGGCTATGAATAGCGATACCCCCAGCAGCCAGATCTCCTTGAAAAAGGCATTGATTCCCATTACCAAGGTGAGTGCGAATCCGACAAAACCAAATAGATTTGTGATGAGAATTTTGTGGCGAGTTTCTGGGTCGCTGTGTTTGTCCGCGCCTCGATTGAGATAGTCGACCAGCCGCTGGATTATCACGGTAGTATTCGCCGTAGCGCGGGGAGTTCTATGGCTGAGCGAAAAAAATAGCCCCACTGAAGCCTGTTTGAATAAGTCATTTCTGCACAATTGTTCCGATCTCTTTGGATCGTAATTTTTAGAATAGTGTTTTTTCTAGTTTGACAGCTGATCATAGCAACTTCAATGCGGTTGATTATTGCGCCATGACAAGTGTACTACGGATTGCTGGGTAGAAACTCCCCTTTTGATAAGAAATGATTAACTTGTGCGATCACTTGCGAGTTTCGCATCATGAAGGTATGAGTGGTGGGGAGCACTAGATGTTCTTTCATGCCGTCCAACTTAGTGCTCCCTATGCTTACCTTGCCGTCGTCTTTCCCGGGCAAAAAGTAAGACAGGAGGGGGTTGATGCTCTTGCTGCCAGCGATGACCCCGAGTTCAAAGTTTACTGCCGGTAGCTGGTTGGGGGTGCTGTCAGCAGTTGTGCCCAATTGTCTGCCGGCGAAACCATTCAAGCGATCGAATCCCGGTAGCTTGGCGAATTGGTCGACGAGTTCGCTGCCTTGATTCGGAGGCCCGAGCATGACCACTCGGCCAATAGCGGCACTGGGCTTTAGCTGCGCGTACTGCCGCACCAGAATGCCACCTAAGGAATGGGTGACAAAGTGAATCGGAGAGGCGGCCGTAGGGCACTCGGCCACGGCTTGATCAATGGCTGTTAACGCCAATGTCTCTATCGGTGCGGCAAGTGAATCGTATTCGCTGTTAACGACCTGATAGCCTTGCTCCCGCAAGGCCTTCTCAAGCGGCGACATCGAGCGATGACTTCTGGCCAGTCCGTGCAGCAAGATGACACACTCTGTTGAATCCAAATGACCGGTTTCTTGGGTATTGGAAGAGTTAAGGGGGAGTGACTCTTCCCGCGCGGCGCTTTCTGCCCCCGCCATTAACAGCATCGGTATTAGGCCCGCGAATAACTTCCTTTTTAAATCATCAATCACATTGATACGCATAGGAAACCATCCTTGTCCAAATGCCCCTGACATTGGGTGGGCAGCCAGCTGGCACTTTCCCTATCGCCGCCGAAAGGTTGCATAATTTGTACGCCCCCTAATTGCACTTCGCCGGTTTGTTCGCTCGCCAGCTCATCATGAGAATCCGTGGCGACGATACGAATGCTGCTGCCGGGTAGTGCCATTCCTTGAGTGCCAGCTTTACCCCCCCGTTGTATCTTCCAACTTTCAAAGTCCAAGGCGTCGGGCAGATTGATGCTAATAATCGGTGCGTTTTCCGATACGCAAAAAGCTTCCAGTAGGTTTTTCGAAAACTGTTGCTGAAACTTAGTAAGAAGGTCTGGGTGTTGGTTTGCGGTGGCGTGAATGCCCACCACAATGCGTAAACTCTCCAGCATCAAGGGGTGAAGCTTTTCATGATTGAGAAACTGGTTCAGCAGTGGAATCGAGGCGCTGAGAAGCGTCACACGATAGCGAGCAATCAACTTAGAAATACTCAAGGGATCGCTGATCTGTGGCTGACAGACTAAGGGGATACCTTCGATCATTGGCATCAGGAAGCTGTTGATCAAACCGTTGGCGCTATGAATGTCTTCGACATTGATCATCACATCACTGGCTTCAGTGTTGAGCACATCCGAGAGCTGTTTGATGTTGGACATGATGTTTTTGTGGCTGAGTTTTATGCCTTCTATTGTCTCGTCACGGGTCTGTCTGAAAAGAATGGCGGCGGTTCGCAATGGCGACGATTTCTGGCACCACCAACGTTGAGTGATCGACAACGGCAATAGTTTAAAGATTACAGCGCTTATGCGTCGCTTCAGGTGTGATCCCTGTTGAGCGAGATCTTCAACATAGTGAACGTTTAAGTTTGCATCACCGAGATGATGATCGAGGTTAAACCCTTCCTGTGCGAGATGATCAATGTAAGCGCGGGATGTAATCAAGGTTCTTACTCGGGCTTGTTCGACCGCCTGTTGCCATCCATTGGTGGGCATGTTGATGTTCATGGGAACCAGCGTTTTGCCGGCCATAAAAATCCCCATGGTGAGTTGCGCGGTTTCTACCGACGGGGGCAAGAAAACAGCAATATTCTTGCCTTCGGCTTTTTGTTGGAGGCTCTTGGCGTATTGGCGAGCGTTAATCAAAGCGTCGAGATTTGACACGCTGGTCGCCGCCATGAAATCGTTACGGGTATTAGCGATGGCCATGTCACTGCCGTATTGTTTGACGTTTTCCATCCATGCTGCCGGCAGGTTCGGCAAGTTATCGGCGTAACCGCTCCAAGCGTCTATGGAGAGATCCAGTACTCGACGTTTGAGTAAATCCACCTCGGTATTCTTATCCAAAAGCTCGCCAAAAGAGACAATCAAATCGCGTCCGCCGGAGCGCGAGCGCAGGCTTTTCAGTTTATCGGAAGAGCGAGAGAACTGACTGCCCCATAGGCCGCGCAAATAAAAGGGCTGGATCACCACATCCGCGCTTGCAGCTTGAGCGGCACGTTCATAGCCCCGTCGAAACTCTGCTAAATGACCAGTGCGACTGATGGTTCCCTCAGGGAACAGGCACACCACTTTGCCTTGGTTGAGCAGATCCGTGACTATCTGCAAGGATTGTTCAGCATTGGCACCCGACTCGATGGGGACGCAGCCGAATAGATCGAAAAACCACTTCAGGTACCAGCGCTCATAAATACTCTTGAGCATGACAAACTGGACTGGACGCGGATAGGCAATTTGCACAATGGCCCAATCGATCCAGCTGATGTGATTGCCCAATAATAGGACCCCGCCTTTTTCCGGCACGTGATTCATGCCTTGCACATTAATGCGATAGTGTCTGCTCATCAGGTAAGTGAGTAGAAAACGCACTAAGCTCTGGGGCAATTTATACACCGTGTAGAGACCGCCGATGACGGCGAATGTCGCGGTTAGCAGCAGCAGTTGTTTACTGCTGATGCCGAGTAGGGCGAAGACGGCGGTGAGGACCAAAAAGCTCAGCATGCCGACATTCTGAATGAGGTTGTTGGCAGCCAGTACGCGGCCCATCTCGTGCTCACCAGCGTAGAACTGGATCATGGCATTGAGCGGTACGATGAAGAGCCCACCCATGGTGCCAATAAACAGAAAGTCGAGCCCCATCATCAGCGGCGATTCCAGCGATGGCAGTATCCACAAACCGATACCGATACCGGCGGCGCCTAAGGGAATTAAACCGGTTTCAATATAATTGCGCGAGAAGCGGCTGGCGAAGGTTGAGCCCAAGGCGATGCCCAAACCGGTGGCGGCGATGATGGCCTGAATGACTAAGGTGTTGGTTTCTCCCATTTGCTCTTTGGCGAAGGCGGGGAAGCTGGCGAGCATCACCTGTCCGATGGACCAGAACATCGCCAAGCCAATAATGGAAAGACGAATAACGTCTCGGCTGAGTACCGGTTGTAAGTTGGTTTTTAGCAACTTACCTTGAGCATAAGCCTTGATGTCGAAGCGTTCGTCGGAGCCCTGATCAACCTGTGGCAAGCGGTACATCATAATCAATTCGGCAATGCTGCCAATGATCAGCATAAAGCCGATGGGTACCAAACTTTGCAAAACAGCAGACTTGCTGGTGGTGTCTTGCGGATACCACATCTCAAACAATACTGACATCAACAGGGTGCCGGCAAGAATGGCAACGATGGAGATGGCCTGCACGATACCGTTGGCTTCGGCCAGATTCTGCTTGCCAAAAAAGCCCTTCAGGTAGCCGTATTTGGCGGGCGAGTAGATGGCCGATTGCACTGCCAACAGAAACGTCATGGCAAAGGCCGCCCAGAACCAACCCGCTGCGTAGCATAGTGTGATGCCAATGGTGAGGCCCACGGCAGCCCAGGCTGAATAGCGCATTACCTGATTTTTAGGGAAGCGATCAGAGATAAACCCTGCTGGGCTAAAAAGCAAAATAAAGGGCAGTAGGATCAAACCGTTGACGATGGCCGTCAGGATCACCTGCTCCTGGCCGTCATAGAGTTTGAAGACGGTATTTTGGATAACAATCTTGTGCCCTAAATCGACGAAGGCGTTGAGGAACACCGCCATCATAAAGGGGATGGCGCCAGGGGTTTTAAAGAGCTTGTTCATAGGGTAGGTCGATCCTTGCCGGTTGCGTCAATCAATCCAGATTGCCGATAAGCTACTGATGCTACAACTAAAACCACAATTGTAGTAGTTTACAGCGCTTAAAGTATTGTTTGATGATACTCGTATAAGATTCTGACAGAGTCGCGCGCTAGAATCCGAGCATCAGATCAAAGTAATCAATCCCGATAGACCTTTGTGATTCGATCAGGAGTTGGCCGCTATGGCACAGACCCCCGCCCTTATAGGTACGCTGAAGAAACAGCTCAAAGCTCATGGTAAGACTTATGTGGATGTCGCTGAGGCGCTAGAGCTGAGTGAAGCTTCGGTAAAGCGTTTGTTTGCCGGTGAGAATTTTACCTTGCAGCGTTTGGAGGCCGTGTGTCAGTTGATCGGTATCGAGTTGACCGAGCTGGTAGCATTGATGAGTCAAGAACAGCCGCAGTTGATGCAATTGACGCTCGCTCAAGAAAAACACATTGCCGATGACTTCATCTTGTTAATGGTTGCTCTGAGCGTCATCAACGGGTACACCTTTGCCGATCTGGTCAATTATTATAAGTTGTCGACCACTCGCTGCATTCAAAAATTGGCAGAGCTGGATCGACTGAAGATTATTGATTTGCTACCCAATAATCGTATCAAACTGAAAGTCTCTCCCAATTTTCGCTGGTTGCCGAATGGCCCGATTCAGCGCTTTTTTCACGAGAAGGTGCAGCAGGACTTTTTTAACTCCCGCTTTGATCAGGATGGGGAGAAGCTGGTGGTTCTCAATGGTTTACTAAGCCGTGCCAGCAATGCGGAATTACAGAAAAAGATGCAAAAGCTGGCACGTGAATTTAACGACATCATGCAGGAAGATGCCGCGCTGCCGATGGAGGAAAAATTCGGCACGACTATGGTGTTAGCCCTGCGGCATTGGAATTTCGATAACTTCAAAGGCAACATGCGTAGCCCGTAGCCCGTAGCCCGTAGCCTTCGCATCACTAGTGGAGCTGCATCCCCACCTCAGCATTAATATGATGATTGATGGGGTAGCGGTCGAGGATATAGCTCAGTTGTCCTGAGACTTGCAGCTGGGTGAATTTCTCCACCAACAAGGGGTCCAGATGATTGCCCGCCAGTTTGCCGAGCTCTTTAAGTGCTGCGTCTATGTCCCATGCGGCTTTATAGCTACGCGCTGAAGTGAGCGCGTCAAATACATCCACCACGGCAATCAAGCGGGCTGCTAATGGAATACTCTCGGCCACCAATCCATGTGGATAACCACTGCCATCGTACTTCTCGTGATGAAATAGCGCGATATCGCGTGCAATTTTAAAAAACGATTTGTTGCCCAAAATGTCAGCGCCTTTAAGGGTGTGGGTTTGCATCACCTGCCATTCATCTGGCGTGAGTTTTCCATTCTTATTGAGAATCTGATCGGGGATGGCAATCTTGCCGATGTCATGCATCATGCTGGAGTAGCCGATCTCTTTGGCGAGATCTGGAGCCACGCCAGCCGCTAGGGCCAGCTCTTCGACGTAATGGCGAACACGATTAATGTGCAAGGCGGTGTCTTGATCTTTGTAATCGCAGGCAACGGCCAATTTATAGATGGTGCTGATGTTGGCTTCTTGTAAATCCTGAGTTCGCTCCCTGACTTGTTGCTCCAAGTTTTGGTTGAGTGCTTCCAATTGTTGATAGAGCTTTTGTTGATTCTTGAACAGTAGGCGATTGCGTAGGTGGGTTCGCAGTCGAGCCATAAACTCTTCACTTATGATCGGTTTCGTGAGCACGTCATTGACGCCGCGTTGCAGCAGTTTGTGCAGCTCGCTGCGATGAGTGCTGCCGCTAACAACAATAATGGGGATGGCATCGAACTGAGTATTGGATCGAATCAAGTGGCACAGTTCGCTGCCGCTAATGTTGGGCATTTCAATGTCTGTGAGTACTAGGTCTACTTGATTTGGATGCTCTAGTAACTGCTCCCAGGCACTTTCACCGTCTTGGCATTGAATTAGGTCATATCCCATCGGCGACAGTAATTCTTGGTAGAGTTGCCGCTGAGAAGCGCTGTCCTCGGCAATGAGTAGGGTGCATTTCGGCTGTTGGTTACGCAGATCGTAGGGCACGGTACTGTGATGAAAAAGGGCTGATTTCAATCGTTCGACCACAAAAGTGACGCTTGAAGCCTTGTTGATGAAGTCTGCGGCGCCAATCTCATAGGCTTCTGCAATAGTGCTGGGGTTGCTGCGGCTGGACATTAAGATGACTGGGATCAGCACGCTTTTTGGGTTGCGTTTGAGTTGTGCGCAGAGATCGATACCACTGCCATCCTGCAACTCTACTGAACAGAGTACCAGGTGAGGCGGCTGATCTTGAATCTTTAGCAGGCAGCTGTTGACCCCGTCGCAAATGTCGACATCCAAGTCATTGTCCTGCAGGTGCATCTTGTAAAAATGAGCAATGGACTGGCTGGCTTCAACAATCAAAATCCGTTTATTCATGTCGATATCCTGAGCTTTATTGAGGTGTATCAGGGACTAGGCGGTTTTGGTGGGGTATAACTTGATGTTGTATGAAGAACTGCATCAGCGGTCGCTAGGCATAGCGCGCAATCGTCACTGATAAAACCATCGCTAGTCTTTCCGATTATAGAACTTATCGGTTATCGTTGTAGGTTTCCTTAATACCGATATAGCATAAATTTCTGATACTTAAACCTTATTCCTTTAATATCTGGTCGTATGGAATTGTTGAAAGGGAGATTGTGATGACGTTGATGGAATTCGAACAGCTTTTAGCTTGGTGTGTTTTTCTAAATTTCTTGCTCTTGATCTGGTGGTTTTTGTTTCTGGTGTTCGCCAAAGATTGGGTGTATCGAACCCATAGTCGCTGGTTTCGAATTTCGGAATCGCGATTTTATGAAATACACTATGGTGCCTTTGTGGCCTTCAAACTTGCGATCTTTATGTTGATGGTTGTACCTTATTTGGCGCTCCAGATTGTTTTTTAATGGGCTTCAGAGGCTCTGTTTGACGAGTTCTATTGGTGTGGACGTTTATTGCTTTCCTATCCGTCCAGAGAAGTTGAGTAACGTGTTGTGATGGCGGTATCGAGTCATAAAGAATAAATCGAGCCTCGAGCATTTCGCCTGTTTTCAATGAAGGCCTTGATACGGATTATGAGTTTAATGACATCGTCTCAAACCATTAATTTGCCCGATACGCGTGTTCAGCGTTGCGGGCTGCCAGCGACCCAATCCAGTAAACATTATTGGCGACTGCCGACGGCGGCGCAGGCGGATGTTCCTTTGGCAGTGGCAGAACAATCTCGGTACGCTGCCGGGGCGCGTTTGCGCTTTAAGACCAATAGTCGATCGTTGATATTAGAGGGTGAGAGTTGGTCAGAGGTTTCGCAGCAAGGAATCGATTGTTTGGTCGACGGTTGTTATTGGCGCACTCTGTGGTTGAATCGCGGTGAGCGCTCAGAGCAGCCTTTGTATCAAGGCTTATCGCCGCAAACTCGAGAAATAGAGTTGTATTTTCCTGCTGAACAGGAAATCTCCATTCATCGCTTAAGTATAGACACTGATGCGGTCATTGCGCCGGCCGCCGAATTCGCTGCATCTGCGCCGCTGGTTTTTTATGGCTCTTCGATTGTGCAGGGAGCCGGTGCCTCCTTGTCGTGTATGTCTTATCCGGCAATAGTTGCACGAGCTCTGCAGATGGATTTTCACAATTGGGGTTTCTATGGTGCGGGAAAGGCTGAACCTGAAGTGGTGGCGCAAGTCATCGCCCATCCGGCCAGTGCATTTATTCTGGATTTGGGCCGCTCTTTTGGCCGTCAAGACATTGAAGTGTATCGATCAATGTTGAAACAGATTCGCGCTGTACATGCCCGTGTACCGATCGTGGTGATCACTCCGATTTTTTCGGTGCGTGAACACTTCGATTCTAAGCTAGCGCATCGTTCCGAACAGCTGCGTTTGTTGATGTCTCTCGCGACTGAGGTTGTCACTGGGGTGACTTTGGTGAACGGATTGTCTGTCTTGGGGCACAATGATTGGCCGGGTCTTTCCAATGACGGTTTGCACCCGAACGAAAGAGGCTTCGAGTTAATTGCGCAACGATTGCTGCCAACCATTAAGGAGTTGTTATGAGTGATTCTACAGAGCTAAAACATTTAAGGGAAGTTGCCATTGCGGCGCCGTAGCCTTTCAGGTGAAGGCGCCGGATCGAGTTGAGATAGAAGATTGCAATTGTTCTATTTGCCAGAAGAGCGGTTTTTTGCATTTGATTGTGCCCAAAAGTCACTTTTCACTTATTCAGGGCGAGGAAGCATTGTCTAGCTACACGTTTAATACCGGTGTTGCCAAACACTATTTCTGTCAACACTGTGGAATCAAGCCGTTCTATGTGCCGCGCTCAAACCCCGATGGTATGGATGTCAATCTACGTTGTTTGGATCAAGCGCCTGCTGATGCGCAAATAGTGAAATTCGATGGCCAAAACTGGGAGGCCAACGCCGCCAGTTTGGCCCATAAAAGTCGGGAGTTTGAATAGGTTTAGCTTTGCGGTGCAATCATGGCTAAGCTCTCTTCGGCAAAGCCGGTACCGGCCTCGGTGTAGAAGTTAAAGACTCGATCAATGCCTGATCGTTCGAGCTCGATACGCTCATCTTCATAGCGCGCTATGGCGGCAATATCGCCGCGGTAGTTGGCATTGTGTAGTTGCTCGGCGATGTTGGTCGCATCTTCGATACTGGGTAGCGCTAGCAGTACTAGCTTGATAGTCGTGGTGTCAAAATTCTCCCAAAGATCGGCATCTTCTCCATCACCAAAAAACACATGGCGGCCATTGGCTCGCTGTTTTTGAATGCGCTCGCGATCAGCATCCATCCCCCAGACTCGATCACCAATTCGCTGGTGCAGGGAGTCGTAGGCACCCTTGCCGACTCGGCCGAGCCCGATGACCAATACTTCTGCGTGCTTGGGTTGAACGAAGATATCTTGGGGCAATCGCTTTTCTCGCTCGAATCTTCGCAATCGATCCTTGTTACTGCTGTAGATGGTATGGGCGTAGCGGTAGATGATGCTGGTGAAGACAAAAGACAAGGAGACGGCTAGCGCGAGAATGACCAACCACTCTTTTGGCAGCCATTGATAGTCCACGCTCAGGGCTGCGACAATCAAGCCGAATTCGCTAAAGTTGGCTAACGCAAGGGAGGTCAGGTAGCTGGTACGAGAGCGCAGTTTTAGTCCCCCTAAAATACTCAGTAACAGCATAAACTTGAGCGGCAACAGTAGGGCGATACCACAGGCTATGGCCAGCATGTTCCAGTCCGGAAGAGCGGTGAAGCCAATCGCTAAAAAGAAACCAATCAGAAATAAATCTTTAAAACTGAGTAACGATTTGGCGAGCTCCGGTGCTTTGGGGTGTTGGCTTAGCAGCATGCCAATCAACAGCGCCCCTAGATCACCTTTAATATTGACCAAATAGAATAACTCGTAGCCTCCGAGGGCAAGAAAGAAGCCGGTGAGAGGCAATAGCTCACCGTGACCCGCCTTGTCGAGTAGACGTCCCAACAGAGGTCTAGCGGGAATCAGCAGTAAGAGCCCGACCGCCCACAGTGTGGGGATTTCACCGGTGGCAAACACTAAGAACACCACTGCGGCTATGTCTTGCATCACCAGTATGCCAATGGCCAGTCTACCGTGACGGGTTTTCATTTCGCCGCTATCTTCCAAAAGTTTCACCACACACACCGTGCTGGAGAAGCTAAAGGCAAAAGCGATGAGTACTGCTGATGAAAATGAAAGCTCTGAAAACAGCGGCAGAGACAGGCTGCCTACGGCTAGCAATAGGCCGGCAAACAGTAGCTGCCAGATGCCCATGAAAGCGGCGGTACTGGCCCAAATTTCGGGTTTGAACAGATCTTTGACATTGAGTTTGAGGCCGATGCTAAACAGCATCAGCGTGATTCCCATATCGGCTAAGCCTTTGAGGCTGGTGGGCGCTTCAAAGCCCATGAAGTTCAGTGCAAATCCAGCAATTAAATAGCCCACCAGTGGAGGCAGAGAGACTAGGCGCACGACTAAGCCGCAGGTAAAGGCGAAGAAAATCCAAATATAATCCATTGAACTAGCTATTTCCTATAACAATCAAGTGCTGCAGTGATATTGATTCTACCCTACCTGTACCTAATAGCTTAATGCTGAACCTCGAAGCTTGCCATTTTGTTAAATGCTCACTATCGGGAGAGTGCTTTATTGGGCCGACCGAATACTTGTCGAAGCGCGCAGCATCTCAATGTGGGGAATGCCATCTTCCTGATAGGGCTCGGAAACGCGGGTAAAATTCAAGCTGCCATAAAAATGTTCTAGATGCGCCTGGGCACTGATTCGAATGGCACTGTCGGGCCACTGTTGCTCCACGCGTTTAATGCCTTCTTGCATTAAGACTCTGCCGTAGCCCTTATCGCGTGCATCAGCGGCGGTGACCACTCGGCCGATGGAGATTTCGCGGTATTTAATGCCGGCGGGAACCACTCGCAGATACGCTGAAATGGCAGTGCTTGAGGGTTCTCGTCCCAAGAGATGCCAGCACTGCTGATCGACGTTGTCGCAATCTTGATAGACACAATTTTGTTCAACCGCGAACACGGCTTGGCGCAGCCGTAATATTTGGTAGAGGTCGCTGGCGTTGAGCTCATTAAAACTCAACCACTGCCAATGCATTGGGCTTGCGGACATAGAAATAGCTCGATCATAGGCCTGAGGCATTGCCTGCCGATTCGGCAGATTAGGAATCCTAGATTACCATCACCGAACTCTATTGTGCAGTATTCAACAAGTAATGTTGTTGAACCTTCAGCCCTATGGCAGTTTGCGTTTTTTACTATTTGATCAGGAGAGAGCCCTATGGCCATCGGAGTAACAGCAAAACTGACCGTACAAGACGGTAAGAACGAACTGTTTGAACAAACCTTCAAGACCCTCAGTGATGCCGTAAATGCTAAAGAGCCCGGTTGCACTTTATACGCTTTGCATCAATCGAGAAGCAACCCGCAGGTCTATATTGTGTTGGAGCAGTACAGTGATGAAGCCGCTCTGGCCGCTCATGGCAAAACGGAACACTATTTGGCCGCGGGTAAAGAGTTGGCGACGTGTTTGGCGGGCGCTCCTGAAATCGAACTGATGGATTCTGTTGGCGCCTAAGTAGGACTGGTTGAGGCTGAGACTTAATCCGGGTTGAATGTTGAGTCTCAGGCTAGACGAATACTTGATCAGCACACGGATGACCGTGATACCGATTTGACGTTTTGTGGTTGTCCCTGCGGTACTATCCCAGTATTCATTCTCTCATTAGAACAGGTGATTTTATGTCAACCAGTCAGCCGCAAACTTTGCGTATCGATATGGTCTCGGATGTGGTCTGTCCTTGGTGCACTATCGGCTATCAAAAGTTAGCTCGTGCCATTGCTCAGGTAGAAGAAAAGCATAAAGATCTGTCGGTAGAGTTGCATATGCAGCCTTTCGAACTCAATCCGCAAATGCCACCCGAGGGGCAAAACGTCAATGAACACATTGCTGAAAAGTACGGCGCTGATGAGGCGACTATTGCCGGTAATCGAGCCCGTATGAAGACGGTTGCCGCCGAGCTTGGCTTGGTCTTCAACTCCGATGAGAGTGCTCGTATTTACAACACCTTCAATGCCCACAAGCTCTTGCATCGGGCTGCTGAGCAGGGCATACAGCTCGAGCTAAAATTGGCGCTGTTTCAGGCTTATTTTACGGATCGAGAAAATATCTCTGATAACCAAGTGTTGATTGATATTGCTGTGTCGGTGGGAATGGATGAACAGCTGGCGCGCGCAGCACTGGCTGACGAAGGGCTAGCCGGCGAGGTGAGAGCCGAGCAGCAGCGCTTTATTAATTTGGGGATTACTTCTGTCCCGACCTTTATTATCAATCAGCGTTACAGCATCAATGGTGCACAAGAAAGCCAGGTATTGATGCAAGCATTTGAAGATGTGTTGGCGCAAGCTTAGTGCGGCTACTCAGCGATCGAAATGGTAGCTGAGCAGTATCCCATAAGGGGAAAATTCCGCTTGCTCGGCGTCTAGATCGGCGCTGAATAGCGCTCGTCTCGATTGCCATAGCGGTTGAAAGTTTAGGTGCAGGTTATCGCTCTTGCTGGCGCTAACGGTGAAGCTTTGCAGTTGTTGGTTTTGGCGAAACTGATTGAGTCGAATCGCGAGTCTTAACAATAGAATGACTTTCAATAGCTTATCCAGCGAGAATGTCTGCAGTTCAGGCTGGTGATGCATTTTCAAGGACTTGCGCTGATTCAGCAGCAAAAATGCCAATACCTGTTGTTGTTCGCGATTGAAGCCCGCCATGTCCGATTGCTGAACAATATAGGCGGCGTGCTTGTGACAGCTCAGGTGATTGATATGGTGGCCTATTTCGTGGAGCTGGCAAGCCCAGTCGAGTAAATTGCGATAGCGATCGTCACTGGCCGGCCAGTATTTCAGCATTGAATCATAGAGGGTCAGCGCCGTTTGACGTACTTTATTGGCATGCTCTTGATCACAGCCAAAGCGCTTGGCCAATAGCGCGATACTGGCATGGCGGTTGTCGTGGCTGAGTAGGCGCTCCTGAGTTTCATGCAGTAGCCCTTCGCGCAGGGCGGCGTCGCTATAGGTCATGGTGTCTATGTGAAGTAAATCAAACACGGCTATCAGTACCGCCAAGCCACCGCATAATGTTGGGATTCGATCTTCTGCGAGTCCTGGCCATTGAATTGCGTCTCTGTGTCCGGCTTTCAGCAGGAGGTTTTTGAACTGATTGAGAACGTCGGAGGTGAGAGTGCCGTCCGATAGGCCCGCTGCTTGGGCGCAGTTGCTCAGCGCTTTAATCGTGCCGGAAGAGCCAATGACATGTTGCCAGCCCAAATTCATGTAGCGTAGGCGAATAGTCTCCAGCTGTTGGTCGGCGTGGACGATGGCTCGTTCGAAAGCCTGTTCAGTGATAACGCCATCGCCAAAAAAACGCTCAGTGAGACTGACGCAACCCATCGCACAACTGTGCAACAGTTTCGCCTGCAGTGCTTCACCGATGACGATTTCGGTGCTGCCGCCGCCGATATCTACTACCAGGCAGTGATTCTCTCTGTGTTGATCAAGGGTGACGCCTTGATAGATCAGTCGAGCTTCTTCCGCCCCTGACAGGACTTCGATGGGGTGGGTTAGCAATTGATTGGCGGGTTGAATCAGTTGTTCGATGTTGGTGGCTGCGCGAAAAGTATAGGTGCCCACAGCGCGAACGTGATCAGGATTGAATTCTTTAAGAATTTGCCCAAACACGCCAATGGTTTCCAAGGCTCGCTCTATGGCAGCGTGATCCAGTAGCAACTGCTGATCGAGTCCTGCTGCGAGGCGAACTTTACGTTTTTCCCGATGATAGGTTTTGGTGCCATGAGGGCCAATCTCGGCCAGTGTCATGTGAAAGCTGTTGGAGCCGAGATCGATGGCGGCAATGCGACGTGTTGGATGAGACGTTTTTTTGCTCACGTAGAATCCTAAATGCTTGGGGCTAAATGGCTTAGCCCCGTTCGATCCTCTGTGGAAGCGATCAATCTAGGTCTAAGTCACTGTTCTCTTTCTCAATTCTACTGAGATATTGATGGATCGCAATTTGTGATCGATTTTTTTTGTGACTTTTTTCTTCCACGTAAGGGTTGGTCTGATTCTTGTCAATGATTCGAGCCTTGGTATTGTCGGCCATATGCAGATCAAAAATATTAATAATCTGGCGACGCAGGTGTCGATTATAAATCGGTACGCCGACTTCTACTCGATGATCAATGTTGCGCTTCATCAGATCTGCCGATGTCAGGTAGACCTTGGGGTCACCGTCATTCCCGAAGATCATCACCCGAGCGTGCTCCAAAAAGCGATCAACAATACTGTGAACTTGGATTTTATCACTGATGTGAGGATCTTGAGTTTGCAGCGAACACATGCCTCGAATAATCAGTTTTACCTCCACACCGCTGTTGGCTGCTTTTGAAAGTAACTTGGCTGTGGGGTTGTCGCATAGGTTATTGACCTTAATGTGAATATAGGCCGGTTTCCCTTCTCTGGCCAAGCGTATTTCTTGCTTAATTAATGTCTTGATGGTGTTGCGACTATTGAGAGGGGACACAATCAAGTGGTTGAAGGTAAAGGGGCGGTAGCTGTGATCGATGAAGTCAAATACTTGAGCGACTTCCTGAGTGATTTCAGGGTGCGCGGTAAAGTAGCTGAAATCGGTATAAAGGCGAGCATTGCCTTCGTGAAAATTACCGGTGCCGATATGGGCGTAGCTTTTTGAGACGTTATTTTCAATGCGTTCTATCAGGCAGAGCTTGGAGTGAATCTTTAGCGTAGGGATGCCAAAGGCCACACGAATACCAACCGACTGCAGTTGTTTTGACAATTCAATGTTGTTTTGTTCGTCAAAGCGCGCGTGCAGTTCCACCACCACGGTGACTTTTTTACCATTGCGCGCGGCATCGCACAGTGAGTGCAGCACGCGGGAGTCTTTGGCAACTCGGTAGATGTTAATGGTGATTTTGTTGACTCGGGGATCAAAAGCCGCCTGTCGAAGTAGCTCGGTGAAGTAATCAAATGAGTGATAGGGGTAGTAGAGTAAGATGTCTTCTTTGGCGATGGCATCCAGCGCGTTGTCGCAATTGTCGAAGGCAAAACAGGGAACGCGCGGCAGTTTACGATGTTCTAGCGATACGCCGCCTACATTGGGGAACTTAATGAAGTCTCGGAAGTTGCGATACGGGCCGCTGGGAATCGTTGAGTCGTGGGATGCAAATTTAAGGCGTTTGGTGAGAAACTGCAGCATCGAGTCGGGCATGTCTTGATCATAAACAAGGCGCACGGGCTCGGCATTTAGGCGTCGTCGCAAGCCTTTTGACATTTTATCCAGCGTGCTTTGCTCGATCTCGTCGCCGAGGTCTAGCTCAGCATCGCGAGTCATTTTAAAAGAGAAGGCGGTAATCGTATCGTACTGAAATACCGAACCGAAAATCATATCGAGACAGTGCTTCAAGGCGTCGTCTAGTAACAAAAACTGATGTTGACGGTTGTTGTTCGGCAGCAAGATGAAACGCGATGTCTCCGAGGTTGGAATATCCACAACAGCGTGACTGATGGTGTCGCCTTCTTTCATCTCCACCGCCATATAAAAGGCATCATCGCTTAGCTGTGAGCCGAGATCCATATCACGGTGAACAATGATGGGACAAATAAAGGGCAGTACAGAAGTGCGGAAGTACTGTTTTAACCAAGCCGATTGTTGCTCGCTCATTTTATCGTGAGCGGGCAGTATGGTGATATTGTTGGCCTGTAGCTCTTTGTTCACTCCCTTGTAGATCTTGTCGAATTTCTTGTTGAGCTTAACGACCTTTGCTTGAATGTCCTGCATCAGTTGTTCAGCGTCAACGTCGTCATCAGATGATTCGGTGGCAATGTGGGGCAGCAGTATGCGGCGGCGAACGTCGGCGACCCTTACGCGGAAGAACTCATCCATGTTGTTGGAGAATATTCCCAGAAAGCGCATGCGCTCGATGACTGGAGTGGAAGGGTCAGCGGCTTCCTGCAGCACTCGCTCATTGAACGACAGCCAGCTCAGCTCCCGTGGCACAATATTGACAGGGATGTGCTTGGCAGAGGTATTTTCCATTGCGTGCGACTCAGTCTCGTCTTGTTTGTTGGAATGCGCTGACGTAGTGTTTAGCATCGGTTTGTTCCCGAGGTTAGTTGACTCTCTCAATGTTTGCGACCATTGGGCATCGCTGTTACCAAGGGTATGGCAGTTTTGTGACATGGATATTGCGCTGCTGCCTGTCGGAGCCGACTGATATCAAAGAATTTCAGCTTCTGGCGTCAGCTTCTTGTTCGGCATTGACAGTATCTGATTGTTTTTCTATTCATTCTTTGTGCCAGATCAACCTGTGTCTGCGTTTCAATAGCATATAGTTTAATGACAGATGCGATGAACTTCACCTTCAATTATCTCTAGGAGTCTACATGGCAAGCCCTCAGTCCGGTATCTTGGCGGGAATCCCCTCCAATGCGAGCTATTTGTCGTTTGAGCGGCGAGCGGAGGCGAGTCCAGACGATATCCGTCAATACTTGTCGATGTTGGGCGAGCAGGTGGATGGTCACGAAATGGTGATCGGTATTGGTGCGCCTTTGGTTCAGTTTTTGGAGGCGGATGTTCCGGGTCTTAAATCTTGCCCGGCTCCGGCTCTGAGTGGTATTGCGTTGCCTTCGACCCAGAGTGATCTTTGGATCTGGTTGCGGCGCGGAGATCAGGGGGATTTGTTCCATCGTTCTGCTCATCTGGTGGAAACCTTACAGGCGGGTTTTGATTTGGTACACAGGGTGGACGGTTTCAAGTACGGCGATTGTCGGGATCTGACGGGGTATATCGACGGCACTGAAAACCCGACCGGAAGCGATGCGCTAGCAGCGGCGGTACAAGAGACTGGTGTGAAAGGCCTGCTGGGATCGAGCTTTGTGGCCGTTCAGCAGTGGCAACACGACTTTTCAGTTTTCGAAAGCATGACTCAAGAGCATCAGGATCACACCATTGGCCGTCGTCGTTCAGACAATGTCGAGTTGGATGACGCTCCTCCATCGGCCCACGTCAAGCGCACGGCCCAAGAAGATTTCGAGCCTGAAGCCTTTGTTTTACGGCGCTCTATGCCGTGGCGACAAGGGCTTGAAGGAGGGCTGCAGTTTGTCGCGTTTGGTCATAGTTTTGATGCCTTCGAGGCTCAGTTACAGCGCATGATGGGTGGCGATGACGGTATTGTCGATGCCTTGTTCAGCATTTCTCGACCGGTGACGGGTGAGTATTACTGGTGTCCACCAATGTCGGCGGGGCAGCTGGACTTGTCAGTTTTAGGCATAAATTATGGCTGAAGATATCAAGGGTATGTCGGCCAATTATGTGAAATAAGTGATTAATTGGCCTTAATGGCCAATTAAGGGATGCGACAAAATCGCCACCGTGTATAATCTGCCCTCCTTTGTTGGGTAGAGATGGCTATGTCTGAAGAATTTCCAGTCAAGCGCGTGGCGGTATTGGCGACCGATGACGTCTACGGTGGCAACCTGATGAGTTGTCGCGATATTCTGCATGGCATTCAATTTCGGGCGCAGCGTCTACCTGGCCCCAATCTCGAGTTTTCTCTCCTTTCTCCCGATGGCGACAGTGTGCGCAGTTACAGTGGCGCCTCCATTGGCTGTGACGGTCCGTTGGATGACAGTGAATGGGATGTCGTCATTCTTCCCCATGTCTGGACTAAGCCAGAGAAGCTGGAAACCCTAAGCCCAGTCGTTAAAGCGTGGCTCAAACCTCATCTAGAACAGCGAAAGTTGGTATTGGCTATGGGCTGCGGCGTCTATTGGATCGCCGCCTTGGGCTTTTTGGATGGACGAGAAGCGACCACCTATTGGCGTCAGCACGACAATTTTACCGAGCTGTTTCCCCACGTGCAGTGGGAAAAAGACAAGGTGATTACCGAAAGCGAGAATATTTACTGCGCCGCGGGCGGCAACTCCATGGCCGACCTGATGCTAAATTTAGCCATTCGTCTATTTGGCGACAGTGTTGCCCGGGGTATCAGCCGCGATATTTTGTTCGACATTCGCCGCAGCTATGACTTCGCGCCTCTGCGTATGAGCAGTCAGCGCAGTCACGGCGATCGTTTGATTGAGCAAGTGCAGGCGTGGTTGGAAAGCCGTTATTCCGAAGAGATTCGACTGGCCGATGTGGCTCAAAGCCACGGCATGAGTTTGCGCAATTTCGCCCGCCGTTTTTCGGCGGCGACCGGCGAGAAACCTTTGGCCTATTTGCAGCGGATTCGTCTAGAAGCTGCACGGGATCTCTTGGTGCACAGCGACAAGAGCATCAAACATATTTCTCTCGATGTGGGTTACAGCGATAGCAGTTATTTCTGTCGCCTGTTTCGAACCCAGGTGGGACACACGCCGGCGGCCTATCGTAAACAGTTTAGCGACTAACGCTGAGGGTTCGTCCGGCAATAGATCAAACTAAAATACAGCAAGGCGCGTGTTGAGGATTGAATCAGGTGGCAGACTTGATTCAGTTGAGATTTTTTTCTCCGCCTACATTCATTCTGCACACAGTGAACGTTGGGGAAACATCTATGCATTGTCCATTTTGCAGTGCGGAAGACACCAAGGTGATCGATTCTCGTTTGGTGGCTGAAGGGGATCAGGTGCGTCGTCGTCGGGAGTGTCTATCCTGCCACGAACGTTTTACCACCTATGAAACGGCGGAGCTGTTGTTGCCGAAAGTGATTAAACAAGACGGTTCACGAGAGCCGTTTGATGAAGAAAAGCTGCGCGCGGGTTTCATGCGGGCACTGGAAAAACGACCGGTTAGTGTCGAGAAAATTGAATCCTCCATCAGTCAAATCAAACAAGCTCTGCAGGCGACGGGAGAGCGGGAAGTGCCAGCACTCATGATTGGCGAAAAGGTGATGGAGCAATTGCGCGCGCTGGATGAGGTCGCCTATGTGCGCTTTGCCTCGGTCTACCGCCGCTTTAAAGATCTCAACGAATTCCGTGAAGAGATCGATCGACTGGAAAAGAGCCCAGAGTAATTGGAAATCTAGTGTAATGACTCGCCAAATCGATACTCAGCATATGTCTCGAGCCATTCAGTTGGCTGAACGAGGCCTCTATACCACCATGCCCAACCCCCGTGTGGGGTGCGTTATTGTGCGCGATGGCCAGGTGGTGGGCGAGGGCTGGCATCAGTGGGCTGGAGAAGGGCATGCGGAGGTTAATGCGCTGGTTCAGGCTGGAGAGCAAGCCAAGGGTGCTACCGCTTATGTCACTCTGGAACCCTGTAGTCACACGGGAAAAACAGGCCCTTGCTGTGAGGCGTTGATTGAGGCGGGTGTCGCCACGGTGGTCTATGGTATGGAAGACCCCAATCCGCAAGTGGCCGGTCGCGGGCTGGATCGAATGGAAGCCGCTGGTATCGAAGTGCGTGGTCCGGTTTTAGAAGCTCAGGCTTGGGATTTGAATCCAGGCTTTATCCGTCGTATGGAGACAGGCCGCCCTTATGTGCGCTGCAAAATGGCCATGAGCTTGGATGGGCGCACCGCTATGTCCAGCGGCGAAAGCAAGTGGGTCACGGGGCCCTCGGCTCGCGCTGACGTACAGAAACTAAGGGCCCGCAGCTGCGCCATCATTACCGGTATTAGCTCGATTTTACACGATGACTCGTCGCTGACGGTTAGAGACAGTGAGTTACGCCTCGAGAATGCTGAGGATGCGGCCAAGATCCAGCCGCTACGGGTTGTTTTGGATTCAAATCAGCAGCTGCGAAATGATCGTAAAGTGGTACAATCGCCGCCCGCTTCACTGGTGGTTTCGGCTCAGTCGGAACCCGACTCTGAACTGGACGCCGAACAGATCTGTTTGGCCGGCAGCGATGGCCGAGTGGATTTGACTGCGCTGTTACAAGAATTGGGGCGCAGGCAGTGCAATGAAGTCTTGGTCGAGGCAGGAGCCAATCTGGCGGGCGCATTTTTGCGACGCGGCCTTATTGATGAACTGGTCATCTACATGGCCCCCAAACTCTTGGGTAGTGATGCACGGCCTTTATTTGAATTACCTCTGCAGACCATGTCTGCGCAGCTGCCATTGATCATCAGCGACTTTCGTTCGGTGGGCAATGATTGGCGAATTACCGCGCGGCCAGACCCGGAAGGTTAGTCCCGAGAGCAACAGATTGGATGGGGCGAAACCATGAACGGTGTCGACCTCTTTAGTATTAATAGAGAAGTGATAACAGCATGTTTACAGGCATTATCGAAGCCGTAGGTGACATTGTTGCCGTACAGCCCAGTGGGGGTGATCTGCGCCTCCGAGTGAAAACCAACGAACTGGACCTAGGAGATGTGGCTCTGGGGGATTCCATTGCCACCAACGGCGTCTGCCTCACCGTGGTTGAGCTGCCCGGCGATGGTTACTGGGCCGATGTGTCAGTGGAAACCTTGGACTTCACCACCTTGCGCGAGTGGCAGGGGGGTATGCCGGTCAATCTTGAAAAAGCCCTGACGCCGCAGACCCGTCTTGGTGGGCATATGGTGAGTGGTCATGTGGATGGTGTTGGTGAAGTGCTAAGTCGTCATCCAGACGCCCGTTCAGAGCGCTTCCGTATTAAAGCGCCGGCCGAGTTGGCTAAGTACATTGCTCATAAAGGTTCAGTGACCGTAGACGGCACCAGCTTGACGGTCAATGCTGTAGACGGCGATGAGTTTGAGCTAAATATCGTGCCTCATACCATCGAGCGCACCGTGATTGGCAGCTATCAGGCTGGCTCCAAGGTAAATTTGGAAGTGGACGTTATTGCTCGTTACTTAGAGCGACTATTATTAGGGGATAAAGCGGCGCAGCCGTCATCCTCGAAAGGCATTGATCTGGCTTTTTTGGCAGAACACGGTTTTTATCGCAGCTGAGCCACGACCTATCGGGTCCGTTATGGACAACCCGGCAAGTCGTACTTGGTAGAGACATTTTTTTCTCGCCCGCCGCTTGGCGAGCATTGATTCAGTAAGGTTGGTTATGAAACTCAATACAGTAGAAGAGCTTATCGACGATATTCGTCAAGGCAAGATGGTCATCTTGATGGATGACGAAGATCGCGAAAACGAAGGGGATTTGGTGATGGCGGCCGAACAGGTGCGCCCTGAAGACATCAACTTCATGGCAACTCACGCCCGCGGCTTGATTTGCCTGACATTGTCTCCTGCTCGCTGTAAGCAGTTGGATTTGCCGTTGATGGTATCTGATAACCTTGCCCAACATTCCACAAACTTCACTGTTTCGATTGAGGCCGCCGAGGGTGTCAGTACCGGTATCTCAGCCGCTGACCGAGCTCGCACCGTGCGCGCTGCGGTTGCTCGCGACGCCAAGGCCTCTGATATTGTACAGCCGGGTCATATTTTCCCGCTGATGGCCCAGCCTGGTGGCGTATTGAGCCGTGCTGGACACACTGAAGCCGGTTGTGACCTATCGCGTTTGGCCGGTTTTGAGCCAGCGGCAGCGATTGTTGAGATCATGAATGAAGACGGCACCATGGCTCGTCGTCCAGATTTGGAAGTGTTTGCCAAAGAGCACAACCTGAAGATCGGCACCATTGCTGATCTGATTCAATACCGTTCAATCAATGAAAAAACGGTTGAGTCGGTCAACGAGAGAAAAATCCAAACTCAGTATGGTGAGTTCACCTTGCACACCTACTTGGATAAAGCTCGCCAGGAAAAACACTTCGCACTGACCATGGGCGATTTGAAAAATGGCGAGCCTGCCTTAGTACGTGTCCACGTCGGCAGCACCGCCCGCGACGTGTTTAAAGTGTGTCGTAGTAGCGATCAAGAATTTATGCCGTGGACTTACGATCGCGCCATTGAAATGGTCGCCCAAGAAGGTCGTGGAGCCGTGGTGGTGATTTGTCACAATGAGAGCGCTAACGATATTGAAGACAGTATTGATTGGATGCTGTCAGGCAAGCAAGAGCGTCCGAGCCAAGATTTGGTGTACAAGCAGGTGGGCACCGGCTCACAAATACTGGTGGATTTGGGGGTTAAGAGCATGCGCCTGATGAGTGCACCCTTTAAGTTCAATGCGATTTCCGGCTTTGATTTGGAAGTGGCAGAGTACATTGATAATCGCGCGAAATAATCGCAATTTTTAATTTAGATAACGAAGAGTCAAATATCATGAGTAAAGTGATTGAAGGGGATTTCACTAACTGCAATGGCAAGTACGCCTTGATCGTCAGCCGTTGGAACAGCTTTGTTGTAGAAAGCCTGAAGGAGGGCGCACTCGATAGTTTGCGTCGTCATGGCATCAGTGAAGATCAAATTACCATCTACTACGCCCCTGGCGCATTTGAATTTCCGCTGTTGGCTCAGCGTCTGGCCAATAAAGGCGAGTTCGATGCAATCATTGCGTTGGGTGCGGTTATTCGCGGTGGTACTCCACACTTCGAATACGTTGCTGGCGAGTGCACTAAAGGCTTGGCTCAGGTGTCGCTGAATTCCGATACCGTCGTGACTTTTGGTGTATTGACCGTTGACTCTATCGAGCAAGCCATCGAGCGCTCCGGGACTAAGGCAGGTAACAAAGGTGAAGAAGCCGCAGTGACTGCACTGGAAATGGTTTCTCTGCTCAATAAAGTTTAAAGATTAACGTGGCCATCAAATTTGATGGCCTCTGTTTTAATGAAATTGGATGCTATCGGAATGACAGTTTCTCCTGCGGCCCGCCGCAAAGCACGACACTATGCCATGCAATCGCTGTATCAGTGGCAGATGACATCCGCTGCGATCAATGTGATCGAAGCGGAATTTCACACTGATAACGATATGAGCAAAGTGGACACTGCGTATTACCGCGAACTAATTCACTCAGTGCCTAAACGCCTAGATGAAATCGATACAGCGTTCGGTGAGTTCATGAAAGAGCGCGAGCAGAGCGAGCTGGATCCGGTTACTCAAGCGCTGTTACGTATTTCGACCTATGAGTTGATGTCGCGACTAGATGTCCCCTATAAAGTGGTCATTAACGAAGCGATCTCTTTGGCGAAAAAATTTGGCGCCACAGACAGTCATAAGTTCATTAATGGTGTTTTGGATAAAGTTGCTGCGGCTCATCGTGCGATGGAAGTGCAGGCAACGCAGAAGTCAAAATAGCGCTTTGCTAAAGGATCTAGCGAGGCAATAGACAGCGAACAAGGAATCACAATGGCAGTGGGTGAATTTGAATTAATTGAACGCTATTTTCGTCAAGAGGCCGGTGCCTTGGGGGTGGCAATGGGCGTCGGCGACGACTGCGCCTTGCTTAATGTTCCCGAGGGACAGCAGTTGGCGGTATCTATGGATACCTTAGTGGGCGGAATTCACTTTCCTAAAAATGCTGATCCAGAGTTGATTGCCGAGCGAGCTTTGCGGGTTAATCTTAGTGATTTAGCCGCGATGGGTGCAGAACCCATGTGGTTTACATTAGGGCTGACTTTACCCAACGCCAATTCGCAGTGGGTTAAGGGATTCTCGCAAGGATTGTTTCGCGTTGCCAATGAATACAATATTGCCCTGGTTGGGGGAGATACCACTCGAGGGCATCTCAGTATTACCATCCAAGTGCACGGTACGGTTGAGCCTGGGCGAGCGCTCATGCGCGGCAATGCTAGCGTCGGTGACGAAGTATTTGTCACCGGTCCAGTGGGTAATGGTGCGGCGGCATTAGCGGTCATTAAGCAAGAATTAGAGGTAGGGAAGTCAGCCTTTAATTATTTTATGGATCACTACTATCGCCCACAGCCGCAGTTGCAACAGGCAAAAACCCTATGTGGAATTGCGGAAGCAGCGATTGATATATCCGATGGTTTGGTGGCTGACCTTGGCCATATTTGTGAGCAGAGTGTGGTCGGTGCAACGCTACATCTTGAGCGAGTGCCCCTGTCTGAACCGGTGACTAAATTGGTGCCCTTTGAGAAAGGTATTCAATGGGCGCTCAGCGGTGGCGATGATTATCAATTGTGTTTCACTGTGCCGCCGTCACGCATGTCGCAGCTAGAAGCTCTGGTGGATCAAAAGCGTTTGCAGGTTCATCACATTGGCGAGATTACTCGTGGCAAAGGCGTAACCTGTTTGTACAACGGAGAGGAAGTTTCAATCAACACTGAGGGGTATCAACATTTTGACAGCAAAGGCTAACCCTTCCTGGCGGGGTTTGTTGGCCAATCCCGTGCATGCCTTAGCCTTTGGTTTTGGTTCGGGTTTATCGCCGAAAGCTCCAGGAACAGTCGGTACATTGGCTGCTGTTCCTCTTTATGTGGTGATGTCGTCACTGCCGCTGCTGGCCTACAGTCTGATGTTGTTGGTCACTTTTGTTGTAGGGGTTTATCTCTGTGATAAAACCTCGAAAGATCTCGGCGTGCATGATCATCCCGGTATTGTTTGGGATGAATTTGTTGGCTACTGGATTACTATGTTGGCGGCGCCTGCAGGTTGGCTATGGATCTTTGTTGGCTTTGTCTGGTTTCGTATTTTTGACGTACTTAAGCCCTGGCCAATCAATTGGTTGGATAAAAAAGTAGAAGGCGGCTTCGGTATTATGATTGATGACGTGTTGGCAGGGTTGATGGCGCTGGTGTGTGTGCACGTGACTCATTGGTTAATGGTGTCATGAATCCAGTTCGCTGTTGCTTCGCACTACTGTTGCTATTGGCAATGAATACTGCCGTGGCGAAAAGTGTTGAAGTGAAGGGGCTTTTTGCCGGTAGTGCGTTAATCATCGTTGACGGTGAGCAAAAGCTGTTGAAGCGTGGAAAGACTTTTAACGGTGTCACCTTGTTGACTGCCGACAGCAAAAAAGCGGTATTAGATATTGATGGCAAGCAACATAGTCTGGGAGTCTCAAAACGTATTTCCTCCAGCTATCAGAAAGCGGAAGTGGCGGAAGTGCGATTACAGCCCAGTCATGGCGGCCACTATGTGACACCGGCGCGTATTAATAATCGTCCAGTGTCAGTGATGGTGGATACCGGAGCCACAACCGTGGCGATGAGTTTGCCACAAGCTAAGGCCCTTGGGGTTGATTATCGCAATGGCACTTTGACACCGATTAGCACCGCTAACGGTTATACCCAAGGATATTTGGTTAATTTGAACAGCGTTACGGTAGGTACAGTAACGGTTCACAACGTCGACGCTTTGGTCAGTGTGGGAGACTTCCCACAAACGATCTTGCTGGGAAATAGTTATCTCAGCAAGGTGAAGATGTTTCGAGAAAATGGTGTGCTGGTTTTACAGAGTCAGTATTAAAGGCGTTTCCGACAATAAATAGTTTGTTGATGGCGCGACAGTAAGAGGTTGGATTGTGACTGTTCGTTACGTTGAATCATCAAAGCTCCCCACATCTTGGGGCATCTTTGATATGCATGGCTTCGAAGATACCGAAACCAATAAAGAGCACGTTGTGTTAAGTATGGGGCAAATCGGTGAGGATGAGCCTGTACTTGCTCGTATTCACTCCGAGTGCCTAACCGGGGACGCGTTATTCAGTTTGCGTTGCGATTGTGGTGCTCAATTACAGGCGGCGATGCATCGTATCGCGGTGGAAGGTCGAGGTGTGATTTTTTATCTGCGTCAAGAAGGGCGTGGTATTGGCTTACTGAATAAGATTAGAGCCTATCGTCTTCAAGACAAAGGAGCCGATACGGTTGAGGCTAATGAGCAGCTGGGTTTCGGCGCAGACATGCGCGACTACTCGATCCTTAAGCCAATGCTTGAACATATGCACATCAAAGAAATTAAGTTGATGACGAATAATCCTCGCAAAGTAAATGCATTGAAAGAATTAGGCATCAATGTGGTCGAGCGTGTGGCTCATGAAAGTGGTCGTAATCCGCACAATGCTAAGTATTTGGAAACCAAAAAGGGAAAGTTGGGACATCTACTTGAAGGTGAATAGGGTTCTCTAATTGCTGCTCAAACAACGAGCTTTGAGACTGGCTTGGCCGAACGGGATCTGTTCGGCCGCACTTCCTTCCTTTGTGTAAGCTTCAGTGAGTTGGAGCTTAAATTGTCGGTCGTGACAACCGATTGCAACTATCTGTGTCACATGACCCGTCCACGATCTCGGCGACGGCCTCTAATGTCTCTCGTCAATTTAAATCGCTAGTAGCTAATTTTAATCACAACCGCCGCAGCCTTCGCCGCACAGCGCTTAAGTGTGCTGGTTAGATTGGTGAACTCAACATGAGAGGAAAGGGGTTGAGTGCGCCTGAGAATAAGCTTTGGCGCCGGATTATTCTCAACCCTGACAAGCAGTGGAAGTTAATGGGGTTTAGCCGAAGTTATGTTCGTCACCGGGGAATACGCCCGTTTTCACATCGTTGGTGTACTTTTTCAAGGCGCCGGGAATATCATCGGCTTCCACTAAAAAGTTCTTAGAGAACTTTGGTGGCTGCTCGGTCAGACCGAGAATGTCGTTGATCACCAGCACCTGCGCGTCGGTATCGCGCCCGGCACCGATACCGATAGTCGGCATAGAAACGGCTGCGGTAATGCGTTTGGCCAGTTCACAGGGAACACACTCCAATACCAGCAAATCGGCACCGGCTTGGTCGAGAGCAATCGCATCAGCGAGGATTTGTTCGGCTTGCTCTTCGCTGCGACCTTGAACTCTAAAACCGCCGAGCTTATTCACAGATTGAGGGGTGAGTCCCAAGTGGGCGCAAACAGGAATGCCGCGCTCGCTGAGCATGCTGATGGTGGGCGCGAGCCACTCGCCACCCTCCAGTTTTACCATATGGGCGCCGGCTTGCATGATGCGGGTGGCATTGGTCATGGCTTGCTCGGGAGTGGCGTAAGTCATGAACGGCATATCGCCCATAATCAGTGATTTATCATTGCCACGTTTGACCGCTTCGACGTGATAGATCATCTGTTCCATGGTGACGGGAATGGTGCTGTCATAGCCCAAAACTGTCATGCCTAGGCTGTCGCCCACTAGCAATACCTCAACGCCACTCTTGAGCGCCATTGAGGCCATCGGGGCGTCATAGAGTGCGACGGTTACGAATTTGGTTCCCTCTTCTTTCATTTTGCGAAGGGTGTGAGTCGTGATGGCCTTGGCGAGGCCGTTTTGGGGCTGAACAGTTCCGTATGGCATAGTCTTACAACTCGCTAATTACAATGTCGCTGATTAGAGCGTCGGGGTTGGATTGTAATAGTGGCGACCGCTTTTGACGGTCAGCATGTATTCCACCAATTGGTGGTAGTGGTCTGGGTTGTTGGCCAGATCCAAATCGGTTGCGTTAACGATGAGCATAGGTGCTCTATCGTAGTAGTGAAAAAACTGCATGTAGGCGTCGTTTAGTGTGGTCAGATAGCCGCTATTGATGTTGCGCTCGGCTTCAACGCCACGGTTACGGATACGATCTTCTAGTACATTATTCGGCGCTTGCAAGTAGATCACCAAATCGGGCTCGGGGGCGTCAATGGTGAGTTGGTCGTAGACTTGTTGGTAGATGTTGAGTTCGTCATCGTCTAGCGTCACTTGGGCAAACAGCTGGTCTTTGTCCATTAAAAAGTCGGCCACGCGGGCGGTTTGAAACATGTCCTGCTGGCGAAGATCCTGAATTTGCTGCGCTCGTTGAAACAAGAAAAACAGCTGAGTGGGCAGAGCGGCCGCTTTAGGATTGGCGTAAAAACGCTCTAGGAAGGGGTTGTCGTCAGCTTTTTCTTCTAGTAGCTCATAACCCAGAGTTTTGGCCAAATGCTGAGCTAAGGTGGTTTTGCCAACGCCAATCGGCCCTTCCACCGCAATAAAGCGCGGCAGATCCAGCCCTTTTGTGTCAATGGTGATGTTAAAACCGTCACTCACAGTCTGCTCCTAATCAATCTTCAATTGGAATTAGCCCGTTACTTGAGCAGTGGGCTAATAATGACTCAAGTTCCTCGCCTGAGGGAAGTACTAAATCTCGACAAATATCGGCCAACGGATAGAGCACGAAGTTTCGCTCGCGCAAGTACGCGTGGGGAACGGTTAGGCGTTCGGTGGCAATGGTGTGCTGGCCAAACAAAAGGATGTCGAGGTCTAGGGTACGTGGTCCCCAGTGAATCTTACGGACCCGCTGATGTGCATTTTCGATGGCCTGCAGGGCGTCTAGTAGCTGCTCAGCGTCTAGAGCTGTGCTAACGAGCACGGCGCCATTGATGTAATCCGGCTGATCCTCGGGGCCAACCGGTTTACTGCGATACCAGCGCGATTGAGCCAGTAGCTCAGTTTGATCGAGCTGAGCGATTTCTTGCACCGCACGTGCTACCTGCTCGAGCGGGGTCTCGAGATTGCTGCCTAGGCCAATGAAGGCTTGGGTTAGCGATGGCATAGCTGTGGCTTAGTCTTGGTTGGGTTTGCGGCGGCGAGGACGACGGCGACGATTTTGACCGCGACCTTGGCCGAGCTTTTCGACCATCGCCTCGCGCCCTTCGACAGATTCTTCCTGATAGCGCGTCCACCACTTGCCCAAACCGTGTAAGTCCTCACCCGCTTCTTCGCGCATGAGTACAAAATCATAGGCGGCTCTGAAACGCGGGTGTTCAAACAGTCGCTCAGCGCGCTTGCCTTGGCGGCGACTGAGGCGATGTTGCAGATCCCAAATCTCCTTCATGCTCTGGGTAAAGCGTTTGGGGATCGAGGTAGTTTGTAGCTGCTGCGAGATAATGTTCTGGGCGGCCTGTTGATGTGCTTGCACCGGTTGCATGCCCTCATCCTGCAGCTTCTTTTGCTCAGCCACAACGGATGGCCACAGCATGGCCGCGTAGATGTATGCCGGTGTGACTCGCTGGTTGTTTTTGATGCGCTTGTCGGTATTGACCAGTGCCTGAGCAATGAGCGCCTCGGCATAGGGCAGATCATTCTTAAGTGCGGAATCGGTTGCGGGCAGGATGTATTGGAGTAAATCGTACTCGCGCAGCTTGGGTAACACGGCACTGCCGTAGCCACCCATAAACAATTTCAGCACTTCTTCAAACAGGCGTGCAGAGGGAATGTTGGCCAGCAGCGAGCCGAGCTTATGAATCGGGGCTGCAGTGGCTTTGTCGATGTCGAAATCCAGCTTGCCGGCGAAGCGCACCGCTCTGAGCATGCGTACAGGGTCTTCTTGGTAGCGGGTCTCTGGCTTACCAATCATGCGGATTTTCCGGCGAGCGATATCTTGTATGCCGCCGGTAAAGTCGTGAATGCTGAAGCGGTCTAAGGTGTAGTAGAGCGCGTTGACGGTGAAGTCTCGTCGCGCGGCATCGGTGCGAATATCGCCATAGACATTGTCCCGCAACAACATGCCCTCATCGGACTTTGCGCTGTTGTTGCTGCCACTATCGGTATGGTTATCACGAAAAGTGGTGACTTCGATGATTTCTCTGCCGAAACGCACGTGTACGATTTTAAAGCGGCGGCCGATAATACGAGAGTTACGGAATAAGTGTTTTACCTGTTCCGGAGTCGCATTGGTGGCAATATCGAAATCTTTGGGGTGATCGCCAAGCAGTAGATCGCGTACGCCGCCACCGACAAGATAGGCCTCGTATCCCCCATCGCCTAGGCGCTGCATGACCTTGAGGGCAGAGCGACTGATCTGTCGACGAGAAATATTGTGCTTTTCTCGAGCAATGATGTGGTGTTTGAGTGATGGCGAATTTTTGGCCAGAGAGCTAATGATCGGTAGGTTAAATAGCCGCTTTAACATGGGCAGAGTTACTGAGTTGATGGCCTCGGGAGTGCCGGGCGAGTGGTGAATTCGGCGCGACCAGCGTTTATCGGTTGTCAGCGCTGCATAATGGAGGCGCAGTGTACCACGGCAGAGGGAGAATGCCAGTTAGGGCGTTTTGAGACAGGTTTGTTTGCTTCGCTGTTTGATGGAACACTGTGGCGACGGGGGTTAGAGCAAATATGGTAGACCACAAATGAAAACGGGAAAGCCTTAGCTTTCCCGTAGAATTTTTTTATTGTCCTAATTGTTATTTTTCCGCAAAAGTATTGGCTTCCTTGCTTTGCGGTCATTTGCTCTACGGCAAATCCTCTCCAAGTTTTAGTCAGTTGTAACAGTCAGTTTAACGCTTTGTTGTTATTGTTTTTTGTTGTTATTAGTTTTATCTACTTTTTTATTATTATTTGTTGTTTTTATTATTAGTATTTTTGCTTTGTTATTATTATTTGTTGTTATTTTTATAAAGGTTCTTTGTTTTTATTCTTTATTGTTTTTATTATGCTGACCTACAAAGCATTTCATGTGCCAACTTTGAAAAATCCATATAAATCAATAGGTTAAAAAATTAAGGCGCTGTCTTATTTAGAAAAGTTATGACTACTCGTTACCTATTATCTCGAAAACTGTTACGAACATATGACGTTGGTAACACTTCCTTACGCTCCTTTTCACAAGGTAACAGGAGTAACGGGGTAACAGCGTAACAAGCGCGGTTGGCTCTAGGATCTTTGGGCGCGCAAGATGTGGCAGCAGATTCATCCCTAGCCACTCAAGTGAAGGTGGCTAGCGCTCAACAGGCTAGGCCGCTAGTGGCGTCAGGTTTCTCGAGAGAGCCGAGGCGACGGTAATGTCGCCTGCAGAGGGGATAGTCGTGATGGACGTTAGGTTAAGATGAGCAGCAGGGCGCTGCTCGACCAGTTAAGGGCTTACTTGGCGCCAGCAGCGGTCTTCTTACGAGGAATACCAAGGCGCTGTCGACGTTCCCAGAGGCATTTCCGGCTGACTCCGAGTTTGCGGGCCAATTCTGTTTCGCTCATGGTGTCTTGATGCTCAAGGACAAAGCGCTGGAAGTAATCTTCCAGTGAGAGGTCTTCATTGGGCTCAGGTGATGCCGATAGTGGTGAGGTGGAGCTGGTATTCTGAGTGCGTTGAATCTGCTGCAGGATCTCAGTCTTATCGTCACTGATTTGCACGAGATCGAGATCGATGGCGAGCAGGTCATGACTGATTTCGTGCTCGTCCTCACACAAGATCACCGCTCGTTGCATCGCGTTTTCCAGTTCCCGCACATTCCCGGGCCAAGTATAGGTGGTGATGGCCTGGATGGATTCTGGTGTCAGTGCCAGTGTGTTTTTAGCCATCTGCTCACAGAAACGTTGCAGTAGGTTCTCCGCTAGGCTGATGATATCTTTACCGCGATCTCGCAGCGGAGGCAGAGTCAGCTGCACGACGTTGATACGGTAGTACAGATCCTCTCGAAACTTGTTCTCTTTACATAACTTGCGCAGATCTCTGTGAGTTGCTGCAACTAGGCGCACATCCACCTTGTGGGATTCGGTAGAGCCAATAGGTCG
Organism: Cellvibrionaceae bacterium; assembly: GCA_002707785.1. Lineage (GTDB taxonomy): Bacteria > Pseudomonadota > Gammaproteobacteria > Pseudomonadales > Cellvibrionaceae > Pseudomaricurvus. The sequence goes on along the minus strand of PANW01000032.1, from coordinate 160,095 downwards.
TACCTCGCCTTCCTGCAACACACGCAAGAGACGAGCTTGCGCTTCCAGCGGCAGCTCACCAATCTCATCTAAGAACAGGGTGCCGCCATCGGCGGCGGCGATGAGACCTTCACTCTTAGCAGCGGCGCCGGTGAAAGCGCCTTTTTCATGGCCAAAGAGCTCGGATTCGATCAGTGTTTCAGGAATAGCGGCACAATTCACTGAAATCATGGGTTTGTTGTGACGCGGACTCTCGCTGTGAATGGCTTTTGCGACCAATTCTTTGCCGGTACCGGTTTCACCGTGAACCAATACCGTTGCCGGTGTCGGAGCCACCTTGTGAATGCGGTTATAGAGAGTTTTCATCACCGGGCTGGAGCCGATCATGCCGGGAATCTGGTGGCTAGAGGTCTTGCTGGGTTTTTTCTGGCGGGCGGCGTCGCTGGCTTTACCAATAACGCGTTTTACCGCGGTGACCATTTCATCGTGGTCGAAAGGCTTAGCAATGTAATCTACCGCTCCTAAGCGCATGGAGTCGACGGCTGAGCGCAGGCTGGCGTAGCTGGTCATGATGAGCACTGGCACTTCACCGGCGGCTTTGATCATATCAGTGCCGGGTGCGCCGGGCAGGCGTAAGTCACTGATAATTAAGTCATAGCGGGTTAAGTCGTGGCGAGTGGTCGCCTCTTTGACCGACGCCGCTTCGCTTACGGTGTACTTATTGCGCTCCAAAAGCTTCCGTAGGGCGGTACGGATAATCACTTCATCTTCAACAACCAGAATGTTACTCATAGGCGCATTGTTACCCAACTTGTTACGAGAATGACCAAAATAGCTGCCTAGTGTTACCTTAGTTGCCTTCAGTTTCAAGTTGGCGGGGCAATTTTATGCGAATTTGCGTGCCAATGGTTCTTCCGGGCGCCGGACTTATCAGCTCTAGCTGCCCTTCATGCTCTTCTACGATGCTGTAAACCATGGCCAATCCAAGACCGGTACCCTCGCCGGGATCCTTGCTGGTAAAGAAAGGTTCCAGAACTCGCTCTTGATGTTCCTTAGAGATGCCTGTGCCCTCATCGGTAACGGTTGCGATTACAAAAGCGCCCTTGCTATGACCTTCGAGGCGTATTTCACTGTCTTCTGGGCTGGCGTCGCGGGCATTGGAAAGTAGATTGATAAACACCTGAATGAGTCGCTGGGGATCGCCTCGCACCACCAGTTCCTGTGGGATTTGGTTGGTAAAGCGAACTTGAGTCTTTTCCTTCTGCAGTGACAACAGCTGTACGGCTTCGTCAGCACAGTCGCTGAGATGGACGGCCATAAATTCCGACTTTTCTTGCTGGCCAGTATGGGAAAAGCTCACCAGTGATTGCACGATACGCCCGACTCGATCGGTTTGACTGAGAATCTGCTCGGCGGTTTCGATGGCGGCTTCCGGGTCATCGGTCTCATAGCGTAGATTTTGCGCCAAACAGGCGATACCGGTGATGGGGTTGCCGATTTCGTGAGCAACACCGGCGGCGACACGGCCCACTGACGCCAAGCGTTCACTATGGATCAGCTCCTGTTCGAGCATTTGGGTTTCGGTAATGTCTTCGAGCAAAATAACTTGGCCGTCGGCGCTGTTGGCGACTGGGCCGGCGATATTGGCCTTGTGCAGGCTAATCCAGTGGGCTCGATCGCCGAGGGTGAGCTGTTGTTTGTGTAAATGCGGGAGCGGACTGACCGAGAAGCTCTCTAACAGCTCCTTCCACGGTGCTTGCAGGTCGTCTAGGCGCGAACCAATTACGGTGTCTGAGCCGATACCGGTTAACTGCTGCATGGCGTGATTCCACATTAGAATCTCCATGTCTTGTCCCAGTGAGCACACGGCCATGGGTAACTCTTCCAGCGTGTTGCGGTGATAGAGGCGCAGGTTGTTGAGCTCGGCTGCAAGGCCCGTCAAGTGGCTGCGATACTGGGTCAGGCGGTTCTCAATCAGATTGATGTCAGCGGTGCCCTTGGCTTCTGGTAGGTGGTAAGGGATGTGGCGATCAAGAATTTCATTGGCCATGGCGGTGCCCATCAAACCCGATAGATTGGCTTCCAGCTTGTCTCTCAATTGTCTCAGCGCATAGGGGCGACGTTCGTGAATAGACAGGTTGAGCTCCGTCAACGCTTTGCGTACTTCGGCTCTGGCCGTTGAGGCGCCTAAGCTGCTGCTCAAACGCTCGGTGAACTCTTCGGCGCTGTGAACGTCGAGAATCATTCGCAGTGGATGGCTGAGCTCGTCCTCGGCGCACAGCTCCGCGCTGTAGCGTTCTTCGACACTGGCCTTGGTGAGCATGGAGAGCCCAACAAAGGTGGCGGTATTGATTCCGAGCGCCAGTAAGGTAATGCTGTTCCAGTGTTCCATGCCCACCGGCAGAGTCACACCCAGCAGCGGCAGAGAAAGCTCATTCAGACCGGTGAAAATGGGGATGAGTAAGCCTATGGCCCAGACCAAGCTGCCGAGGGTTAAGCCGGCGATGAAACCCTTTGAATTGGCGTTAGGCCAGTAGGCCACGGCTAATATTCCCGGCAAAAATTGGAGGGTTTCGATAAAGGCCATCAGCGCCAGATGCGTCAGACTGAGGCGATTGTCGAGCATCTGATAAAACACATAACCCAAGGCAAAGACGGCAATGATGACCGCGCGTCTTAGCCACAGCAGCTGATGATAGAGGTTTCGGCCACGGCCCAAGCGAGTCGCGGGTAAAATCCACTGGTTGAGCATCATGGTGCTCAGTGCCAGTCCTAGAGACACCATGGCTCCGGTAGCAGCCGAAAGTCCGCCGAGAAATGCCAGCACGGTCAGCGAGGGAGATTCCGCCAGCATCGGTATGCCCAGCGTAAAGTACTGGGCCGGTAGCGGCACGCCCAATTCAAATCCAGCCCAGAGAATGGGGAAGATGGGCAGTGCCATCAACAGCAAAAATAGGGGAAAGGCCCAGCTCAGGGTGGCCGTCATCTGCTTGAGTGGACTTTCTACCACGCTCATATGGAAAATGTGGGGCATCGCCAGTGCCGTGGATAGGAACACCAGTAGCAGCGTGTGAGAGGCCGTGTCTTTAATGGGACTGTGCAGCAATTCAAGATTCTCAGGATAGTCCAATAGCCACTGATCGAGTTCTTCGAGCCCGCCAAAAACTCCGTACACGGCCATCAGACCCACCGCACACAGTGCAATGACTTTCACTAGAGTCTCAAACGCCATGGCCACAACCAACCCGGGGTGTTGATCTCTGCTAGAGCCAAACAAGATAGTAAACAACGCCAGAATGGCACAATAGGCCACTGCCATGACTTCTCTGAAGCTCCAATTGCTGAGCGCTTCGGGCAGTGGTTGTGCGTTATTTAGCGTCAGGATTTGCAGGGTGTCAGCGACCGCCTGAATTTGCAGCGCCAACAGTGGCAGAGAGGCCAACAGCATGCAGGCGGTTGCAATCGAGCCGGCCGCTTGGCTGTGGTAGCGAAACACGAGTAGATCGGCGAGGCTGCTGATTTGAAAGCGCCGTGCTAGCTGTGCCAGTGGCGCAATAGCCACTGGCGCAAAGAAAAATAGAGCACCGGTACCGAGGTAATAGGCCAGCGCGCCATAGCCAAATTGAAAGGCCAGGTCGATGACGCCGTAAAAAGCCCAGGCACTGGCAAAGATACCCAGCGAGAGAATGTAGGTAATGGGATGGCGAGAGATTCTAGCTGGGATATATCCTTTCTCGGCGCTGAAAGCGATACCAAATAGCACCAATAAATAAGCGACGCCGATGACGGCGATTTCAGCAACATCAAAGCTCATGGTTGTTCTTTCGCTTCTGGAAAACAAACGCCGTGGCGATAAGCATGGCCCAGATGATGTACGGACGATACCAAGCCCCTTCGGGGTTGATCATCCAAGTAAACAAGGTGGGCGAAAATATATAGGCGACCAGAAGAAAAAGAATCAGTAACCGCTGATTGTGCATGAGAAGTCAGTACTTGCGAGTGAGAGGAGGCTGTAAGGGCCGATGTTACTCAACTCTCAGCGGTGATGCCAACGTAACCGACGTTTGTTGTCGTTATTGCTGCTGCCAAGGAGGCAGTCTGCCACCTCCCCCCTCATTGATCGACTCTGTGCGGGGCACTCGGGTTCGGTGCCAGTGTTCGGTACCCCAGCGTAATTGCGTCTCACAATCCGCGGCTTTTAGGTCATGGGGAGGGTTCAGGCCGAGTCGGACAAAGGTGCGCCAGAGGTTTTGAGAGTTTTCGCTGTCGCGAAGGGGCGGGGCAAAGGTTTGTTTGCTGAGTTTCTGGCCTTGATCGTTGACGATGACCGGCAAATGTCCATAGATGGGCACTGGAGCTTGCCAGAGCTGAAACAGGTAAATCTGTCGCGCGGTGGAATCCATTAAATCGATACCGCGAATGACGTGGGTGATACCTTGGTCTATATCGTCGGCAACCACGGCCAGCTGGTAGGCAAACAGCTGATCTTTGCGACGGATAACAAAGTCGCCAACCTCATTGGCTAGGTGCTGACTTTGCTGGCCCTGAAACAAATCCTCGAAGGTAATGGCTTCTGAGTTTTTGACTCTTACACGCACTGCGTTGGCAGAGCCATCGACGGGAGGTTGTAGTAAACAGTGCCCGTCATACGCACTTAGGGTTTTTAGGCGTTGGCGGTTACAGTTGCAGGGATAACACAGTTGTTGCTGTTGCAAGCTGAGTAAGCGCTCTCGGTAGGCGGCTTGGCGCTGGCTTTGATAAATAACACTTTGATCCCAGTGCAGGCCGTGAGCCTCTAAGCTTCTGAGGATGGCATCTGCTGCGCCGACTTGTTCTCGGGGAGGGTCGAGATCTTCCATGCGCACCAACCAGCGTCCCTGTGCCTGTCGGGCATCGAGATAAGAGGCAACTGCGGTTAATAGCGAGCCCTGATGCAGCTCTCCTGTGGGGGAGGGCGCAAAGCGACCGACGTATTGATTGGCCGAGGTATCGGGGGGGACGACAGGCATGATAAGCGTCTTGAAACAAAAAAGGCGCTGATACAGCGCCTTTTGGAGTGCGGTGATTAGCCGCCGACTTGGCGTTCTTTAATCTCGTCCAAGGTCTTACAGTCGATGCACTGGGTTGCCGTCGGGCGGGCTTCTAATCGGCGGATGCCGATTTCTACGCCGCAGGTCTCGCAATAACCATAGTCATCATCTTCGATCAGCTGCATGGTGCCGTCGATTTTCTTAATCAGTTTACGTTCGCGATCTCGGGTGCGCAGTTCAAGGCTGAATTCTTCTTCCTGACTTGCACGATCCGCTGGATCGGGGAAGTTGGCGGCCTCATCTTTCATGTGAGATACCGTGCGATCAACTTCTTCCATGAGTTCGGTTTTCCATGCTTGAAGCAGACCACGGAAGTGATCCTTCTGTGCTTCATTCATGTACTCTTCACCCTTCTTCTCTTTATAAGGGGTGAACCCTCTGAGAGTGATGCTTTCGGTGTTTTTAGAGCTTTTCGGCATCTTTGTGCGCCTCGTCCGTCGTGTCTTCCAATTATTCTTGAGGTTGGGGTTTTGCACCCATTTTCAAGGCCATCCCCAGCCCGATCGAGCAAGCTACCAGATCTGTTGGTGAGCTGCCAGTTTTTTCAGGCGGTCTACGACCTTTGTCTCAGGGGCAAATCTCCGCAGGGCGCGGATACTGCGCCTCTCCGACAAATCTGTCAACTGTAAAAAGTGATTTTTACCTCGATAAGACAAATGCGATCATAGGATTGCAGTTTTGTGGCGCCTTCGGCCACAATAGCGCGCCAAAATGGTGCCCGCAGTCCGTCTATGAGGGGCCAATCTATCCGAGGAGTGTGAAAGAGTTATGAAACCTGAGCAGCCTTTTCAGCAAGGAGTGTTGCTAAAACGCTACAAGCGTTTTCTTGCGGATGTTCGTCTGACAAATGGTGAGGAAATCACCATCCACTGTCCCAACACCGGCTCCATGAAAAACTGTCTGGCGGAGGGTAGCGCCTGCTGGTTTTCTGAATCTGACAATGCCAAGCGCAAATATCCCCACACTTGGGAGGTCGCCACTACCCCCCAGGGAGATCTGGCTGGCGTGAATACGGGGCGAGCCAATCACTTGGTGGTCGAAGCCATTGAAAATGGGGTGATCGACGAGCTGCAAGGCTATGGGCAACTGAAAACCGAAGTGCGCTACGGTGAAGAAAAAAGTCGTATCGATATTTTTTTGTCGAATGAAGGGCGGCGGGATTGTTACGTAGAAGTTAAAAATGTCACGCTGCGAGATGATCTGGTCGAGGGGGACGGTCGCGGCTTGTTTCCCGATTCTGTCAGTACGCGGGGTACCAAACATTTACGTGAATTGGCGTTGATGGTCGAGCAGAGGCACCGAGCCGTACTGTTATTTTGCGTACAACACTCGGGTATCAACAGTGTTTCGCCAGCGGCGGAGATCGATCCGGATTACGCCAATACGTTTGCAGAGGTGATGTCTAAGGGGGTGGAAGTGTATGCCTACCGTGCGACTCTGAGTGCGGAGCAAATTGTATTGCAAGCCGCGCTGCCGGTAAGGGTGTAGATAACCAGCGCTAGGGTTGTCGGCCGGCGTTAAGTGAGTGCTGCCCCTGTGTGATCAGTGATTGGCGAGACTATCCAGCGAGAGTTGCTATTGTGGCCTACTGGTGAGGGGGGCAGAAGGCATAGAGTCAAAGCTGCACCCAAATCTCATCACCTCGTCTCTCATGCTCGACTGGGGTGAGCGACTGTCCGCCGCAGGGGCCGGAAACGCAAAAACCCTCGTCGATGGTAAACAGGGCGCCGTGCGTCGAGCATTGAATAAGTTCACCGTCGTAATCCAGAAATTTGTCCTCAAGCCATTCCAGTTGGATACCTAGATGAGGGCAGCGATTGCGATAGATGTATAACTGTTGTCCTTGGCGAACGGTAAAAATAGCGTCTTCCCCAATGGTGAAACCGCGGCTTTGGCGGTCTTCCAATTCACTCAAGGAACAGAGTTTTTGCATGAGATGAGTCTCGCTAAGCGTTGAATATTCTTTCGAACAGGACAGTGGCGCTAACAGTCTCGAGAGCTGAGCGCAGGGGTAATTCCGCGGCGGAAGTCTACCGGCTGGGAGGGGCAAGTGCGAGTCTGGTTTGTCTGACTTTGCCATCGCGAACAAAATCCACTTTCACTTGCTGCCCGGGTTTGTATTTCTCCAGCGCACTGAGCAGGTCATCATAGTTTTCGACCACCTCAGCCCCCAGACCAATAATCACATCGCCCAGCACCACAGAGCCCCATTGATTGCGTCTGACGCCTTGCAGTCCGGCTTTCTCAGCCGGAGTACCACGGCCGACTTTCAAAATCGGCACGCCTTTGAGACCGTAGCGCTGCGCCCAATGGCTGGGGCCTATCTCGACTCCTAGCGACGGTCGCTGCAACCGACCGTTGGCGATCAGGTTGGGAACAATATGCTTTACCGTATTAATAGGAATCGCAAAACCGATGCCGACGCTGGCACCGCTTGGGCTGTAGATGGCGGTATTGATGCCAATCAGTTCGCCGCGAGAATTGATCAATGGGCCACCGGAATTGCCGGGATTAATGGCCGCATCGGTTTGAATAACATTGCGAATAGTGCGCTGGTTGCTGGATTGGATTTCGCGCTCCAATGCACTGACGACTCCAACAGTCAGCGTGGTGTCTAAGCCAAAGGGGTTGCCAATGGCGAGAACTTTGTGGCCAACAATGAGTTGATTGGAATTGCCCAAGGGGAGTGCGGGCAACTTGTTTACCGGTGCTTTAATTTGCAGTACGGCTAAATCTTTGGACGGAGCGATACCGACAACCTTGGCGGGCCAGCTGCTCTGATCTTGCAGGGTAATGGTGATCTGGCTGGCACCATCGATCACATGGTAGTTGGTAATGATGTAACCATCATTGCTCCAAATGACACCAGTACCCGTTCCTCTGGGAACTGTGCGAACGTCGTAGCTGTAGCGATCGCGCACCATGGCTTGGTTGGTCACATAGACGACCGAAGGACTCGCGTGTTGGAACACTTGGATCGTGTTCTTCTCGTCGTCGGTAGAGAAGGAGGCCGCGAATACCGATGGGCTTAAACTGACAACCAAAATAGTCATCAATAACCACGACAATGGCAGTTCAAAAAGTCGTTGGCTGGCTGTTGCTGGCTGTTTCTGCATACCCTCTTCCTTGGTGATCATGAAAAACTGGTGTTCGGCTAAGTCATCGCAATGGCTTAAGGTTGCCCTAGCTGCTCTGTAGGGCGGCGATACGCTCTTGTAGGGGAGGGTGGCTGGCAAACAGCTTTGACATCTGCTGTTTAAATCCACCGCTGATACCAAAAGCATAGATGCTGTCCGGCATGGAGCTCGGAACTTTCGCCTCTACTTCCATTTGCAGTCTTTGCAACGCATGAATCATGGCGCTTTTCCCGGCCAAGCTTGCACCGGCTTGATCGGCACGAAACTCGCGATAGCGAGAAAACTTCATCACAATGATGGACGCAAGAACCGCCAGCACCATTTCAGCGACTAGGGTGACGGCGTAGAACGCGAGTCCATGACCATTTTCATTTTTGAACACAACGCGGTCCACGGTGTGACCAATAATGCGAGCAAAAAACATAACGAAGGTATTTACGACGCCTTGCATCAGAGAAAGTGTCACCATGTCGCCGTTGGCGACATGGCCGATTTCGTGCGCCAGAACCGCCCTTACTTCATCGCGGCTGAATCGGTGCATAAGTCCCGCACTAACCGCAACTAGGGCGTCATTGCGATTCCAGCCAGTAGCGAAGGCATTGGACTCCTGTGCTGGAAATATTCCTACTTCAGGCATTTTGATGCCTGCTTGTTGGGATAAATCGGCGACAGTTTCGAGAAGCCAGCGCTCTTCAGCGTTTTTGGGTTGTTGAATGATCTGGGTGCGAGTTCCTCTCTTAGCCATGAATTTGGATAGAAACAGTGACACGAATGAGCCACCAAACCCGAAGACGGCACAGAAAATCAGCAGGTTAGTAAGATTAAGCCCGCCGCCTTGTTGTTCAAGATAGGAGCCAACACCCAGCAAGTTAAGGGTAATACTCGCCACAATCAGTACGGCGAAGTTGGTGACGAGAAACAATCCGATACGCAACACGTTAAACCTCAAAAAAATTAAATCATGTGAGGATTAAGATGTGTTCTCCGGTGAAAAATTCAATGTTGAAAGGCACTGAAGTGCGTAAAAAAGTGTAACCGCTGCGTTCAAATGGGGTTTGACGGCAGTGGTGATTGTTTTGCGGTGGAGGTTCGAAACCGTTGGTGCGAGTGTGCGATAGACAAAAAAAGGGGCCACCTCAAGAGGTGGCCCAACAACCGTGATTAGCCTGTTTAGGAGAAGAGGTCGTGAGGACCTAAACTCAACCACCTCTTTAGAAGTGATGTGGTAATAATAACCGTTCTCATTTGTTTGTCAATAAAAATAATTCTCATTTACATTGGGTTCATGAGGCGAGTGTGAACCCGCTGTAGCAAGCGTTGAATGAGAAGGCTGACGGTGGCACCTAGGGAGTGTCAGAAACCCATAGCGACCAACATTCGATCTTTCAGGTCGCGCTGGTCAGGGCTTCTTCTACCTCGGATACGAGGCGTTGTTTCATATCGGGCTCTAGATCGTTCCAGTGAACACCCAGTAAGGCGCCTTGAAGTGCGTAGAGCATGACTTTAGAGACGTGAATTCCGCGTGCTTTAATACGAATATAGGCTTCTACAGGACCCATGTCGTTGAGGTCAGTGTAAGAATTTACGCCGATCGCGTGCAGAATGTTAACTGAGGCGGCCCCCAGGTTTTTAAGCTGGAGCAAATCACTATGACTATCCGTCATAAAGGCGAGTCCCCAAAAAGGTTAGTTGTTATTGTATTTATTGTTTCTTCCTTCGGCTCATAGGCCGAGTTGTTATAATACATGCTTCCAAGAGGAGCGCAAATGGGGCTCGTATATGACAAAACCGAATGAAGACCAGCTGATCGGAAGAGCGACAACCCATCTTACCCGCTGCTGGTCGGGCGCATTGGTGCACTGTGATGCTCTATCATCGCTGGAAGCTCTGCGAGACAAAGCTTCAAAGGCAGGTTTTGAGCTTGGGATTGCCAGTTCGTTCCGAGATTTCGACCGCCAGCGATTGATATGGCAAGAGAAAATCAATGGCTGCCGACCTGTGTATTCTGCTTCTGGAGAGCGGCTGCAGGTGTCCGAGCTCAGTGGCGACGAACTGCTCAGCGCTATTCTCCGCTGGTCAGCGTTACCCGGTGTATCGCGACATCATTGGGGTACAGATCTCGATATCTATGACGCTGCAGCGGTATCAGCGGACTATCGTTTGCAGCTGGTGCCAGAAGAGTACGAGGAGGGGGGGCCTTTTTATGAGTTCTCCCGCTGGCTACAGCTGCTGGTAGAAGAGGGGCAGGCCTGTGGTTTCTTTTATCCTTACTTGCAGGATGAAGGTGGCGTTTCGCCCGAGCCCTGGCATATCAGCTATCAGCCTGTGGCCGGCGACTATCAAGCTCTGTGGAGTTACGAGAGGTTTGAACAGTTGTTGAACGATGATTGCTGGCCGCTGAGTGAGAATATTCGGTCGCGTAGCGAGGAGATTTTTGTTCACTATGTGGCTCCAATGATCAAATTGTCGCTTTAGAGCTCAATTCAAGAGTACATAGATCAAAACTACATAAATCAGGCATGCAATGGTTAAATTCCGCCGCTTGGTTGATAGAGCCTCAGGTGTCCTTGTGCTAAGCTTCGGGGCCTTACGGAGGGTATCAAAATGGCGCGCAATGTGAGTTCAGAGGTTTCACCGCGGTCAGTGACACGAGACACTTTGGCGGCAAAAAAACCGTCATCTGTGGCGATGATAGAAACCGCAGAAGATTTTATCTGGTCGGCAATTCAGGCTGAGGCCGAGCAGGCCAGTCGTGACGAGCCGGTATTGGCCAGCTATTATCACGCCGCCATATTGAATCATCCCTCCTTTGAGGCGGCGATTAGCTTTCATATGGCCAATAAACTCGACAGCTCCACTGTGCAGGCAATGACAGTAAGGGAAGTGTTTGAAGAGGCCTTGCAGGCGGATGCAAGCATTGGTGATGCCATGCGGGCTGATATCAAAGCCTATAAAGATCGAGATCCCGCCTGTGATAAGTTCACTATGCCATTTCTTTATTTTAAGGGCTTTCACGCTCTGCAGGCTCAGCGGGTGAGTCACTGGTTGTGGAAGCAAGATCGCAAAGCATTGGCACTCTATTTGCAAAACCAGATTTCACAGACGTTTGGTGTTGATATCCATCCCGGTGCTCGAGTGGGTAAAGGTATCATGATTGATCACGCTACTGGCGTGGTGGTTGGTGAAACGGCCGTCATCGGCGATGATGTTTCTATGCTCCATGCAGTGACATTGGGGGGATCGGGCTGCCAAAGCGGCGCTCGACACCCGAAAATTGGCCGCGGAGTGCTGATCAGTGCGGGCGCAAAAATTCTAGGCGATATTCAAGTCGGCGACGGCGCAAAAGTCGGTGCTGGCAGTGTGGTATTGGAGTCGGTACCGGCGCATACCACCGTGGCGGGAGTCCCAGCAAAAGTCGTGGGTCGTCCTCAGTGTGACGCACCTGCCTTGAATATGGACCATCATCTTGATTAAAGCCTTCGGCTTGTTTGTTGTAATAAGGAAACCCTAATTGAAGTCTTCAACGGATGAAACTCTGTTGGCACTTGCGCGCCAAAAGCTGGAAGTTGCGCTTGAGAAAATGCGACAGTTCCATATTCCAGCGACTCCCGAAAATATCATGGTGTGGTATCACTATGAGCAAGGGGATATTCCCAAGTTAAACGTCGAGGTGGATAAAATCATTGGGCGCAGTGGCAGCTTTAGTGCCGAGCTCAATAGTCAATTGTATCAACGTTACTTCGCCGAATTGGACCGCAAGAAACTGGAGTTGCTGCAAGGGGCAATTCGCCAGTTGATCGGTCACTTTTCTGAACATATCAAATTGCTTAATGATGATCTTGGTGATTACGAAGAAGTGTTGACTGACTGCGCTGATAGTCTTCAGGGGGAGTTGGAGCCTGATGATTTGACGCAACTGATACAGAGGTTGTTGCGGGAAACTCTGCAGGCTAAAGACGTCAGCCTCTGCGCCCGTGAGAAAATTGATGCTCTCAATCAAGAGGTGTCGCAGCTGCGGACCTCGCTGCAGGAGTTAGAGCGCAGTGCCTTAGAGGATGCTTTGACAGGTATCGCTAATCGCAGAGCGTTTGATCAAATTTTCAAAGATCAATTGGCACTCACTGAAAACTCTCCCAGTGGATGCTGTTTGCTGCTTATCGATATCGATAATTTTAAAAGATTCAACGACAAGTACGGCCATCAATCTGGGGATAAGGTGCTGCGTTTCGTCGCCACCATGCTTAAAAAGATGACCAAGGGACAGGATTTTGTGTCTCGATATGGCGGTGAAGAGTTTGCAGTCATACTGCCGGCCACGGGCTACAGTGGCGGAATGTCGCTGGCAAAGACCCTGGCCGTTAGTATTGCCAGTTCTCGCCTCACCATCGATGCCCAGAAAAAGCTCATCGACTTTGTCACCGTGTCCGTTGGCGTGAGCTGGAGCCGCAAGGGCGATACAACTGAAACCCTGTTTCGCAGGGCGGATGCCAGCTTGTATCATGCTAAGGAAACCGGTCGCAATCGCGTGGTTGGTCAACAGGATTTGGAGCGCAGCTGAGTCTTTAAAGTTCTGCCTTGAGCCTTGTCGGGCTCAAGCTTCCGCTTTGATAACGTCTCGAATTTGCAACCAGTTCAGTACCGACTGTCGACTGCGCAGAATCCCTCCAAGGTGCTGCACTTGATCGAGGTTGGGGCGGTTGTTCTGCTGCAGAGAGCTGATACGCCTATTGAGTTCTTTGACTTCAGATTGAAGTTGTTTCTCCAGTTGCGTACAGCTGATTTTGTGGTCGCCGAGAAATAGAGTTTTGGGTTTTTGGCGTGGGCTTTTCATGGGAAATCCTTTTGTCTCATGTCACCGAAGTCGCAGCGCTAAGCTAGAGGCTGCGACTTCGATAGTTATGATGTCATCCTGAAATTGCAGTTTTCATCGTTAACCGGAGCGTAATCTTCAAGCCAGTTCAGTACCGATAAGCGGCTGTGCAGCATATCTTCGTAGGTTTTAATGATTACGGTATTGGGTTTTGTTTGGTTTTCTAGGCGATGGATACGATGGCGTAAAAAACTCACGTCTCGCTCGATCTTTGCTGAAATTTCTTCAATTTTGATGCGCTGATTGCCAATAATTAGGGCTTGCGGTTTCGTTGAGGTCGCCATAGAACTTCCTTGTCAATGTTGTGCGAATACTCTGGAATTGGATTGTTTGCCGTAATTGCATCTCCAATGGTGGTTATTATGGGGGAACCGTGCTGCTGGAAACAGTGAGTAAACGCTGATTTGCTTGTGAGATTTTGCCTACAAGGGGTGCTATGATTGGCTTACATTGTCGACGTCAATCTCTCCTAAATTGCTATGACACAGTCAGATTCTCAATTGTTCGATATCATCTTTCGCGGCGATATCATGCCCGGTCATCAGCTGCCTGATGTGAAAAAGAAGCTGGCGCAGTTGTTTAAAGCCGATGAGCAGAAGATTAATGCGCTGTTTACCGGTGCCGCGGTTCCTCTGAAGAAAAATCTCGAGAGGCCCTCCGCTGAGAAATACCAAGCGGTACTGCGCCAAGCTGGGGCAGATGTGCAAATCAGTGTGGCAGGCAAGGTAACCGCAAAGATCGTTCCGAACCGTCCACCCCGCCCTGTTAGAGCTAATTCTGAAGCGTCAGCGCCTGAGCGAAAAATGACCTTGCAGGAGCGGCTGGCTCAGCAGGAGCAAGAGCGGGAGCGACAAGAGACGAAACCGCAGAAGTCACAGGTCCAGACACAGGAAAATGCCGATAGCGGTGTTTCTGATTTTACCTTGGCACCGGTAGGTGCGGATTTACTGGAGCCCGAGGACAAAGCCGTTGAGCCTGCGGTGGCGATTGATGTCAGCCAGCTCAGCCTGAAGCCACAAGAGGGTAATTTAGTCGAGACTAGTGAGTTGGCTCATGAAGCACCGGTTACGATTGAATTGACCGATTATGGTTTGAGCGAATTGGGTGACGACCTGATCCAGAGTCATGAGCGTAGGCAGATTGAGCCCGTAGAGGTTGATCTTCCCGACGTGGATCTTGCTCCGGTGGGGGAAGAGCTTGGTCAGTTGCAACAGCCAGCACCGCCGCCTCCGCCAGATACCAGTGCTATCTCCTTGGAATAACCAATCTGGTTGCGATCAGTTGATCGACAGCCATAAAAAACGCCGCAAGAAGCGGCGTTTTTTATGGCATAGGAGTCGGCATTTTAGCTTGCAGCCTCACTCCCTTTAGGCAAAGCCTCAACATTCATTTAGAAGTTAGGCTTGTCTTTGGTGTTTTCGAAGTTGGCTTTCGCATCGAGAATTTCTTTGCGCGCTTCTTCGGCATTGCCCCATCCTTCAATCTTAACCCACTTGCCTGGCTCTAGATCTTTGTAGTGCTGGAAGAAGTGAGAGATTTGATTGAGGGTTAGCTCAGGCAGATCGGAGATGTCGTTAACATTTTTGTACAGCGGGGTTACCTTGTCGTGAGGAACCGCAACAATCTTGGCATCTTCGCCACCGTCGTCGGTCATTTTCAGGACGCCAACTGGGCGACAGCGGATAACTGCACCGGATACAACCGCTAGGGGCATAACCACCATAACGTCAACGGGGTCACCATCGCCACACAGGGTGTGGGGAACGTAACCGTAGTTGCACGGGTAGTGCATTGCAGTACCTAGCATGCGATCAACGAAGATCTCGCCAGAGTCTTTATCGACTTCGTATTTAATGGGGTCGCCATTCAAAGGGATTTCAATGATGACATTAATGTCGTTTGGCAGGTCTTTACCGGCTGAGACTTGATCGTAACTCATGATCGGGATTCCACTGGTCGTTTAAAAAGGCGGCGATTTTAACACAAATTCATCGCAGCTCAATTCAACCTAAGTCTAGAGAGCAAGGTTTCTTTGCAAAGTTGATCGGTTTTTGTTCATTGCGCTTGCAGACTGCCTTGCATAGACTGAATACAGGCGGTCGCACAAATAGGTACCGCGAGGATGCTGTCTCCCTCCCCGACCGTTTCGGCCCAGCAATCGTAATATCACGGCTGCTGGGTAATCATAATAAAATGAGGGGTTGTTATGGATATGCTGATACTACCGCCGGTTCTCGGCGTCGTGGGGCTTTTAGCTGCACTGATTATTTACCTTATTGTGAAACGTTATCCCGCCGGCGAAGGGCTTGTCACCGAAATCGCAGATGCGATTCATGATGGCGCTATGGTGTTTATGCGCCGGGAGTACACAATTTTAGCGGCATTCGCCCTGCTGATTACTATTTTCCTCTATGTTGGTTTTCAAAGTTGGCACACGCCGGTGGCGTTTGTGGTGGGAGCCCTATGTTCAGCGACGGCCGGTTACATCGGCATGTATACCGCAACTAAGGCCAATGTGCGCACCACCGTTGCGGCGAATGAGAGCGGTCAAGCTGAAGCCTTAAGTGTGGCTTTCTTTGGCGGATCGATCATGGGATTGGTGGTTGCCTCCATGGGATTGCTGGGGTTGGGGTGTCTGTACTTGCTGTTCGGTTCGGATCCGCAGCACGCCGAAGCCATCCACGGCTTTGGCATGGGCGCCTCCACAGTGGCATTATTTTCCCGTGTGGGCGGTGGTATCTTTACCAAGAGTGCCGATGTCGGCGCCGATCTGGTGGGTAAAGTCGAGGCCGGCATCCCAGAAGATGACCCTAGGAACCCTGGCGTAATTGCTGACAACGTTGGTGACAATGTCGGTGACGTGGCCGGCATGGGTTCCGATATCTTTGAATCTTACTGCGGCTCGATGATTGCGACTATTGCGATTGCTTCCACCATGGCCATAGGTGCCGTGGAGGTATTGGGTGGTGATCGCAGTCAGTTAATGTTTGCACCTCTGGCGTTGGCCTCTATCGGTTTGATCTGTTCCATCATGGGCATTGCGCTGGTTAAAATCGCTTCCTCCAAAGCGCCGGAAGTGGCTTTGAGAATGGGGACTATCAGCGCCACTATCCTGTTTATTGGTGCCGCTTGGGCGATGCTTGGCAGCTTGGGCATCAGCGCCAACGTTTGGCTATGTGTGGTGTGTGGAGCGGTAGGCGGTATGGTGATCGGCCTAGTGACTGAATACTACACCGGCGGCAAACCCGTGAGATTAATCGCGGAGGGCGGCGAAACCGGGCCGGCCACGGTGATGATCGCTGGGCTGGCGGTCGGTATGGAGTCGGTGGTGATACCCGTGTTAATGATCGCGGGCATTATTTACACCACTAGCGCACTCCTACCTGTGGGTGCAGGCGTTTATGGCGTTGGTATTGCGGCAGTTGGGATGTTGGCAACTGTGGGAATTACGATGGCAATTGATGCCTATGGTCCCGTGGCTGATAACGCCGGCGGCATTGCAGAAATGGCCGAGTTGGGAGAAGAGACCCGCGCGATTACCGATGGTCTGGACGAGGTGGGTAATACCACCGCAGCGATTGGCAAAGGTTTTGCGATTGGTGCCGCGGGCTTGGCAGCATTGGCAATCATTGCAGCCTATATCGAAACGGTTTCACAGCATGTCGAGGGGTTTGCTCTTAACATCAGCAATCCAGAAGTGCTTACAGGCATGTTTATTGGCGGTATATTTCCGTTTTTGGTGTCTGCCATGACCATGCGTGCGGTGGGTGACGCCGCTTTCGATATGATCAAAGAAATTCGTCGCCAATTTAAGGAAATTCCAGGTCTGATGGAGGGCACCGCTAAGCCCGATAGCGGTCGCTGTGTGGACATTGCGACTCAAGCTGCGTTGCGACGCATGGTCATGCCTGGAGCTTTGGCCATTGCTGCGCCGGTGGTGATTGGTTTTGGGATTGGGCCGGCGGCTCTGGGCGGTATGTTGGGCGGTGCGCTGATCAGCTGTGTGCTATTGGCCTTGACGATGGCCAATGCTGGTGGTGCTTGGGACAATGCAAAAAAATATGTCGAGAAGGGCAACCTTGGTGGCAAGGGGTCTGATGTTCATAAGGCTGCAGTGGTGGGCGATACCGTCGGCGATCCCTTCAAAGATACCAGTGGCCCTGCCATGAATATTCTTATTAACGTGATGGCTATCGTTAGTTTGGTGATTGCGCCCTTGCTGGTGTAGTCACTTATAGAACCAATAAAACCGTGAAGGCTCCTTCTAGTCGTAGGAGCCTTTTTTGTTTCTGGTCATTATTTGGGAACCGCAACCGGTCAGCGAGGTCTCAAGGCTTATCAATTCGGAGTCGTCTATGAAGCAGTGGTATTGGGTAGTGAGTTTTTGTTTGGGGTTAGTGGCGTTTAGCGCTCATGCAGAAGAAAAAAACGTAGCGGTCGCCACTTTTGGCGGCGGTTGTTTCTGGTGTATGGAACCGCCTTTTGATGGGCTCGATGGTGTTTTGAAAACGGTGTCTGGGTACAGCGGTGGTCATGTGAAAAATCCCACTTACAAACAGGTCGTCAGAGGGAATACTGGTCATGTCGAAGTCGTACAAGTGAGTTACGATCCGAACATCATTTCTTATCGGGAGCTGTTGGCGGTGTTTTGGCGCAACGTTGATCCGTTTGATGACGGTGGGCAGTTTTGTGATCGCGGTTATTCCTATCGACCGGTTATTTTTGTTCATGATGAAAAGCAGAAAGCTGCTGCCGAGCAAAGTAAAAAGCAACTTAAACTAGTTGATAACAAGACGCCGATTGAAACGTTTTCTTCTTTCTATGTGGCGGAAGACTACCATCAGGATTACTATCAGAAAAATCCGCTGCGCTATAAATACTATCGTTACAGCTGTGGTCGTGATCAACGATTGAACGACGTTTGGGATAGCAAGGCGAGTAACTGATCGTAGAATTCTCGCGCGGGAATTCCCAGAGCCAGGGTTCGAGTTGAAGAAATATGTCGCCCAGCGTGTATGCCGATGAGGTGCCATTGTTGGTTATGGTGGATCAGTATCGGTCCACCGGAATCGCCTGATAAGCCATGACAATTGTTAGTCAGAAAATTCTTCGGCAGTGTTGTCGGTGTGGGTATGAGTGTGCATTGTTGGTCCAAGCTGAGCGCTTCACGAGTATCTCTTCGGTAGCCGGCGAGGGCAATGGGGCTGCGTGTTTGTTGTTCACGGTATTGTTGCTCAGCTGCCGTGATTTCCAAAGGAAAGTATCCGAGCAGCGCACCTACAGGTTCTTGTAGCTCAATTAAAGCCCAATCGTTGAGAAGATTGCTAGCTTGTCCTTGCTGATCAAATTGATAGGCAGGGTTGGGATGAATAGAGGCGGCACGGCTGTGGGCAACATAGTCTTCTTGTTGATAGCCGGCAAGAAAGTGAATGAACTCGACCGGGTACCACGTTTGTGTATCCGTATTCCAAAGGCAGTGTGCCGCGGTAATAACGATGTTGTCTGCAATCAAACTGGCGGAACAAAACTGGCGTCCGGCAATACTTAAGTTTCCAATTCTGTGCCAAGGCGATTGGCTGGCGTCGATAATACGCCTTTCGGTCGGGAAGTTGTGAGGCAGACCGCTTGTCGATAAATCCGCCTGCGGCAGTGATGGCCCGCTAAGCAAGAGGCCAAAAATCAGAAGCGGTAGAGTGTACAGCCTGTGGCAGTATTCAACAGTTGAGGTCATGGCGAATCCTATGCTTCAAAGGATGAAGCTGACTTAACAATCACAGTCGAAGTAGCGCTCATCTTCTAGGCGCATCATGGTGAGCTTGCCGCCCCAAACGCAACCGGTATCGAGTGGATAGATATTGTCGGTGTCGGTTTGCCCCTCCAGTGCCGCCCAGTGACCAAAAATTATTTTGTTTTTCTTAGTCTTGCGATTTTTGTGTTCAAACCAAGGGGCAAACCCCTTCGGGGCTTTATTGATACCGCTTTTGGCTTTCAGTTCCAGCTGTCCAGTTCGATCGCAAAAACGCATGCGAGTGAAATAATTGGTGATGATGCGCCAGCGCTCTGGACCTCTTAAAGAGCGGTGCCAAACGTTGGGCTGATTGCCGTACATGGTCGAAAGAAACTTGTCGAATTGATAGCTCTGTATTACTTTTTCCAGTTCCTTTGCGCGTTTTCGGGCTTTGCGTAAACTCCAGCGCGGCGGTATACCCGCATGAACCATGGTGAAGCCCAGTTTTTTGTCGTGGTGTAGCAGCGGGCATTGTCGCAACCAGTCGTAGTAGCGTTCACTGTTTTTGGCGATGAGAATATCGTCGATAGTATCGCCATCGCTGGGCAGGCGATGACCGTAGGCGCAGGCTAGTAGGTGTAGGTCGTGATTGCCGAGTACTGAAATAAAGTTGTCTCGTCGTTGGTAGACAAAGTCGAGAGTCTCTAGGGATTGCGGGCCGCGATTGATAAGATCGCCAGCTAGCCAGAGCTGGTCCCGGTCATAGTTGAAATCAACTTCTTTCAACAAACATTTCAGCGGTTTTAGACAACCTTGTAAATCACCAACAGCGTAGGTGGCCATAAAAGTCTCAGTGAAGTCTCTCTGGATGCACCAGCGCGAAGGTTGGGATGATGACATCATAATCGTTGCCGTCATTGTCGCGCATTTGGTAAGAGCCTTCCATGGTTCCAGTGTCAGTATCGAGTACCGAGCCGCTGGTATAGGTGTACTCGTCGCCGGGCGCAATGATGGGTTGTTCGCCAACAACCCCAATCCCCGCCACCTCTTGCACGCTGTCGTTGGCGTCGACAATCTTCCAGCGGCGACTAATTAGCTGAGTGTTTTCTTCACTTTGGTTGCGAATAGTGATGGTGTAAGAAAACACGTACTTTTCTTGTTGCGGTTCCGATTGATCGGCTAAGTACTGCGTTTTTACATCGATATTAATATGGTCTGGATTCATGGCGCGCTATCAAAGTTAGGTGACGGTAATTGCTTAGTGGCCGTGTGGAACGGGCTCAAGCTAGGTCTGGATTCTTGTCGAGATGTTCAGCCAACTTGTCGCTCAGTGCTACGAACTCTTGTAAAGTGATATTCTCAGGGCGTACAGACGTATCGATGTTGAGAGATTCAATGGCTTCAGTGGGCAGTAACTGTTTGAGCGCGTTGCGCAGTGTTTTTCTGCGTTGCTGAAAGGCGGTGTTAACCAAGCGTTCCAGCAGTTTGATGTTTTTCGCAGGGAAGGGCGGTTGCTCATACGGCACCAAGCGCACGATGGCCGAATCAACCTTCGGGCGAGGGTTAAAGCACTCCGGCGGTACATCAAACAGGTTTTCTACGCGGCAGTAATATTGCACCATGACCCCAAGGCGGCCATAGGATTTTTGTCCTGGATGCGCGGCCATACGATCGACCACTTCTTTTTGCAGCATAAAGTGCATGTCTTTGACATCTGCTTGATAGCTCAAGAGATGGAAAATCAAGGGCGTTGAGATGTTGTATGGCAGGTTGCCGACAATTCTCAGTGGCGGTTTTTTTTGTTGATCTTTATCGGTAAGTAAAGTGCCAAAATCGAATTTCAGAGCATCCTGTTGGTGAATCTGAAAGTCGGGGTAGTTAGCGATAAACTGCGACAGCAAAATGGGGATCAAGTCACGGTCGAGCTCGATAACATTTAAGGTCGGGCAGGCGGCGAGCAGCTGTTCGGTGATGGCGCCTTTGCCGGGGCCGATTTCCACCAAGTTATCATCGGCGGTCGGGTGTATCGATTTAACGATCCGTCGAATGATGTTGTCATCTTCGAGAA
The DNA here is from genome assembly GCA_002707785.1 of Cellvibrionaceae bacterium. Lineage (GTDB taxonomy): Bacteria > Pseudomonadota > Gammaproteobacteria > Pseudomonadales > Cellvibrionaceae > Pseudomaricurvus. The sequence continues at coordinate 139,223 of PANW01000032.1, read as the reverse complement.
AATTCTGGCCGAAGCGTTTACGGGCGCGATGCTCGGTACCGGGTTTGGATTTGCTCATAATGTATTTCGTTTGCGTTAGGGCAAACTATCCTCAAGCGTGTCAGTGATGACGCTATCGTTGTTCAATATTGGTCTTGGCTCGCGCCATGGATTGTGCGTAATTGAGCGCAGTCAGTAGGCTTCCCAAGTCGGCTTTACCGGTTGCGGCAAGATCTAGAGCTGTGCCGTGATCAACCGATGTGCGAATGATGGGTAATCCCAGCGTGATATTAACCGCTTCGCCAAAGCCTTTGAATTTTAGCACGGGTAACCCCTGGTCGTGATACATGGCCAGCACTGCGTCCGCATCCTCTAAATACTTCGGTGTGAAGAGGGTGTCGGCAGGCAGGGGGCCGACTAGGTTCATTCCCTGTTCGCGCAGTTTGGCCAGCGTGGGTTCGATGACGTCAATTTCTTCGCGTCCCATGTGGCCGCCCTCGCCCGCATGAGGGTTGAGACCGCACACCAGTATTTTGGGGGCATCAATGGCGAATTGACGACGTAGGTCCGAATGCAAGATCTCTAGTGTCTTGGTCAGAGAATCGGGCGTAATGGCTGCGGCCACGTCCTTTAATGGCAGATGAGTTGTGGCCAGTGCCACTCGCAGTCCTTGTGTGGCCAGCATCATGACCACCTGCTCGGTGTTCGTTTGCTGCGCCAGAAACTCAGTGTGACCGCTGAACGCGATGCCCGCGTCGTTGATGACCCCTTTATGTACTGGTGCGGTAATGTAGGCCTGAAACAGTCCTTGCTGACACCCTTCAATGGCAATCTTCAAGGTTTCCAACACATAGCCGCTGTTGCCACTATGAAGTTGTCCCGCTACGCAGGGGTGGGTGAGCTTGACGTCATAGACGCAAAGTTCACCTGGGCTGAGCGCGCGAGCGGGTTTGTCTGCCTCGAACTGACGTATACGCAATGGGACCCCTAGCTGCTTGGCTCGCTCATGCAGTAGCTGCTCATCGGCAATGACCACCACTTCATCACCGCAGCCTTGCTGAGCCAAGGCAATGGCGAGATCCGGGCCGATTCCCGCAGGTTCGCCGGGGGTTAGTGCTAATCGCAGTGTCATAGGGCTGCCGTCATTTCTAATAAGTGCTGGAGAGTTTGTGATACTCAGCTAGAGTTCGCGTCACTGAAAGCAGCGGTTGGGAGAGAAAAATCTAGCTTACTGATATCGAGGTTTGGCTATCATAGCCGAGCCGCGATTAAGGTTTGGTGTTTGGCTTGAGTCGGTGAGTGCTATGACTCGACCGACTCAAGCCGTTGCTTCGGTTTGAACCGGTTTATTTGATTTCAACAAACGCTTCGTCGCGAATCTCTCGGATCCAGTTCAGGCGCTCTTCTTCGAAACGTTGATTTCGCAGCAAGCGATTGGCCTGATTAACACGTACAGTCTCGCTCATATCCTGCTGGCGTCGCTCTTGGACTTGCAGAATGTGCCAGCCAAATTGGCTGCGAAACGGTTCGCTGATGTCGCCAACAGAGGAGTTGTTAATTGTGCGTTCAAACTCAGGCACAAATTTTCCAGGTAGAGACCAGCCCAAGTCGCCGCCGCTGAGCATGGAGCCCACATCTTCAGAATGCTGCTTGGCCATTTCAGCGAAGTCAGCCCCATCAAGGATTTGTTGGCGAACATCTGCCAATTTTTGCTGGGCTTCATCGTTGGTAAGAATGGTCGAAGGCTTAATGAGGATGTGACGAACTTTCGCTTGTTCGATGACCTGTTCTTGGCTGCCACGTGTGCCGTAGAGTTTCAGGATGTGAAAGCCGGCGCCGCTGCGTAGCGGTTCACTGATGCCATTTTCTTCCAGTGTTTCAATGGCTTGAGCAAAGAGGTCCGGCATTTGCGCCGATTTACGCCAGCCAATGTCGCCACCTTTAAGCGCGTTTTGTCCTTGAGATTCTGCGACGGCAACTTGACGGAAGTCGGCACCGTCACGCAGGCGTTTTACCAATGCGTGAGCTTTATCTTCAGCCGCTTTCGCTTCTTCATTGCTGACTGTGGAAGGCAGTGAAATGAGAATGTGTCCAAGGTTATAGTCTGGTGATGCCCAAAACTTCCCCTGTTTGGATTTCAGGAAGTTTTGGACTTCTTGCTCAGAGATTCGGATGCGGCGATTGACGCTGCCGCGTTGGACTTGATCAATAATCATGTCGCGACGAATCTGTTCGCGCAGACTGTTGACACTAACACCGTCGTTTTTTAGTTGCTCGGCAAAGGCTGCATCACTCAGATTATTGGCTTGTTTCATGCGGTTGAGAGCGGCATCTATTTCAGCTTCGCTGATTTCCACTCCCACACGTTGCCCAATCTGCAGTTGCAGGGATTCTGTTACCAGTTGCTCGATGATCTGTGAGTGCAGGACATCTTCGCTGGGCATTGGGGTGTTATTGGCTTCTAGCTGTGCCTTCACAATGCCGATGCGTTGCTGCAGTTCACTGGCCATGACCACGTCGTTGTCGACTACGGCGATGACTTTGTCGAGCGTAATTGTTTTGGCGGCACTGAAACTGCTCAGGGCCAAAAAGGCCGCGCCTGTCAAAAATTTAAACGTTCTGCTTTTATTCATAATATTCTTACTTAAAAGTCTCTTCTCTTTCTTCGTAACCGTAAATGCCGTCATTGAGTACACTGGATACTTTGCTGCCAATGCTGCCCAAGCCTTTCAGCTGGAATTCAAAGAAGATACCTGTATCTTCTTCAAGGTCGAGGCTGTTTACGCTGTCAATCAGGTCGTTATCGATCCATTTACGGGCGACTAAGCGCAGACGATAGCAACAGTCATTGTATTCGACGCCGACTAAGGTTTCGAGTTCACGGTTGTGAGTAAAATCGTAGTTGGCGCGACCGACGGTGCTCCAGTTGCCAAACAGTGGCCAAGAGAAAGAAATGTCCCCTTGTTCAATGCTCTGTTCGATTTCATCAGTCAGGTCGCCATCGTCGTCGAGATCATCGGGATCACTCAGCAGTGGGTTTTTGCGTGAATAACGATAGCTGAGATTGAATAAGCGGTAGTCATCGTCTTGGTAGCGCAAGCTGGCGCTACCGCGACGGACTCTATTGCTGTCATCTGCATCCCAGATAAGATCCGAACGCAGGCGCCAGTGGTCGCCCAGTTGTGCGCCAACTTGTGCGGCAAACTCTGAATCATCTCGCTGATTGTCTTCATCGAGCAGCGCGACATCTTCCCGTTGGTTGATGGTAATCGCACGATCTTCGAAATAGAAAATTTGTCCGAGGCTAGCATTGAAACGCTCGATACCACTGTGGGGATCAATAAAGCGCGTGGTTAAGCCCACAGAGAGTTGATTGCCGTCATCAATACGATCGCCGCCACTAAAGCGGCTATCGCGGAACAGCTGGTTGTAGCTGAATGTCAGCTCGGAGGTGTCGAAATCAACATCGTCTCCGTTAATGCCAACGTCGATCAGATCATCCTGGTTTTCCGTGTCGCTATAGAAGTAGAACAAACGCGGTTCAAACGTCTGCAAATAGCGATTGCCGACCAGAGAGCCTTCGCGTTCGAAGTACAGGCCGGCGTCGAGGCTGGCTTGCGGTACCGTGAATGAAGGTGCATCGTCGGCGGCGTCGGTGAGGTAGTCGTCGTCAAGTTGGTAGTGCAGGCTTTTAACCATGACACTGGGTTTTACGAAACCCCAGATCCAGCGTTTGTCCCACGCCAAACTGTAATCGATGCGAGCGCGTTCGCCGGTGATTAGCTGATCTTCGTCTTTTTCGCGATGATCGAAGCTCACCACCTCGTGATCGAGATCCACTAGCCAGTTTTCGCCTAGGCGGTAAGAGCCATCCATGGTAATACGTGGTAGTTGTTTGTACTGATCCGCGGTTCTTGCAGAAATGGTTTGATGCTCTTCAGCCATGATCTCATAGAGCCAATTTTCACCGCGATAGCCTAGGATGCCCGACTTTTTCAGGTGGGTAGAGCTATTGACTTCCAAGCTGGCATTGTCGATATCACGGAAATAATCGATGTCGCTGACTTTGGTGTAATCGATACGAGAATACCAACGGGTACTCATGCCACCAACTTGATCGACATTGATCAGCCAGCGGTCTTCACCTTTATAAGGGTAAGCTTCTTCTTCAGTTAGGGTGCCGTCTGCGATGAAATCTTCTTTGTCATCATCCTCACCGCCATCATCACTGGACAGAAATCCTGCGCTGACAGTGGTTTCAAAGTGCTTGGACAGATGACGTACTTCCGTCTCTAACATCTCGCCTCGGTCACTAATAAAGCGCGGAGTGAGGGTCATGTCATAGTTAGGTGCGAGATTGACATAATAAGGTACGGCCAAATCTAGGCCGCCGCCATCAGAGGAGCTGATGGACGGAAATAGAAAGCCAGAGGCGCGTTCGTTGCCCACAGGGAAGCGAATGTAGGGGGTGTAAAACACCGGCACGTCTTTGATGTTTAGGCGCACGTGTTTACCGGTACCTTGCCCAGTATTCGGATCGATTTTCAGCTCGCTACCTTTCAGGTACCAAGTGTTGCTTTCGGGTTCACAGCGAGTGAAGGTGCCGTCGTCGAGCGTAAGGACTTTGTTGCCGGAGACGCTGATTGCGGTGGAGTCACCGCGAGCACCCGCATTGTGGACCAGATAGCTGGCGTCTTGAATTACTGCTTCACCAGTGTCCATGTTCATGTCGCCACGAGAGCCGGTCATCAGCAGACCGGGTTCACGCAAGCGAATATTGCCTTCCAGCAGCGCGGTGTTGGCGTCTTGATCCAGCGTTGCTTTGTCTGATTCCAGTTGACGATAGCCTTGCGTGAGCTTTACGTCGCCCTCGAGTACCGCGGTGGTTTCTTGGATCCACTCAGAGCTTTCGGCCGATGCGCGCATCGGGGCTTGATCCGGATGCAGCTTGGCATCGGCATCGGTACGCTCAGGCTCAATGTAGCTGCCGCAGCAGGCATCTTGCAGGTTGGCGACTTGCTCTGGTGAGAGTTGTGCTTCGTCAACCCAGTCGACCTGCGCGGCGGGTAGGTTGCGAGGCTTGTCGGCCGCGGCGATGCTTGCCCCAGTGGCTTGGCGACGATGAGAATGCTGCGGGCGCTTGTAGGCGGGTCCTGGGGCGACTTGCTCTTGGCAATCCCAGCCCTGGCCATTGGCGCTAGCTTGGCAGCTCCATTCGTAATGATTGTCTGCGGCGTAAAGTGGCGTGATCGGCTGACTTGCCAGCACTCCTAAAGCCAGTAACCAAGGTGATTGAGACGGTTTGAGTGCGCGATGAATATGCTGCCGTAACAGTGACTTCCGTAAGGCCATTATTGGGACAATCCTGTGTGTCTTATTGCTTTTGTGGAATAAAGAGACTGATTCTACTTGGGATGGGAGCATTAGGCTACCGCCTACGAGTATTCCTTCTTTATTAATCGATGGCGGTGTCTCGCGCGGCTTTAATTTGCCCGACTAATCCATAAAAGACGTTCCTGTTATCGTCTGTGTTGGTTAGAATCTTGGGTTTGGCCAGTTGATAATAAGGGTTGTGCGTGGAGCAGGGACAAGAGTCAGAAGCAATTTTATCGCAATGGGTTGAGCAGCAATTGCAGCAGCGACAGTGGTCGACCACAACTCCGCTTAAGCTCCATTCGCTGAATGGCGACGCAGGGTTCCGGCATTATTATCGCGTTGATAGTGAACCGCAGTTGTTGGCGGTTTATGCTCCCGTGGCTGAGGAAGACAGTCATGCCTTTGTTGCGATCGCGAGATATTTGAGAGATCAAGGTGTGCATACGCCGGATGTCATAGCCGTCGACTTTGAGCGTGGCTTTCTGCTCGTGGAAGATTTTGGTGATACGTTATACAGCCAAGCGTTAGAGGCTGAGCGCGATAGCGCAACCCAGCTCTATGGCGAGGCAATGATGACATTGTTGCGATTGCAGCAGTGCCCGGAAACGACTATTCCTGCCGCTGACGGCGATACTCTCCACACTTTGCCCAATTACGATCAAAGCCGGTTGCGCGATGAAATGGCATTGTTGCACCAGTGGTTTATTCCTCAATTGCTCGGCTACAACCTCAGTGATGACGAACAAGCGATTTTGGATAATGTATATGCGCAGCTGGAGGGCGCTGCGCTGCAGCAGCCGCAGGTCTGGGTGCATAGAGACTATCACAGCCGCAATTTGATTTATCGCGATGGGCAGTCCCCTGGGGTGATCGATTTTCAAGATGCCGTGCGCGGGCCGCTGACTTATGATTTGGTGTCACTGCTGAGAGATTGTTATATTCGCTGGCCGAGTGAGCAGGTCCAGCAATGGGCTCTGGCTTATGGCGACATGGCGGTAGAAATTGGATTGATGGCGCCGGTGACTCAGGCCGGTTTCATGCGTTGGTTCGATTGGATGGGATTGCAGCGTCACCTCAAGGTATTAGGAGTATTCGCGCGACTGTGTATTAGAGACGGTAAATCGGCCTATTTAAAAGATTTGCCACTGGTTCTGCGTTACACGCTGGAAGTGGCCGATCAATACCCTGAATTCTCAGATTTTACCTATTGGTTTCGGGAAAAATTGTTGCCCCTGTGTGAGCGGCAGCCTTGGTACAGCGATTATCAACGCGCGGGCGATATTGCCAAAGGAGCAAAGCCCGCTGCTGGCGACGAGGACGTGGCCCGATGAAGGCAATGATTCTGGCTGCAGGCTTTGGTAAGCGGATGCGGCCGCTAACCGATGATCTTCCTAAGCCTTTGTTGTGCGTTGGCGGTAAGCCCCTCATTGTCTACCACCTAGAGCGCTTGCAGCGTCTAGATGTGACCGACGTGGTCATTAATGTCGCTCATTTAGGGCATAAAATAATTGACGCCATAGGAGAAGGCGCGCAGTGGGGAATGTCGATTACCTATTCTGTCGAGGATGAGCCATTAGAAACTGCCGGTGCCATTTTGAAGGCTTTGCCGCTATTGGGCGAGGCTCCCTTCTTGTTACTCAATGGTGACGTGTGGACGGATTTTGATTTGTCGACATTGGCGCAATCTCCTCTGTCGGATGACAGCTTGGGGCGTTTGGTATTGGTCCCCAATCCCGGTCATAACAGCGCTGGAGATTTTGCCTTGCACGGCGAGCTCTTGTTGCACAATACGGAAGTGGACGCGGGCTATACCTACAGCGGAATTGCTCTGCTGCATCCTGATATCGTCGGGCGCTACCCTGAGCGCCGTCAAGCATTTCCCCTGCGCGAAGTGTTTGAAGATGCAATCGCTCAGGACCGACTGCACGGTTTGGTTTATTCGGGACAGTGGTGGGACATTGGCACGCCAGAGCGTCTCCAGGAGCTGGATCAGCAGCTGGCCAATGCCTAAGGTGCTCCTCTAGGAGGTTAGTGGGCAGCAATTAGGGATTGTTGATGACGGCATTATCAACCTTGACTCCTTGTGCGTGGGCTTCCATAAACCCCCGGACTCTCCGTGAAAGTCGATTTTCTCCCAGCATGGTATTGTGAGCCATCTCTGGCAAGCGCAGTTGTTGGTAAATTTGGTAGCCGCTCCTGCGGGCGTACTTTAATCGCTGTTTGGCGTCTTTTTGATCTCGTTCGTTATGCCCCAAGTACACATCGAGAACGGGCATTTCGGGGGTGTCTAAACATTGGTGCAGTTGGCGTGAGTCCAGCGGCAAATGATTGCGTGCGTTGATCATCACCAGTGATCGAATCAGACGGGATTGAGTTGTCTGCTCCACTTTGGGGATGTCCTTCAGAAAACACACCGCGCGCAGAGCTCCAACACCACTTCCCATCAGTACAATATTGAACTGTCCCTGTTGATGCAGGTAACTGATAGCCGCCTCCAGTCTGGCTATAGCAATATCTTCAGCCGGCACCTTGAGTTCAGGTACGGGCGTATCGGCATCGCCGGGGGCGGTTGGATTTTCTGCGCTAGGGGGCAATGATCCATCACTCAGTTCGCCGGTGGTGGAGTCATAGATTTCTTTGTCTTCTCCTTTTTCAGCTTTTGTTGGCGGGGTATCTTGTACCGAGGAGGCGGGGTCTTGATTGCTCTCTGCGGTGGCGTCGGTTGCTGTGGGATCTGGGTTCTCTACAGAAGGCGGAGCTGGCGCTATTGGCGCCGAGCGCTGCGGTATGGGTCTTTGCTCCGGCAGCGGCAGCTCGGTCGACAAGGTATTCCAGCCGAATTCAGGCAAGCTCAAGCGAATCTGTTCACTGGTGGTGGGCCAGTTGCTGTGCTGACCCTCGGCGTTAATGATCAGTACGGCGCCTACCGCATCACCGGTGAGTTCCTGCTCATAAAGTGCCAGAAAGGGTTGTTCTAGGGCTTGTAGCCAAACTGCAGTTTCACCCTCTAGCCTCGCAGCGAGAAGATTCATATCCCGCTCTTCTCGCGAGGCATAGGGCGGTGGCTCGGGTGGTGCATCGCTGCTGGGGGCTTGTGTGGCGTTCGCTTCAGCATCACTGTCTTTGGTCTCAGAGGCTGTCTCATCAGTCTTTTCTGTGACAGCGGTTTGCGCCAGTGCGGGCAGGCTGAGTACACACAGGCAGAGGGCGCAGGCCAGTAGCCAGAGTACTATTGGGCTGGAGTTCGATCTTCGAATATCTCTTGGATCTGTCGGTGGGCGTTGTGCCAAAGTTTCAGTACAATGCGCGTCTTTCAAAGGTTTCATATGCATCGGTTGCTCATTAATCGGTGTTTTCCCACCTCAAACGTGTAATGGCAGGTATTCTATGCAACAGGAATTTAAACTCGCTCCTTCTATATTAGCGGCAGATTTCGCTCGATTAGGAGAAGAAGTTGACGCGGTTTTGGCCGCGGGTGCCGATATTGTGCATTTTGACGTGATGGATAACCACTTTGTACCTAATTTAACGGTCGGCCCAATGGTTTGTAAGGCTTTGCGCAATCATGGTGTTACGGCGCCCATCGATGTGCATTTGATGGTCGAGCCCGTGGATGATTTGATTGGTCAGTTTGCCGATGCGGGCGCCAGTATCATTACCTTTCATCCAGAAGCCTCTCGCCACGTGGACCGTTCGATTCAGTTGATTAAGCAGGCGGGCTGTGAAGCTGGCTTAGTACTCAATCCAGCGACCCCAATTGATGTTGTTAAGCATGTACTGCCTCAGCTCGATATGCTGTTGTTGATGTCAGTTAACCCAGGTTTCGGCGGCCAGAAGTTTATCCCTTACACTTTGGATAAGTTACGTGAAGCTCGCGCGGCTATTGACGCGCTAGATTTGCCCATTCGTCTTGAAATCGATGGTGGCGTTACTGCCGACAATATATTGGAAATCGCCCAGGCCGGTGCCGATACTTTTGTTGCCGGTTCAGCCATTTTTGGTAAGGACGACTACGCCACCGCCATTCAAGCGATGCGCGACCAGTTAGCCAAAGCCTAAAACATGTCTGCAATAGATTTTCGGCAGACTTTTTCTGGTCTGCCGCGTTTGGTGATGTTCGATCTGGACGGCACCTTAGTCGACAGCGTGCCTGACTTAACCGCGGCCATTGATGCCATGCTGAAAGAAATGCGCAGTCCGCCGGCGGGTGAGGCTAAAGTGCGTTTGTGGGTGGGTAATGGCGCGGGCGTGCTGGTGAGACGTGCGCTGGCGAACATCGATGGTATCGACGAAACCCAAGTTGAAGCGGCATTGCATCAGGCGGCATTGCGGCGTTTTCTGTCTCACTATCGGCGCATCAGTGGGCGTTATTCCACCCTCTATGCCGGTGTCCAATCTGCTTTGATACGCTTGCAACAAGCCGGTGTCGCTATTGCTGTCGTGACCAATAAGCCCGCTGAATTTGTGCCTCACCTGTTGGATGATCTCGAGCTTGAACCCTATGTGTCGGCCTGGTTGGGCGGCGATTCTCTCGCACAGAAAAAACCTCACCCCGCGCCTTTGGAGTCGCTGCTGCAACGCTTTGGAGTCAAACCCGCCGCCGCTTTAATGGTGGGTGATTCTCGCAGTGACATGCTGGCGGGCAAGGCGGCCAAAGTGGCTACGCTGGGGGTGAGCTACGGCTATAATCACGGCAACCCCATTGAGGACGAATCCCCCACTTGGGTGACCGGCAATCTCGACAACTTCTTCGCAGTGATACTCTGATGAATGTGTTAGAGGGTCTTGCCCGGATGGCGTTCCCTGATTTTACTCAGAAATCGTAGATCAGCAGTTTTTCAGCGCTGTGTTTGATATGAGTGGCGACATAGTTCACGTGGATGGGGTGCTCCAAATAGCTGTTAATGGCGTTGGCATCGGGCAATTCGATGGTGATGCCAAAGCTGAAACTGTCGTCGACAATGGCGCGGTCACTGGCGACTGGAAGCCCAGTGTGTACTGAGATAACCCCCGGAATGTTCTGAAGCTGCAGTCCCGCTTGCATAATGGTGTTGCGTTGCTCGACCGATATCTCCGCTTTTAGCCAGACCAAAACAACGTGATTGACGGGTTTGGCAGTGGCCAGCGGGCTGATTAATAAGCATATGAGAACACCGATAATCGAGCGTGGGGAAGCAAGTGTCATGGGGCAGTCCTAGCGAATGGATGAGCGATATCGGCTTCTCTTAGGCAAGCCGTTTCTCATTGTGCCTTGGCAGTCCCTAATCTGACAATGGCGAGGCTGGATATGGTGGCTTATGCGGCCTCGACTGTACAGGCGGCGGGCGAGCCGCTACACTAGCGCCACTTTTAATTCTTACTAGTGGTGGCCCGTTACACTGCTGGTACAACCGTAAAACTTAGGTGTTTTCGTGAACAAACTAGCCTTGTCGACAGGTGTCGTCACAGCAGCTTCTCTTCTCTGGGGACGATGGCGTCCGTAGCTCAAATTGCGAGCCGTTGAGCTCGCTGTCAAATAGACCCTTGGGCAATTGCCTACGGGGTTGTGAATACGCAGACTCCATCGGATCACCCGCTGTGATCGCACTTTAGCAAGGACACAACATGTCACCGGATCAATTTCGCGAGTTGGCCAATCAAGGCTACAATCGCATTCCTTTAGTCAGAGAAGTATTGGCGGATCTTGATACACCACTTTCGAGCTACTTGAAGTTGGCTCAAGGGCCATATTCCTATCTATTCGAGTCCGTGCAGGGCGGCGAAAAGTGGGGGCGCTACTCCATCTTAGGGCTACCGGCTCGCACCTTACTCAAAGCCTACGGAGATTCCATCATCATCGAAACCGATGGCGAGGTCGTCGAGGCTCATGAATGTGAAGATCCGCTAGAATTCGTCGAGCAATTTCAGCAGCGCTATCGAGTGCCCGAACTTGAGCACTTGCCGCGTTTCAATGGCGGCCTGGTGGGGTACTTTGGTTATGACTGTGTGCGCTACGTTGAACCCAAACTCAAAGCTTCTCAGCCACAAGACACCATCGGTACCCCCGATATTTTGTTGATGGTCTCCGATGAAGTGCTGGTGTTCGACAATCTCGCCGGCAAGTTGATTCTGGTCGTTCACGCCAATCCGGAAGAGGAGGGCAGTTTCGATGCCGCAGAAAAGCGCTTGGATGAGCTAGAGCTGCAGTTGCGTCATGAAGTGCCAGCGACCGCGCCTATGAGTTTGTCGTCCGAAACTGTTCGCGAAGACCAGTTTAGGTCCAGTTTTGGTGAAGACAAATTTCAGCAAGCTGTGGGACAAATTAAAGACTATGTGTTGGCAGGAGACACCATGCAGGTGGTGGTATCTCAGCGCCTGTCTATCGATTTTGAGGCCCAGCCGCTCAATTTGTACCGAGCTTTGCGCAGTTTGAACCCGTCTCCTTACATGTACTTCCTCGATTTGGGTGATCACCATGTGGTCGGCTCCAGTCCAGAGATCCTAGCGCGCCTTGAAGATGGTGAAGTAACCGTTCGACCCATTGCGGGTACTCGTCGTCGCGGTCATAACGCGGCAGAAGATTTGGCCTTGGAGCAAGAGCTCGTCAATGATCCCAAGGAAATTGCAGAGCATTTGATGTTGATCGATTTGGGGCGTAACGATGTCGGTCGTGTGGCCAATGTCGGCAGTGTTGAGTTAACCGACAAGATGGTTGTTGAGCGCTACTCTCACGTCATGCACATTACCTCCAATGTGACCGGTCAGTTGCGCGATGAATTGACTGCGATGGATGTATTAAAAGCGGCGCTGCCCGCTGGCACTCTGTCCGGCGCACCTAAGATTCGAGCGATGGAAATTATTGACGAACTGGAAGATGAAAAGCGCGGAATCTACGGCGGGGCGGTGGGTTATTTGTCTTGGAATGGCAACATGGATACGGCCATCGCCATTCGCACTGCCGTGATTAAAGATAAAAAACTCTATGTGCAAGCAGGGGCTGGCGTCGTTGCCGATTCAGTGCCTGCGCTGGAGTGGAAAGAAACAATGAATAAAGCCCGCGCCATTTTTCGCGCCGTCGACATGGTTTTATAAGGAGCCGAACATGATTTTAATGATAGATAATTACGACTCCTTTACCTACAACATTGTGCAGTATCTCGGCGAGCTAAAGGCCGATGTTAAGGTGGTGCGCAATGATGAAATTACGGTTGCAGAGATTGAAGCACTGCAGCCCGAGAAAATTGTCATTTCACCCGGCCCCTGTACACCCAATGAAGCGGGTGTATCTGTGGCGGTGATAGAGGCGTTTGCCGGTCGTATACCGTTGCTGGGTATTTGCTTGGGCCATCAGAGCATTGGTCAGGCATTTGGCGGTAAAATTGTCAGAGCGCGTCAAGTCATGCACGGCAAGATCTCTCCTATTCATCACGCCGACACGGGAGTGTTTCGCGGGCTAAAGAATCCTTATCAAGCGACTCGCTATCACTCGTTAGTGATTGAAAAAAGAAGCCTGCCAAATTGTTTGGAAATTACGGCATGGACCGAAACCGAACAGGGACAGGTCGATGAAATCATGGGGGTGAGACACAAAACGCTGGCGGTGGAGGGCGTGCAGTTTCACCCAGAGAGTATTCTCACCGAACATGGTCACGATTTACTGCGCAATTTTCTCGAATCATAAACGCGTATTTTTTACTGCATCATGGCATTGAAGGTAACAGTGTATGGATATTAAACAAGCAATAGGCCAACTCATTGAGCGCCAAGATTTATCTCAGGATGAGATGGTGGCGGTGATGCGTCAGGTGATGACGGGTGAGGCAACCTCGGCACAAATCGGGGCACTATTGGTGGCCTTGCGAATGAAAGGCGAGAGCATCGATGAGATTGCAGGCGCGGTGCGCGTCATGCGTGAGTTGGCTACTCCGGTTACTATTAACGCCGATAATTTGATTGATTTGGTGGGGACCGGTGGTGATGGCGCCAACTTATTTAATATCTCTACCGCTTCGACGTTTGTCGCGGCAGCTGCCGGTGTAAACGTGGCCAAGCATGGCAATCGTTCTGTCTCCAGCTCTACGGGCAGTGCGGATGTGCTGGAAGCGGCGGGGGTGCAGTTGGATATCACGCCTGAGCAGGTGGCTCGCTGTGTCGAAGAGCTGGGTGTGGGTTTCATGTTTGCGCCTTCTCATCACAGCGCTATGAAACATGCCATAGGCCCGCGTAAAGAGTTGGGGCAGCGCACTATTTTTAACATTCTCGGCCCTTTGACCAATCCTGCGGGAGTGAAGCGTCAAGTGGTTGGAGTTTTCAGTCGTGACTTGTGTCTGCCGTTGGCAGAAGTGCTGGGTATGCTCGGCAGCGAGCATGTATTGGTCGTCAATGCGGCGGATGGGCTGGATGAAATCTCTTTGGCGACGTCGACTTTTGTGGCGGAATGGAAAGAGGGTGCTCTTAGCAGTTACGACATTGATCCGAAAGATTTTGGTATTGCGACGAGAAGCTTGGACGGTTTAAGTGTAGAAAATGCCGAAGCCTCATTGAGCTTGATTCAAGCGGCTTTAGGCAAGCGCGGCAGTGACGCGGCGGATAAAGCGGCCGATATTATTGCCTTGAACGCTGGTGCGGCTATTTACGTCAGTGGTGTTGCCGACAGCTTGGTCGAAGGCGTCAGCATGGCTCAAGACGCAATTGGTAGCGGTTTGGCGAAAGAAAAAATTACTGAATTGGCGGCGTTTACGCTGTGCCAAAAAGAACATGCATGAGGCCGGAACCCCGGTAGTACTATGAGCAAAATCCCAACCGTTTTAGAAAAAATTGTTACCCGTAAACATGAAGAAATTGCGGCCCGTTCGCAGCGGGTTAGTTTGGCCGAGGTGAAAGCCAATGCCGAGCAGCAACCGCCTGCGCGCGGTTTTGTGGCATCCATCGAGCAAAAGCTGGCAGCAGGTCAAGCCGCTGTGATTGCAGAGATCAAAAAAGCATCGCCCAGCAAAGGGGTGATTCGCGAAGATTTTTACCCCTCCGAAATTGCCATCAGTTATGAAAAAGGTGGGGCAGCTTGTCTCTCGGTGTTGACCGATGTGGACTTTTTTCAGGGGGCCGATCACTACCTGCAAGAAGCCCGAGCGGCGTCTTCTCTCCCAGTCATCCGCAAAGATTTCATTGTTGATGAGTATCAGGTGTACGAAGCCCGTTCTATTGGTGCGGACTGTATTTTGCTGATTGTCGCGGTATTGGAATTTGAACAAATGCACCGACTCAACACCTTGGCCCACGAATTGGGGATGGATGTACTGGTCGAGGTGCATAACGCTGAAGAGCTGGAGCTGGCCTTGCGTTTACCCAATAAGCTTATTGGGATCAATAATCGTAACCTGCATACCTTTGAAGTCAGTCTAGATCATACTTTTGCGTTATTGGATCGTATTGGTGACGATCGTATTGTGGTGACTGAGTCGGGTATTTTGACCATCGATGACGTTATGGCGATGCGTGGTCACAATGTAGATACGTTTCTCGTTGGCGAAACATTCATGCGAGCTGACGATCCAGGTGTTAAACTTCTAGAAATGTTTAATTAATGTTCAGCTAAGAGAAGCCCAAAGGCTTCTCTTGTTCCTGTTAGCAGGAGAGTGATCTATCCTTCATTCTAAGCGATTGCTGTGGCTTGCGACACTTTTGCTGTTTAGCTCATTGTCCGCTGGCGAGCCGATACTTCCTGATGTTGAGCCGGGTGATGAGTTAATCTATTTCGTCATTGAGCGCCAAGCTCCCCCGTTTCAAATTGAGCGCAATGGTTTCGGGCACCGGGGTATAGTTAGCGATATTGTCTATCGGTTAGGGCTGGATCTGGGGCTCTCGATTACCACTGTTTCGCTGCCTTTTAAGCGAATGCTACTGGAGATGAAAAAACCTGAGAATCGCAACTGTCTCTCCTATGGTTCTCCGATATGGCGCCTTAAAGGCAACGACAGCGTACAAAGTGACTGTTTACTGTCGCAGCCCATATTGAGTGTAAACCATTCCTTAGTAACCCGTGCTGATAGCGATTTTTCCTTGTCTTCAGTAGAAGAGTTGTTTGGTCAGCGACTGATTACTCTACACGGTTTTAATTACGCCACCCTAATGCCCCATTTCGATAGCGGGGCGATCCAAAAATTGGACGTCAAAAACCAGCGTGCAGCCTATAAAGCCGTAATGGCTGGCCGCGGTTTAGGTTTTGTGACTATGAACCTTCGGGTTGCCTACAGTTTTAAAACCGGAGAATCGCAGCGGGAGAATTTCGAACTCCATGACCTGTCGTCGATTATTCCTTCTTATCCGGTCTATATTTCCCACGGATGTGGAGTGAGCGCTGAGCTGGCAGGGCGCTTAGATCGCCAGTATTTGAAACTTATAGAGCAGGGCTCTATTGATCGTATCGTTGATCGCTACGTTTCGCAGGAGCTGTAGTGAGGAGCTGTAGTGAGAAGGTGAGAGGGAGTGCGTAATTGAAAAAATGCCGCAATGGCGGCATTTCGTTTACTCTAAGTGGTTTTCTAGCGAATACAGACTAGCGGGTGCCAAAGACCACCATGGTTTTACCTTTGACGGAAACCAATCCTTGGTCTTCGAGAGTTTTTAATACTCGACCAACCATTTCCCGTGAGCAGCCAACAATACGACCAATTTCTTGGCGAGTAATCTTGATTTGCATGCCATCAGGGTGGGTCATCGCATCGGGCTCTTTGCACAGGTCGAGCAGCGTTCGAGCCACACGTCCGGTAACATCTAAGAACGCGAGATCACCCACTTTGCGAGTGGTGTTGCGCAGGCGTTTGGCCATTTGGCTGCCGAGGGCGAAGAGAAATTCAGGGTGTTCTTCGGTGAGTTCCTGAAACTTTGAGTAGCTGATCTCGGCAACTTCACACTCTGTTTTGGCTCTGATCCAAGCGCTGCGAGAGTCTTGTTCATCAAACAATCCCATTTCACCCAAAAAGTCTCCATCGTTTAGATAGGCGACAATCATCTCGCGGCCTTCATCGTCTTCGATAATGACGGTGACCGAGCCTTTGATGATGTAATAAAGGGAGTCGCTCTTGTCACCTGCGTAAATCAATGTGCTTTTAGCGGGGTAGCGGCGTCGATGGCAATGGCTTAGAAACTCGTCCACATTTTCGATATGGGGGGTCAATGAAACGGCAACCAATGGTATTTCCTCGTACTGTTGCAGGGGGAAGTAGGGAAGCTCAGTACCCTGCACTAACCATAGCGGTTTGTGGTACAAGATACCAATTTTGCGAATGCCCTGCTTTATCGCCCAGATAGCAAACAGGGATTATGTCGAGTTTCCGGATGTCTGGCCAGCAGTGTGCGGTGTTCTTCATCGTCTTTGTGAACCGGTTATCTATACCCGTCGAGAAATGTGCAAGAGTTTGTACCATTCACGCCATTTCTTGGTTTATGTTAACCTTGCGCCACGAATGATTAAGCGCCACAGACATCTCTGTGGCTCAGGCAGATTGAGGTGTGACATGCAAGCGACGGTTAAGTGGGTAGATGGGGCGATGTTTCTGGGTGAGTCTGGCAGTGGGCATTCTGTTGTCATGGATGGACCCGAGGACCATGGCGGCCGCAATATGGGTGTTCGGCCGATGGAAATGCTGTTGTTGGGCATGGGGGGCTGCGCCAGCTTTGATGTGATGAGTATCCTCAAGAAAGCGCGTCAAAAAGTAGTGGATTGCCGAGTGGAAATGGACGCTGAGCGAGCCGAAGGTGTGCCGTCACCGTTTACTAAAATCAGTATGAATTTTGTTGTTAGCGGGCAGGGTCTAAAAGAGGCGCAGGTGAAGCGCGCAGTAGAATTGTCGGCCACTAAATACTGCTCCGCTAGCATCATGATGGAGGCTGCTGGAGTGGAAGTGAGCCATTCCTACGAAATGATAGAGGCTCAGGCTTAAGCTTCGAGGCTAGTATTGGGTGAGAGGGAGCCATGCGGTAAAGCGGCTTCCTTCGCCTTCTCTTGAAATTACTTCAACACTGCCTTGATGTAAGTTGGCTAATTGTTTTATTAAGGTCAAGCCGAGCCCAGTTCCTTTCACGGCATTGTATTCGGCGCTATCTGAGCGGGTGAACTTTTCGAACAGAGCAGCCTGCAAATCCGGTGCGATGCCAATGCCTGTGTCAATGACATGGAAGCCAACTCCTGCAACATCTCCTTTCCTCATGGGCTCAATGGCGAGAGTAACGCTACCTTGTTCGGTGAATTTTATGGCATTGGACAGCATGTTTAACAGAATCTGTACGACTCTTTTTTTGTCGGCGTCGATCAGCAATTCGTCGCAGCAAAAATCTGTCAATAGCTCCAAGTTTTTTTCTTCGCTCAGTGGTCTCGCTTGATCGATACATTGCTGAGCCAACAGTATGCAATTGAATCTTTCGCGATTCAGAGACAGTTGGCCGGTTTCAATTTTGGCTGTGTCCAGCAGGTCATTGATTAGACTTAGTAAGTGTTTGCCATTTTCCTCAACAATACCTAAGGCGTCGAGATTTTTTGAATCAATTTTACCGTCCAGTTTGCGAACGAGTCGGTTGGTAAAACCGATAATAGAGTTTAATGGCGTGCGTAATTCATGAGACATATTTGCCAAAAATGTGCTCTTGGCATGGTTGGCTGATTCCGCTTTATGCTGCAGCTTTTGTGCGTCGAATTTTGCTTGCTCAAGCTCCCGGGTTCTAACCTTTACGCGGCTATCTAACTCTTGATTGAGCTTTTCGATGCGGTCTTGGTGTTTGCTTTGTTCGCTAATGTCTACATGGGTGCCGACTAGTCGGCTAGGCTCGCCGCTGATTGGGTCGCAGACAAGATAAGCTCGCGACATGATGTAGACCAAATGGCCATCCTTGTGCAGCATGCGCAAATCTACGTGGTAGAAAGATTCTCTGTTGGTCAAACATTGATTGACAGCTGTTTGAGTTCTGATCACGTCTTCGGGGTGCAATAGTTGAAAAAACGTTTCCACATTGAACGCAATTTCTTCCTTCCGGTAGCCGAGCATTTCATACCAACGCGGTGAGAAGTAGACCTCATCGGTGACCAAGTTCCAATCCCAAACACCATCGCTACTGCCTTTCATGGCAAGTTTGAATCGTTCTTCACTGGCGCTTAGGTCGCGCTGGCGTGCCTCCACGGTGGTGGCTAGATGTTGTAATTGCAGCGCCAGTTCTCCGAACTCATCTTGAGATTGCAAATCTTTAGGGATGGTGTTGGAGCCCTCTTCAATTTGATGTGCGTAGTGATTCAAGCTGTGGAGTGGGCGAGTGGTGTTTCGGGCAAGTATCAGGGCAAGCATTAACGTCGCCATCGCGGCTATGCCAAAGATAGCAATGTTATGGGCGACTATGTCGGGCGTGTCCTCCAGTAACAAAGATTCATCGGTGACCATGCCCAGAGTAAATCCAGTGTTGTTTATGGGCGTGAAAGAGACAATGGCTCGTTGTTGCGTAGTTTGATCTGTGTAGCGAAAGTGACCTTGTTGCTGATCGAGAATGGCGCTGGCGGAGAGCTGCCACTCCTTCAGGGGGTCGTCCAAAATGGAGTGAGACTCGCTAATAGCTTGCAGGTCTTGGCTGAGAACTTGTTGTCCCTGTTGAGTGGTTTTGATATCGACGATTTTATTCTCGTCCCAGTGAAACCAATAGTTTCCGCCCTTACTGACAATAAAAAAACGCGGCTGCCAGTTGACCTTGTCAAAGAGAGTTTGCTCGATGATATTTAGCTGCTCAATGATTTGTTCCCACTTGATGACCCCGCCAACCATGCCGATCACCTTGTTCGTGTCGTCATTAATTGAGGCGGCCACGATGATCTGACGCTGTTGATTGGTATAGGCCATCATCGGGTTGGAGATAATAGAGCGCACCTCACCTGGGTTATCTGCCACGGTATAACGCCAGTAATCTCGTCGTATGGTGGTATGTGGTCGAGCGTCAGGGTCGCTGTCATCGAAAGTGTGACGATGAGCTTGGGCGGGATTACCCGGTTGTGTACTGAAAAAATAGCCGTTGGTGTCTGCGATCATGAAATCAGAAAAAAAGGCCTGCTTACGACCGATCTCTTGCAGCAGATAGGTTCTGATGGGCTCTGGTTCCAACGAGCGAATCGTCTGGGTCCGAGCGTACAGCATGACTTCGTGTTGCAGGCTGGAAAAGTTGCGCGATAAACGAGCGCTGACCTGCATCAGCAGGGCATCGAAACGCTCCAGTTCAGTGTCGTGAATTTGCTGTTTTAATTGTGGAAGCTGCAGCGCCATACTGACCAGCATGGGCAAAAGGATCAAGCCTGGCAGCAAGAAGGAGAGTTTGGTCTTGATCCGCATGGAAACGTTGAAAGGCCCTGAGGTTTAAATCTCTCCTAGTATAGCCTTGATTGGCCTGCTCTGCGTCAGATCCTATAGCTGGTTTTGGTCATAGCCTTGGACACCAGTGACATAAGGCCTTTGACCGGTGCAGGGAAACGATGACCGCCAGCCTCCAGCGCGGAATGGGCGTGTTTGGCCTCGTCTTCCAGCATTACTTCTACCACGGCTCGGCTTTTGGCGTCTTGTTCAGGGAGTTCGCTTAGGTGGTCCTGTAAGTGCTTACACACTTGGTCTTCAGTGGCGGCCACAAATCCCAGACTCATGCGGTCACTGATGAGTCCAGCAGTCGCGCCTATACCAAAAGACATGCCATACCAGAGTGGATTCAGTAGTGAGGTATGGCTTCCTAGATTCTCTATACGCTCTTGGCACCAAGCTAGATGATCCACTTCCTCCTCGGCGGCCAGTTCCATCTCTTGGCGCACTTGAGGCAGTTTGGCGGTCATCGCCTGCCCTTGATACAGGGCTTGGGCACACACTTCTCCGGCATGATTGACTCGCATTAGGCCCGCAGCGTGTTGGCGTTCGCTATCTGTTAGCTCCGCTTCATTGAGCGTTTGAGCCGGCGAGGGGCGCTGATGAGTGACTTTTCCTGGGGCTAGAGTGCGAAGGGCTCGATCAACTTGGGTGAGGAGTACATCGGCTGGGGATAAGTGGCGAGTTGACATATTCAGCGACCTTTAACGAGATGGGGCGAAGTAACCCCATCATTGTAATGGAATTGGCCTTCAAAGGGGATATGGACAGAGTGTCAAATGAGTAAAGCCATAGTAAAGTAGAGCCATGTTTGATCTCAGGGATTCTATCTATGCAAGTGAAAGTCAGTTCTGATATAGCCACTTTGCTGGCCCAGCGAGTGCCACTCATTGCACTTGAAAGCACACAGGAAAACCACGCCCTATCGCTGTTGCAAAAACAATGTCAGAGCCTCAGAACGACGCTCTATCGCTGGACTTTAACCGACGGCCTAGAAACCATGGGTTTCGGCCCTCGAGTACAAGGCGGGGGCGCCGAGGTGTCTCCGGTGGAATTGCTCCAAGGGATCAAAAATCGCAACGACAGCGGTGTTTTTGTTCTCTGTGACTTTCATTGGCATATGGAGGGGGAGGCGAAGATTGTTCGTCTGTTAAAGGACATTGCTCTGAGCTTTGAAACCATTCCCAAGCGTATTATCTTTCTCAGTCATAGCGTCAAACTCCCGGTCGAGCTGCAAGCGTTCTCGGCTCAGGCGCGCTTGTCACTACCCAGCGATGAAGAAATTCTCTCTATCATTCGCCAAGAAGCTAAGCGCTATACGCAGAGTGTGGGCAAGACTCGAATCCGTACCGATTCCGACGCACTGAAATTGTTGGTCAACAGTTTGCGTGGATTGACGCATCGGGATGTCGGACGCCTTGCCTATCACGCCATTGCTGATGATGGTGTGATTGATGCCTCGGATGTACCGGCAGTCAATAGCGCCAAATTTGCCATGCTCAATCAACAAGGGCTGCTCAGTTACGAATATGATACCGAGTCGTTTGCCGATGTAGGTGGGTTGAATAATTTCAAGCGCTGGCTGAATTTGCGGGAAAAAGCTTTTCTGCATGACAGTGATCTTGAAGCCCCCAAGGGTATTTTGTTATTGGGGGTTCAGGGTGGTGGTAAAAGCCTCGCGGCTAAGGCTGTTGCGGGCTTGTGGAAACTGCCCTTATTGCGTTTGGATATGGGATCTCTTTACAACAAGTTTATCGGTGAAAGTGAAAAGAACTTACGTAAGTCCCTGCAGCAGGCTGAGCAAATGGCTCCCTGCGTGCTCTGGCTCGATGAGTTAGAAAAAGCTCTGGCACAAGGCGGTGGTGATGATGGTTTGGGTAAACGTCTACTGGGCTATTTTTTGACGTGGATGGCAGAAAAGAAAGAACCGGTATTTTTGGTGGCGACGAGCAATGACATTCAATCACTGCCGGCGGAGTTGGTGCGAAAAGGTCGTTTTGATGAGATTTTCTTTGTGGATTTACCCGATGTAGAAGTAAGGCAGCAAATATTTTCTATCCACCTGAAAAAACGCCAACAGGATCAAACCCATATCAATATTGCTCGGGTGGCAGAGGCGGCGGAAGGGTTTTCCGGTGCTGAAATTGAGCAGGTGATCGTGTCTGCCTTGTATGCCATCGACGACGACGGCAAACTCTCCGAAGACGATCTGATCAAAGCCATCATCAGTACTACACCACTATCGGTGGTGATGGCAGAGCAGTTACACGCACTGCGTCATTGGGCTGAGGGACGAACAGTACCTGCCTAAATTTGAGATAGGTGTTCTTAGATTGCCACTTACAGCAGGGCCACCGTGCTTTCTTTGCGCTCTCGCTGACGCACTTGGTGCAATGTCAGCTCTTCTGCCAGTGTGATCTTTAAACTCTTAGCGGTGATGGGTTTGGACAGAACGCGTTTAATCGCTGCATTACTGGCCTGATCTTGGCTGGGGGGATTGTTGGCCCCGCTCAGCATAATCATCGTTGGAGTATCGACAGCAGAGTGCGAGTCAGCGATGGTTTTGGCGACTTCAAGACCGGTGAGTCCCGGCATGTCATGATCGAGAATAATGCAGTCGAATACGCCACCGATCTTGGACATCGTGTTAATCATATCCAAAGCATCTTGACCGTTAGGTACGCAGGTTACTTTCATACCCCAGCTTTCGGCGCGTTTGGCCAACAGTTTTCGGCTGGAGCTGCTGTCATCTACAATCAGTAAACGCTTATCTTTGAGTAGTTTGTCGTAGTGGTTCTCGTGATGTTGAAGTAGCGAGTAACGGGTTAAGATGAGCTCACAGATAAACAGCGCTTCACCATTGTCATTGATGGTGACATTCAGGCTGCCACCGATATGTTCCGCCAACGCCTGAGCAATTGCCCAGTTGCGTTGTACGCTACTTAGCGTGCCCGCTTCTATCTCTGCTTCATTTGATAGTGTTAAATCGATGTCTTCCATGTGTAATCCGCTTTGACAGTCGCGGATTTCTAAACGCCAGCAGTTGCGTTGTGCGGAAGCTTTTAGGTTGACCTCAACGTTTCCTTGTTCACTGTAATAAAGCGCCATATCTAAAGTGCCGGAAATGATCTGTTTGATGCGTGCAGGATCACCCTTGATTAAGGTAGGAGTGTTGGGGTTTGGAGTGTACTGTAGCTGGATTTTTCGATCTTCTGCTTTGACTTTACTGTCTTCACAGAGAGTATTGAGCAAGTGAGAAAAGTCGAAGGGGATATTGTCGAAGTTCAATCGTCCAATCTGTAGAGAGCGCCAGTCATTGAGTCGATTAAGCCATTTCAATAGCGCTTCGCCTGAGCGACGCATCGTCACAATTTGATCTCTCTGAGTTTTGTTGAGAGAGGTGTCGAGCAACAATTCTGCGATGCCGACAACTCCGCTTAGCGGTGTGCGCAGCTCATTGTCGATGCGCTTTAGTGTTTGATTGTATTGCTTTTTGAGTTTGAGTTTGGCACTGCGTTGAAAGTGAGTTTGTAGTCGATCATTAGTTTGTTGGATATTTCTCATGACCAGAGCGTAAGTGACGATCATGCTTTCTATAATGATCACGCATTGGGCAAACCAATAGAATAGTGGGCCTTGTGTGAGTGTGTTTTCTACGGTTATCCACATGCTGACCAAGAGTCCGATGGCGATAATCTTCGATACCAAAAATACCGTGTGAATGGAATTTTAAAGGGGATCATAAGGGCTGTGTGAACCACGCAAACACTGGCGCTAATCAGTAGCAGTAAGCGCACAGCACGATAAGACTCCGCATGCTCTACAGTGATTAACCAAAGACCCGTTGCGATTAAGGCGATATGGATACCAATGAAAAGCCGAGTCCATGTTGTCATCGCAGGACGTGGTAAAAAGTACTGATAAATAAGGAAGGCTTGAATCGCCAACGTGAGCAAGGTGAAGCTCTTGCGGATCCATTGGTCGGTGGGAAGCAAGGGAGACGTCTGCACCGAATTCCAGCCACAGATACAAGCGGTTGAGATGATGGCGATATAAAGAGCGAGATAAATATTGAGGCGCTCTTGTCGAATCAGGGCTTGGCCGATGTTGATAAACATCAACATTAAGCTAGCGCCTACCAACGCGGCCATCAATACGTAGTCGAAGGTAGAGCTTGCTGGATACGAAAGTAGGTTGGCTAGCGTAGAGCTGGTATCGGCAGAGGCCGCTGTTGTCGCTGGGACAGAAAAACCGATGACTGCAGTGATTGCTAAAAATAGTCGTAGTGTCATTGTTATTACGGCCTTTTTATATTTTTATGGGCGGCTGTGTTTAATCTGTTGTTTCGATCGTGAGCGGGCAACATGGATGCGCTTAACGCAACCCTATTTGGCGCTCTAAAATGCCATTTGCACAGACTGTGTTCATTATCTATGAGTGACGCTCGTACACAGAAAGTAAGAGCAAACCACAGATGCTAGCGCGGGGACAGTGGGATGTGAAGGTTGTGCTTAGAAAGAAAAGAAATATACGATGGTGGGACGGCTCGCAGGGGAGCGGTGGTGCACAAAAAAGCCCTGATCACTGGCTCGCTATTGAGTGATCAGGGCTTTTGAGCTCGCTGTCTTGACGGCTAGCTCTCTGCTTCTCGGGCGATTGCTCGGTAGGCAATGTCGTTACGGAAGTAGACATCTTTCCAGTCAATCTGACGTGTCAGGTCGTAAGCACGAGCTTGAGCCTCAGTGACTGAGTTGCCTAGAGCGGTGGCGCAGAGTACGCGGCCACCACTGGTAACCACATCATCGCCCGATAATTGAGTGCCCGCATGGAACACCTTTTCACCGGCAATCGCTTCACTGGGTAAGCCAGAGATGGGCAGGCCTTTTTCATAGGAAGCAGGGTAGCCACCCGCTGCCAGTACCACACCCACGGCGCAGCGCTCGTCCCATTCGGTCGTTTTTCCGGCCAGTTCACCATCGATAGCAGCTTCACACAAATCCACCATGTCGGACTTCATGCGCAGCATAATCGGCTGGGTTTCTGGATCGCCAAAGCGACAGTTGTACTCGATCACTTTCGGCGTGCCGGCAGCGTCGATCATCAGGCCGGCGTAGAGGAAGCCGGTGTAATCGTTGCCTTCAGCGGCCATGCCGTTAACGGTTGGGTAGATGACTTCATCCATAATGCGTTGATGAATATCGGCAGTGACAACCGGCGCTGGGGAGTATGCGCCCATGCCGCCGGTGTTGGGGCCGGTATCGCCGTCGCCTACACGTTTGTGGTCTTGGCTGGTGGCCATGGCGACAACGTTTTTTCCATCGACCATAACAATAAAGCTGGCTTCTTCGCCGTCGAGAAACTCTTCGATGACGACGCGGCAACCGGCTTCGCCGAAGGCGTTGCCAGATAGCATGTCTTTCACGGCGTCTTCCGCTTGCTGCAACGTTTCAGCAACGATTACACCTTTACCGGCAGCGAGACCGTCGGCTTTAACCACGATCGGTGCGCCTTTCTCTTGCAGATAAGCCAGTGCGGGTTCCACTTCGGTGAAATTTTGGTATTCACCGGTCGGGATTTTATGGCGGGCCAAAAAATCTTTGGTGAAGGCTTTGGATCCTTCCAGTTGCGCGGCTCCCCTGGAGGGACCAAAGGCGCGTAAGCCTTGCTCGGCAAAATAATCCACCACACCTTCAACCAGCGGCGCTTCAGGGCCAACAATGGTCAAGCCGCAATTGTTGTCTTTAGCAAAGGTGGCGAGCTGGTCGAAATCCATCACATCGATAGCGACGTTTTTCAGACCGGCTTCGGTCGCCGTACCGGCATTACCGGGGGCCACGTAAACGGTTTCAACGTTGGGGTTTTGCGCGGCCTTCCAAGCGAGCGCGTGTTCGCGGCCGCCGGAGCCAATGATTAGTACGTTCATTTTTTTGTCCTTTGTCGGAGCTTATCTAAGCGTCCCTAGCGGCGTTGCGTTGCCGATTTTGATCGGTCATGTACTTGAGTACACTCCCTCACAAAATCGACATCGCGCCTTGCTAGGAACACTTAGCTAAGCTCCTTGTTTAGAGGCTTATCATTAAACCAACAAAAACAAATCTAAATTGATTTCTTCGATTAAGAAGTCGTCGTTGAAGAAAAATGTTCCTGTGGTGTGAGGGTAAGGCGCCTCGGAGCGCAGGAAGGGAGCGTACAAGTGTACGTGACCGACCGAGCACCGAAGCAACGCCACCATCGCGTCACAGGAGCATTTTTATCAATGACGGAAGTGGCGCATGCCGGTGAATACCATCGTCATTCCGTGCTCGTCGGCCGCGGCAATCACTTCCTCATCACGCATAGAACCACCGGGCTGAATGACCGCACTGATGCCCACTTTCGCCGCGTTGTCGATACCGTCGCGGAAAGGGAAGAAAGCGTCAGATGCCATGACTGCGCCTTTGACTTCTAGGTTAGCGTGTTCGGCTTTAATGGCGGCAATACGAGCAGAGTTGACGCGGCTCATTTGGCCCGCGCCGACACCGATCGTGCGGCCGTCTTTGGCGTAAATAATGGCGTTGGACTTAACCATCTTGGCAACTTTCCAGGCGAACAGTAGTTCGTCCATTTGCTCATCGCTGGGTTGAGCTTTGGTCACCACTTTTAGGTCGTCTTTACTGACCATGCCGTTGTCTTTTTCTTGGATCAACAGGCCACCATTAACGCGTTTGTAATCGTAAGCTACAGGGCGTTCGGCGCCCCATTCGCCACACTCAAGCAGGCGAACATTTTTCTTGGCTGACACGGCTGCGGCGGCGTCGGCGGAAACGCTAGGCGCGATGATGACCTCAGAGAATTGCTTGTCGACGATCAGCTGTGCGGTTTCCGCATCCAGCTCGCGGTTGAAGGCGATGATGCCACCAAAAGCGGATTCTGGATCGGTGGCAAAGGCTAATTCGTAAGCGGTTTTAATGTCGGTCGCTACGGCCACACCACAGGGATTAGCGTGTTTAACGATGACACAGGCTGGTTCGTCAAATAGTTTAACGGTTTCTAGCGCGGCGTCGGTATCGGCAACATTGTTGAACGACAACTCTTTACCTTGTAGCTGCTTGGCGGTTGAAACTGACGCTTCTTTAGCATCTTCTTCAACGTAGAAAGCCGCTTTTTGGTGAGGATTCTCACCGTAGCGCATGTCTTGAGTTTTAACGTACTGAACGTTGTAGGTGTTGGAAAAGTTGCGTGTATCTACTTCGCCAGGGGCGAAGGTAGAAGGGCGGCGACCGAAGTGATTGGCGATCATGCCGTCGTATTGAGCGGTGTGCTCGAAGGCTTTGACCATCAGGTCGTAGCGGGTTTCGTAGCTGGTGGCGCCGCCGTTGGCTTGCATCTCAGCAATGATGGCGTCGTAGTTACCAGCATTGACCACAATGTTAACGTCTTTGTGGTTCTTCGCCGCTGAGCGAACCATAGTCGGGCCGCCGATGTCGATGTTCTCAATCGCCGTCGGTAGATCGCAGTTAGGATCGGCAACGGTGGCTTTAAAGGGATACAAGTTAACCACAACCATGTCGATTGGAGTGATGCCGTGCTCGTTCATGACCGCATCATCGGTACCGCGACGACCTAGGATTCCACCGTGAACTTTTGGGTGAAGGGTCTTTACGCGACCGTCCATCATTTCCGGAAAACCGGTGTAGTCAGAGACTTCGATAGCGGCTACGCCGTTTTCCTGCAGCAGGCGGAAGGTGCCGCCGGTGGAGAGAATTTCAACGCCTTGAGCACTGAGGGCTTGGGCAAATTCAACGATACCGGTTTTGTCAGAGACGCTAATTAAAGCACGCTGAACTTTAACAAGTTGGGTCATGGAGTGTGTCCGTTGTTGACTGTGTATCAAAAGAGCTTGGGTTACTGCGGTTGGATCGTGAGAATCAGTGGCAGTAGTGAAACGAAGAAGGGCGAGACCAGCTCACCCTTCTTAAAACTTCAGTATAGCGACAGATTTACAGTAGGCCGTACTGCTTGAGTTTTTTGCGCAAAGTACCGCGGTTCAGACCGAGAACTTGAGCGGCTTTAGTCTGGTTGTGACGGGTGTATTTCATCACGATTTCCAGCATCGGCGCTTCGACTTCGGCCATAACCAAGTCGTATACGTCACTCACCGGTTGCCCGTCTAAGTGCTTGAAATAGTTGTCCATGGCCTGTTCAACACAATCGCGTAGGGATTGATTTTGAGTCGCCGGTGCAGGCTCGGTGATTGGGCTGGTTAGTTCGATTGGCGCGTCAGCCATCAGCGTTTCAGCTGTATTCATGCCGCTTTATCCTCTTTCGTTATCAGCTGTTCAAAGAAATCTTGAACGCTGGCATGTTGCTCTTGAGCATCTTCTATTTGGTTAAAGGCCTTGCGAAATGGCTCACTGCCTGTGAGCGTTTTCAAGTACCAGCCCACATGTTTGCGAGCGATACGAAGTCCCATAAAATCGCCATAAAAGCGATGTAACTCACCGAGGTGAGTGCACAGTATGTGTTGAATCTCGGTTAGTGGCGCGGGCGCCAACTGTTCCCCCGTTTTCAGGAAATGGTCAATTTCCCGAAAGATCCACGGTTTGCCCTGTGCGGCACGCCCAATCATTACCGCGGTGGCACCGGTGTGATCCAGTACCTGCTTGGCTTTGATTGGGCCATCAATGTCACCATTGGCAAAGACGGGTATGTCTACCGCGTCGACAATGGCAGCGATTGTGTCGTATTCGGCATCACCTTTGTAACCGCAAGCGCGGGTGCGGCCATGTACGGCCAAGGCGGCAATGCCTGTATCTTGTGCCATCTTGGCGATGTTAACGCCATTGCGATGGTCTTGATTCCAGCCGGTGCGAATCTTTAGTGTTACCGGCACGTCCACGGCCTGGGTGACGGCGCTGAGAATAGCCGCTACCAGCGGTTCATCTTTCAGCAGTGCTGATCCAGCGGCTTTCTTGCAGACTTTTTTGGCTGGGCAGCCCATATTGATATCAATAATTTGGGCGCCACGTTCGGCATTCATACGTGCAGCTTCAGCCATCATCTCTGGGTCGCCACCAGCGATTTGAACGGATCTTGGCTCCAGCTCACCAGTGTGGTTGAGGCGAGTCTGTGATTTGCGGCTGTTCCACAAGCGGGTGTCGGATGTGACCATTTCTGAAACCACCAAACCTGCGCCCAGATTGCGACACAGTTGTCGGAATGGTTGATCCGTTACTCCTGCCATAGGCGCGAGCACCACTTGATTTTGAATGTGGTATGGACCGATTTGAAACAAGATTCACCCCAAGTTTGCCTGTGGAAACTGTTGCAGTTTCCGTTCCTGCTATGAGGCGAATAATACCGCCTCAGGCCTTTGCGAGCGCTTGTTTCAACATTTGATCAAGGGTTCGCGAAAGGGGGGCTATCATACCTGCGATCCCCTACTTTTTAAAAGCACAAATTGCACAGATTGACGAAAAAATAGACGTTGACAGATGCAAATTTACCTTTCATGCCAGTGGTTACGGGTTCGACCTGAAAGGCCCGGTCAATAAGGAGGGTTTGACCTCCTTTGAGCCTCAATTAAGGGGAATGGTTGCTCGGTAATTGACCGCATCTGGGCCAGGATCGAGCACTTCGAGAGAGATGTGCACCGGTTGGCCTGCAGGCATGGTTTTGGCTCCGGCTAGCTCACCGCCCAAATACTCGGAGGGTTTAAAGCGGCGATGGGCAAGGGGCTTGCCCTGCAGATCACTGAAACTCAGGCTGAAATCTGGGAAGGGTTGTTCAAAGCTGGCTTTGTTCAGCAGAATACTGTCAATGATTAGAGCATTATCGGCGCGCGGGTGGCTGCGCACTACAAGGTTGTAGGCTTTGACTTTCTCCGGCGCAGCCAATGACGGTAGGCTGCAGCCCAACATTGGACACAGTTGGGCAAAGCCATCTCTCCAAGGTTGTTTGCGGCTATAGTCGTCAAAGTTAAACCACAGAAATTGAGTGACGAGTGCCACTATTGCCAGCAGGCTTAAGCTTGCCCACAGAACTCGCATGGGCCAACGAGACTTTTCTGCATGCCACTCCATTTCCACTGGGGCGGGGGCAATGGCGTGTAATAAATCGTCGTGCTCGTCTTGCCGGTAGTCTGAGGTGTCTTCAGTGTGGCCATCGTCGATGGCATGATCGTCGGCAAATAAGGCAGAAATCTCGTCGTCCGTGGACGACTCCGCAGCGTCGATATCTCGCTCGCCGGTGACATTAAAGATGGGCTCTCTGCGTGAGGGGGCCTCGTTGAGAGTTTGTTCTAGCTCTTCATCTGTAATTGCATCGAAGGTCCCGGTAGTGGCGCGACTGTAGTCAGTGTCACTGTCTTCACCTGTTCCAAGAGTCTCTTGGATGTCGAGGGGGTCTTCTAGAGAGAGAGCGCTATCATCACTCTTTGAGGCCGCGGGAGGCGCAGGGACGTCCTCTTCATTTTCAATTTCATCGAGTAGATTAACGGCCCAGGATTCGTCGGTATGGTCGTTATCTTGGTTTTCCCGAACCTTGATTTCACGATCGAACAGGGACCCTTTGTTTTCGCCGAAGCTGCCTTGCTGCAGAAAGTCGTCGCTCAGCTCGCCCAGTGCGAGGCTTTGCGTGTCTTCAATCTGATCCATATCATCGGAGATCAAGGCATCATCACTGAAGTCATCCAGCTCGGGAATGGACTCTTCCGGCGTTGCAGCAGAAGTTTCTTCTGTACTGATTTCTTCTTCCTGCAGATGATCCAAGGCTCGAAAAATTTGCAGGCAGGAGCCACAACGAACAGCGCCTTTGGCGGTTTTGAGTTGATCGTCGGTAATGCGAAACGAAGTGCTGCAATGGGGGCAGCATGTGACCCGATCTGCCATGAGTGTGGTCTTTCCCTGAAATTCGAAGAACAGCGGCAGAGTGTAGACGTTCCGCTGTGTCGGGTAAATGGTTGTGTTGCTGGCTAGCTCAAAGCTGTGACTTATCTGCGTTTCGTGGCGGTCAGGCAGACCCATTCCTGTTGCTGACGAATGGGGTCGAAATCAAACCAAGGCTGATAGGCTGCCATCACGGTTTCTGCTTGTGAATCAAGAATACCCGATAGACACAGCTTTCCACCGGGTTTGGTCAGTCCATTCAGGACGGGCGCTAGTTCGGCCAGAGGTCCGGCTAGAATATTGGCCAAGGTAATATCGACTTGAATCTCAGGGCAATCTTGGGGCAAATGTACGGGAAAGCGAGCCCGATCAATCTTGTTGCGATCGGCATTGTCATGTGTCGCTAGCAGTGCCTGAGGATCAATGTCAGTGCCCGTCACTTGACTGCCACCGAGCAGCAAGGCCGCGATTCCTAATATGCCCGAGCCGCAGCCGTAATCGACAAAGCTCTGCCCGCTGAAAGGGGCTTGTTTGGACAACCATTGCAGGCACATAAAGGTGGTGGGGTGAGTGCCCGTTCCGAACGCCAGCCCGGGGTCGAGCAACAAGTTGGTGGCATCGGGTTCTGGAGCCTCTTTCCAACTGGGGCAGATCCACAGTTCTCCGCCACAGTGAATGGGTTGATAGTTGTTCATCCATTCCCGTTCCCAGTCTTTGTCTTCCAATAGTTCCCAGCGGTGGGGGGGAAGTTCTTTGCCCAGCGCCCGAGAGGCGGCTAAGGAAGCCAAGTCGGTATCGACTTCCGCATCGAATAAGGCGCTGATGGCGGTCTCATCCCACAGTGGGGTTTCTCCCAATGCCGGTTCCAGGATGGGCTGATCGGCGTTGTCCTGTAAGGTTACGGATACGGCGCCAGCGGCGAGCAAGGCATCTTCGACGGCATCTGCGTCTTGGCGGTGGGTGTTCACGCGGACTTGTAACCAGGGCATCTTAATAGGCCTTTGTCTTGATAGGGGGAGGCGACAGGCCCTCAAAAGGGCCTGGTCAGCGATTTTAAGCTTGGTTTGAGGCTTTTGGCGATGGCGCTAAGCGTTGCTCGATTTGCTTGACGAAGTTGGCGCTGTGCAAGCCTGCAGCAGTCAACAGATCGCCGTGCTTACCGTGATCAATGAAGTCGTCGGGTAAACCAAAAGGCATTACCGGGGTCGTTAGTCCTCGAGCCGCCAGAGCCTCCATCACCGCACTTCCGGCTCCGCCAGCGATGCAGTTTTCTTCTACGGTGACCAGTAATTCGTGGCGGCTGGCGACTTCAATCAGCAGCTCAATATCCAGAGGTTTGACAAAACGCATGTCACAGAGGCTGGCATTCACTTGCTCTGCGGCAATTTCAGCTTCCGCCAAAAGCGTGCCAAAATTTAAGATCGCCACTCGCTGGCCTTGTCGTTTCATCACGCCTTTGCCAATGGGGAGTGCGTTTAGTTCAGTCTCGATGGCGGCGCCGGGACCAGTGCCTCGGGGGTAGCGAACGGCGCTGGGGCCTTCGAACTGGTAGGCGGTGGTGAGCAGTTGGCGACACTCGTTTTCGTCACTGGGTGCTGCGATCACCATATTGGGGATGCAGCGCATAAAGCTGAGATCAAAACTGCCGGCGTGGGTTGGACCGTCTTCGCCCACTAAACCGGCGCGATCGATGGCAAAGGTGACATCGAGGTTCTGAATCGCGACATCGTGTATCAGCTGGTCATAGGCTCGCTGTAAAAAAGTCGAGTAGATGGCGACAACGGGCTTTTGCCCTTCACAGGCGAGGCCGGCACCGAGTGTTACCGCGTGTTGTTCGGCGATGGCGACGTCTTGGAAGCGCTCTGGAAATCTCTGTGCAAAGTCGACCATACCTGAACCTTCGCACATCGCTGGGGTAATACCCACGAGCTTCTCATCGACTTCTGCCATGTCGCACAGCCAGTCACCGAAGACGTCTTGATACTTCTTCTTGGTGGTTTTTTTCGGTTGCACGTCTTGAACCTTGGGTTTGGGTTCAATTTTGTTGAGCGCGTGATAGCCCACGGGGTCGGCTTCTGCCGGGGCAAAGCCCTTACCCTTACGAGTAATGATGTGCAGTAGCTTCGGCCCTGGCAGACTGCGCAAGTTGCGCAGGTCGTGGGTCAATCGCTCTAGGTCGTGCCCGTCAATGGGGCCGATGTAATAAAAGCCCAACTCTTCAAACAGCGTGCCAGGAGAGATCATGCCCTTCATGTGTTCTTCGGTTTTGCGCGCCAGCTCCCACGCTTGCGGTATTTTTGACAGCACTTTTTTACTGCCTTCGCGGAAGTTGGTGTAGAGCTTACTGGCCCAGACTTTGGAGAAATAATTGGCCAATCCGCCGACATTGGGTGAAATCGACATGTTGTTGTCGTTCAAGACCACCAACATATCCGCCTCTGCGTGGGCGGCATGGTTCAGAGCTTCAAACGCCATGCCGGCGGTCATGGCACCGTCGCCGATGACCGCGACATTTTTGCGGCCGCTGGCATCCATTTCTGCGCCCAGCGCCATGCCCAAGGCGGCGCTTATCGAGGTGCTGGAATGCCCTACGCCAAAGGTATCAAACTGGCTTTCGGCTCGTTTGGGGAAGCCTGAAAGGCCGTCTTCTTGACGCATAGTAAGCATTTGCTCACGGCGACCGGTAAGAATCTTATGGGGGTAGGTCTGATGGCCAACATCCCAGACCAAGCGATCTTCGGGGGTGTTGTAACAATAGTGAAGAGCGATGGTGAGTTCGACCACGCCCAAGCCCGCGCCAAAGTGACCGCCGGTTTGCCCCACGCTATAGAGCATAAATTCGCGCAGTTCTCGAGCCAGTTGCGGCAACTGTTTTTCCTCCAGCTGACGCAAGTCTGCTGGATTATTCACCTGATCAAGAAGTGGGGTCAGGGGGCGAGAAAGCGGGATTTCTTCAAACATGCGGCCGTTACTGATTGTTTTGCGACTAGAAAGGGGATTTTAGGGGGATAGACGCAGAAAGCATAGCTTTATTAAGGTTTTATGTGAGGCAATTGACTGAGCCGATCTTGATACCGACTCGCTATTTCTCACGCTCGATGATGTAGCTCGCCAAAGCCCTTAGAATATCGGCCTTTTGGTCAAACCCAGCCAAGGCGTCCAGCGCGGTTTGGTGCAGTTGTTGGGCTTTCTGCTGGGCCTGTTCTAGCCCCAATAGTGAGACGTAGGTTGGCTTGTTCAGTGCTATGTCGGCGCCCTGTTGTTTGCCGAGTGTCTCCGTGTCAGCAATCACATCAAGAATGTCATCCTGCACCTGGAAGGCTAAGCCGATGGCATCGGCATAAAGCGACAGTGCTTGCAGCTGCTGCGGGCTTGCCGCTCCGGTTGCTATTGCTCCCATTCTGACGCTGGCGCGAATCAAAGCGCCGGTCTTGAGAGAATGCATCTGCTGCAGTTGCTGCAGTGAGGGCTGTTGATTGACGCTCGCCAAGTCAATCGCTTGGCCGCCGACCATGCCGGCAGCACCCGATGCCGATGCCAGTTCTTGGATGAGCTCAATGCGTGTGCTATCACTGATGTTAGGAGCGCTCGCAAGCTGCTCGAATGCGAGGGTTTGCAGGGCATCGCCAGCCAGAATCGCACTGGCCTCATCGAAGGCGATATGACAAGTGGGCTGTCCGCGACGCAAGTCATCGTCGTCCATGGCCGGCAGATCATCGTGTATCAAGCTGTAGGCATGGATGGCCTCAACCGCGCAGCCTACTCGATCCACTGCAGCGCTGAGTTCTGCCACGGCTTGCGCGCTGGCGTAAGCCAAAATAGGTCGAATACGTTTGCCACCGCTCAATAAGCTGTATTGCATGGCTTGCATCAAGCGTTCGTCGCCATTCGGAATCGGCGACAGAGCGACACGTAAAACCTCGTCGATGCGCTTTTGTCCTTGGTGCAGAAAACCGTCGAGCTGAGTGCTCATAGAGTATCGTCTGCAAAGGGTTGGCTGGTGAGCTGGCCCTGCTGTTCGACGAGTAGCTGAACTTTTTGCTCCGCTTCGGCAAGGCGGGTCTGGCATTCGCGTGTGAGCTGTATGCCGTTTTCAAAGGCTTTTAAGGAGTCTTCTAGGCTTAATTCGCCTTTTTCCATCTCGGTGACTAGGGCTTCTAACTGCTGTAGGGATTGTTCGAAGTCGACGGCTTTTTTCTTGGCTGCCACGGGAATTCTCTCACTGTGAATGACAGCGGGGAACACTACAGAAGCAAGCAATCTAGGTCAATCTGAGCAAGCGGTTCGGTTTCATCGATGAGGGCTGCTAAACTTTCGGTGCGGCGAAGGCGAAGAATCCTCAATTTCTGCTAAAAGAGGTGGTGATTTTTCCCGTTTGGCCGATAACCGAGAAAGCTGTATTTGAATCAGATGAGTCTGCGCCAGCCATGGCCAGCTTGTTTGGGGGTGTCTCGTATTGATGTTGCCCAGATAGAGGGGCGCGACTGCGAGCACGTCCGTTGCATAGGAGTTTGAAGTGGATTTAGCGACGATAGTGGGATTGATTGGGGCATTCGGTCTGATCATAGCCACCATGTTAATGAGCGGCGATCTGGGAATGTTCATGAATGTCCCGTCTCTGGTGATCGTATTCGGCGGTAGCTTGTTTGCGGTCATGGCCAAGTTTGGCTTGGGGCAATTTCTTGGGGCCGCAAAGGTTGCCGGCAAGAGCTTCTCCAGCAAACTCTCCGACCCTGGTGAGTTAATCGATGAGATCGTCGAGCTGGCAGATACGGCTCGAAAGGGCGGGCTCTTGGCTCTCGAGGGCAAGGAGGTGGGCAATGAATTCCTGCAAAGAGGGATTCAGCTTCTCGTCGACGGTCACGACCCAGAGGTCGTCAAAGCGCTCCTATCCAAAGATCGCACGCTGGCCGAAGAGCGACACGAAACCGCTGCCAAGATCTTTTCGTCATTGGCCGCTATGGCTCCAGCAATGGGAATGATCGGTACCTTGATCGGTCTGGTGGCCATGTTGGCCAACATGGATGATCCCAAATCTATTGGTCCGGCAATGGCGGTAGCGCTGCTGACTACTCTGTACGGCGCGGTACTGGCGAATGCGTTTTGTGAGCCGGTGGCTGATAAGTTGAAATTGCGGGCGGGGGAGGAGGCCATGGTCAAGAGCTTGATCTTGGATGCGCTCTTGGCCATTCAAGGGGGACAGAATCCTCGCGTTATCGATACCATGTTGAGAACCTATTTGCCGGAAGGTAAGCGTGATGTGACTGAAGAATAGGCTCTCAATAGTCCTTGACTGATCGTGACCGAAATCTTTCCCGTTGAGTATAAATAGGAATTTTCATTTCCATGAGTGATGAAGAGCAAAAATGTAAGTGTCCTCCCGAGGGATTACCTCCTTGGATGGGCACCTTTGCCGACTTGATGTCGCTATTGATGTGTTTCTTTGTGTTGTTGTTGTCATTTTCAGAGATGGACGCGATGAAGTTCAAACGTCTGGCGGGTTCCATGGCGCAGGCGTTTGGCGTACAAAATAAACTAAATGTGACCGACGTGCCCAAAGGGACAAGTATTATTGCGCAAGAATTTAGTCCCGCCATTCCCGAGCCAACCCCAATCAACGAAATTTGGCAAAAGACTCAAGACCTGACTCAGAGCTCATTGGACTTTGAGTGTGATCAGGAGTTCGATGTTGAGCAGGGTGACGTTAACAACGAAGCTGGTGCCAAGGTTCGTGTTAAAGAAAAACTGGAAGAGCTGATCGCGCAGACTGAGCAGGGTGCGGTGGAAATCGCACAAGCTCTGCATGATCAAATCGCTAAAGGCGAAATCGAAGTCGAAACCCGCGGTCGCAAGATTATTATCCGCATCCGTGAAAAAGGGTCTTTCAAAACCGCATCGGCAGAACTCAATGATGACTATTACGATGTGATTGATGAGATTCGAGAAGTGCTGCGGGCCAAGCCCGGCAAGGTCTTTGTCGAAGGGCATACCGATAACATTCCGATTACCACCGCACGCTTTCGCTCTAACTGGGAGCTGTCATCGTCGCGCGCGGTATCGGTTGCCCATGAACTAATGAAAGACGGCATCAATGAGCGCCGTTTCGCAATTGCCGGCTACGCCGATACGGTGCCTTTGGTGGCCAATAACTCGCGTGACAATCGCTCCCGCAATCGACGTGTCGAAATCGTGATCCAGCAGGGGTTGGATGAAAGCCTCAGTGATGAAGACGTTAAACTGCTGCAAGAAGAAGGCTCTGACTTGCTGCGCGATCTTGATCTCGATCCCGAATATCTTTTTGATTTGAAACCTGACGAAATTTTTTAAGGTCTGTAGTTTATGAATGAACCCGCAGCGAGTGCTGACCGCCGCCGATTTTTTAGAATCAACGACAACGTTGGTGTGCACTACCGTATATTAAAAGAGTCAGAACTCAATCAACGTATTGATTCACTGATCAATCCCACCGATACCATTACCCTGCTCTCGGACTACAACAAACAGATCGACACGCTCTTGTCGCAAGTGGTCATTAAAGATCCCACCGTCGGCGAGCTGCTAGGCGTACTCAACAAAAAGGTGAATTGTGTTATTCAGCAGCTAGAGCTGGAATCGCGCATCACACAGAAACTGGTGCACAAGGTGCAAGAGGTCAACATCAGCGCCTGTGGGATGGCATTAGCGGTGGAGGAGGCCTTAGAAACCGGTACGGTTGTGGATCTTGAGTTAATGCTACTGCCTGGGCGCTATCTCGTGCACTGTCATGGCGTGGTGGTGGCCACGGCGCCGGCAAACGAGGGCGATGGCTTCCATACCCGCGTGGATTTCACTGGCATGAGCCCCGAAGACCAAGAGCTACTCATCCAGCACATTGTTAAACGGCAGGGGGTGTTGCTGAAAGCCTTGCGTGATGATGAGGCCTTAGCCAATGAATGAATCGACGTTGTCGCTTAAGCCGTTGCCGTGGCAATCATTTTGTAGGATATATCTCACAAACATTGCCGATCTTCTCCACTGTTGAAACTCGCGCAATGGTCTATTATTAGGTACACAAGGATGAAGCACACGGATGAGCAAATAAGGATATAAGGACAAACAAACAGCAAGGACTATGGAATTTGCTGGCTTAATGGAATTAGGGTAAAAAAATCCTGTGAGAATATACCCCAGTGGCGGGATGCTACTGGGGTTTTTCATTTTTTATAGACCGAAAAGTTGTAACTCCTCTTTAGGTTATGACTCATCCGGCTCCCCCTAGTTGTGAATTTCGTCTTTTTTGCCGCATTCAGGTTTTAGGCTGTCTAACACACCAGGGTCATACCTTGACTCGCTGCTATCGCCGGCGGATACTCAGATGCATCGGTGTTACCGCTTCGATCATTGGAGGTTAGGTCTTCAACAGAGCAATTGGGACACAACTACTCGGCTTTTTTCTAGAGCACGACGGAATAAAGCCGCCCTCTCTGGCAAGTCTGTCTTTCTCTCGTGAAAAACAGGCTCTGCATGTTCGTGATCGCCATTGTCTCCATTTCTTCGCTCGTCTAGATTGTATTTCTCTATTGATGCCGCCCGGCCGCAAATCCCTCAGTTTTGTAATTCTCGCTGGGTTGATTTTGCGTGGGGTTAACCGCTGTGATCAAGGGTTGGGTTTAAGGGAGGTTTGGCCATGAGCGCCGAGGCTAGAATTCTGCGTTTGAATGCCGCCGGCCACCCGCTGGAATGGATTGATTGGCAGCTGGCTGTGTGCTTATACGCACGCGAGCTGGTGGCTTGGAGCTTGGGTGGGGTTGTGCATCGTATTCACGGTGGTCATTCACGTCTAACCGGCAAACGCAGCTACATTGAGGTGCCGGCTATCTTGGCCTGCGGCGGCGGTCGTTTGGCGCCGAGACGAGCCATTCCTCCCCTCAATAATCCGGCGTTGTTCTGTCGCGATAATCACCAATGTCTCTATTGCGGTCGCTATTTCAAAGGCCGTGAATTGTCTCGGGATCATGTGCATCCCAAAAGTCGCGGTGGCAAAGATCGCTGGGAGAACGTCGTGGCTGCGTGTAAACGGTGCAATCAGCGTAAAGGTAATTGGTTGCTCGAAGAGATTACGATGGAGTTGATCGCGTTGCCCTACCGACCCAATGCCGCGGAATATCTAGCGCTGATCAACGGCGCCCGTATTCGCGCCGATCAGGTGGAGTACCTGCGACCGCAATTTTCTCAGTTGAGTCACCTATAAACTCACATTATCTAGCGACCAGAACCCTACGATTATTTACCGTTCATGCCAAGTTGGTGTCACCTTAGCGGATTTTAATAGGATGCTCAGGTCTTTTCGGTATGATGTTTCCTGCGACAATCCACCACTATAATATTTGTTTATTGAGCTCACAAAGTGGCTCTCTAAGCTCTCAATAAAAAGGGTTAATATGCAGCCATTGTTTGACGATATCTTACAGTATCGAGGTCGACCCGCGCTGCGTAGCGATAGTAGAGCTCGGCGCCAAGCCATTCTAGAGGCTGCATTGAGAGTGATCGAACGCGATGGTGTTAGGGGTGTCAAACATAGAGCGGTCGCAGCAGAAGCGCAGGTGCCGTTGGCGGCGACCACCTACTACTTTGATGATATACAGGCGTTGCTCCACGATGCCTTTGTCCACTACGTGGAAACTCGCAGTAGCAATGACTCCAGTCAGCTCCAACAGAAAGGCTATGAGTTGCTGCAAGACCTCTCTGGCGCGCAATCTCGCAATGACGGGGCTTTTTCTGCAAGGCTAATTGATGGCATTGCTGGCATTCTATTCGAGCATGTGAAAAGTCAGGTCGAACAAGCGGCAGAAAGGCGCGTCGAGGTGGCTTTTCGCCATGAGGCGCTGTGTAATAAAGATCTGGCGGAAGTCGTGTCGATTCCCCATCAACTGCAATTGCGGGCGATTGAGAGTTTCCTGGTTCAGTTGGCGTCGCCAAATCCCAAAGCCGATGCCCAAGTTGTGATGGGGACGCTCTTGTATCTCGAGTATAACTTGTCCTTAAGCGCAAACTCAGAGCAGTGGCAGCGTGCGCAACAAACTTTGCAGCGGATGATTGCTGGGCTTCTGCTGTTATCCAGTAAGGCGGAGGCAAGCGGGCAAGTACTCAATGAATAAGGGATCAGAAGGCAAACGCTCAGTGAGACTGTCGATCTTCCATCTTGGCTACTCGCGCTACTTATTTGCGTTAGTCATCTCGTTGTCTATGAACCATTCCGTGCAGGCTTGCGAGTCGCGAACGGAGCTCGAGGCTGTCTATTGTCAAGTGCGTCACGACTATCGTTCGTTGCCCAGTCTCGGAGAGTTTCGTCGAAACTCTCCCGTAATTCAGCGACTGCTTCTCAAGCGAGCTGCTGCGCAAGAGGGTATAGAATTACCTGATCTCGCAGTAACGACCGAGCCTGTCGGTAGAGATTTGCGTGCGAGCAGGCCCAGACTAACCAATCAATCAACAGTCGAGAAGGCTTCGGAACGGCCATTTCAGCTGCTCGGTGAGGCTGAAGGCGAGCGCGAATGTGAGTTGGCGGGAGAGCTTATTTTTTGCGGTAAAAAACAATTCCAACTGGTCGAAAACCAACTGAATCGAGCGTTGAAAAAAGGCAGTTTGAGCAGTGAGAATCGTTTGAAATTTGCGTCAAACTCAGGTCAAACAGACTCCCAACACTGGAGCAATAGTTACAGAGCTTACATCGAACGCATGCTGTCTATTGGTCTGGGCGCGTCGACCATGAGTTACACCAAGTTTGTGTATAGTTGGCAGCAGGCCGAACAACAGGGGTTGGATGCAGAGACTCGCTTTTCTGAAATGTTCGACTATCTAAAACGTGATAAGCAAAACTTGTCGATAAAAGCCCGCTACGATACGCAACTGCCGGCGAACTTTGGCTGGTGTCAATCAATTGCACATCATCTGATCGTCTGCGACAACCGAGAGCGCAACTGGGTTTACGCTTTGCGCTCCTAGCGTACCGGTAATTATTGATTCTTAGTGTTGTTGATCTCTTCTAGTCCGACAATACAGTTTCACTTGCTGGAGGTGTCACATGAGTTTCTCAGTCTTTAATTTGGAAGAGCAGTTCGTGGTGGTCGACGAGCAGATGACTATGCATGCAGAGCAGAATCGCGAAACGCTCTATCAAGAGCTCGATCAAACTTACGATGGGTTTCGTGGCTGTAAACTGATTTCATTGCATCGTTTTGAGGCGGATTGGCCAACCTGGGAGCGACA
Source organism: Cellvibrionaceae bacterium (assembly GCA_002707785.1). Lineage (GTDB taxonomy): Bacteria > Pseudomonadota > Gammaproteobacteria > Pseudomonadales > Cellvibrionaceae > Pseudomaricurvus. The sequence goes on along the minus strand of PANW01000032.1, from coordinate 98,398 downwards.
TCCCGCCGGTGATGAAATGCTCGTGTTGTTAGAGGGCACAATTGAGCTGCAGATCAAACACAAGCAAGGCACCTCATCGGTGGTTTTGAATAGCAGTGGCGACAGCGTCGTTATCCCCAAGGGATGCTGGCATACAGGGAAAGTCTCGAATACAGTAAGAGTGCTTTTTGTAACCCCTGGAGAGGGAACCGAGAATCTTACACGCGAAGACTTGCCAGGCTAAGTCACCGAGTTTTTCATTTGGGTGTATAGTGTTTTCCGTTACGCGATTTCAGTGTGTTTTACCTGTCCCTGCCAGTTGTTAGTCCTTCAAAAACTTCTGCCAAAACTCCCTCTGTTCGTCATTAAAGGGCATTGCTTCTTTATTGTCGAAGTCAAACTGAACCAGAACGGCTTTGGCTTCAACCACCAAGAGTTCTTTTTGATAGATCTTCTGCGACAGAGCGAATGAACTGTTGCCGAGATGTGCTAAATGAGTGTGTACCTCGACTTGGGTGCCGTGAAAGCTCTCGTTGCGATAGTTGATTTCTAGCTTGGCAAGAATCAGAGGAGTATTAAAAGGGTCTTTCGTATCGATAAAGAAAGCCATACGGCCTTGTTCTAACCAAGCGGCATAGCTGACATTGTTGATGTGTCCTAGGGCGTCGGTTTCACAAAAACGTGGGGTAATAACTTCAATGCTCATACAGCTCTCTCTGTCCTTTTTATGAAAATTATAAATGGTTCAAGCGATGAATCAATTGATCACAAAGCTCAATGTATTGCACCGCTTCTATTGCAGACAGCTCAAAATCTGGTGCGTGTTAGACTTTATTTCGCAATTGACGAATATCGGAAAATACTTGGGCGGTATCGCCATCGAGCAGCTTCTCTTGCGTGAGAATGTCTTCCAGATGCTTGTAAGGTTTGTCTCGATCCCAGTCCACTTCGCCCTGACTGGTGGCAATGATTTTCTTGGCGGAAATTTCGACGGATTTCCACGCCTCAAGCACGGCTGCATTTGGATCTTGTATGAGCGTTTGCAGCAGTCGACTTTTTAGTGTGTTGTCTTTTGGGAGTAGTTTATCCGCGGTCTCTTTCGTCTCTCGCAGTTGGCGATCAAATTCCACTTCGAGTTCGCGAAATCTCAAACGTTTTAACATAGGCACCAGCGCCAGCAGCGGCTGGCGACAATAGCCGAGAATTAATAAGACGAGCAGCGGCCACATCAGTAGCTCAACCAGTTCAAGAGTGAAGTTCGTCCAGTGCATGGGGCTTCCTTGGTGTGAAATGTCCTTGCGGTAATGAGAGTTTCGCCGCTGATTGATACGATAAACTAATCGCTAAGCAGTATGAATGGTAACTGCTGACTCAGCGCTTTCACCTGTTGTTGTTCGTCTTCAGTGAGCGCTTTGTAGCCGCGCCCTAGTGGCCAGCCGTACCCCCAGCGATAGGATGTGGGAAAATAGGGGCTGCCGCCGGCACGCACTCCCGCCAGCATAAGCTCTGCAACAGTATCTTCACCGAGTTTGGTGACGCATTGCTTCAATGCCTGATCGCTGGCCTTACGCTCGGCTTCAGTACCGCCCTTCCAGTAGTCGTAGTCGTGTCGCAAACAGCAGTCTCGCCAAAGATCTCCATCCCGCCAAGTGCCATCTGGGAAGACGCTGCGTCCATCCGTATAAAAGGGTTTCAATTGATAGTCTTGGGCGTAGGTCGTTGGCAGCCAAAACAGTGTTAATGCGGCCAAGGCAAAAGCTCCGCCTATTATGGTTCGTCTACAGGAAGCGGCTAAATGGAGGGATGTTAAGGGATGTTGTCGTGCCATTATTGTTTAGGACAATACCAGATAGTGAGACGTCAGCAGCTTAGCATGGGTAGTCATTGGGGTCATGGAGATTGTCATTTTCTGTGATTGTTCAGCGTTCTGCGCTTTGGTAGGGTGCTGGAGATAGAGTGTAGTCTTACTTTCAGATTGGTGATCTGAGATGGCGTGTCCAATAACAGTCTTGACCAGCGATGCAGTTTGCAGGGCCTCCGCTGTCGACAATTAAATTGAGCCATGCAATTTGTAACATGGCTTGCGTCATGACACGGGTTACGCAAACTAGACACTTAATAAACTGTTATTACTGTGAGCTTCACAGTTTTAATGGAGTTGATTCGATAGATAACGCGGATGGATATATGAAAATATTTAAATGGAGTTTGTTGGTGGTGCTGGTTTTGGCGACGGGGTTGCTATGGGGAAACCATGAGCGATTAAGCCGCCTCTACGCTGCTGTTACCTTGTTTGAAGTTGATAAGATCACGGGTCATTTTTTGAACATGAACCAGACTTTCAACAGTCGGGAAGTGCAGCGTTCGGGAGAGGTTTTTCCTTTGCCTTATGCCGAGCAGCAAATTGAATTACCTGAGCGCTTTGATTTTGAGGGTGAGCCACTGGCCGTGTCTGATTTTCTAGACAGTACGGGTACCAACGGCTTATTGATTCTCCAAGATGATGAAATTCGATTCGAGCGCTACTTTCAAGGTCACAATGCCCAGCAGCGTCATATTTCTTGGTCGATGGCTAAGTCGTTCACATCTGCTTTGCTCGGCGTTGCAGTGGAAGAGGGCCATATCAACAGCATCGAACAACCCGTTACTGACTATGTTCCCATTCTGAAAGGCAGCGGATATGACGGGGTCAGCATCAAAGACGTCATGCAAATGTCATCAGGCGTTGAGTTCAATGAAGACTACGGGGATTTCTATTCCGACATTAACCGTATGGGACGAATTTTCGCCATGAACGGACCGCTGGACGAGTTCGTGGCAAGTCTCGCTCGCGGGCGTGAGCCGGGTACGCTTAATCACTACGTGAGTATGGACACGCAAGTGTTGGGTATGGTGTTGGTTGCGGCTACTCAACGATCAGTTACTGACTATATGGAAGAAAAACTCTGGAGTAAATTGGGCGTGGAGCAAAACGCCTATTGGTTGGTTGATAGCAAGGGAATGGAAATGGTTTTCGGGGGGCTTAATGTCACCTTGAGAGATTACGCCCGTTTTGGTCGACTCTACCTAAACTTGGGGCAGTGGAATGGTGAGCAAATTGTACCGCGTCAGTGGGTGTTGGATTCTTGGACTATGGATGCACCGCACCTATTGCCTAAAGCCAAAAACAAAGAAATAGGTTTAGGTTGGGGCTACGGCTATCAATGGTGGATTCCGCAAGAAGGCGAGTATATGGCGGTCGGTGTGTACAATCAGTTTATCTACATTAAGCCCGATCAGAATTTGGTGATAGTTAAAAATTCCGCTAACCCCGATTACACGAAACCACAGAACCTCTCCAACGATCAGTCGCTGATGTTCTTCCGAACGTTGGCGCAGCAGTTAAAAGATTCACAGGCGGATTCACTGGATGTGGCTACTCGAGCCGAGACACCCTAATAGATGAAAGCCGAAGACGATTCTATCTATGATGTTCTCTGGTCGACCTTAGCGCGTTATGGGGTAAGTGACGAGAGCCTAAAGGCGCTGATTTTCAATGAGATGAGGCTTCAATCATTCTCTCCAGAGGAAAAGTTAATCACTCAGGGAGAATATCCACAGAACTTCTATATTATCCGTACGGGTCTGGTGCGTTATTACTATTCCCAGCCATCGGGAAAGTTCTGGAACAAAGTTCTGGAACAAAGTTTTCTTTAAAGAGAATGAGTTTTGCGGATCATTGAATGCACTGCTTACAGATGGCGCTTGTCGCTATGATGTCGAGGCGGTTGAAACGACACAGGTCTATAGCTTACCGCTGAGCATTATGGAGCGAGCGTCCGAATTACATCCTCAATTAACGCAGCTTAAGGTGCGTTTAACGGAAGAGATGTTTTTGCGCAATGAATTCAGAGAGGCACTTCTCCTCACTTGCAATGCCGAAGCTCGTTATGAATGGGTATTGGAGCATGAGCCCTGGTTGGTGCCGAGGATTCCGCAGTACCATTTGGCCAGCTATCTCGGCATGGATGCGGTATCCTTGTCCCGTATTAAGAAAAAACGCAGTCAGCGCAAATAACTTGCCGACATAAAAGCCCAAATTGGTGTTGAGGTTGCTGTGATAAAAGTGTCCCATTTGCACAATTGGATGCAGGATCTGGACGACGAGCTGCGCGCCCGTATTCAGCACAAGATGATCACTAAGACCTATGACAGTGGTGCCGCTATCTATGGTCAAGGTGATGAGGCTTCCTACCTTTTTCAAGTCAAAGCGGGACGAGTTAAAGTCTGTAACTATTCCGAAGAGGGAAAAGAAATCCTCTTTAGTATTTTGCGGGCGGGTGATTGTTTTGGCGAAATGAGCCTGATCGACCAGCAGCCTCGCTTTAACAGTGTGTCAGCTTATGGGCAAACCGAACTCAATTGTTTACATCGACACGATTTTCTTCACTTCTACCAAACTTGTCCCCAGGTCGCTCAGGCCTTGAATTTGATGTTTTGCCGCCGGTTGAGAATCACGTTTAACAGCGTCGAGGGTCTCACTTTGATGGGGGTGCGCGAAAGGCTGGCAGTGACCTTATTGCGAGAAGCTGGCGCAGATGAACAGGGGCGGCTGCAAGTGGATTTATCTCAGGAAATGCTCGGTAAGATGCTGAATGCTACTCGTCAGAGTATTGGCAAGGAGCTCAAGTATTTTGAGACCGAGGGCTGGATTGAGCTGCACTATGGCAAAATCCTACTCATTGATAGAATTGCCCTTGAACAGCACTACAGTGAGTGGTTTGGGCAGGGGCAGGTTCTGCCTGACTATTCTGAAGAGCGCTGATTGTTTCGAAGAGCGCTGAGTATTGTTCCGACTGCGGCGGTTTGGCAGTGACAGAGGGAGGAAGGCCTCTAAATTGTGGTTTTTAGAGTTCTATGATGACAGTCCCCCTAGAGGTTGGTTTGAGAGGCAAATTGTCGCAGGCTAACCCTCAATCTTTTTGCTATGCTTGCCCCATAGAGATCTTCCTAAAGATCCGAAGTCATGGGATAGCCGGTTAAAGGCAGTTGGGAGAGGGGATTAACCCCGTTCAGACTGTATTCAACCTAGGTTGATTATTATTATATTTATCAAGCCTCTTAGGAGAACACCATATGAAATTACGCGTGATTGTTTCAGCTTTGGCCATTGCGGCTCTACCCTTTGCAGCTCAGGCGGCGGGCGATGTGGCAGCAGGCAAAGCAAAGGCAGCTGTATGCAGTTCATGTCACGGCGCTAATGGTAAGGCCATGATTCCAACCTACCCCAATCTAGCGGGGCAGAATCAACAGTATTTGGTGATGGCCATGAAAGCGTATAAAAACGGTGAACGTAAAGGTGGTCAGGCGATGATGATGGCCGGTATGGCGGCACCACTGAGTGATGCCGATATCGAAAATCTAGCGGCCTACTTCAGCTCCTTGTAAGAAGAAGCGGATGATTCGCTGATTAAAAATGGAGCTTATGGCTCCATTTTTTGTGGGCGCCGGACTTGCGCTTGTGAGCGCAAGTCCACTTTCTATTTAGCTGGCGTACTCTAGTTCTTCTGCAGTGATGCTAGCGCTGGGTTTTAATACCTGCCCCATTTTAGTTTGTCCCAATTGCTCGCCAGCGGCGCCAGCTTCCCAAGCCTTGTGACCACCGATAAGCACTAAAGACACGACGTCGCCGGATCGATTGACCAGCTGTGGATGCTGATACTCTTCACGATAGATACGTTCTACGCTTTGCTCGCCATCGTAGTTCATTAATTCCTCAGGATTTACAAGAATCAAATCGGCCCGATCGCCGACATTGATGGTGCCACCTTCCACGCCAAAGACATCGGCGGGATCTTTGGTCAGTCGCTTGACCATATAACTGAGATCCGCTTCACCGCCTTGGGCCGCCAGCTTTAAGCTGCGTAAATTGACATCGTAGAACGCCATGTTGGTGAGATGGGCGCCGCAGTCATTGAAACCGGGCAGTAGCAAAGGATCCATCAACAGCTCGCGCACGGTATCCAGATTGCGATTAGCTGTGACAGTACACCAGCTCAGTTCCGTGTCGAAACTGCGCAGCATCTGCAGCATGAAATCGGCTTCATCGCAGATCCAGAAAAACTCTCGTTCTACCAATTCTTGTTCGTCTTTTTCCCCGTCGGCAGGCAGTCGACCGGCTTTGATGGCAAGAATGCGCTGGAACAGGCTTTCAAAATCCATTCCCTGCCAGCTTTTCTGTGGGCAGAGCTCGACGGTCATATCGGCCAGAGTGCGATTAAAGGCGTAGTCTTCCAGATCGAGTTTGCGCTTCAGTCGATCGATACTCCAGCCCTGCTTGCCCTTCATCCACATCGCCTTAAAGGCTTTGATGTAGTCGGGGTCGTGCAAGATAGCTTGTCGTGCCGGGCGGTCCTCCAGATCTGTTTCGTTGAGTTGGCGCAGCTCTGGAATCTCCTCCGACAGTGGCGTAATGGCGCCGTCGGACCAGGTCTTAAAAGGGGCGCCGAGAGCTTGCATATGGAAGTCACCGTTGACCCAAGGGTGATTGAGCATTTTCGATAAGGTTCTCGCCAGTCGCGAAATCTTTTTGTTGTTGGCCACGTCCAATGCTGCCACTACGGTGGTGGTGAGAGGTTTGCCATGCAGGCGTCCACTGGTGAGTAAGAAGGTCTTTAGGGTGCCAATAGCGCTGTCTTTTGGTGGCGTTGCTTGCCACAGTTTTTCTTCTTCCCGCACGACCTGTGTCAGTGCTTTGAGCTCGGCGTACTTGGCAAATTGTGTGGGAATGGTTTTGTGGCAATTGGGTTGATTGGCCAAATAGTGAAAAGGCAGAGCATCGGTTGAGAAGCCTGCATAACCTGCACGCAAGGCGTCGCGCAAGGTCTTGCGCATAGTTTCTAACTCGGCACCGCTGGGATCACGATTAATGCTGGCATCAAACCCCATAGCGTCGATTCGCAGCATCGAGTGGGGCAACAGGGTGATGACATTGGGTCCCAAATTGAGTGAGTCCAAATGCTCTAGGTATTCTTCTGGGGTATTCCAATCGACCTTATCGGCGCAGCTGCGCAGTACGCTCTTAGGGATGTTCTCCACCCGAGCGTAGCAATCGACGATGGGGTCGCTATCGCCTTTTCGTTGCGCGCCGAAAGCGAGGCCTAAACTGCAGTTAGCAATAACCACACTGGTGGTGCCATGGCGAGTCGATTCGGATAATCCCGGCGCAACTTCCAGTTCTAGGTCGTAGTGGGTGTGGATATCAAATAGCCCGGGCATGGCCCACAGCCCCTCAGCATCAACCACTTCAGTGTGTTCGCTGACACTTAGGTTCTGACCTCTCGCCACTATGCGCCCGTCGGCAATGGCGATGTCTTCAGTAATCGGAGATTCACCGTTATTGAAGATCTTGGCGTTCTTGATCAGCGTATCGATGCGGTTGTCAGGCGTTGGCTCTTGGGCATTCATTATCATTATGTCCTGTAGTGGTTGAGGTAGCTGGCGAGCATTTCTGCACCCAGTTCTATGACGTCTTGGCGCTTGGGTGTGTTTTCTGTCGCAGCGGAAAACACGTGGCGATGGACTAGGCCTTCGGCCATGGCAAACAAATTGAAGGCCACCGCGGTTGGGTTGTCGAGATTGAAGCTGCTGACGAAGCGCAGCACTCGAGCTTCGAGTACGGCCTCTCCCTCCCCAAGAATGCTCTCTAGTTGTGGGTCGAGATGGCGGCGCTGCTCCAGTACTTGGTGCAGTTCTCTATCCTGTTGGTGAAAGTCGTAGATCAGCGTGAGAATGCGTTGGAATCTGGTGGTAACCGATTCATCTTCACCGGCGCTGGGAGCTTCCACATGATCAAACAGAAAAGCGAAGCGCTGTTGTGCTATGGTGCGCAGCATGTCGTCTTTGTTGTGGAAGTATTGATAGAAAGTCCCTGTGGCAACTTCGGCGCGTTTGGCCACGCTTTTCGCGGTGGTGTGGTCGTAGCCCAACGTCTGGAAATCCACGATGGCCGCCTCAATGAGGGCATCGCGCTTTAGGCGTGCGCGGGCTTGGGTGGGAATGGGTTTACCCGATTCTAGTGATACAACCATGATGCTCATCTGCGTAGGTAGGTGTTGCGTAAGTATTGTACAAACTTGAACTTGACGTCAAGTTCTATGTTCGGTCATGATAGTAAGACAAAATAATAGAGAAAGAAGTGATGATGCAGACCGTTGGCTAGTGACAAGCTAGGGGCGTCAGTATCATTCACACATCGTATGGGGAGTAGCGACATGGAAAAGGCAGCATCAGCGATCGGGGTGGCAGGAGAATCAATCCCTAGCCCACAACAATGGCGACAGAAAGGAGAAATGCTCAGCCTCAATGGCCATCAAATTTTCGTCATTGACGAAGGGCAACCACAGCAGCCGGTACTCTTGCTGATTCACGGTTTTCCTACCTCCAGTTGGGACTGGGCGCCACTGTGGCCAGCACTGCGAGAGAAGTTTCGCCTGGTCAGTATGGATATGTTGGGCTTTGGTTTTTCCGACAAGCCGGATCAACGCAATTACACCATTCATGGTCAAGCGGACTTGTTTGAAGCTTTGATTCGCCATAAACAACTCGAGAAACTTCACGTGTTAGCCCATGACTATGGCGACACGGTTGCGCAGGAATTACTGGCTCGGCAAAACCAAGGTGTGGGGGCTGGACACTGGTTGTCGTGTTGTTTTTTAAACGGTGGTCTATTTCCGGAAACCCATCGCGCCTTGCTCACGCAAAAACTGCTGCTGTCACCCATTGGTTCGTGGGTGAATAAGCTGGCGGGCTTCAAACAGTTTAAGAAAAACTTCTCGTCGGTATTTGGAGAACACACCAAACCGTCAGATCAAGAGCTGTCGGATTATTGGGCGATCATTAATACCAACAATGGTAAACACATCTTCCATAACTTGATTACCTACATGCGTGACCGCAAGCAACATCGTCAGCGCTGGTTAGAAGCACTACAACAACCTATCTGCCCACTAGCATTGATCAACGGCTCGGTGGATCCGGTGTCTGGCTCGCATATGGTTTCACGCTACCAAGCGCTAGAGTGTCAGTTAGATTACTTGGCTGAGTTGGAAGCTATTGGTCATTATCCTCAAGTCGAGGCGCCGGAGGATGTCGCGCAACATTACCGAGCTTTTATTAGGCAGCTTGAAGCCGCATGAGGCAACACTAGAGTCGTGGCCAGCAGGTAGATGAAGCTCTATTCACACGCAGTAAAGCCGCGCAGATAGAGCTTCAATAGCCTGCTATAGGGTCTTAACCGTTAACACGGGTAACGCTTCTTTGACCTAAGTATCGAAGTCACTGGCGTCGTGACGCTCGATCAACTGTTTTTCTTCCGGACCCCAAGCACGATTAACGCGCAAGCCCCGCTGTACGGCTGGTCGTGCTTGGATCTCCTCGGCCCAACGGCACACGTTCTTGTAGGACGTCACATCGAGAAACTCTTGCGCTTCGTAAAGACTTCCTAGCACCAAGCTCCCATACCACGCATGGTTGGCCATATCCGAAATATTGTAGTCATCGCCACAGAGGTAGCGGCGTGAGGCTAGGTTCTTGTCGAGAACATCCAGTTGGCGTTTGACTTCCATGGCGTAGCGATTGATGGGGTATTCGTATTTTTCTGGAGCATAAGCATAAAAGTGTCCGAAACCGCCACCGAGGAAGGGAACGCTGCCTATGTTCCAAAACAACCAAGATAAACACTCCGCTCGCGCAGCGGGCTCAGTGGGTATGAATGCCTCAAACTTTTCTGCCAGATACATGAGGATAGCGCCGGATTCAAAGACGCGAATGGGGGTGTCGCCACTGCGATCCATCAGTACGGGGATTTTTGAATTCGGGTTTGCTTCAACAAAGCCACTGCCAAATTGAGCGCCTTCACTGATGTTAGTGATCCAAGCGTCGTACTCTGCATCGGTTTTACCAATCGCCAATAGTTCTTCCAGTAAGACGGTTACCTTGACACCATTGGGGGTTCCTAGCGAATAGAGCTGCAGTGGATGTTTGCCAATGGGTAGTTCTTGTTCATGGGTGGCGCCGGCGATGGGGCGATTGATGTTCGCAAAGCGGCCGCCGCTTTCCGAGTCCCATTGCCAAACTTTAGGTGGTGTGTAAATGTCGTTGCTTGCCATAGGTGTTCTCCCTTAGTGATAATCAGGCTATAGAAACTCGTGTTGGGGCTCAAGCTTTCTAGAGTGCCAGCACCATTTTTTTGGTGTGTTGGCGAAAACAGCGGGTAGCTTTCTAAGGATAGCTGCTTAGGTCGAGCGGTTTGGGGCGTTGGTAATCAGTGCTCTGTTATGACTCGTGTATAGTGAGCGTCATGCCATTGGGGTCAACAAGATAGGAACATCAAATGAACGTAGGGTTGATTATTGTAGGTGATGAAATTCTCTCCGGCCGTCGAGCCGATAAGCATCTTCCCTATATTGTCGACATGCTTAATCAACGAGGCTTGTGTTTGGCGTGGGCGAGAATTATGGGCGATGATCGAGAGGATTTGATCAATTGTTATCGTGAAAGCTTCGCTAAGGGCGATATTGTATTGAGTACCGGTGGTATTGGTGCAACACCTGATGATCTCACTCGTGAAGCGGTTGCTGCAGCCACCGAGACGGTTACCGAACGTCATCCACAAGGTGCGCCACTGCTGGAAGAACTCGCTCGTGAGCGGGGAAGGGATCTCACTGCGGAAAGTTATCGATTGGTGGAATTTCCCAAGGATGCGCGTTTGATTCCGAACCCCGTAAACCGTATTCCGGGTTTCAGTGTGGCGGATCATCATTTTGTTCCCGGCTTTCCACAAATGGCGTGGCCCATGTTGGAATGGGTAATGGATACTTATTACAGCGATCTGGGCGATGATTCCTATCGAGAGTACGCAGTGATTCTTGAGGGTGCCAATGAATCGACGATTATTCCGTTGATGGAAGCGGTGATGGCGAAATATAGCGATGTCAAAGCTTTCAGTTTGCCCATCATTGATGGCACGCCACGTATCGAGTTCGGTATTAAGGGACCCATGTTAAATGCCAAGCTGGCGTTTGAGTTCTTGAAGCAGGGACTATCTGATTTGTCATTGCCATGGCGTCGATTGGAATCTCATGAGCAGCGCAAGTAACGTTTTTATTGTTTTCAACAGCGTTTTCTCAGGCGCCTTTCTCTTGTCGGCATTGGTGCAGTGGAATGATCCCGATCCGACCTTATGGATCGTCTATTATCTATCGGCGTTGATCTGTTGCGTGTGCGCGTTTCGTCGTCTGCCGATCTATCTGTCGATATTGACGATGGCATTCGGATCCCTCTGGGCAATCAAGCTGGTACTCAATCTTGTCGTAGAAGACGTGGCGATGAATGAGGTTTTGACATCCTTAGCTATGAACAGCAACGCTGTCGAAGAAGCGAGAGAGATTGGTGGTCTACTGATTGCGGTGGCGTGGCTCAGTTTTCTGTTGATTCGCCACTGGAATCGCTCTCTGATAGAGGCTGTGGCGGACTGAGTTGATAGGGGATTCGTTGTCGACATCGCGATAAGCTATCGTTAAACCGCGAAAGGAACTCGGGGTGCTGAAGCACAAAATGTTTGCCAAAGAAGGCGTGCATATCGGATTGTTTTATCGGGAGTTTTAGAGTGGTTTGGACTAATTCAGATTGGCCTTTAGTCGCGAACAAAAATAACTCAGAGCCGACGAAACCGTCTATACGTCGTGCCAATAACATATCGATGAGTTGTCGATAGCTATTCACCAAAAATACCCTATCACTTCGACTTCTGGCCAATGCCAATTCTTCAGAGGCGCCGCGCATGGCTGCAATACGAGAGTTTCGAGACAAGGTGTGTGATTTGGCTAACACCAGCAGTTTGTGATCTGTTAGCAATGAGTTTGAGGCCACTGAATATTGTCGACGCTGTAGGCTTAAATTTGCAGGGAAGTAGCCGTCGGCCTGAGCGTTTTCAACTTGTCGCTGTATGCGAGAAAAAGGGCCAAAGCCGTAATTTACTTCATAGGGGATGGATTCGAAACTGCAATCGATAATGTCGCGAAAGTGGCCGCTGAGTTGATTGTTTTCCACGTAGAGCAGATTTTTCCAACCGGAGTGTGTTTGGCGCAGTGTCTTTAGGGTAACCACCGGCGTCTCAGATTCGGCCGTCGAATCTTCTATTCCAACCAACACCAGCAGCAGGCAAGCTGCAAGCGAAGAGCGACTAGCGATCTTTGCTGAGATTGCCATAGAGAAAGACAACAAATGGAACACAATAAGTGAGTAATGCTGGGACAAAGCGAAAGGGTGCATCATAAAACAAGGCATCAAACTGATTGATCAACAACCGTGTACTGCCCACGACTATGGCCGTCTTAGAGGCTTTCAGTAGCAAGGGGGCGGTTAGTCGAGAAAAATATGCCATACCAGTTCCTAAAAGTAGGTGCACAGTATAACCGAGTTGACCTGACTGGTGTCGATTGGTCTCAAACTTGGTATTCAGATCAAGTTTTTGGCGCTATTCGAGGGATCTAGAGCAGAAAAGAGTCGGTGAATGGTTCTCGATAGCATTTGAGTTCAGCTCCTCGTTGTGGGCCTGAACTTGAAAATCCACCGCAGAGCGGTAAATTCACTTTCTGGCATGGCGATATTGAACAGATACCCTTGGTATTGGTTGCAGTTATGTTTCGCTAGAAAGTTTTTTTCTCGCTCTGTTTCTACCCCTTCAGCAATCACTTCCATATTTAGATTTTGTGCCTTGTTGATGATGGTTTCGACGATGCAAGCGTGTTGTCGATCGGCGCTTAGCCTGCGTACGAAACTCTGATCAATTTTTGGTTTGTCGATCGGCCAGCGCGTTAGGTCGGCGAGTGAAGAGTAGTCAGTATCAAAATCATCAATGGCAATGGAAAGTCCCGCCGCTTTGAGTCGGTGCTGTTTTATGAATCGCCAGTTCTTTTGGATGGAGGCGCTTACTTTCAGGGGGCGAGATCGATAATCAAGAGTGCGGCGCAATGACTTCTCTGCTGTTGTATAAACTGATTGAGGGTGGCGCACAGCGATTACCCAATCCTGTCAATTGATCGTAATTGGCTTGATTCTCGATTTTTTTGTTCGTACGCCTTGCGTTCAGTGATGTCGGTATAGGTTTCAAGTACACCGATTACTTTTCCCTGCTGATCAAATAGCATCATCTTGTTGGTTTCAAGCCAGTGCTCCTCGCCATTGGGTTGGGTTTGTCGCTCTTCAATATTGAGATTGGGTTGTCCGTTGTTGATGACCTCTCGATCATCTGTTCGAAAGGCATTGGCTTGCTGGCTCCAGCTATATCAAAGTCAGTTTTACCGATGAGGTCTTCGAGCTCACTCAGGCCCGCGTCTTGCTGAAAACATCGATTGGCATCGCGAAAAACCAGGTTGTCATCCTTCCAGAAAACCCGAGACGGAATGCTGTCTAGTACCAGTTGCAGGATCGTCGCTGGGGAATCGAAGGGATTGGAGTCGGCATGAATGGGGCTGAGGAGGATGAATCGCGGGGTTCTGCTCAAGTATAGACAGGTTGGGGGCTTAGTTGCGAAAGATATAAGAAAACTCTAAACAATGTCGGAGGGAGTGATGATCCCGCTGTAGCGAGATCATCGAGCGCGAAACTAGTTCTCGCGCATGAACTCTTCAACCTTAGCGATCATGTTATTTGAGCCTACAAAGAATGGTGTCCGCTGATGCAGCTCAGTGGGCTTGAGTTCCATGATTCGCTGATCTGGAGCGGCAATTGCGCTGCCGCCAGCTTGCTCGGCGAGAAAGGCGATGGGGTTGCACTCGTAGAGTAGACGCAGTTTACCACTTGGATGGCTGCTTGATGGCGGATAAAAATAGATACCGCCTTTGATCAGGTTGCGATGGAAGTCAGACACCAGCGAGCCGATGTAGCGCGAGGTGTAGGGGCGATTGGTGGCAGCGTCTTCCTGTTGGCAGTACTTAATGTACTTCTTAACCCCTTCGGGAAAGTGAATGTAGTTGCCTTCATTCACTGAATAAATTTTGCCGTCTTCCGGTGTTTTCATGTCTGGGTGGGATAGGCAAAACACACCTAAGCTCGGATCGAAGGTAAACCCGTTGACGCCATTACCCGTGGTGTACACCAGCATGGTGGAAGAGCCGTAGATGACATAGCCGGCGGCCACTTGTTTGTCGCCCGGCTGCAGGAAGTCTTCTGAAGTAACCGGTTGCCCCACTTCGGAAACGCGCTTATAGATGGAGAATATAGTGCCGACGGAGACATTGACGTCGATATTCGAGGAGCCATCGAGTGGGTCCATCAATACCACGTATTCCCCATCTTGGCTGTTGCCCTCGAAGTTGACGTACTTGTCTTCCTCTTCCGAGGCAATACCGCAAACGACACCTCGGGCAGCTAGCGCTGACTTGAATTTCTCATTGGCGTAGATGTCGAGCTTCTGTTGCTCTTCGCCCTGCACGTTCTCTTCGCCAGCGGCTCCATTAATGTCTCCGAGACCGGCCTTATTGATCTCCCTGTGCACCACTTTAGAGGCCAGGCGTATCGATGAGAATATCGAGGTAAGGGCTCCGCTGGCGTTAGGGTATTCGGCTTGGCGTTCGACGATGAATTCACCGAGGGTCTTAGTCATTTCCATGTGGGCAACTTCTTCTACAGAGGGCTTAGGGGCAAAGCTGCTAAGTGTCCCGTTTGCGAGGTGATTGTCAACTGTTAAGGGGGAAGTTTCTGCCGAAGCGTCAAATTTGTCGGGTTGGCTTGTCTAATATCGGTGTTTTTCCTCAGGTGGCCTGCGTTATGGCCATTTTGCCAAGGCGGCAGTAGTGCTCGAGTCAATAGAGCACTGCTGCCGCTGACTGGTCAAAATCAGTAGTAGCGCAATTGTGTCGCCTTTCCATGAAAGACCCGATAGGAATAGATGGTGTAGAGCAATATGACGGGAATCACGACAACAGCACCGATTAAAATAAAGCTCAGAGATTCCGGAGCGCTTGCCGCCTCCCAGATGGTAAGTTCTCCTGGCACGATATAGGGGTAAAAGCTAAACGCCAGCCCGCTAAAGCTCAGCACAAAGATCAGCGCCACCAGCAGAAATGGCAGCCCGCAATGGCGGTCTTTAGGCTTGGGAAGGCGATTGAGCAACACCTCATTGGTGACAAAGGCCAAAATGCAGGTGGCGGGAATGAGCAGCACAAACATTAACAGTGGTGGTTGCAGCCAGCGATCGTAGACATTGGGGTTGAGCCATAGATTGACCAATGACACTGCAATCAGCCCGAGAGCAGTAAAGCGACCACTCGTGCGTGTCCAAGCAATGGCTCTTTGTTGCAGTTCTCCCTCAGTTTTGAGTACCAGCCACGCTCCACCAATGTAGCAATAGGCCGCTGAAACACCCACGGCCGACAGTAGACAAAATAGTAACGACAAGGTGGTGGTTTGAAAGCCTGTAACATAGGCACCCAGCATGTATCCTTGCGTCAGGGTCGTGATCAGTGAGCCTAGTTTGAACAAGCGATCCCAAGCCAGCTTGTGGGCAATGGCGGCTTTGGCTCTAAAATCAAACGCTACCCCCCGCATGATGAGGCCGATCAGCATAATGACGACGGGCAGGTACAGATTCATCAAGATGAGGCTATGCGCCGCGGGAAACGCAATGAGCATTAGCCCCACGGCTAGAACTAACCAAGTTTCATTGGCATCCCAGAAAGGGCCAATGGAGGCAATCAATATGTCCCGCTGAGGCTCCTGTTCTGGAGTCATCGGCAAGAGGATGCCAACACCGAGATCGTAGCCGTCGAGGATGGCGTATACGACTATGGCCAATGCCATCAGCGCAACAAAAATTGTGGGTAAAGTCTCGGCGTTCATTAGGCTTGACCTCCGACGGTTTCTGATTGGAAGGGTTCTACGATCTGCGGAGATTGAGTTTCAAACTCTTCTACCGAAACTGCCTTGCGAGCCATCAGTAGTAAAGTATGAATGTAGGCAAGTAACAAAAACAGATACACACTGCAGTACAGAAAAAGAGAGATGCCCACGTTGTNAGGGGCGATCGGAGTCACCGCGTCCTCTGTGGTTAGAACACCGGTGACTAACCAGGGTTGTCGACCTATTTCTGTGACATACCATCCGGCTAGCGTAGCTACCCAGCCAGAGAACATCATCGCAACGACTATTTTCAGATTGGTGTGGCTCAGCGCTCTTTTCCGAATAAACAGTTGCCAGCAGCTGAACCAAGAAACCGCAATCATAATCATGCCCACTGCAACCATTATTCGAAAAGCGTAAAACACGGGAGCCACTGGTGGATGATTGTCGACGAAGTCATTGAGCCCTTGTACTTCACCATCGCTATCATGAGTCAGAATAAAGCTGGCCAGTTTGGGGATGCCGATCGCAAAATGATTGGTTCGTTGTTGTTCATCCGGTATCGCGAAAAGCAACAGCGGCGCACCTTTTTGGGTGTCCCAAACCCCCTCCATTGCAGCGATTTTTTGTGGTTGATAGTGCAGCGTGTTGAGACCGTGAAAATCTCCGACTAGGGCTTGAAGTGGAGCCAACACGGCAGCAATAACCAAGCCTGTCTTTAGCGCCAGCTTTGGTGCTTTTTTGTCATCACCTTTTACGATTCGGTAGGCGGAAATTCCAGCAACGAAAAATGATGCAGTTAATCCCGAGGCGATGNGCATGTGCACGAGTCGATAGGGAAATGACGGGTTAAAGATAATCGCCAGCCAATCGGTGGGATAAGCAACTCCGTCACGCATTTCAAAGCCTGTTGGGGTTTGCATCCAAGAGTCGAGGGCAAGAATCCAAAAAGCCGACAAACTTGTGCCTATGGCCACCATGAATGCGGCAAACGTGTGTACCCGGCTCGGTACACGGTTCAAACCAAACAGCATGATACCCAAAAAGGTGGCTTCCAAGAAAAATGCTGTCAAGACTTCATAGCCCAAAAGGGGGCCGGCAATGTTACCCACGGTTTCCATATAGCCGGGCCAATTGGTACCAAACTGGAAGGACATGGTAATGCCGCTCACGACCCCTAGTGCAAAGGTTAGAGCGAAAGCTTTGACCCAAAACCGATAGGCACGCATCCAGATAGGGTTCTGTGTCTGATCAAAACGCACTTTGAAAAAAACCAAAAACCAGCACAGGGCAATAGTGATGGTGGGAAATAAAATGTGAAAGCTAATGTTGGTGGCGAATTGCAATCGAGAGAGCAGGAGTGTGTCGAGCATAGATACCTCTTGGGTCAGATGACTCTGCAATACTGAGAAGACGCTTAGGATTCGGGCGCTGTCGAATCTTGGGCTTTGTTCTTACCTAACATTGAGTTCTTAAGTTCGAGTAGTTTGGACACGCCAGAGCCCAAGCTCAGCAAAGTCGTCAATTGTTCTGGAGATAGCTCGTTGAGTTGATTGGCAAACCCATCCATGCGCTCAAGTAATTCATAGATTTCACCCATCTTTTCTTGAGCGTGTCGTTCTTGAGAATCCTGGGGGGCATCCAGCAGTTGCGAGCGCAGTAGAGACAACGTTGGAGTGAGTTCGCGCTTGCGTCTTTCTTCAAAGACGATTCGAGCTAGCTCCCAAATTGAGCCGGCGGGCGAGAAATATTCCTTGCGATCACCCGGCAAATGTTGACGCTGGACTAAGCGCCAAGACTGCAACTCTTTGAGCCCCATGCTGACATTGCCGCGACTGATTTTCAGCGCTTCAGCGAGTTGGTCGGCGTTGAGGGGAGTGGGCGTGATGGTGAGCAGTGCAAACATCTGCCCAACTGTGCGGTTGAAGCCCCAACGACTGCCCATTTCTCCGAAATGAAATACAAAGGCTTGGCTCTTGGCTGATAATTCCATATTATAAGCTTTCAGAAATTTCTGAAAATTATAAATGTTAATTGATGGATGTCAATGAGGGCTGCTGAGATTGTTGTTAAAGGAGGGGAAATAGGTGGCAGGCGATACGGCCCTTGCGGGCCGTCTTCAGTTTAGTGCAGTTTGAGTCGAGGTCGGATAATAAGGTTGATTTTGTCCGTTAGGGTCATCAATACCGTGCGGGTCCAGCCGTGCAGTGCCAGTTGATGCATGCGATACAGCGAAACATAGGCCATTCTGGCAATGCGTCCTTCGACATTGAGGCTGCCGCGGGCGAGCCCGCCCATCAGTTTCCCTACCGCCGTATAGTGGCTGAGGGAGATCAACGAACCGCGATCTTTATAGACGAATGGCTGCAGCGGCTTGTCATCCAGCAGCCGAAGTATGTTGTCGCCCACTAAACTGGCCATTTGATGGGCCGACTGTGCTCGTGGCGGCACCCAGCGATCTTCACCATTCGGGCCTTTCATGGGGCAACCGGCACAATCCCCCAATGCAAAAATATCCTCCGTATCCTTTACCTGCAGGGTTGGTGAAACCAGTAGTTGGTTGGCGCGATTGGTTTCAAGGCCATCGAGCTGGGTAAGAAACTCTGGGGCCTTGACGCCAGCCGCCCAAACCATCAAGTCGGCATCAATATTTTCGCCATCTTTGGTGACCAGTTGTTGATGCTCGGCTCTCTGTACAATGGTTTCTGTGCGAACATTGACGCCGAGTTTGCTCAGCTCATCGCGGGCGGCGTCGGATATTCGTTCTGCCAACGCGGGCAATATTCGAGGGCCCGCTTCGATTAAGCTCACTTGCAAGTGTTCGGAACGAATGTTGTTGAGACCGTAAGTGGCAAACCACTCTCGCGCTTTGAACAGCTCGGCTGACAGCTCAACACCCGTGGCGCCAGCGCCGACAATGGCGACTTTGAGTCGACGCTCATGATCACCTTCGCGCAGATCACGATTGAGTCGAATAAAGCGATTCACCAAATGCCGATGGAAATGACGTGCCTGATCCGGGCTGTCGAGAAAGATGCAATGATCGGCAATTCCTGCAACCCCGAAGTCGTTCGACACGCTGCCAATGGCCATCACCAATAGATCGTAACTCTCTTCACGAGCCGGCAAAATTTCTTCGCCTTCTTCGTCGTGAAGCGCTTCTAGCTGAAGGGTTTTCTGCGCGCGATCTAGCCCGCACAAAGTGCCCAATTTAAAGCGAAAGTGGTTCTTATGGGCGTGCGCGCGATAGCTGACGGCATCGACGTCTGCGTTGAGCGAGCCCGATGCAACTTCGTGCAACAGCGGCTTCCAAATATGGCTGTGGTTACGATCCAGCAACAGCACATCGGCTTTGCTTTTTCGTCCCAGCGTGTTTCCTAATTTAGTTGCCAGCTCTAAGCCACCAGCACCTCCTCCTACAATGACAATTTTCATGGGATTACCTTAAGTCAAGAAATATGCCTTTGTGCTCCGGTGAGGAAGAACAAAGACATATTGCCTGTAGAGGGCAGTTTTAACTATGTAAGAGGGATATTCAACAGCTGATTAATTAAAAGTTGTAGTGCGGGTGATAACTATTTTTTCTAGCGGTGTCCGAGTCGCAGGCAGTGGTGGTGGTCGTATCTCGGTTGCTTTATCATCGGTGACGATTTTTATTGAAAGACATAGGCAGGATAGCGGCATGGCGACTGATGATTGCGTAACAAGACCTCTGGATTTTGTCGAGTACCCACCGGCAGAGATGCTACACAAAGCACAAGATTTCTCTGAGTTAATGTGGCGCCGCCGCACGGTGCGAGATTTTTCTGATCGGCCGGTGGATGTGGAAATTATTCATCACGCGATTAAAACTGCGTGCTCTGCGCCTAGTGGAGCCAATAAACAGCCGTGGCACTTTGTCGTGATCTCCAACGCAGAGATTAAGCGTGCAATTCGCGAAGCGGCCGAAGAAGAAGAGCGAGCGTTCTACGGCGGTCGTGCTTCCGAGAGTTGGTTGGATGATCTAAAAAAGTTTGGCACAGATGCTAACAAACCCTTTTTGGAAACAGCGCCCTATTTGATTGCGGTGTTTTTGCAGAGAAACTCTTTCGATGAGGAGGGCAATAAACACAAAAATTATTACATGCCAGAATCTGTGGGTATTGCTTCAGGAATGCTGCTGGCAGCACTGCACAATGCGGGGCTGGCAACCTTGACCCATACGCCAAGCCCGATGGGATTTCTCAGTGAAATTTTGCAACGCCCCAGCAACGAAAAGCCTTACTTATTAGTCGTGGCAGGCTATCCAGAAGACGGCGCTCAAGTCCCAGCGATTGATCGCAAGCCTTTTGACGAGGTGTGTACTCGTTTCGAGTGATTCTTAAAATCTGGCGGATATATTTCCTATCAAATCATCTTTGCAGCTGTGTTGTTATTGAAATCCAGAGAGTGAAGGCCTGAAGTTTCTGGGCGAGTTAAGTTGGAGGATGAGCAAAAGAAAGGCATAAAAAAGCCGCCATCGTGAGAGGGCGGCAAAACCATAGAGAGTGGTTCAAGTGCTACGAATTAAAACTTGTGGGTGAAACCCACTTTAAACATACGGCCAAAGGCATTGTGAGTGCGAGCGTCGTAACGCAAGTCCGCACGCACATAAGGAGCCTCATTGTCTGCTAGGTTAATAGCCGATGCTGACAGTGTGGTGTTGCCCTCGTTAAGCGAAAGGGTATAGAACAAATCGTAGGTGGTGTGAGACGCAATTTTACGATCGTAGATGGTGTCTGCGAATGATGTACCGTTGAGAACGTCAGTGGCGTTATCAGTGTAGTCATCAATGTAAGACGTGACCAAACGCAAGTTGTGCATGTCGCGATTGTAGTTGATGGAGAAGTTAGCTTTCAGCTCCTGCATCGGACGTACAAAAGTGGCTGCGTTGAGAGAGCCCACGGCATCAAACGAATCGTTACCTTGGAACTCATCCACGTCGTATTCGAACACATAGGTGGCTTGTAGGTTCAGGTCGAAGTAGCCGCCCAAGCCCTCAAAGCCGTACATGGCGTTCAAGTCCAAACCGTTGGTGGTAATGTCTGGACCGTTGACATACTCGGTGGTAATACGAGCGATGGTCACGCCGCCGGCGTCACAGGTGATTCTGTCATCCACTCCGCAGATGTCACCGCCGTTTTGTGCCGCAACGTCACTGACCAGTGCGTTAGGGCTTTCACGCTCGATGGGATCGGAGAAATCAAAGTTCCAGTAATCGAGAGTCACCTCGGCGTTCTCAAACGGACGCATGATCACACCTAGGTTATAGGTGGTGGCGGTTTCCGCATCGAGATCTTCATTACCCAAACGATCCACCGCTTTAAACAGCAGCTCTTTACCGATAAATTCCAGTGCCGTGCTTTGGCCGGTGGTTTGGTTTAGTGAAGGTGCACGGAAAGTGGTACTGGCTGAACCGCGCAAGGTGAACATGTCGTTGATGTCCCAGCGCACCGCAACTTTAGGATCGATGGTGTCGCCAATGTCACCGCCGTAATCTTCATAGCGTAAAGCTAATTGGATATCGAGATTCGAGGTAACAGGGATTTGCATTTCACCAAAGATGGCGTAAACGTCTTGATCCACCGTGCCGTCGTTGCCGCCACGCAAGAAGGTGAAGGCGCCCGTTGGATTGCCCAAAGCATCGGTGCCGCCAGGTGTTTTATCAATATCGGCAATATCATTGAAGTCGTTTTCAACTTCTTCATCGCGATACTGAACACCCAAGGCGTAGCTGATGTTGCCACCCTCCATTTCGATCCAGTCATCGCTCATAACCGCTTCGAACACCGTTAAGGTACTGGTGGTTTCGAGTTTCAATGGTGCTTTCATCCAATCCAAAAGTTCGGCGGAATTGGCTAAGCTGGGATCATAGAACTGCGTGCCAGGAATCGCCGAGCTGAATGGGTTGTAGTATTGGCAGCCGTTAGCACCGGCGGTAACGCCGTCACAATCTGGCCCACCAAAGCCTTGCAAGGCCTGTGTATAGTTCTCGGTGAGGGTATCAATGGTTTCACCTTCGAAGGTATTTTCTGCCCATAGCAATGAAGCTGTGTAGCTGGCACCGTTATCGAATTCGCCCTCGATACCGCCAAGGAACCGATAAGTAGTGTGTTCACGAGAACCTTCTTCTGCCGGCCCGGTTACTGCGATTGGTCGGCCGACAAAAATGGCTCCGCCACTGAAGTCTGCAGGCTGTGCGAAAGCTCCATTAGCGGGAATGCCGCCGGTTGTTATACCTGGGTAATTCGCTACGAAATCCAGTAGCGCTGGGTGATCGGCAGGTAGATAGCGATTAGGGTCTGCTTCAAGGAGTGGAGGGTAAGAAGGCGAGGTTTTCCACTCGGGTACGTCTGAGTTGGCGAATAGCACTTCACCAAACAAGCGTGTGTTTTCGTTCAGGTCGTAGCGGAATTCACTGAACAATTGCATGTGCTCTTCTTGTTCAATGCTGTTGCTGAAGTTAATGAAGTCATATCCGCAACGGTTAGAGGACGAAAGGACACCCCCCGCAGCTTCACATTCGGGATCTCGAACAAAACCCGCGCGTAAGCCTCCCGGTAGTCCAGCGGCTCGCAATGCGTCGGCATCGGCGGCACTGACACCTCCACCGGGCAACATATTGGCAAGCGGAACAGGGATAAATGCGGCAGGATTACCGGTGGTTGATTGACCGAATAAAACAAGACCTTCGGGGGCGCCAATAGTCGCAGTGAGACCCGACGGCAAAGTATCCACCCGAGGACGCACATCATCCAAACGATCCGCATGTTGTAACTCAGAGCGTTCGCGATAACCCACCGAGGTCACCCAGTTCCAATTCTCACCCGCTAAACCCCAGATGGCGCCAAAGTCATAATCGCCATCGCTGTCGTCGATGTCTTGGAATGAACCAGAAATNTCAAAGCCTTCAAAATCGTGGCGAGTGGTAAAGTTGGCAACACCGGCAACGGCGTCCGAGCCGTAAGTTGCACCGGCACCATCTTTCAGCACTTCAATACGATTAATCGCCAAAGCCGGNACGGTATTGATATCGACAAATGCCGANCCATCGTTGGCTTGTGCNGCNGCAGTCACCATNCGGCGGCCGTTCATCAGTACCAGNGTTCGGCTNAAGCCTAAGCCGCGCAAGTTGATGTTAGCGGTACCGGCCGTATTGCCCGAGGCGAATTGATTGGTTTGGTTTTCGGTACCGCTTGAAAACGTCATGCTTTGCACAATGTCGACTGTCGACGGTGCGCCTTGTTGCATGAGGCTGTCTCGATCAATAACGGCTACAGGAGAAGCCGCGTCAGTGACTGCGCCTTTAATGTAGGAACCGGTAACGGTGACTTCTTCAATTTCTGCCAGCTCATCTTGCGCTAGCGCGTGGTGGGTGGAAAAGATACTCGCAGCGATAGCGAGTGGAAGCACTCTCGTACGAAAGGGAATGCGATGCATGTTGGATTTCTCCTCTGGAACTCTCATCCAGTGGGACAAAGTGGGGGCTACTTACCGTCGGCGCCCGCTTCTATTGACGGAACAAGAGTACGTTTTATTTTTATAATTAAGAATGTCTGCTGCGTTGATNNTGTCTTCGCCGCAGAATCCTCTGATCTATCGAGTTTTATCATAGTTGATAAAACCGAAACCGAGTATGACCTGTTAGTCATGGCTCGACCTCGAGAATAATCACAGACCGCTATGGGTCAGTAATTTATTTGGCCAATAGTGCGCTATAAGTAGGGTTGATGTCGTCGCTAATAATCAACCTTCGNTTTCACTGAGCGGTTTTGAAAAAGTGCGCATTTGTCGTGGAGGTCGCATCAACCGTGGGCTGTCGCAGGTCTAAAGAAGCTATTCGTGTTTGATCGAATAGCTTAATNCGTTGTGAGGTTTTGCAATCTATCGAAATAGAAAGAGCTAAAGTTAGCTTGTTATTTTAAATGGAAATTTAGGGGTATTTNNTATATTTCAAAAAAGTATAAAANAGCTTGTTACTATATTTCCCAATCGGGGGAGCGACTCAATTGTTTTCGATGCACTGTAGACTTTAGCGCTTCGCTGGCGATGCGTAAGACAGCACCTAGCTTCTGTTTNCTGATAGCTTTTGGTGAAAAACTCGGACTAACTATTTCGTTAAGCTCTGAGTTTTGAGNTGCTCTNCAGGTGAGATTGACTTGTCGGTTTGGGGTGTTTTGGTGCAATCAACAAATTTCCAAACACCTAAAGACGGCAAAGGTTAGCGAGAATTTCGAGAAAGGCGGAGTTCGAGGGGAGTGGCGCAAACATTGTGTCACCTTTTGGAAATTCATAACGTTATATGAGAATCAGAGCGGGCAATCGTGTTATCGGCTGATGATTAAAAGCTATCCATCTTAATACGGCAGAAGCAGCATTTCTGAGAGTGACAGAGCGCTGATTAGAGCCTATACAATATAGGCATTAGGAAGATCTTTGCCTGCTGATTAGGCGCTCAATGAGACGAGAATGGTTGCGATGAAGACATGGAAAAGACTGGTCGGCAGCGGAGTGCTGTGTGTAGTGTCCAGCGCGACGGTCTCAGCCAATGAGCTGTATTGGGAGCATGAGCGCATCGATGAGCACTATGCGTTACATTTGGAGGATGGCTTCGAGTTCCCCGCATGGAAGAAGCCGTTTTCCGATTTGCCCATTTTGATTGGCGGCGGAATCAGGTACCAATATCAAAACACTGATTTGTTCGAACCTGAAGGCAATATCACCTATGAGGAAAAGTACCTTCAGCGCTATAACTTTCATGTGGATGCCTACCTATCTGAGCATTCTCGTCTGTTTTTTCAGCTTAACTACGCCGATGAAATAAAGTCGAATGCGGGCACCTCTCCAGTCGACGAAAACAACCTAGAGTGGCATCAAGCGCTTTATCAATACAAAAGCCCCACCTGGGACATTCGGGTAGGCAAGCAAGAAGTGGTTATTGATGAGCAGACATTGTTTGGAGCTCGTGATGGCACCAATGTTCGAAGAAATCATATGGCATTTTGGGGGCAGTATAAGACTGCCCGTCATCAGTTTTCCTTTCTAGTGGGCTCACCCATAGATAATAATCAGGGAAGTTGGGAAGACGAGGTGAATCACGATGAGCGTTATTATGCTCTGGCTTGGACTAATCGTTATCTAAGACTCGGTTATACCTTTTATCGAAGTGACGATCCTTTAGCTGGGGAAGACAGCGCTTACCGCAATATGATCAGCGCTATCTTTGAGCGCGACTGGTTATCAATGGCATTCAGAAATGAATGGTATCTACAGTGGGGTCACAGCTCTGATCAAGATATTTTGGCTTGGCGTTTTTGTGGTGATCTAGAAAAAGAATTGGGGGCGAATACATCACTGGTGGTAGCGCTTGATGTCGCCAGTGGTGGAGTCTCTAGTGGAAAGATTAAGACGTTTGATTCAATGTATATGCGAGGCGATCTGCTATCTGAGCTGTCGTCCTTTACGGCCAGTAATCTAATCACGCTGCATCCCTACCTAGAATATGAACTAGCGGGAGGTTGGGAGATTAAATTGGAATCTAGTCTTTACTGGCGCTATAGCGAAGACGATACCCTCTACGGCCCCAGTCGATTTGGTGCCGTGTCGGCAACTTAGACGATGCCTTTGTTGGTGCCGCCTTTGCTGTGGCTGCGGAGTGGGAAGCCAGCGAGCAGATTGAAATTGAGGTATCAGCGGGGCGCTTGTTCTTTGCTGATGATCTAGCTGATCAAGGGCTGGATCATGCCAGTGAAGTTGAAATATCGGTATCGTACCAGTATTAATAAAATATTAAGGATCTAGTCGATGAAGCCAGTGTCTAGGGTTTTGGCTTTCAAAGTTTGGTTGTCCATTGCTTTGAGTATATTCTTAGCGATATGTGTGAATTTCATCGTAGAGCTCAGCGAAGAAGGCGCTCATAAAGCTGAGGAAGTACTCAGTGAGGAGGCCGTTACTGCGCGGCGTATCGAAGATCGTTTTACTCTAGATATGAGACGTATTAAACAGATATCTAAAGTTCTGATTAGCGGTGCTCCTCCATTAGAGGAAACCTCTAGAGTGGGTCAAAAATTCTCGCAATGGGTGAAAAAGAAAAACGATAAAGATCTGAAATCTCTGGGTGTTAAGATTGTCTATGTCGGTAACAAGGATCACTTTCTACACGTACTTGATGGCGATGAAGACGAAACCGAACGTCAGTATTTGTTGGCTCGTTATGCCGAGTGGATTGAAACCTCTGGTGATGACTACTTTTATTGGCAGATGCAATTTTCTCGTTTTCCGAATTTACTCAATGTCTATGCGGTGATTGAGCAAGAATCCTTGAGTGGCGAAGTCTTTCATATAATTATTCGATATGAATCACCGATAAATATCAATGCATTCAAAATCCAGAGAGAGGAGATAATTTTTATTGACAATAACAATATCCCTCTGATGGTTCGTGGCGATCGGTTTATGCCCGTAAGGCTAGAATACAAGAACATTGAAGGGCTAGATACTGACATTGATTCTATAACGACTAAACTAAATTACGCGCCAGAAGTTTCCTTATCTCTAGAAGTACTTGATGTAGGCGGAATTGAATATCATCAATTCGCAGGCGAAGAAACCCTATACCTAGGAAAGATCTACGAGATCCAAGCGAATAACTGGAAGATGCTGATTCTATTCGACGCGAAAGCAATAACCGAAGGAATAGAAGAAGAGCTTTTCGAAGGTGTTCAAGTCATAGTCGTGGCTATGCTTATCCTTTCAATTTTGACCATGCTGTTGTACTACCACTACAAAGTACGCTCGCTTATCTATATTGATCCATTAACAAGTTTGTTCAATCGCGGACATTTTACCGAAAATATCAATCCACTCATTGAACTTCATGATCGGGGCAAGATCTCTGATCTAGGCGTAATTGCTATTGATATCGATAAGTTTAAATCGATTAATGATCGTTATGGCCACTCCATTGGGGACAAGGTTCTAAAAGCACTGTCGAAGCTGATGAGAGAAACAACCCGAAAGAGTGAGTGGGTGTATCGCTTCGGCGGAGAGGAGTTCATTATCTTGTGCAGTGGAGAAAGTCTTGCGGCTATGACTAAATTGGCTGAGCGATTGCGGGTATCTGTTGAGCAACAGGTGGCTACCAAAGAATACCTACCTGAGGGTTTTACTATCTCTCTCGGTGTTGCGGCTAGAGAAACTGAAGAATCTATTGATAAAGTGCTGACCCGAGCCGATGATCTTTTGTACAAGGCCAAGGAGAGTGGGAGAAATCAAGTTCAGGTGTAGCGGCGTCCTAATAGGGCTTCATTCATAGAAAGGCCCATTGACGGCTAATGTCTCAGGTTCATTCGATCAAGCCCAGTTGACGCCCAGTCATAATCGCTTGGGTTCGTTTTTTTACCCCCAGCTTTGAAAATACATTGCCAAGATGCCACTTAACGGTGCTCTCGCTGACGAATGTTTTATCCGCAATCGATTTATTCCCCAGACCGGCCGCTACCAGCTGCAACAGTTCCAGTTCTCTCTTGGTTAATGGCTCTATCAGTTTGGAGCGTTTGATTTTTGGCTCGGCGGGGGCGTGATGCTGAAACAGTGTCAACAAAGATTTAATCTTTTCCAGCAGTGCCTTTTCTTTCGTACAACTCAACGTATGAGAAAGGGCGATTTTCATTGTCTCACCTTCATCGATAAATATTCTGCATAAATCACTGGCGCCGGGGTTGTTTAGAACCCCTAAGATCAAGGTTGCCGAGCGGGTTAGTTTCTGCTGCGCCGCTGCTAGTAGGGCTTCCATGATGTCCAATTTCCATATGCGTAGCTGTCTTTGTTTATGGGTTTTTTGGCGAGCGATAAGAATTCGCTGCTCGGCTTCGTCGTATTGTTGGGTCAAGATCGCCTGCCGAATATCGGTTATGCTGTTGGCCTCCATGTCGCTGGGGAAGTGACTTCTCTCAATGCCTCGAAAGCCAGAGTCCATTACATCGATAGCTTCACCGACAAGTTCTGCTCTTTCTAGTTGTTTCAATCGCTGATGGAAGAATACGAGCTCCTTTTGAGCCGTATAGACAATACGGTCGTTGTCATTGCTATAGCCAAGTCGTTCCAAATCATCGATGAGCCGTTGCGCTACTGAGTAGTTCTCTTCTTGAAAATAGCACCTCGATAGCGTGACGTATGAGCATATAATCCAGTCCGCCAATTGTGCATTGCGAATATAGGGCAGGTGCTTTTCCAGTAGCGCTTTCGCCGCATCACAAGAGTTTTGTTCGTAGAGAATGGCCGCTAGAATAGGGGCTGTCGCTGAGCGCGCTAGACTACTTCCGTTGGGTAGCCGCTTCGCAATTTTCTGGCCTGTTTCCAAAGTGATTTTGGCATTTTCCAGGTCCCCTTGGAGAAATTGTGACATTCCCAATAGTGCGTAGCTGTAGGTGACGGTGAAATGTTGCGTGTGCTCAGAGCCAATCGACTGAGTCGTTAGCATAATTTTTCGAGCCGATTCGAATCGACTTTGTAGCACGTACAGATAACACAGAAGATTATTGATGGCGGTGCGTTCGAAGTGAGCATCGCTGGGTATGACTCTTAGATACTTAAGGATGAGGCGCTCAGTGCCGTCTATCTGGTCGCTCGCAACGAGATAGAAAATCTTAGTGGTCGGTAGCTTGTAAATGACTTCGTTACTGGCATCTATGTTTTTCTTATGTTGTTCAAAGTACTCTATACACTCTTTAGCCACCGTAAAATTATGAGTAAAGGCGGCAGCCCAGGCATAAGCAAGCAACAAGTCGGGAGACTTCTTTATCTCCGCATCGGGAAGCGCCTCAACCCAACTCAGTACCCGATTGATTTCAGATTTGTAGATCGCTTGCAAGGCTTGCTCACGAATCAGATTGGCTGCTAGGGACGGGTCGCTCAGCTTGAGGGCGTGATTTATCGCTTCTTCGGGACGCTGGTGTTCCAGTAGTACGTGGTAATAATGCTTGTGCAGTTGGTCTAATCCTTCTGGATGATCTTTTATATAGTGTTCGTAAAGGATTTCAGAAAAGAGTTTGTGGTAGCGGTATTGTGGTGGATCTGTTTGAATTTTGTGAATAAACAAATCTTCTTGGTAGAGTTTTTCAAGCATCGAGTCTGCACAGTTAATGCCGGCTAAGCTATTACAAACAGCTGAATCCAGTGAGTCGAGAAGACAAGTCTTTAGCAGGAAGTCCACCTCTCCTGTTTCCAGATTGTTGAGAATGTTCTCTCCGACATAGTCGGTGAGTAAATCATCTCGCGTTAGTATGTTGGTTGGATTTTCGTTCTGAACTCGACCGTGTTTGAGCTGAAGTGCACTGATTGTGTGAGCTGTTGGCCAGCCGTTAAGTTGTTCCACAAAGTTGACGTTAGACGTTTCTGTATTCTGTAGAAGGTGTTGCTTTTCAAAGAAGTGGGCGCTTTCATTACTGCTGAATCGAAAGTCATCGGCCCTTAGTATGCAGACATCGTTTTCGAGTCGTAGCTTGCTGTACTGAAGTTCGGTTTTACGTCGACTGCCAATGATAATCTGTCGGCTTTTCGGAATACGTTGGAAAATCAAAGANAAAGTGTCGAGGATACTGGGGTCATCGATACTTTCAAAGTTGTCGAGAAATAAGTATCTGGGCATGGNGGAGTCAGATAACGTGGTAATTAGCCAATCCCATAAATCAGTTCGGCTGCCGTTGTGTTTATCGACTTCTTGAGATTGAGCGGCTCCCAGCTCCGTTAAACTACTTTCTACGCCTTTTATAAAACGNGCTAAATCATTATCTGAATCNTCTAAAGAGAACCAGGCCGCGTGCTCACCTTTGTTTTCGAGATGATAAAAATACTCGCTCATGAAAGTAGTTTTACCGAATCCAGCTGGCGCATGACAGATCACCAGACGATAGTGCTTCTGATCCAAGCGTTGTAATAGAGGTTGGCGACTAATGCTATGGCTGGACTGGCTCGGCGGTTGAAATTTAACGTTGTTGATGNCCATTGAGTAAATACACACTACCGGACAATTTCGAGTTCACTTGACTGTAGCACAATATTTCCGCCTTTTATCCCCAACTTTTGTCTGGGGGTTCTACNGATGATTTTCTATAAGCTNANCGAAAATAGCATCTTTGNTGGAGGTTTGCATATGGGGCAGCGCTTAGAAGGAAAGGTGGCCTTGGTTACAGGCGGTGGGTCGGGGATCGGTGAAGCGATAAGCCATGCATTTGCGGATCAGGGAGCGTCCATTGTCGTAACCGATCTCAATCAAGCTGCGGCCTGCGCGGTGGCGGAGGCGATTAACGCCAAAGGTGGATCCGCTCTAGGCTTGGAGCAAGATGTTGTCGATGAGATTGCCTGGGAAACAACCATTCAGCAGGTGATGTACCAGTATGGAACATTGGATGTGCTGGTCAACAACGCCGGTATTGTTATCCCAGGAACCATAGAAGATGTGTCGTTGGTTGATTGGCAGAAGACGGATGCCGTTAATGTGCATGGTGTTTATCTAGGGACACAAAAAGCTATTTCAATTATGAAAGAGAGCGGCGGCGGCAGTATCATCAATATCTCTTCGATCGACGGTATCATCGGGGATCCCAAAGCCATTGCTTACAACGCTTCTAAGGGCGCTGTGCGCACCCTGTCGAAATCTGCAGCTCTGCATTGTGCAGACTCTGCCTATAAAATCCGTGTGAATTCCGTTCACCCAGGCTACATCCTCACGCCACTGGTACAGCAGGCGTTCGCGGAGGCCGGTGAAGAGTGGATGGCAGAATACGAGCGCCTAAAAATTAGTCGTATACCGATGGGTGAATTAGGGGTTCCTGAAGACATTGCTCATGGTTGTGTCTATTTAGCCTCGGATGAATCTCGCTATGTAACGGGTTCTGAACTGGTGATTGATGGCGGCTTTACTGCTGCCTGATGGCACTATTCTGCTGCTCATCAATTCGGATGAGCAAAAGAAGAATCACTCCCCCAAAGCTTTTATGACCGCTATTTCGTAGTCGATGGTTTCTGCGCGCCGAAAACCCCAACTTTTAGCTAGTTTGGTCCTTGTGGGTCTATCGTATTCTTCTCTATAGGGGCATATGGGGACTGTGTGGAATTGAGAGAATGACTGAACACGAAGTCTGCCAGAGGAGCGTTCTACAGCAGTGGCGTTTGTGGTGGTTTGGGCAATAACCGCGTTGTCTGTGGATAGGTCAATCGACAGCCGCTAGAAAACTATCTTGTAGGATTGGCCGCTGAATGAATACAACAATGGGGCTACAACCTATTCGGCGGTATTGGTATTGCCGCTTGCTCTGATGAACATTGGATGCGTCAAAAGAGATAGCTGGCCGTTAGAGGTTCTTCCTGCAGGCATCGGATTGCAGGTCTATTTTCCATGCAGTTCAACGGGATAGAAAAGAATAGAGGATACACAATGAACGTGTTTAACGAGTTTTCAGGTAAGGTCGCAGTCATCACCGGAGCTGGATCAGGTATCGGTCAAGCGTTGGCGAAACAGCTAGCCGCCAGTGGGGCGATTCTAGTATTGGCAGATGTGAATAAGCGGGGTCTAGAAGATACCGTTAGCCTTTTGCCCTCTGCCGCGAGCGCCAGTATCTATTTACTAGACGTATCTGATCGCGCGGCCTATCAACGATTTGTGCAGCAGGTTATCGATGACCACCAGCAGGTGGATGTCGTCATCAATAATGCCGGTATTGTGCGTTTACACTCCATGGAATTAGGCAGCTATGAAGACTACGAAAAGTCTTTTGACGTCAACGTGTGGGGGGTGATCTACGGCTGTAAAGAATTCCTTCCCTATCTAAAACAGCGGCCAAAAGCGTGGTTAGCCAATGTTTCCAGTGGCGCTGGCTTGATTGGGATCGCCAAGTATACCTCTTACAATACCGCCAAGTTTGCAGTGCGCGGTCTTACCGAAGCCCTTAGAAATGAGTTGCGCGACACACCGATCGTCGTGAGTTGCGTATATCCCGGCGGCGTTAACACCAACATTCAAAGCTCTGGCGTCCACTCTGCAGATGCGATGGAGAGTGCGAAAAAGCTGGCCTCCGCAATGGAGCAAATGAGTCCCGATGAAGCGGCTTATACAATACTGGCTGGTATGGTGAAGGGTAAGAAACGAATTCTGGTCGGTCGTGACATAAAAATTCTCGATATTCTCGCGCGATTATTACCGTCGGCTTACGATCGTTTTGTTGCTCGTTACGTTTAATAAGTTCTGGGCCAGCAGTTGGGGAATAGACAAGCTATCTCAAAAAGAGCTTATGAAAACCGAGTGCTTAAGAAGAATTTCGAAGACTGAAAAGCGACTGCTATTGTCTTTTGAGTAGAGTCGACCTAATAAGTTTGCATTGAGACTTAAATTGGAGAAAGAACCATGGCCGTGACAGAAGGTCAGTTGTTGTGGACGCCGAGCGATGAATTCGCCAACGGCTCCAATGTAGTTAAATATATTGAATGGCTAAAAGAGAAAAAATACGCTGAAGTAGCCGACTATCAAGCGCTCTGGCAGTGGTCTGTCGATAATGTTGAAGCCTTCTGGGCATCGCTGTGGGAGTACTTTGATATCTTGTCGGATACACCTTACACCCAGGTGGTCGACAGTATGGAGTTTGGCCCCGGTCGTCGCTGGTTTGTCGGCTCCAAGGTTAACTTGGCAGAACACATCTTACGCAACGAGAAAGCCGGTGCCACGGCTCTCTATCATTTGTCAGAAACACGGCCGCAAGCGGAAATGGAATGGAGCGAGTTGAGTTCCAAAGTGCGTACTCTGGCGACTCAAATGCGATCGCAAGGCCTCAAACCCGGTGATGCGGTTTGTTGCCTGATGCCCAATATTCCCGAAACCGTTGTCGCTATGTTGGCAACCATGAGTATTGGTTGTGTTTGGTCCAATGCGGCTCCAGAGTTTGGCCGTAAAACCATTCTCGATCGTTTTACACAAATCAAGCCCAAATGGTTGTTTATCGCAGACGGTTACCAATTTGGTGGTAAGGTTTTTGATCGTCGCGACGAGAACCTACTGATCGTAGAAGCGCTAAGGGAATCCCTTGAGCAGGTCGTTTATCTACCCTATTTGGATGAAAGCAATGAATCCTCAGTAGAGGCGATACTCTACCCTAGCCTGATGGATGCACCGGATCCTGGTCGTGACAACTTTGAATTTGAGCGTGTCGCTCATGATCATCCTCTGTGGGTGCTTTTCTCTTCTGGTACCACCGGCTTGCCCAAGGCGATTGTTCACAGTCATGTGGGCGCGCTTATGGAAATGATGAAGGTGATGACCTTCCACATGAACTTGAAAGAAGGGGACACCAGCTTCTTCTACACCACCACTGGTTGGGTCATGTTTAACCTTCAGGTGGGTATGTTGTTGACGGGGTGTGCGGGTGTACTCTACGACGGTAATCCCGCCTATCCGCAAATCGATGTATTGTGGAAAATGACGGAAGAGGCTGGCGTAACCATGTTTGGTGCCAGTCCGACCTATGTGCAGGTTCTGCAGAATGCTGGTATCAAGCCACGTGAGAAATTCAATCTTGAACGTTTGAGTTCCATTTTGGTGGGTGGCGCTCCGTCTACGCCCGAAACCTTTGAGTGGTTTTATCAAGATGTGAAGCAAGATCTCTGGGTGACGTCGCAATCTGGTGGTACCGAGATCGTTGGTGGTTTTGTCGGCGCCACTCCAACTCAGCCGGTGTATGCGGGTGAAATTCAGACGCGACTATTGGGCATGGATGTTGACTCTTGGAGTGATGATAAAGAATCATTAGTCGATGAAGTGGGCGAGCTTGTGTGTAAGAAACCGTTTCCTTCCATGCCAATCCACTTTCTGAACGACAAGGATAACTCCCGCTACCATGACTCCTACTTTGCCGATTATCCAGAGATTTGGCGGCATGGTGATTTCATTAAGCTCAATGCACGAGGTGGTGCTTATATCTATGGCCGTTCTGATTCGACCTTGAATCGTTTTGGCGTACGCATAGGAACCGCTGAGCTATATCGCTGTGTGGAAAAGTTACCAGAAGTTGCAGATTGCCTCGTGGTTTGTATTGAACTGCCGGGTGGTCAGTTCTTTATGCCAATGTTCCTTCAGCTCGCTGAGGGAGTCGAAATGACAGAGCAATTGCAGAAGACGATCAGCTTACGCCTGCGAGAAGACTGCTCCCCTCGCCACGTGCCGGATAAGTATTATGCGATTCCAGAAGTCCCCTATACGCTGACGGGTAAGAAGCTAGAAGTGCCGGTACGAAAAATTCTGTTAGGCTGGGATCTGGAGAAGGCCGCCAGCCGCGACTCGATGAAAAACCCAGCCGCGATAGACTACTTTCTNGACTATGTGGAAAGCACGGAAGATTATCAAGTTCCTAAAACCTAGCGTCCCAGTTCTTTGCACGCGACGACTTAGTAACAGGTTACTGAGTCGTCGCTTTTTTAGCGGCAAGAGTATCTTGCGGGTCAGTTGCACTACTTTTTGCTAGACAAAAGCTGTGATGCTCGGTTTGATTTCATCTTTGATGGATAGGGAATTCCATCTTCTCTATTTAATGCTCTCTTAGCCTCGGGAGAGCTTTAGGAAAATATCTCGCCACTTATGCCCGTTTTTCAGGGTGTCTCGCCACTATTCAATCAACCCCAGCTGTCGTGCTGCAACAATTGCATGGGTGCGTTTGTTCACGGAGAGCTTGGCGTAACTGTTGCTGAGATGCCACTTGACGGTACTTTCACTCAGGCACAGCTTGTCTGCAATGCCCTTGTTCGAGAGCCCGTCGGCGGCCAACGCCAACAGGCTCAGTTCGCGTTTCGTGAGAGGTTCGGGAAGGAGATCCACTACCTCATTGTTGGGTATGGGTTGCTCACCCGATTCTGGGAAACGGCTGCAGAGCTCGTCAATACGATTTTTTAGATCTGGCTGCTTGATCTTCTTTTGTACGTGCAGAAGTAATTTCTGCATGGGTTTTCCCTCGTCTAGAAAACTCCGTTTGAGCTTCTGGGCGTTTGTGTGGCGCAGCAAACCCAGTATGACTTTGGTGGCCTCGCTGTAGTTCTGTTCGCTGTGTAGCAGCAGGGCGTGCATGATTTCAAGTTTCCATAGGCGATAACGGCGCAGTTTGTGAGTGTTGTTTTTGGCGGTCTCCAGGCGCTGTCGGCAGAGCTCTAGCTTGCCTTGCAAGAGTTCTTGGCGAATATCGGTAATGTCATCGGCTTCGAGTTCATCGGGGAAGAAACAATAGTTTTTCTTAATCTCTATGACAGTGGCAACATCGATGGACTTTCGAAGAATCTCCGCCTTATCCAAATCATGTTGCCGTTGATAGAAGCGCATCATTTCTTTTTGTGCCGAATGAACGGTTCTAGGCTCATCATTGCTGTAGCCAATACGCTCCAAATCTTCCAGTAAGCTCCATGCATGTTGTTGATTATTGTTGGAAAAGTAGCAGCCAGTCATTTGGATGGTAGTTTCGAATAACAGAAAGGTGCCGCTCCAACAGATCTACGGTTTTGTCGATGTCTCCAAATTCGTACAGCAAGGTTGCAGCAATAGGTATGTGAAAACTCTGAGCAACGGCGTCATCATTACCAATACGTTGGGCAAGTACTTGCGCCTGCTGCAAACGATCCTCCGCGTGCTCAAACTCTCCCTGTACCACTTGGTTGACGATCTGCACCGTGTAGTTGCACATTAGGGCAAAGTAGGTGGTGCTATTGAGTTCGATACCTTGTGTAGACATGAGAATCTGTCGAGAGGATTCGAGTTTGTTTTGCAGAATGTAGGTATAGCTTAGGCAGTTAGCGCAGGCGGCTCGGTCGTAATAGGCATCCACGGGTAGTTGCTTGAGAGCGAGGTAGGCCGTTTTCTCGATCTGTCCGAATTGTTCGGTGAGGAAATAGTAGAAAACCTTCAGTGAGCTCAAGTGATGATTGAGGCTGTCTTCCAGACCATGTTGGTGCTGATAAGACTCCAGTTTCTCAAAGTAGTTTCTGGCGCTGTCAAAATTGTGGCTGAAATTATGTGCCCAGGCGCAGGCTAGTAGCAAGTTCGGCGACTGTGCAATGACTGTTTCCGGCAGTTGTGTCGACCAGTTAACGACTTCGTTCATCTCTGATCGATAAATCGCTTTCATGGCCTCTTTTTCGATCAACTCTGCAGCTTGATTGGTGTTCTTCGCTCTAAGCGCATGCTCAATGGCTCGATGGGTGTTTGTTGTGCTCAGGAGGTAATCACACGCTTGTTGATGGAGGTCGATAAGCCGTTGAGGGTGCGTTTGTTCGAGCGCCTGGTAGAGGGTTTCTGAGAAGAGTTTGTGGTAGCGGTATTGCGGTGGGTTGGTTGTCAGTTGTTGTACAAACAAACCATCGGTATAGAGTTTTTCCAAGACCTCCTGTGCCTTGTGGTTTCCACTTAAGGCCTCACACATGGGGGCGTTAAGTCGGTTTAGTACACTGGTTTTTAGTAGGAAGTCTTTCAGCGATTGGTCCAGTGGCTCAACAATATTTTCCAATATGTATTCTGAGAGTAGCTCTTGATGCGGGGAGCGTTCAATCACCGATGCAAGCGTTTGTCCATGCTTAAGCTGTAGGGCACAGGCTTGAAAGGCCGTGGGCCAGCCATTCAACTGTCGCAGTAAGGTATCTCGCGAGTCTTGTAGGCCCAATTCGAGTTGATTGAGTTGGAAGAATCGCTCTGCTTCATCGTTGGAAAAGCGCAACGCATCGGTGTCGATGTATTTTACTAGCCCATTGAGCCGAAGATTTGAATATTTGAACTGTGGTCGGCTGCGGGTACACATCACGATTTGGCGAGGCGATGGCAAGCGTTGGAAGGCCATGCTCAATGTTTCGAGGATGGTCGGATCGCTGATCACTTCAAAGTCATCTAGGAACAAGTGACTGACGGCATTCTGATCAACCATAGCGGTGGTAAGCCACTCCCAAATATCTTCATCACTCTGTGGGGCAGTGTTGCTGTCGCCTATTATCGTCGGTGCTTGGGCGGCATGAGTGGAGCGTTTAATCAGTTCAAAAAAACGGTCGAAATCATTATCCGTGGTATCCAAAGACAGCCATGCACACTTGTGACCCGTGGCTTGAAGGTTGGCGAAGTAATCGGCCATGGCAACGGTTTTACCGTATCCCGCCGGCGCCTGACAGATAACCAGTCGATAATCGTTGTTCAGCAAATCCGTTGCTAGCTCAGTGCGCTTAACCGCCTCTGTGGCGATTTGCGGGGGGGCGAATTTAACGTTAGAAAAACTCATAAAATCAATCGCTTATTCTCAGTTGAGCCATATGTCGCCACTGCTTTCCAGGCTATGTTCGGGGCTTCATTGGGCCATTAGCCCGTACTTTTTCTTAGTATGGCAGGGTTGAAAATTCAAAAAACCATACTTTTGTCCAGACCGGTAGCGGCTAACTCGCCATATGCTGTAGCTCAATAGATTGAGTTGAATGGTAGAGGTAGCTATGACGGGTAGACTGAAGGACAAGGTGGCCATTGTGACAGGTGCGGGCGCCGGTATTGGCGCGGCCATTGCTGCTGAGTTTACTCGGCAAGGGGCCGCTGTTGTAGTGACTGATATTAATTTGCCGGCCGCCGAGGCTGTGGCTGTGGGACTGGCGCAGTCAGGCGCTGCGACTCTGGCTCTGGAGCATAACGTGGCGTCAGAAGAGGCGTGGGAGCAAGTAATCCAACAGACCATGGGTCACTATGGCCGCTTAGATGTGCTGGTTAACAATGCTGGAATCGGTATTCCTGCAACCATTGAAGAGCAGACACTTGAAGAGTTCAAACGTCACGATGAAGTGAATGTGCATGGCGTTTTTCTCGGTACCCAAAAAGCCATCGCGGTACTGAAGGAATCCGGTGGTAGCATCATTAACATCTCCTCGATCGATGGCATCATCGGCGATCCCAAGGCTGCCGCTTACAACGCTTCGAAGGGGGCTGTGCGCACCCTGACGAAATCTGCTGCTCTACACTGTGCGGAATCTCGTTATGGCGTAAGAATCAATTCTGTACATCCTGGTTACATCCTTACTGACATGGTCGAGAAGCAGCTGCTTGGCGCCTCCAAGGAGTTTGTCGAGGAGTATACCCGTCTCAAAATAGACCGCATTCCTATGGGAGTAGTGGGCGCGCCCTCTGATATTGCATTGGGTTGCGTTTATCTGGCATCCGATGAATCCCGTTACGTGACTGGCGCTGAGCTAGTTATCGATGGCGGTTTTACTGCCGCATAAAACTCTAGTCGCTGCCCGTATAGCGGATGGCCTTTTCAAACACGTTGCACAAAAAGAGAGAGAGCAATGGGTAAACTCATTAACATCGATAACGGTGGCACCCTCACCGATATATGGGTATTGGACGGCGATAAATCCTATCACACCAAAACCATCACCACGCCCTATGATTTGTCTAAGTGTTTCTACGAAGGCTTAAAGAAAGTCTCCGGAGTGATATACGGAGAAGACGATCTCGAAGCCCTGTTGCATAGCACTGATCATATTCGCTATTCCACCACTCAGGGCACTAACGCGCTAGTGGAGAAGAAGGGCCCGTGCTTGGGGTTGGTCTTGGATCAGGGTTTGAGAGTCGAGGATTTGCAAAAGTCCGCTAAAGAAATTGAGATGTTCGAATCCATTATTGGCTCTCGTGTTGAGGTGATCGATGACAGTCTCGACGGTAAGGCTTACGAAAAATCTTTGTCGGAAGCGGTTAATAGATTATCCGCTGAAGGCTCCAACCGTATCGTAGTGGCTTGTTCAGGGGACAATTATTTACAGCGAGAGGCGCATTTCCGTCGCGTTTCTTTGGCTCTATTTCCTCGTCACCTGTTGGGCGCTGTACCGGTTCTTTACGCGGGCTCTCTGTCATCTGATCAGTCGCCCTGTCGACGTACTTGGACTGCCATCAACAATGCGTATCTTCATCCAGCGATGGAGCGGTTTTTATTTAACGCTGAAAACAAGCTGCGCGATTTTCGCATGAAAAATCCACTGCTGATCTATCGCAACGATGGATTTGCAGGTCGTGTTGCCAAGACCGTTGCTTTGAAAACCTACTCTTCTGGTCCCCGCGCGGGAATGGACTCCGCCAAAGCCTACAGCGACTACTACGGATTCAGAAAATTCCTAACCGTTGATGTCGGTGGCACCACTACCGACATAGGCTCGATAGAAGACGGCATCGTTAAGGCGTTTGATCGCGGCGCAGTCGAAGGTGTCGCTTGCTCTTTTCCGCTCTGCGATATCGTTTCTATTGGCGTTGGCGGGGGCTCAATTTTCAGAGTG
The DNA here is from genome assembly GCA_002707785.1 of Cellvibrionaceae bacterium. Taxonomy (GTDB): domain Bacteria; phylum Pseudomonadota; class Gammaproteobacteria; order Pseudomonadales; family Cellvibrionaceae; genus Pseudomaricurvus. The sequence continues at coordinate 59,200 of PANW01000032.1, read as the reverse complement.
AAAGAGGGGCACATTTCTGTGGGCCCAGATTCTGTCGGCGGCGCACCGGGACCGGCTTGTTTTGGNATGGGCGGCAAAGAGGCCACCATTACCGATGCGTTGCTGTTAATGGGGCTGTTGGATCCTAAGACCTACTTCGGCGGCGAAATGAAGCTGGATGCCGAGCGCGCTCGTGCAGTGATCAGTGAGAATATTGCTGGCCCATTGGGTATCAGTGTCGAGCGAGCCATACACGACATGCTGCACGCATGGGCGGGTGATATCGCACAGGGCTTGAACAATTATACCGAGTTAACCGACGACACGGTGCTCTCGGCCTTCGGTGGCGGCGGCCCTATGGGAGCCTTGGCGGTAGCCGATGCAGCCGGCATGAAAACCGTGCTCGTGCCGCGACTGTCCGCTGTGTTTTCTGCCCATGGTATTGGTTTTTCGGATTTGGCTCATATGAGTGAAATGAAATTACAGAGTAATGACGGGGCTTGTTTGAATGCGGTTTTAGACGAGCTCAAGGTGAAAGTGGGTCGTGACATGTTTTCGGAAGGATTTGAGTTGGGCGAGTGCGATGAGCAAGCTTGGATGCGGGTAAATGGAGAGCAAACGCCAGTCGATCCGTTCGCACCTAGGCTAGCGCCGTCTGTGGGTGCCAATGATGAAGTGATCGTGGGGTTTCGAGCGGTGAAAGCGGTGAATCGTGCAGAGCTGCCGAAGATGCGCGAGGTGGAAAATCACGAGGCTCGTATCGACAGTCATCGACTATTGGTCAATGCCGACAGTACCACGCAAGACTTACCCGTGATTAAGGTTGAAGATCAAACGGCTGGTGCGAGCGGTGTTGGGCCTGCCGTTATCGAAGAAGATTTTTGGACGTGTAAAGTCGAGGCCGGCTGGAGTTACAAGTTCACCATCAACGGCGATGTATTGCTTAACAAAATCTAACTAGCTCTAGGGGAACGCCTTAGCGAGTAGCGCGAATCATTCTTTAGCGAAGTAAAACTTAAATCGTTATGGAGAGAAAAATACACGCGCTGTTGATGTTGGTGACGAAGAATAGAGAGAGACAACTATGAAATATTTAGCCACAGAATATGTTCAGATTGATTTGGATAATGAAGTTTGGGAATGCCGTACGTGTGATCATACCCTTGGCAGTGCACGTGAAAACTACAAGATATTCACCAAAATATACAACCGCAACCCACAGGAAATTCATCGCCCTAAGTTGGATCCGACCAAGTACGAGTTTACTTTCTCTCCCAACCCAAAGGTTTGCGCAATCTACGAATTTTACTGCCCCAATTGCGGCACCATGATGGATGTAGAATACACCGTACCGGGCGCACTGCCGCTGCATGATTTCGAATTGGATATTGATGCACTGAAGGAGAAAATGCAGGGCCGCACGCCTGTTGTGGATGCCGGTGAGGGCGTGGATACCACGCAGGCTCTACGTGAAGGCGCTCATGACCACTCCTGCTCTCATGATAAAAATTACGGAGGGCAAAGGTAATGAAACGCGTTGCTGTAGATATTGGCGGTACTTTTACCGATTGTTTTGTTTGCTGGGAAGATCAATTCCTCCAAACCAAGGCCCTGACCTCACATCAAAACCTTGCGCTGGGCTTTAACGAAGCTTTAGACAATGCCTGTGATCAACTGCAAGTGAGTCGTGAAAAGCTGTTGGCCGAGGTCGATTCGGTGCGTTACGCCACCACCTTGGGAACCAATGCATTGATTGAACGCAATGGTCCACGAGTGGGGCTGCTAGTGACTCAAGGTTTTGAAAGTACGGTACCGGTTTCCCGCGGGCGTGGTTACGCCGAGGGCTTGCCTGATGAATTATCGCGCGACATGAGTCGAGCAAAACGCCCTGATCCACTGGTGTCGCTCAAATACATTCGTGCGGTTAAAGGGCGAATGGATTACCGAGGCAAAGAGCTGATTGATCTGCAGCAAGATCAAGTTCGCAACGCCATTCGCGAACTCGTTGATCTCGGTGTTCAAGCGATCGTGGTGGTGTTGACCAACTCGGTAGAAAATCCACTCCATGAGTTGCGTGTTCAAGAGCTGTTCGAAGAAGAATACCCGCCAGAGATGCTGGGTTCTATTCCCATGATCCTGTCGCATCAAGTAGTGGGTCGCAAGGGCGAATATGTGCGCGCTTCCTCTTCCATTGTGGATGCCTATCTTCACTCCACCATGTATTTCGCCATGAGCTCGCTAGAGCAAAACTTGCGTGAGAATGGTTACACAAAACCGATGTTGTTGGTTCACAACTCCGGCGGTATGGCACAGCTGAATTCTACCGATGCGCTGCAGACTGTCCACTCGGGACCGGTTGCCGGTATCAATGCGGCTGAGGAGCTATCCAAACAGTCGAAGATGCCCAATATCGTTTGTGGTGACATGGGCGGAACGTCATTTGATATCGGTATCGTCACCGAAGGTGGAGAAAAACACTACGATTTTAATCCCGTTGTTGATCGTTGGTTGGTCACCGTGCCGATGGTGCATTTGGTCACCTTGGGTGCCGGTGGTGGTTCTGTGGCCAAGTATGATCGTGTGTTCGAGACCGTGAAAGTAGGGCCTATGTCGGCGGGTTCTGACCCTGGCCCTGCCGCCTATGATCGCGGAGGTATGAATCCTACGGTAACCGATGCCGACCTGCTGTTGGTTTATCTCGATGTTGAAAACTACGCAAACGGTTACATCAAACTCAACATGCGCCGTACTTATCAGGCGCTGGAAGATATTTGCGACGAGCTGGACATCGAAGAAATTGAAGCGGCCAAGCTGATCAAGTCTAACGCCGATGCCAACATGGGCGGAGGATTAGTCCAGGAACTCAATCGTCAGGGCTATAAACCGGAAGACTTTGTGTTCCTTGCCTACGGAGGCAACGGGCCACTCCACGCCTGTGGAATTGCCGAGCGTGCTGGGGTGAATAGAGTATTGGCGCCGCCTTACAGCTCGGTTTTTTCCGCCTGTGGTGGTGCAGGTTTGAATCAAATGCACATCCATGAGAAGAATGTCTCCTTTCCGTTTTTCCACAAAAACCTGCAAACCTTCTTCAGTGACTTCGATACCTTTAACGCTATTGTCGAAGAGCTGGAAGAGCGCGGTTGTTCTGATCTGACGCGACAAGGTATTAGCAAAGATCACATTCAGTACCGTGTCGAGTTGGATATGCGCTATTCCATCCAGAAAATGCAGCTGGGCGTTGTGGCTCCAAAAACTCGCCTAGAAAACAGTACCGATGTCATTGAGTTAATCGAGACCATGAACGAAGAATTCGGTGAGCGTTACGGCAAGGAAATCGTCTCCCCAGAATCTGGCGTTTGGGTGGGGACGGTGCGAGTGGTTAGTTGGGTCGATCTACCTGCATTGAAATTCGATGATATGAATCCGCCTGCGAAAAAAATCACTACACCAGCACCCGTTGCCTATCGCGACTGCCATTTCGTGGGTATAGATGGCGCCCAGAAAACGCCTATTTATGACGAAAAGGCTCTGCAGCCAGGAGTGTTGATTGAGGGCCCAGCGGTTATAAACCCCGGTGCAACCACCTATTTGGTCGAGCCCGGGTGGCGTTTTGAATCTGCCGCGCAAGGAGCGGTGTGGTTGTTGAAACAAGGCCAATGAGATCGTCACCTTTCGAGCGATAAACGTTAGTTAAGCTGCGTTGCTGATGATGGCGAACTATTTACTTCGGGCCAAGTGCCTGAGCTAAATCACGGGTAAGACAAAGGTACAGAATCATGACTGAGACAAACAATACAGCTGCCGCAGAGAAGGCACTACTTGATAAGTTTTTGAAAGACAATGTTAGCTTCATTGGGCCGGACAAGGAAATTAACAAAAACCATCATGTGAATCCTCGTAGCTTGCGTGAGGACGAGCTTTTGAAGCAAGGCGTTAACTCACACAAGATGGCCGAGATTCGCTCCAACCTGCAGTCGGCTCTCGACGAAACATTCGGAATTGCCGAACAAACCGTTGCCAGCCCAGCGGCATCCTGTGGTGATATGTCTACCGGTTACTTTACTCCCGATGGCGATTTGGCTATTGCCTCTACTTTTGGTGTGGCAGGGTTTACGGTAACGCTGCACTACGCCATTCGCTGGATCATGAAATATTTTAAAGACGAGCCGACAGTGGGGTTCAAGGCCGGTGATGGTTTCTTACTGAATGATGCACGTTTCGGTGGGATTCACAGCCCCGATCAACATTTGTTTATGCCAGTATTTGATGGCGATGAGCACATTGGCTGGACCGTATGTGCCATGCACGAAGGTGAAATTGGCGCTCGCGATCCAGGAGGCATGGGACCCTCCATCGAGTCTATCTGGGACGAAGGCTTTCGTGGTACGCCTATTAAGCTGGTAGAGAACTACCTGATTAAAAGAGACTTGGCGAGTTTGGTTCAACACAACTCCCGAGAGCCGCATGTCATCATGGCAGATTTCAAGGCTCGTCTGTCCGCCTGTATGCGCATGGAGCGTCGCATGAAGGAGCAGGTGGCTCAGTACGGCGTAGATGCAGTGATCGCCTTTATGCGCAGCAATGTGGAATATATGGCGGAGGAGTCTCGCCGTCGCGTTCGAGATTTACCGGATGGCACGGCTCGTGTGAGCATGTATATGGACCATACCATGCGGGAACACGCCATGATGAGGACCAACTTTAATTTCACCGTTAAGGGCGATCGAATGATCGTAGATATGCGCGGCTCATCGCCAGAAATTGCTAATCGCCCGATCAATGCACTAACCACCTGCCTGTGTGTTGGCGTATCCATTGCGCTGGCCCATCAGGTGTGGCCGGACTTACCCTGTTCTCAAGCGATCATTGATTGTTTCGAATTTGTACTGGATGAGAACACTGTGGTTGCAGCGTCTGAGTTGGTCCCCACGGCTCTTTCCATGCAGGTGATGTTTAAGATTGTTACTGCCTGCGAAATCGCCATGAGTAAATTTTACTACGGCGCTCCGACTCGATATGCCAATACCAAAGCCGGTTGGTTTAATCAGCCTCAGGCGGTGATGTACGGGGGGATCAATCAGCACCATGATTCCGTTGGAAACATGTGCGGTGACCTCAACGGCATGGCGGGTGGTGCTAAGTTCAATGAGGATGGTGAACACAGTATTGCGCCAAACTTTGGCTGTCGCACCGATACCGGCGAATCCGAAGAGGCCGAAGAGGGATTGCCGTTTGTCTCCGTGATCTCTAAGAAAATTTGGCCTGACAATGTCGGCTTCGGGAAGTTTCGTGGCGGTGCAGCATACTCCTACGGAATGATGCGCTTTGGTGATCAGCCGTTTGGTTTTCAAACGATTTGTGGCGGTTCATATTTTCCTTCCACCATGGGTTTGTTCGGCGGCTATGCTTGCACCACTTACGGTGTATGTCGGGTACGTGGAAAGAACCTGTTCGAGACCTTTAAGCAGAGCCCTGATCTCTGGGAAGCCGATATTTTCCAGTTTATGAATGAGCAGGCGGTAGAGGAGGCCACCTACGAATCATTGCCCAGTGCCGTATTGTTCGACCTCTACGCTGAGGGCGAATTATTTATGCAGAGCCAAGGCGCGGGCGGCGGTTATGGCGACGTACTGGAGCGCGATACCGATTTGGTCGTGAAAGATTTGGAAGAGGGCGTTATCTCCCACGAAACCGCTCGTGAGATCTATTTTGTGGTGTACAACGAGGAGACTCTCATTGTTGATCGAACAGCTACCGAAGCTGCTCGCAGTGCGGAGCGCAAGGCCCGTGTAAATCGTGGGCAGAGCTGGGATGAGTTTGTCAGTGAGCATGTAACCGAAGAGCCGCCTGCTGATGTCCCTTATTTCGGAAGCTGGAATGGATCGGAGGAACTCTACGCTGGCCCCTATGGTAAAGGACTTCCTGGGCAACTGCCGTTGATTATGATGCCGGATCCGAAAGATGTAGAGATCGCACAGCTGAAAGCGCAATTGGCGCAACAGGGCTAAGTCACAATAGTGACTAGCGCGAAGTGCCAACGCACAACGACATTTCTTGAAGGTTGATAGCGGTTCAAGAATAGTCGCAACTATCTTCGCTTGGTTACGACGAACGAATATCGGCGCGCTTAGCGGCGCTGACACAATTGAGAGAATGTACTATGGCTAATCAATTACTCGATGCAATTAAAGATGGCCTCAAGGTCAATAAACCGCTGCTCTGGCTCGATGCGGAAGCCTATGGTGCAGAAGTGGTTCGAAACGGTAAACCTTTTCCATGGGCTCATCCTACGGAATTTGTTGCCAGCTACGGTCAGTTGCAAAATCTATTGAAGCCTGGCGTAGCTCCGGTTCATTTGGGTAACTTTCTAAAAAGCTGGCTCGAAGCCAACCCTACCGCGCTGAGTGAAATGAGCGGAAAAAAGCGCGTTCGTTTTGCGCTTAAGAAGCTGCTTGGAATGGAGGCGCCGCGCGCGATCATGCGTGAAATCGTTTCTGCCCTGTGCGAATCGGTTTCACAGCCCCTGGTATTGGTGTTGCCTAGCAACGGCGAGTTAATCAATTGGGCAAATACTAAAGCCAATGGCACTAACGCGCAGGAGTTGACAGAAATCGATATTGATTCCGTATCGGTTTATCTCGCCGACTTTTTGCGAGCTTTTGCGGGGCTGAATGTGGCTGGGGTATTGGTGCAGTTGCCAGAGGGTCAAGCGGTAAATCCTGAATTATTGGACTTGTACTCTCCTGTCATTAATGTTTCCAAGCATTATCATTGGGCACTGGGTGTGCAGGTAACAAGTCCATCTGAACTCAACGACAGCGATGAACAGCTGGATCTGATTATCTCAGATAAGACCGGTGCTTCCTGTGTTGAGCTTAATGCATCTTTTTGGGCCGGCGCTGATGTATCCACGCCGGAGAGCGGATTCTACTATGGTAAAGTGGCGGCCGATTTGAAACCGGAGCTGGTTTTGGAGCGTCTCCAATCTCTTAGGGCCTAGGTCAATCACCCCTTTTCTTAAATAACAGCAGGAGAAAAATTGTGAGCAGTTTAGAGAAACGTATTCAGCACTTGGAAGATTTGGAAGCGATTCGTCGCCTTAAGCACTACTACTATTGCCTTTGTGTGGACGCCTCAGTAGCCGGAGATCTCGATAAGCGGGAAGAGACTCTCAGCCGTTTCAGCGACGATATTATCGCCGACTTTACCGGTTTTCCTGTTGCCGAGGGCAAAGCAGCCGTAGCTGCTTTCTACGCGCAAGGCGTGCCGGGTATGCTCAGCTGGTGTCAACATCGTGTGATGAATGAAGTGATCGATATTGATGGCGATAGCGCTAAGGCGGTATGGTACATCGATTGTCCGGCCACTTTCCGTGAAGGTAATCCACTGTCTATTGCTGCAGGCGGTACTGGCTTTATTGGCGGCCGTTATGAAGAAGAGTATGTGCGTGAAAACGGCCTGTGGAAATGGACGAAAATCACCGCACTTCTAGATGTCATGCAGCCTTTCGATAGCAATTGGCAGGGTGCTGAACGAGTGAATAAAAACCGTTGATTCGATAGTAATCGTTGCAATTATAGAATACGAGCCAGAGGAAAATGATTCTGGTTCCTATCTAGGTTTATGTTATTCACTCTAGGGTCCTCAGAAAAACGGGGTTATTTATTGTTGCGAGCGTTAGCGCCAAAAGTAGGGGCTATTAAGCCAAGCAATCCAGCGTGGCGATGAACTTGTCTTATAGTGCCAACCCATGGATTGCCGCGTCGCTAGGCTCCTCGCAATCACGTTTTTCAGCGGCGCCCTAGAGAATTGATCTGGAACGCCGCATTAGCCCTGCTAGTGATCGAAAACGCCTCAATGATCTAGCCAATGGGTGGCTATTCTTTTTCCGGGTATAAGGCGACAGCATTCTGCGCGCCTTCTCTAATGGAATTCCCTTAAGCGCCTAGAGTCGGCTCTTTTCCTTCCTATTTCGACTCACTCTCCCAGTGCTCAAACGATTCTCCCGATGAATTCCTCGATGAGTGACACCAATCGCCGAATCACCGCCGCATGCCGCGTACGCGAAATGACAACTGCTGCATTGTTGCTTGGCAATAGCTTGTGGCCGATCAAACAACAATCCCCAACTTTAGTCAGGGTTTATCCCGTAATGAATCGTTAATAATTTTGGCGTTGTCAATGATGACGCTTGGCTGATGCCCAAAGAATAACAGCGGGCTCGGAAGTGAGTTTCCCAAAAAGGATCGCTTTCAAATCAGCAGTGTGACCTAAGCGTTGATGAAAGAACATTGTGGAATTGGTTGTCGTAGCCCGAACACTGTGAATGTTACGACGACGATTGTCTTGGCTAGTGTGAAGTGGCTCAGGAATCTACCCCTGTTGATCAAAAAACAAAATAAAGATGAGGCTCAATACATGAAGAACGATCAAAGACCTTGTACAACATTTGCTCCTGGTGAGGGCGGAAAGCTTGAGTTAATTGACGAGACCCTAAGAGATGGTTCACAGAGCCTGTGGGGCATGATGATGAGCTATCACATGATTGAGCCTGTGCTAGAAGATATTGTGAATTCTGGCTTCGATACGGTGAATGTCCCCTTTCATTTTGGCGCGCCGATGCTCAGTACGCGCTTTTTCCAAGAGGATCCGCGTCACCTTTTTGCCATGGGCAAAGAGAGGATGGCGGGCACCGACTCAAATATTATGCTGACGACTTTGGGGGCCGCTGTTGATATTACCGGTGCGCCACAGAACGCAACGGTTATGCGGTTGATGTATGAGCAATTGAAAGAGTGGATTCCCCAGTACAATCGCGCCCTATTGATCTGTTGCACCGAAGATGAAATCGACAATCAATACCCTGTGCTATTTCCTATGCTGCGAGAGCTGGGCATTGAAGGTGTGCCCTACATGGCCATTGGCCATGGCCCCAATCACACCGATGAATTCTATGCCTCCCGAGTAAAGAAACTGGTCGAGAATTTCCAGCCCGTCAGTATCTGTATCAAGGATGTTGATGGACTGCTAACACCAGAGCGTTTGCGAGGTTTGATCGCCGCGATGCAAGCTGAGGCCAAAGGCACTCCGTTAGAGTTGCACACTCACGGCATGAACGGTCTCAATACCTATAACGCTGTGGTTGCGATGGAGATGGGGATTCGTCGAATAACTACGTGTATTCCTCCGCTGGCGAACGGCTCCTCTCATCCCTCGGTTTTTGACGTGGTTAAGAATGCTGAGCGTATGGGGATCGAACATGATATCGACATTGAAAAACTGCAAGGTGTTACCGAGCGCTTGACTAAGATCGGGAAAGCCTATGGTCATCCCGTTGATAATGTTCATTTGCCGTTTGATTTACAGATGTACGAACACCAAATCCCCGGCGGTGTAATCTCCAACACCACCACCCAGCTTGAAGCGCTGGGTATTCCTGAGGCTCTGCCTGAAGTGTTGGAAGAGATTCCTCGCATATTGGAAGATCTTGGTCACCCCGTGATGATCACGCCGTTTTCTCAGTTCATCGTGACCCAAGCAGTGATGAATACTCAGGTCGGGCGCTGGGAGCAGTGCATTGATCCTTGCATTGAGTTAGCCGCTGGCGTCTACGGGTTTGAGGAAGCTGGGGTCGCGTACATGAAGCCAGAAATCAAAGACATGTTACTGAGCCAGCCATCGGCACCAAAAATTATCGAGAAGGGGGCAAGTATCAAAGAGTACATAGCTTCGACGCCTTCAGAAGAAGATGTGAAAAAAGCGGTGGGGCTATCTGCGGATGCCACGCGTGAAGATTTTGTATTGCGTTATCTGCTGCGCACCGATGATGAACTTAATGGCGTTACCCCCGGTGGTCCAGAGTCCTACAAAAAGTATTTGTAAGCACTTTGGCTAATGCTTGTGAGGCGTTTTGGTAGCAACGATGAGAGCTTTTCGTTTGCTGCTAAGACGGCGCTGCAGAGTTAGCTGCACACCCTATTAAACGAAATTTTAATATATTTGATAAAGAGGAACAGTCTATGAGCCAGGAATCTACCGAAGGTCTGATTGCCGTTGAAGCATCCGTCAACAGTGTTTTCTATGCCCAGCCTAGCCCCGGAGAGCCGACTTTTGTGAAGGAAGGTGATCGTGTTGAGGCCGATACCGTCGTTTGTCTGTTGGAAATCATGAAGTGCTTTCGCTCGGTACCCGCTGGTATCGCCGGTACGGTTGAAAAAGTCGTGGCGGCTAACGGTGCAATGACCAAGAAGGGCGAAGCTCTGATGTACATTAAGCCGGACGCTTAACGGCTGTAAAAATCCGTGAGTCGCCAGTGACTTTGACAGGTCGCACTCTGCAAGATTGAACTATAGGCACGGTTTCGCACGATCACAGGATCGGTGCCTGTCGTGCTGTTGCTAGGATGTATTTATGAAAGGTAAGAAAGTACTTATCGCCAATCGGGGCGAAATAGCGGTCCGTATTATTCAGGCCTGTAAAGAAATGGGTTTAAAAACGGTACTGGTCTATTCAGAAGCCGATCAAGACAGTATGGGCGTGCGACTGGCTGATGAGGCTGTCTGTATTGGATTACCCGCAGCCTCCGAGAGTTACCTAAATATTCCAAAGATCATCGATGCCGCTAAGCGAACAGGCGCAGATGCGATTCACCCTGGCTACGGATTTTTGGCTGAAAATGCGGCCTTGCCAGAGGCCTGCGAGCAAAATGGCATCACCTTTATTGGGCCTAAGGCCGATGTAATGCGTCAGTTGGGTGACAAAATCAGTGCCCGCGCACTGGCAAAGAAGGCCAATGTACCCATGGCGGAGGGCAGTGAGGGCCTAGCCAATATCGACGATGTGAAGCGTGAAGTTGCCAAAGCGGGTTTCCCGGTGATTTTCAAAGCGGCAGCCGGTGGTGGTGGCCGTGGTATGCGTATTGTTCGTGAAGAGTCAGAGCTTAAATCTGCTTTCGACATGGCATCCAACGAAGCTCAGGCGGCGTTTGGTGATCCGCGTTTGTTTGTAGAAAGCTACATCGAGAACGCCCGTCACGTAGAGGTGCAGGTGATTGGAGATAACTTCGGTCATGTGGTTCATGTGGGAATGCGCGATTGCTCTCCTCAGCGTCGTCATCAGAAGGTGGTGGAAGAGGCACCTCCCTATCACTTGTCAGAAGCCTTGGGTAATCGCATTTTAGAGTCTGCCGTTGCCTTGACGTCGAGCATTGGCTACAGCGGTGCGGGCACGGCGGAATTCCTCGTCGATAAAGATCGCGATGCTTTCTACTTCATGGAAGTGAATACGCGCATTCAAGTAGAACACCCAGTATCGGAAGAGATCAGCGGTATTGATTTAATCAAAGAGATGATTCGCGTCGGGTTTGGTGCAGAGCTGTCGTTTACACAGCAGGATATTAGCTTCCAAGGAGCGGCTATCGAGTGCCGCATTACTGCTGAAGATCCCAAGGACGACTTTTTTCCATCACCCGGTATCATCGAGAACTTTGTGGTGCCGACCGGCGATCACGTTCGCGTCGATACCCATTGCTACACAGGTTATGAGGTCAGCCCATACTACGATTCTATGATCTGTAAGTTGATCACCACCGGTGAAACGCGCGAAGCCGCCATCGACAACATGAAGATGGCGTTAAAGAGCTTCATTATTGAAGGTATAGAGACCAACATTCCATTTCTGCAGTTTTTGATGGAACAGCCAGAATTTGTCGCTGGAGACATCGATATAAAATGGATTGAAAACAGCGTGCTGCCAAAGTTCTTGTAAAGCTCCCTATCCCTCCCAGCGTGTGTCGACGAGCCATTCATCTCTGCTCGTCACGCACATCCTACTGATGGTCGGTCTAAGGTAAGGCGTCTTATGTCAAACTTGGCATGAAGAACCCGTACTTTCGTCAGGGGTGACGGCTTGCCTCCTCTGATAGCTTAGATTCCATTGATCAGCGACGGCCTAGAGCCGAACTAAATAAGCAAAGAGTACAAAAATAATGAACAATCGATTAAGCGGAAAAGTGGCTTTAGTGACCGGCGGTGGCAGTGGCCTAGGCGAGGCGATTAGTAAGCGCTTTGGCCAAGAGAATGCCTGTGTGATTGTGGCCGATATTAATCAACAGGGCGCCGAGCGAGTCGCCGCAGACATCACCGAAGCCGACGGCAAGGCTTTTGCGATTGTGCAAGATGTGACGGATCCCGAGCGTTGGCCGCAATTGGTTGATGAGATTGTTGCCCAGCATGGAAGTCTCGATGTTGTCGTCAATAATGCCGGTATCGCGTTAATCGGCACCGTTGAAGACGCTACCTTAGACGATTGGCGCAAGACTCAGGCGGTGAATGGGGAATCCGTATTTTTAGGTACTCAAGAGGCCATCCGAGTGATGAAAGAAAATGGCGGCTATATCATCAATATCTCATCAATCGAAGGGATTATCGGCGAGCCGAAAGCNGCCGCCTACAACTACAGTAAAGGTGGCGTGCGAATCTTTACCAAATCTGCAGCTATGCATTGCTGTGCAGAGGGTTATCCGGTTCGTATCAACTCTGTCCATCCGGGCTTCTTCATGGCGCCATTGGTCGAAGATGCCGCGGCTCAGATGAGCGACGCTGAGCGAGAGTCTTTTCTGGCGCGTGTACTGGGCAGTATACCCATGGGGCGTATGGGCGATCCGGTGGACATTGCCAACGGTTGTTTATTTCTCGCGTCGGATGAGTCGGCCTATATGACAGGTACCGAACTCGTGATCGATGGGGGCTATACGGCACGCTAGTGAGCCTAAACGGTTTAAGCTTAGAGGGATGGATGTCGCCTAAATTGGCCGTGGTTGTCGGTTAAGAGTCGTCTCACAGATCTATACTGATGACACAGGATTTGACTCTCATGTGGGCACCTTCTATTTTCTATTTGTCTCGATAAAGCCGGTGCATTATTTCGGAGAGAATCATGTTGAAAAAATGGTTAATTACAGCCTTGAGCTTGTCCGCTGCGACAGGTGTCTTAGCACAAGATGGATCCACACAGCTCCTGTGGGGCGACACGCATCTACATACGAAGCTCTCAGCTGATGCCTACTTAATGGGCAATCGCAGTTTGAGCCCTGACGACGCCTATCGCTACGCCAAAGGTCTTCCTGTGGTGAACGCGCAAACGAAGCACCGTATTCAAATTAATACACCGCTTGATTTTCTTGCCGTTACGGATCATGACGTTTATATGGGCGTGATTCCGAAACTATTTGCTGGTGACCCATCACTGGTTAAAACCAAGGAAGGTAAAAAGCTCTACGACATGGTGCAAAACGGTGAGGCGCAAAAGGCGTTTTTCGATCTTGTCGCCTCTGTTAACAGCAACAAACCCCTCGCCGCGTTGGATACTAAAGAAATTCGACAGACGGTATGGCAGGAAGAAATTATCAGTGCGGCGGAAAAACACAATCAGCCGGGTAAGTTCACCACATTGATTGGCTGGGAGTGGAGCTCGCTCCCGAACGGTGCAAACTTACATCGTGTGGTTCTGGTCAAGGATGGCGCCGACATTGCCAAAAAGTTCGTTCCTTATTCGACCTTCGACAGTGATAAACCAGAAGATTTCTGGAATTGGATGGAAAAGACTTCAGCACAGACGGGTGCAGATTTTTTAGCGATTCCTCACAACGGCAATGTCAGTAAAGGACAGATGTTCAATGATGTCGACAGCTATGGCAAACCGTTAACGGCAAAATATGCCAAAACTCGTATGCGCTGGGAACCTGTGTACGAGATGACACAAATCAAAGGCGACGGCGAGACCTTGGCGGCTCTATCGCCCGACGATCCTTTCGCGGAGTTTGAGACTTACAATCATGCGCTGGATGGTCGTGAAGGTTCAAAGAGTGCATTGCCACCCGACCCTAATGGTTATGCTCGCTCGGCGTTGATGAGAGGGCTTGAGTACGATAAAAAACTGGGTGTTAACCCGTTTAAGTTGGGCATGATCGGCGCATCAGATTCTCACTCTGGTGTTTCAGCTGTGGAAGAAGACAACTTCGGCGGCAAGTTCCCGCTGGATTCAAACCCCGAAGGAAAATCCAAATCGCTGACCCCAGGAACTATTGGCTACGATATGGCGTCGGCGGGATTGGCGGGAGTTTGGGCGACGGAAAACACTCGTGAGGCCATATTCAATGCGTTTAAGCGCCGCGAAGTCTATGGCACCACGGGGCCTAGAATTCAATTGCGTTTCTTTGGCGGTTGGGGCTTTCAGGCAAAAGAAGCGGAGGCCAATAATTTGGCTGATATCGGTTACCGAAAAGGCGTACCTATGGGGGGCGATATGACTCAATCGCCAAGTAAAAAAGCCCCTAGCTTTCTGATTCATGCCGCTAAGGATCCTATTGATGCCAATCTAGATCGAGTTCAAGTAGTCAAAGGGTGGCTGGATAAGAATGGTCAAGCACGTGAAAAAGTCTATAACGTGGCGGCCTCAGAAGGCAGAAAAATCAACAATAATCAGCTGGCGCCCGTGGGCAATACGGTCGACTTAGAGACCGCGACTTATACCAATTCCATTGGTTCAGCACAGCTGGCGACAGTTTGGAAAGATCCCGACTTCGATCCATCGGTAAGAGCCTTCTACTACATTCGGGTTTTGCAAATACCCACGCCGCGTCACACCTTGTACGCCGAAGTTGCCCTCAAGCAATCCCCTAAAAAAGGCTATCTCAGTACTATTCAGGAGCGCGCCTACAGTTCTCCCATATGGTATACGCCTTAACTAGCTCAGAGTTTTTGGCTGAGAGGTAATCACGACAACGCCATCAATCAAAAGCTCGCCCTTGTGAACGATTTAGCGAGGCTGTTTATAAGGCCGTTGAGGTGTCTTTGTTGCGCATGGCGTTCAGGTTTGGCGCTAAGGCGAGAGTGTGCGGCGGCGACCTTTCATTCAATTAGGAGTTCCAATGATTCCCTCGATTTGGTCACAGGCCGGTGTTTTGGCAACGGCGCTGTTAGCCCTAAATAATGTTGCAGCGGTAGCGCAGGAGCGAAATCTCTATTGGGGTGACACACATTTACATACTGCTCACTCTATGGATGCCTACTTCTTTCAAAACTCTACGGCGACTCCCGATGTGGCTTATCGCTACGCCAAAGGGTTGCCGGTGATCAATGCTGCCAATCGCACTCGGATTCGAATCAATACACCGTTGGATTTTTTGGTCGTCGCTGACCACGCTGAATACATGACCGTTCCTCTGCGTCTCTTTTCTCGCAAAGAAAAGTCACTGGTAGACACCGAGTTTGGGCAGCGTTTGGTGTCTTTGTTTAATGACGGCAAACAGCGGCAGGCGGCCTTGGAGTTGGTCGGTACGGTGAATGACAACAAACCCTACGCTCCGTTTCTGACGGATAAGGTTCGTACCTCAGCTTGGGCGTTACAGATAGACGCGGCAGAAAAATACAACGAACCGGGAAAATTCTCCGCCATAATTGGTTGGGAGTGGACATCGTTTCCCAATGCCTCCAATTTGCACCGGGTCGTGTTTACCCGTGATGGTGCCGATAAAGCCAATCAGTTTGTCCCTTATTCGGCACTCGACAGTAGCGATCCGGAAGACCTTTGGCGGTGGATGGGAGAAACCGAGCAGAAGACGGGGGCGAAACTGGTGGCCATTCCTCATAACGGCAACGTCTCCAATGGCATGATGTTTTCTCGCAATGATTTTAAAGGCGATCCCATCACTGAAAGCTATGCGAAGACTCGGATGCGTTGGGAGCCGTTGTATGAAGTCACGCAGATTAAGGGAGATTCTGAAACTCATCCAAAACTATCCCCCGACGATGAGTTTGCCGATTTCTCCACCTACGACCATCTACTGGATGCCGCTGCAGCAGCTCGTGGCGAAGAGGTTCGGTCGACGGTAAAAGAGGGTGACTACGGGCGTCGAGCCTTGCGTACCGGTCTTGAACTGGAAGCAACGCTGGGTACCAATCCGTTTAAGGTAGGTTTTATCGGCTCCACTGATTCTCATAGCGGTATGGCCTCGGCGGAGGAAGACAACTTCTGGGGGAAATTTGCCTACGATTCGACCCCAGAAAATCGCAGGCAAGGGATTTTACCGGGTACGGATGACATGTTTGGAATGTCCGCCGCAGGCTTGGCGGCAGTTTGGGCAGAAGAGAACACCCGTGAATCATTGTTCGAAGCCTTTATGCGCAAAGAAGTCTACGCCACCAGCGGCCCTCGTATTCAGTTGCGTTTCTTTGGCGGATTTAAGTTTAAGCAACGCGATGCAAAAGCCAAAGACATTGGCAAAGTGGGTTACAAAAAAGGCGTGCCTATGGGGGGAGACTTGACCCGCAGCAACAAGGCACCTTCTTTTTTAATCCACAGCGTCAAAGACCCCGACAGTGGCAATCTTGATCGAGTTCAAGTGGTGAAAGGTTGGTTGGACAGTCAAGGCCAAAGTCACGAAAAAATCTACAACGTGGCTTGGTCTGATGAACGCAAGCTGAAATCTGATGGGCGTTTACCAGCAGTGGGCAACACGGTTGATTTAGAGACGGGAACCTATACCAACAGCATCGGCGCGACTCAGCTGTCAGCGGTTTGGCGAGATCCGGATTTCGACGCCAGTCAAAGCGCCTTCTACTACACCCGAGTATTAGAAATACCCACACCCAGATATTCCATGTGGGATGCAATGGCCCTGGGGGTAGATAATAAAGAGACGGGACAACCGGCGACTCATCAAGAGCGGGCCTATTCTTCCCCGATCTGGTATACGCCTTGAGCCGCACCTAACAGCAAATGTTGAGCGGTATTCTATACTGGTGTGCACGAGAGCGGTTGATAGGCAAGGAGATGTACCATGAAATTCAAACAAGCATTAGGAGCGCTTGCAGCCTTGGCGCCAGTAATGGCCGCGTCAGTATTCGCAGCCGCGCCCATGGCGGAAAAACAAGATTATAGTCAGACGGAAAGACAGTACTCCCCCTACGTGGATCAACACCACCCGATGAATGTGTACTTTGGCGACACGCATTTGCACACCGCTTGGTCATCTGATGTGGGAATGGTGGGCGCGTCTCTAGGCCCGGATGTTGCCTATCGCGCGGCCCGTGGAGAGAGAGTTAATACTCATCTTGGCTGGCAATTCAAGCTCGTGCGTCCGCTGGATTTTATCGTGGTGGCCGATCACGCCGAAAATCTAGGCTTGGCGGATTATATTCGTCGATCTGATCCGCTTATTCTGGCCAATAAAACGGGTAAAAAGTGGCACGACATGACCAAGGCGGGCAAGGGTTACGACGCCTTTCTGGAATGGCTACAGGCGGACAATGTTGATTTGATCAACGAACCCAAAATGACTCAGAGCGTATGGGCGAAGGTGGTCGAAAACGCGGATAAGTATTATCAGCCTAGAGTCTTTACCACGTTCCACGGTTTTGAATGGACGTCACATCCATCTGGCAACAATCTGCACCGAGTGGTTATTTTCCGTGATGATGGACTCGCACCAGTCAGGTCTTACCTTATTCTCAGTACGATTCAGTGGATCCAGAAGACCTTTGGCGGTATTTGAAAGACTATGAAGATAAAACCAATGGTCAGGTGATGGCGATTCCTCACAACGGTAATTATTCCAACGGGTTGATGTTTGATACCAAAACCTATGACGGAAAAAGACTCACCAAAGCCTACGCAGAAATGCGCAGTCGTTGGGAACCTCTCTATGAGGTGACGCAACAAAAAGGCGATGGAGAAGCTCACCCCAAGCTTTCTCCGAATGATGACTTTGCCGATTTCGAAACCGTCGATAGAGGAAATCTCAGCGGTAAGTTTCCGAAGACTGACGATATGTTGCCCAAGGAGTATGCCCGCTCTGCATTGAGAGAAGGCTTGCGGCAAGAAAAGAAACTGGGTGCTAATCCATTCAAGTTTGGCATGATTGGCAGTACCGACAACCACACCTCAATACCCAGTGCTCGAGAAGATAATAACTGGAGCAAAGTTCCCTTTGTCGAGCCCAACCCGGAGCGTATTGCCAAGGTGGGTATTCGCGGCAAGACCGATGATCTGTCGTCGTGGGTTAGAGATTTTGGCGCCTCCGGTTTGGCTGCCGTGTGGGCGACGCAAAACACCCGGGAAGCGATCTGGGATGCGATGGCTCGACGCGAGACTTATGCCACTACCGGTAATCGTCTCAAGGTTCGCGTGTTTGGGGGGTGGGATTTTAATGAAGATGATGTGCACCGCGATGATTTTGCCGCGCAAGGTTATCGTCGTGGCGTACCCATGGGCGGTGATTTAACGCAAGCGCCCAAAGACAAAGCGCCGAGTTTTTTGATTCGCGCACTGCGTGACAGTGAAGGCCCCAATATCGATCGCATTCAAGTGGTCAAAGGTTGGTTGGATCGCAAAGGCAAAACCCATGAGCGGGTCTATGATGTCAGCTGCTCGGATGCACGCGCTATTATCAACCAACAGTGTGATGGGGCGGTGGGATCAACCGTTGATTTGGCCGTGCCCAGTTACACCAATACCATTGGTGAACCACTAATGGCAGTGCAATGGCAGGATCCGGATTTTGATCCAAAGCAGCGAGCATTTTACTACGTACGCGTGATTGAAATCCCGACGCCTCGTTGGACGGCCTACGATGCCGCGTTCTTTGATATCAAAGACATTCCTACCAATACGCCGATGATCGTGCAGGATCGCGCCTACACCTCTCCCATCTGGTACACCCCATAAGCAGAGGGGGCGAAAAGCCCCTTTCTGCCGTTTCTGTTCGATTTTAACTAATGTGTTCGTGCGAATCGTGTGTCTTATATGAGCAGACAAGGATGGACAGGTATTTGGCATTTTTTTAAGCTGGATTGCATTGAGAAATTTTGAGGAAATCCATCCTATGCAGTTCAAGTACCCAGAACATAGAACCGTGTACGACGTGTTTCATCAGCAGGTCGGCTTTACCGAAGATGATTGGAATCTCATTGAGCCTCATCTCAAACCGATCAGCGTGCCAGCAAAGCACTGTCTGCAAGCGATAGGGGAACCTATTTATTATCACTATTTTATAGTTTCTGGTTTGGTGCGTTGGTTTTACATCACACCGGAAGGAAAAGAGCTCAACAAAGGCTTCTACGGCGAGAACTACATTGCCGGCAATCTCACCGCAATAATATTGAATGAGCACAGTCGTTTTGCCATAGAGACGCTAGAGCCTTGTCGTTTGGTGGCCATATCTGCCGATCTTGCTGAGACGGGCGGCGGCCACTGTGACAGCTGGGAGAGGTTGTTCACTCACAGTTGTAAGATGCTGCTAGCGCGTAACGAGCGTCGAGAAGCGGAGCTACTGACGTTGTCTCCCGCAGAGCGTTATCGTCAATTCGTTAAGAACTTCGCCGATTACCTTGATCGTATTCCGCAATACCACATCGCCTCTTATCTGGGGATTAACCCAGTGTCTTTATCCAAGTTCAAACATCAGTGGTTGGCCGATAGCTGATTGAGTTCTTAGCCTAGGCTAACGACAGTCCGCGATCGACAGATTAGGCTGTGGATAATTCTGATGGAGTCTCCTTATGTCGACGCACTACCCACACTTATTCGCCCCTTTAAATATTGGTTCAACGCAGCTAAAAAATCGCATTTTGATGGGCTCTATGCACACAGGATTGGAACAAACCGGCAGTGATGGCTACGCTCGTTTGGGGGCATTTTATGCCGAGCGTGCTCAAGCTGGGGTAGGCATGATCATAACCGGCGCGATTTGCGTTAACTTGCAAGGGTCTCTGCACGCCAGTAGTGAAGAGGTCATGGCGACGGCGGAGGATGTGCTCAATCATCGTCAGGTAACCGACGCGGTTCACAGCGCTGCTCCCGATTGTAAGATCTGTATGCAGGTGCTTCATGGCGGACGCCTAGCGGGCGGAAAAGAAACGCTGGCCCCCTCGGCGATAGCCTCGCCCGTCGTCAATAGAACCTTACCCACAGAGATGACCGAGCAAGACATAGAGCAGACGCTCAACGACTATGTGCGCTGTGCCAGTTTAGCGAAAGAGGCCGGCTACGATGGTGTCGAAGTGATTGGCTCTGCCGGCTATTTGATCAGTACCTTCTTGCTCAGCTCTACCAATCAACGACAAGATCAATGGGGCGGTAGCTACGACAATCGTATGCGTTTTGCGCAAGAGACGATTCGCCGGATTCGGGCGGCCGTCGGAGAAGATATGATCGTGATCTATCGTATAGCGGCGATGGAATTGATTGAGCAAGGCAGCAGTTGGGAGGAGGTTGTGACTCTGGCCAAATCCTTAGAGGCCTTGGGGGTGAATGTGATCAGCACCCACTTCTGCTGGCACGAAGCCACCATACCGACCATCGCAACCCGTGTTCCACGAGCAGCGTTTACGTCGGTAACCGCACGTTTGCGCCGCGAGGTGAGTGTGCCATTGATTACCAGCAACCGCATCAACATGCCCGCGGTGGCCGAACAGGTGCTGGAACAGGGGCAAGCCGATATCGTTTCCATGGCTCGACCCATGCTTGCCGATCCTGAGTTCGCAGCCAAAGCTCGCCAAGGCCGTGATGACGAAATCAATACTTGCATCGCTTGTAATCAAGCCTGCCTTGATCACGCGTTTAGCGGTAAGCAGGTGTCTTGTCTGGTTAATCCTCGAGCCTGCGCCGAAACCACCCTCAATTATCTGCCGGTCGAACGGGCCAAAAATCTCGCGGTGATTGGCGCGGGGCCGGGCGGGTTGGCCTTTGCCGTCACGGCGGCCGAGCGCGGGCACAAGGTAACGCTGTTTGAGGCTGGAGCTGAGATTGGCGGTCATTTTAATTTAGCCAAACGGATTCCGGGCAAAGAGGAATTCCATGAAACTTTGCGCTACTACCAAAAGCAAATAGAGCTTCAGGGCGTGGATTTACGGCTGAATCATCGAGTCGATGCCACTGAGTTACAGGCGGGTGATTGGGACCATGTGGTCGTGGCCACCGGTATAAAGGCACGGGTACCCGAGATCGACGGCGTCAATCATGACTGTGTTGTCAGCTATACCGATGCCATCGAAGGCAACAAACCCATCGGCAAACGAGTGGCGATTATCGGTGCGGGAGGCATTGGTTTTGATGTCGCGGAGTTAGTGACTCACAAAGGTGTATCAGCGGCCTTGGATAAAGCCGTCTTTGCGCGAGAGTGGGGTATCGATTTCGATCATCACCCTCGCGGTGGTGTCGCGGGAGTGAAGCCCCAGTTGCTTGCCGCAGATCGTGAGGTGACCTTACTGCAGCGCAAGGCATCACGTCCGGGATCAAGCCTGGGGCCAACCACAGGCTGGGCGCACAAGATCAGCTTACAGCGCAAAGGCGTTGCCATGTTAACCGGCGTTGAATACCAGCGCATTGATGACGATGGTTTGCATATTCTTGAGCATGGAGAGCCGAAAACGCTGGCCGTGGATACGGTGATTGTTTGCGCGGGGCAAGAGTCTCAATCTGCGCTCTATGAGCAGCTAGCGAATCAGTGGGCAGATAAAGGGGCCATGCCACAGCTTCATTTGATTGGCGGCGCGGAGCTGGCCGTAGAAATTGATGCAAAACGGGCTATTGACCAAGGTTGTCGATTGGCGGCAAATGTCTAGTTTGGTGAATGGTTAGAGTGTTTCTTATGGTTCGCCACATTAGCGCTGTCTTACTGTCGTATGTGGCGTATCAAACTCCTGCTTGGCTCTCTGTTGAAAGGAGGGCCCAAATCCCCGACTAAAGTTCGGTTTCTCCCCTGAGTGCATTCCATAGTATTGATGATAGGTAGCGATCCATATCTTTAATGGATACGGATTGACCCAATCACGCAGCGCTCTATCGGCGAGAAGGCGGACTATCTCCACAACTCCGTCGACTAGGCCAAGGTATTGCTGAACCAAACCCTAAATAGGGAGTAACCGCGCCAATGAGTCCAACACTAACGCTTCTATTGAAAACGGGATTGGTGCTTTTTTACGCTCTGGTTCCTTTGTCGTTTCTTGTCGAGCCATTGAGCAGCCACCAAACCCTATTGTTGTATGTCGCACTGGCATTGGCCGTCGCTCATGTTGGCGAATATCTGCTACTAAAAACCAAATTGCAGAAGCTGCCAGGAGAACGACACTTTCTGTACACACTGCTGTTTGGTTTCCTGCATTGGTTGCCGCTCATGCAGGCACAAAAGTCGGCGCAGGGTTAGTCGGAATTAAGATGCTCGTTGAGCTTTTGGGAAACTCTGTGGTTCTCGTCTTCGCCCTAGCCGCGACGCTTCCCATTGAGGGTGTCAAATGGCGCCCTAGCTATTGTTGTTTACTTGATCGCTTCGACAATGAAAAACACAGTCCATTGGGCAATTTATGTCAGAGCTAAGCGCCCATATTGATTCATTGAATTGTCCTCTGATTGCAACTTCGAGCTTAAAGCAGTTCAGCTCCTTGGCAGCTTCAATGGGGGTGAATGGCGATGCCGTCTTGCGTCGCCATCAAATAAATTCAAAACTCATAGAATCTCCACAGGGCAAAATTCGCTATCAGAGCCTTGCTGCAGCATTGAATGATGCGGCTGAAGAAAGCGGCTGTGATCATTTTGGTTTGCGGCTAGGCGAAACGCTTGATGTCGCCACGATTGATTTGGTTTTAGCTTGCGCACAATCAGATAACCTACGCGATGCTTTGGCCAACATGGGGCGCTATCGAGAAATTTACGGACAAGGTTACGATCTTATCGTGCATGAAGAGCGAGGTTACGCTTACTGGAAGTTCTATCACGCAGTGTCTGATGATGTTGACCTTTCGGCATTCTCCGACTTAACTGCGATGTTTATGCTGAAAGTACTCAAGTTCTTTTTGGGGGATCATTCTTTTTCTGTTAGCCAAGCTTTTTTAGATCGTAAAGAACCCAATGATCCTGGCCCCTATACTCGTATTCTGCAAGCTCCTTGCAACTTTGATCGAGATTTCGTTGGGTTAAAAATGCCCGCAGAAGTGTTGAATCATCCGCTTGAAGCGAACGAACGCTTGCGAGATATACTATTCGGTTTTATAGAGGCGGGATTACCAAGCCTAGAAGAGCAATGTGTGGTGTCCCAAGTCTCAAGGCAGGTCGATCTGTTGCTGCCTACAGGGCGTTGTTCCATTGAGAACATTGCTCAAGTCTTGGGGATACATCCTCGTACACTGCAAAAGAAACTGCAACGTGAAAAAATGGTTTTTAGAGATATATTGCGTGAAAAGCGCATGAAGAAAGCTTGCTTTTATCTCGATAAAACCGCGCTCTCTGTGGGGGCTGTTGCTCAGGCAATTGGCTATAGTGATACCGCCAATTTTCTTCGGGCCTTTAAAGCTTGGTTCAATACTACGCCGGGCGAGTGGCGCAAGAGAGAGCGAGCACAGGTTGTCTCCTGACAATTTATTTCTACTCGCCACAGTTTCGCCTAGGTTCTCCGTACTTCCTTCTTTCTTCATTCTTGTCGATTCACTACCTCACGGCTTGTCATTTTCTTTCATTGGTATTTGTCGCACTTTATTGGGCGTGAATTGATAGTCACGGGGCGCTTAATGACAGCATTATTTTTAGCTCCAAGATGATTTACTAGTGAGGTGAAGCGCGAGCCAACTCTATTCCCCATCTCGTGTTCGCACTGACAACAAAATAATAGCAATAGAAAGATCAGTGGAGAGTTTGATGAACAATTTCAAAAAAACAGCACTCAGTGCAGTGATAGCCGCTACGGGCAGTTATTCCATGGCAACCACGGCTGAAACCTTCGCCTTAGAAGAGGTGGTGGTTACAGCGCAAAAACGTGAAGAAAGTCTTCAGGATGTTCCTATCTCGGTATCTGCTATGTCCGGTGACAAAATAACGGAAGCCGGTATTCAGAACTTCGAAGACGTATCCAGTTACATTCCTAACTTTATTATTTCGCAAGACTCCATTGGCGATAAAATCAACATTCGTGGTATCCAATCAGGTACGCAAGCGGGTTTTGAGCAATCCGTTGGCACCTTTGTCGATGGTGTCTATCGTGGTCGCGGCGTGCAATCACGTTTTTCATTCTTAGATATCGGCATGGTCGAAGTGCTGCGCGGTCCTCAGGGTACTTTATTTGGTAAAAATACCGTTGCTGGTGCTTTGAATATTCGCTCAGCCAAGCCTACTGAAGAATTCGAATCCAAATTGCGCGTCAGCCATAACGTAGATTTTGATGAAACCGAAATCTCAGGTCATGTCTCTGGCTCGCTGTCTGATACCGTGCGCGCACGTGCGGCGTTTATGACTCGTGAAATGAAAGAAGGTTGGGTCGATAATGATTACTACGGCGGTGACGATGATCCTCAGACCGATGAGTGGGCAGGCCGAGTAAGCGTGGAGTGGGATGCTTCAGACAATACGATGGTGTCTTTTAAATACGAACACGGTGATTGGGATAATAATGGTCAGCCGTTCGAGGTGGTCAAAGTACCTGATAGTCTATCTGCCGTTATCACAGAGAATAGCTTGAATGGAAAAACCTCCATAGGCGCAACAGATCCAGTGTTGGATATGGGTTCTTCTCAGTTGTTCGAAGGCGATATTGATGAATACTCACTGACCGTCGAGCATGAATTCGATGGCATGACGTTAACGGCGATTGCGGGCTATTCAGAGTATGAGTATGAGCGTGGTGTCGATGCCGATTTCTCCAACTTGAATTTGGTTCGCTTTGACGACAACGAAGAGTTTGAGCAGAAGAGTTTTGAAGTGCGTTTAGCGTCAGACACCGGTGGTGCTTTTGAATACATCGCTGGGCTCTACTACCAAGATGCAGAGTTGTTCACTGATGGTTTGAGTCAGATAAACATCCCGACGGTATACGGCTTGCTCGCCGGTGGTTGTGGCGCTGGTGTAACGGCTCTGGGCGGAGACCCAACCGCCGTTGTGGTTGCGGGAGATGCTTTGGGGACCATTGGCAATGTTGCCGGATTGGCTGGCGGTGGCTCTGCAAGCTTGGCCAATGCGTGTAGTCAGCAAGCACTGGTCGATGGCATTGGTGGCCCGGGTGCGCTTGATGGTGTTGCTCGATACGCATCCCTTGATCAAGACACAGAAGCTTGGGCGGCGTTCGGGCAAATGACTTGGAACATCGAAGACGATCTGCGGTTGACCGTTGGTCTACGCTACACCGAAGAAGAAAAAGAGGCCACGCAAATGGTCATGGCCCCAGCCTATACCGTGGGCAATCGCAGTGTGCCGGCAGCGGGTCTGGCTTCTTTAGCTTCTCAGGCATTCCTAGAGTTCAACCCTCATGAATACGATGACCTGCAGCGTGACGAAGAAAGCTTTACCTGGTCTCTCAACCTTCAGTACGATATCAACGAAGATATTATGACCTACGCATCGGCATCCACTGGGTTTAAAGCCGGTGGTTTTAACTCGTTTTACATGGGTAAGCCATTGAGTCTCGCCACTGGCACCCCAGGCAGCGACAACAAAGATGATGCAGAGTTTGAAGAAGAAGAAGTCATGACTTTCGAACTCGGCGCCAAAATGTCTCTGCTCGATGGCTCCGCTGAATTGAATCTGGCCTACTTCTATACCGAGTACGATGATCTGCAAGCATCAGTGTTCAGTGGTCAAACAACCTTTGAAGTGCAAAACGCAGCTGAAGCGACCACTCAAGGCATTGAGATTGATGGTCGTTGGCAAGCTTCCGAAAACTTAATGTTGAGCGGCTCGTTTGGCTGGGGGGATTTTGAATACGACAGCTTCAGCAACCAAGCCTGTACCAACACTCAGTTTATTGATTACCGAGAAGCTCAGTGGAACGGTGGCACTAATCCTGCGGCGGCTGGTCTCAACAATTCCAATTGTTCTTCCGCCGGAATTAATGATCAGAAGGGAGAGGCGGGTGCAAACACGCCTGAGTTCTCGGCCACTCTATCTGCTGAGTACACACAACAGATTGGCAACTTCGGCTTGCGTTACAACGTCGATGTGATCTACATGGATGAAATGTATCGTCAAGACGATCGCGACGATACGCTCCTTGCCGATTCCACTACCAAGGTGAATGCCTCGATCTTGCTGACACCTGAAAGTGAGTCTTGGGATATTGCCATCATCGCGCAAAACCTTACCGACGTGGATGACGACATCTTCTACGGTCAAGATATGCCGCTGGTTAATGGCGCAGTATTCGCGGGGGTCAATCCTCCGCGCAGTGTCACGATAGCGGGCACTCTTCGCTTCTAAACGATGTAATTGAAAGAATGTCTCTCATACTTGCCGCCTTGTTACTAAGGCGGCTTTTTTTTGCCATGAAGAAACTCAATACAGCTTAATTAGAGTGGGGGCGAAAGGACTCGGGCATCTTATAGATCATGCATGAGGAAATCTTGCAGTTTTTATTTGTAGTAAAATCTGATAATGTGTTCCTCAGTGATAATCTACAGGCCCGTTGAAACACTCTTTTGGAGACGAATAAGCCCCATGAAAAAGACAGTAACCGTGCTCGCCATGCACGCAGAGATGATGTCCTTATTTCCCAATAAACCCGATACGTGGGATCTTGTCGATGTCTCTGACGGCATCGATAGTGCGATCGCGAAAAACGCAGACAAGGTGGAAGTTCTCTTGTCTGCCAGTATTGAGATCTTGGATAAGCCGACGCTCGATCAATTCCCGAATCTAAAAATGATTGCGTCAATTTCGGCGGGTTTTAGCAATGTGGATTTGGACGAATGTCGTCGACGCGGTATCGCGGTTACCAACTCACCAGGCCTTAATTCGCCCGATGTTGCCGACATTGCCGTCAGTATGATGACGTCGTTGTTGCTGAAGTTCCCGCAAAATCAGCATTACATTCTGTCTGATCAGTGGAAAACCAAGAGCGGTCCATTGCGCCATTCTATTCGCACAGCGGTCATTGGTATCGTTGGCTTGGGATCTATCGGGTTGGAAGCGGTTAAGCGCCTTGAGCCTTTCGGCGCGGATCTACGCTGGTGGGGCCCTCGCGACAAGCCCGATGTTGGACTGCCTTACGTCCCCACTATCAAACAGCTGGCTGAGCAATGCCAAGGGCTAATTGTCTGCTGTCGCCCAGATGATTCAACCCATCATCTGATTAATCAGGAAATTCTGGATCTGCTGGGGTCCGATGGCGTGGTGGTGAATGTGTCGCGAGGTACGGTTGTCGATGAGACCGCGCTTATTGAGTCATTAAAGTCGGGGGCGATAGCTGGGGCAGGTTTGGATGTGTTCGATCCTGAGCCAACCAGTGCCGAGCGATGGAAAGATGTGCCGAACGTCATTTTAACGCCACACCAAGGCGGTACCACCTACCAAACCTTGTTTGCACAGGCCGCGCTCACGCAAAATAACATTCAAAATTTTGTTAACCATGAGCCGCTGCTGACGAGTGTACTCTAACCCGATTGCTCGTATTTTATGGGGGAGCGGTGATGGATGCGCTGCAAGAATGTCAGTTGCCATGTTAAGTAACCCAAATGGGCGACGAGCTGACGTTCTTGAAGTGGCGCATGTCTACGTGTGAATTCCCTACGGATGTTTAGGTTTCTCTCCTCCGTGGAGATTGATCGCTCTTATTGTCCGGCCCTTTGTACTTGGGCTGATGTTGTTCACTACGTCCGTTGTTTTTTACAGCTAAGTTTCTAATCTAATTATTGCTCCGATCAGAAACCACATCGCATTAAATAATCCTCCGCTTATTTGTCTGACATCGATACCCGTTATGGGTTCTGTGTCTAGTGGAGCGACAACCTACTGAGTACGGGTTGTTGTCTACCGGATTCATATGGATGGCTATTGGGGGCGTTGAGTGAAGTTCATTATTCTGTTGGCGTATTAATCACCCTTTTTAATGATCTACGCTGTATGGTTCATATTTCCTGCCTTCTGGTTGGAACTTCATTTGCTGATGGCCTACAGTTTTTCTGCGGTATTTGCGTTTTCTTGACCAGTCTTATCGCAATAATTCTCTCTTTTTCGCTGTGAATGCGGTCTAAATGGTGGTTTCGAAAGCGTTTGGCTGAGGCGTTTAATCAATAAGGGGAAGGGCTTACCTGTCTATTGTTACGTATTTTAGTTGGGATCCTCTCTCCCAATTTAATCGCTGAAAACGCAACTAGCCCAGTTGCTTGAGTGAATCGACCTGCAGGATCATTACTCGTACTGATCTACTCTTCAGGTTTCTCCGTATACAGAATTATCTATGGACCATAGAGAGCGTCTTCATTTCAGTTGAGTTCTGTTTGTATAAAGGATTTGAAAATGAAACATCTTCTCAGTTTTTTCTTTGTTGTGTTGCTTGTCAGTGCTCACGCTCAAGCCGCCAAGAAGCCCAATGTTGTTTTGATGTTGGGCGATAATCTGGGCTACGGGGACTTGTCTGTCTACAACGCCAATAGTCGCGGTAATCTTAAGACTCCCAATATTGATCAACTCGCCAGTGAAGGCATGCGCATGACGCAGTTTTTGGTCGAGCCGGGTTGTACGCCATCGAGGGCGGGTTTGCTCACCGGTCAATATTCCATTCGTTCCGGTATGTCGTTAATCATCACCCCGGGAGGCTCTGGCGGGCTGCAGCCAGATGACTATACCTTGGGTACGCTGTTCAAAGATGCGGGATATAAGACGGCCTATACCGGCAAGTGGCACTTAGGGCCAGAAACCCAGAGTCAGCCACAAAATCAGGGTTTTGATCATTGGCTGTTAGGTTTCACTGGTACAACCGATGGCGTTCTTTGGGGGGAGGCGGCTGCAACCGCAGGAATGCCCAAAGCGTTTCAAGACAAAGTGAGCATTCCCATTCTGGAAGCCAAGGGGCCAGGAAAAGCTAAAGAAGTAGGTACTTACAGTCGTGAATACCGCCAGTTTGTTGAGCGAGATATTGCCAAAAGCGCAGTAAAATACATCAAAGGTCACGCCAAGAAAAAAGAGCCTTTCTTTTTAATGGTCGGTTGGACTCGTCCGCATTTTCCGAATGACGCCGCACCAGAATTCCAGGGTAAGTCTGGTGCTGGCGCATACGGTGACAGTATTGTTGAGTTGGATGCCCGTACCGGCGAGGTGCTTGATGCGATTGATAAAGCCGGTATTAGAGACAACACCATTGTTATCTGGATCTCCGACAACGGTGCGACAGTGACAGGCACAGTACCTGCCGAAGTTGGTGGTGGCAGCAACGGTCCTTTCCGAGGCGAATTGGGTGATGGCTACGAGGGATCCATTCGTACTGCCGGTATGATTCGCTGGCCAGGGAAAATCAAGCCCGGTGCTGACAATGGGATGTTCTCGGTGCATGATTTTTTACCAACCTTCGCCAACATCGTGGGCGTCAAACCTCCCACCGATTGTCCTTATGATGGCTACGATCAAACTGATTTTCTGTTGGGCAAGTCGGCCTCCAAGCGTGAGCACTTGATTACTTTCGTTGGCGATCGAATCATTGCGATCCGTTGGAAGCAGTTTCGTGTTTATCCATTGGAGTTTGCGCCTTCGGGTACCAACCCAACGTATGATGCGGGTTACTTGTCCACTACGAGAGAAACGGCCGGTTTTCCGCGCATTCACAATATCGATGCAGATCCAAGAGAGATGCAAGACATCGCGGTGACGGGAAGTGTATGGGTGCTCGGTGCGACGTCAAAAATTGTGGCGGATTACAAAAAAACGCTGAAGAAATACCCCAATCCTCCGGCCCCTAATTTGACCAATATGTAGAGCTTCGATTATCTAGGCGGATGATCGGGGTCATTGCTCATTTATTCGTTCATCGACTACAACAAGACCAAATAGAAGGACGCTATGAAAATCAAACTAGTGAACACGGCAAGAGTTTAGCTGAAATTGTCTAGTTGGGGTGCAAGGGCTATGAGGTGGTTCACTGCTATCGCTCATAGCTTGACTCTCCTGTGCACACATTGGCTCAGGGAAAACACACATTATTCACGGTCCTGTTCATCTACCATAGTTTTATTGACGGTTGGCTTAGCCTTTGAAGGACTGCAGAGCGTGCACCCATGTCTAACCTGACTTTTGATCTTGTGGAAATGACAAGTAACACTCGGAAATACTGTGCCATCAGTTTTGGAACTAACTTAATTACGAAATAGAAGGATGCTATGAATCTCTCAAAAATGTTGATAAAAAATGTAGTGGCGCCGGTGGCGCTGTTGACTGTCCCTGCAATGGGTATGGCGAACGATGACCAAGCTGCCAAAATTGCCAAACAACTAAACAATCCGGTTGCAGCTCTGATCACAGTGCCTATGGAGTACGTTCACGACAGTGATATTGGCCCCAATAAGACGGGCGATCAAAAGTCCATCAAGTTTACGCCGGTGGTTCCAATTGACATTAATGAAGACTGGAATTTGATTTCTCGTACCATCTTCTCTGCAATGGATCAAGATATTCCGGAGTATGGTTTGGATGAAAACGGCATGACTGATATCGTTCAGGCGATGTATTTTTCTCCTAAGAAGATTCCAGAAGGTGGGTTGATATGGGGGGTTGGACCTATCATTCTGCTTGATACAGCGACTGATGAAAGTCTTGGCGCAGAGAAGTGGGGGATAGGGCCGGCAGGTGTTATTCTCAAGCAAAGCGGGCCATGGAGTGTGGGTGCGCTGGGGCATTATCTCACTGATGTCGCCGGTGAAGACGATCGTACTGATGTTGAGCAGATTTTCCTGCAGCCGTTCGTCTCCTACAACTTTAGCAATGCAACATCGGTAACCGTGCAGTCTGAGGGCACATGGGATCTAGAAGGCAAGGATTATGGTGGAGTCGCGATTGCCTCGCTCAACCAGACCTTCAGATTGGGTGGTCAATTGCTGCAGGCACGAATAGGCGTAAGGCATTGGTATGAGCGCTCGGGTTATGGTCCGGACAGTACCGAAGTGATGGCTCGTTTAACTCTGCTGTTTCCTAAGTAAGTATTCATCACGGTCTTGATGCCTTTTCCGCGCTTTGAGTGTTCTTGAAGCGCGGTCAGTCAATCTGTTGTTGATCCTCGCAGGGGAGTTCGGTATCTATTCTATTTAAGTCCTAAGTCCTAAGTTCCTAAGCTCAATTTGCATTCTTTGCTTCCCGAATAAATCTAGCAAATAGCTGCCCATAAGCCTCGCTGTTTGCATGTGGTTTGTTGGCAAACGTTTCTTGATCTCTCTGCGATGAAGGGGCGAGCGCAAGTGTTTTGGCGCAGCCATACGGAAATAAAGTCTATCCCCGTGTGCTTGAGGGGAGAATAATCGCGGAGAGTGCATTTGTGGGGAAATGCTTTTTAGGGAGACTTAAAAATACTATATCGAAGTGTATGGATATCTGCAAAATGGGCTTGCACTGTTGCTGGCAAGGTCAGCGTCGACAAGGCAGTTCCAAAACCATTCATCGCCCTAGCTAAAGTTAATTAGCAGGTTCTTAGTTAGAAAAGACGCCGCAATCATGCGAACCCTATTGAGCATAAAGTCTGTATTCCAGGAGGGGGGTAAGTTAACGGCGTAATTTTAATTAGACAGTCCGTAATAACGTGGGTAGAACTCTTTCTCTGAAGCGAATAGATTAATTACTGAATGCGTGATTGGCTATTGCAGCCCCGCTAGCCCTCACAAAGATCATCGTGGATTAGGTTTAAATGTCGAAAAATATCGGGTGCTGGCCTAATTGTGAATCGGAGGCCAAATTTAGTTGACCGTTTCAATCAATACCAAACGCCAATAAGAATATTAATGGCTATTACTCCGAGAATAATCCTTTGCCCCGTTCGGTAGAATTTGAGCGATACCTGGTGCGCCAGTTTTCTTCCTATAATCGATGCGGGTACCGCTCCACAAGCAGCGGCTAAAATAATTCCAAGGTAAGACTGATAACTGAAACCGTTTGCAACATAAGAAGCAACTTTCATTAATTCAAGCATCAGAAAACTACTTGCGAGAGTTGCAGTAGTTCTCATCTTAGCCAGAGACGTTTGCATCACGGCAGCCTGAAAAATCCCCCCGTAACCAAACATAGTCGATAGAAAAGAGTGAATGGTGCCAATCCAGACGAAGGGGTATTTGATATTCCATTTAAGAGGACTCACCGGAATAATCAGTGATAGAAGAATCAGTATTGCTAAACCGGTACCAATTGCTTCTTTTGGAAGCGACAAAAAGAATGTTATGCCTCCGGTAACGCCGATAATACAACCGAGTAGGAATGGATAAAAAATGGGTGTGTGAATGTGGTTTCTGAAAGCCAAGCTTCTACTCAGATCAATGCAGGCGAGAACAGCGGCTAAAACAGGGATAAGAATGTTTATTGGTAACAGTATGGATAGCACGCCCAATATAATAAAGCCGCCTCCAACACCGAGAAGAGAGCCGGTTAGTGTGGCCACAAAGCTCCCAACTCCCAGCAGTATGTAGGGCGCGAAGGACCACTCCGCTATATTATGAGAAAATTCCATGTTTATTCTTAGTTGTCCGGGCTCTTGATTGAAACTAAATACTTTATCTGATTGATAAAGTCACTGAGAGAGGGCGATAAATTGGTGTTTTCTCTACGGATCAAATCGATTGGCCAGCTGATTTTTTCCGCAGTTACATCGAGAACGTTAAATTCGTTTAAGTCACGTTCGAAGCAGGCTGGATGATAGGGTATGGCTGCCAAATACAGCCCTTGTTGCAATAGGGCAAAGATCACCTGACGATTAGCAATTGTTGACAAGTTTTCCGGAATCTGTGCGCCTGACCTCCTAAAAGCAGCCCTGAGCTTTTGAAAAGGCAGACCGCCGAAACCGGGAAGCAGCCAATCATAGTCGACCAAATCTTTTAAACAGGGTTTTTTTAGTTTTAATGCTGGATGATTTTCACTGGCAATAAAGATAACTTCCATATCCAGTAGCTTTTCATAGATGATACCCAAGTTTGCTTCGTTTTCATCAATCACAGTTATGAGGAGATCGAACTCCCCTGCAAGCAATGCCTCAATCTTGTTTGACGGGCTGTCCTCTAGAAGTCCTGCGAGTTTCACCTGAATATTTGGATGACTCCCCTTAAAACGATTAATCGCGTTTGGTACGAGTTTTGGGATGACCGCAGGAGAGCCATTAAACATAATACATTCCATTGCGCGCTTTTTCATTAGAGCAATTTCTTCAGTAGCTCTCGTCAATTCAGCTTTTGCCGCTCTTCCTCGGCGATAAAGAATATCGCCATAGCCATTTAATTCCAGGCGGTTACTTTCGCGATTAAACAAAGAAATACCCAGTTCGGCTTCTAGATTGTTAATGCTCTTGGTAATGGCGGGTTGAGTAACGCAAAGAAGCTCTGCCGCCCCGGCTACCCCCTTGCCTTCCGCAATCGCAAGAAAGGCGTCTAACTGATTGGTTTTCATATTTATCCCTTTAATATCAAAAAGATATAGCGAACTGGATGTGGTTTTTAGCCATTAATTGAAAAGGTTACATAACTTATAGTTAAGTAACCATAAAAAAATATGAATAACCTTTATTTGGATAACGTTCTAGTATGAATTTATACCTCTTCTATGATTAGAGGGCACGCAGGTATTTAACTTATCCATACCCTTCGGGAGAGTCAAAAAATGAAAATAAAAACAAAACCTAATCTATTGACCGCTGCAATTATTTCGCTATCCGTAGCTGCCCCCGTTTCTTATGCAGAAATAGAGGAAATTGTTGTTACCGTTAATAAGCGCCAGGAAAGTTTGCTAGATGTAGCAGGGTCGGTGCAAGTTCTTGGCAGTGACATGATTGATGATTTTAAGCTCACAGAAATGGATGCCGTTATAGACATGGTACCTAATGCTACATTCAGCGCTGCGCCTAGTGGAACACCAGTACTCGCGATTCGAGGGGTTGGTACTCGCGCAGGTGGAGCTATGTTGGAGCAGGATGTTGGTTTGTTTATTGATGGTGTATGGGCCGGAAGAAACAACCAGATGCAAGCTGCTTTGATGGACGTGGCGACCGTAGAAATACTAAAAGGCACTCAGGCCACTCTTTATGGCCGCAATACTTTGGTGGGTGCTGTAGGTATCTCCACCAAGAAGCCGGGTGATGAACTTGAAGGGTATATTAAAGTTGGGCATGAATTTGAATTCGACTCAGACACCGTTGAAGGTGCGGTAAGTATTCCAGTAAGCGACAACTTTGCGATTCGCATAGCTGGAATGTACGAGGATTTGGGTGGCTGGGTCCATAATAATGGTGTGGGTCGAGATGAACCGGAAAACGAGAACAGTTCTTTTCGTTTGACCGGTGTTTATACCACTGAAAATGACTGGGCTATCACTGGTAAGGTACAGACAACTAGCAGGGAATTAACCGGCAATACATTTTTACGTCTATCGGAGGGAACTTTCAACGAGTATGACGGCACTGACGAATTTACCCCTGCAGCAGCACCCGCAGCCGCCGCGCTAGGCTATAACGAAACGGCCTTTGGAACAAAGATAAGCGCACCAGTTCTCACCAATTCCGATATCGGTTCAGAGCGTGATTTTACAGATTATTCACTGCAAATTGATATTCCTATCGGGGATTACACCTTGACGTCCATTACTGGTTACAACGAGATGGAATATCAGTCTGCTTTTGATCCATCAATATTGGCTGGTCCAAGGGTGGTTGCCTGGTATGACGAAGATTACGAGTTACTTTCTCAAGAGGTGCGGCTGACTTCACCCGGAGGAGAAACTCTGGATTACATTGTCGGGTTTAATTATGTAAGTCAGAGTATTGATCGCCTAACGTTCCAATATCTAAATGACGACAAACGCTTTTGGTATGGCGAACAGGAAATGGATGCATGGGCAGTCTTTGCCAGTGGTACCTATTCTATTGACGATACGCTACGGATTATTGCCGGTGCACGTTATACGAAAGAAAGTAAGGATGCTGACATTATTGTGCTTGGCAGTAATGAGGATCCAGATGTCTTTGCTCAAGCAAGTGACGACGTTGACGAAAGTACTGTTGATGGCTCTATTACGCTTGAATGGGATACGACAGAGAGCGTGCTGTTATTTGCCGGTGTTGGCACAGGTACAAAGCAGCCAGGTCTGGCCAGTGGTAACCCCGTGAACAATTCTGATTTTGTGGATGCGGATTCACTATTTATTCCCAAAGAAGAAATTATAACTTTAGAAGCAGGATTTAAGTGGGAGATGGATAACGGTTATGTAAACGTAACCATTTTCGATATGGATATTTCTGATTTTCAGAATGCCGGATTCAGTAACGGTAATATTGTGATCAGTTCTTTTGATATTGATAGCACAGGAATTGAAATTGATACCTACCATAACCTTACCGATAGTCTGAGTTTGAGCGCAGGTCTTGGGATAATGGATGTTGAAGATGTCAGTAACGATGCTGAAGTATCCGGCGCACCTGATTTTTCAGCTAACATCACGTTAACCCATGAAAGCGAAGAGTTGGTGAGCGGATTTGTTAGCCGTATGAGCCTGAATTTGAACCATAAAGATTCCCAATGGCTGAATGCCACCACCGGTGTAGACAACCGCTTTAACGAAATAGATGCGGTGACTTTAGTGAATGCAAATATTTCGCTAACCCATCTTGAATCTGGTGTGAAAGTCGCACTATTCAGTAAAAACCTGACAGACGAGGAATATGCCGACTTTTCCTACAATGCCCCAGGAGCCAACAACGACTATATGTTCAGTGTCGCTCAACCTCGCACTTTGGGAATGGAAGTTAGTTATACCTTCTATTAAGTAGTAGTCGGAGGGTACAGGCCTGACTTGTACCCTCACTGTTTTCCTTTTGTATGGGTTGAATACAGTATGATAAGCCAAAATAAAAATGGGCTGCTCAGTGCTGGAGTAACACTGCTTTTTTCACTGACGCTAGTAGCGTGCGTGACTGAAGATACGTTAAATCCTGATGAACCTGAGGTTGAATCGTTACAGAATTCTCGACCAAATATCTTGCTGATTGTCGCTGATGATATGGGGTACACCGATATTGGCGCATTTGGCGGTGGAGACATTCAAACTCCGTCATTGGATAAACTTGCCAGTGAAGGCATCATATTTTCTCGCTTTTACGCCGGTGCTCAATGCTCTACCTCCCGCAGTATGTTAATGACTGGAGTGGATAGTCATAGCGCAGGTTTAGGTACCACAGTAGGCGCTTATTCCAGACCCGCAGCCAACCAGCTTGGCAAACCAGGTTACGAGGGGAAACTGCGTGAAGACGTCATTACCTTATCGGAATTGTTGCACGATGCTGGCTATTACAATTTTATGGTGGGCAAATGGCATTTAGGAGCGAGTAAAGAGAACAAACCTAGCAGCCGGGGCTTTGATCGCACTTTTGCGATGCAGCAAAACAGTGATCATTTCGACGATCAGTTGGGCTCCTTCGGATTCGGACATCGCGATTACTGGCGTAATGGTGATGTGGTTTTAGATTTGCCAAAGAATTTTTTTTCCAGTCGCAGTTTTACGGATGAATTCATTGGTTATCTTGAACAGCGAGATGAAGAACGCCCGTTTTTTGGCTACTTAGCCTATACGGCACCGCACTACCCGCTTCAAGCTCCCGACGATATCATTGATAAATACAAAGGCCGCTATGATGAAGGGTACGATGTACTTCGAGTTAAGCGCGCCAAGGGATTATTCGCCAGCGGTTTGTTGAAAGCAGATTCGGAATTCAGTCATCAACGTGCAGATGTCAAACCCTGGGAAACGCTCTCTGCCGAGGAAAAAGAAAAATCGTCCAGAGCCATGGAGGTTTACGCCGCTATGGTCGATGATTTGGATCAAAATGTTGCACGAGTTATCGCCTACTTAAAAGAAAATAACCTGTATGAAAATACGCTGATTTTGTTTTTAAGCGACAACGGTGCGGAAGCTGCTTCTGAGCTACGAGGGCACGCCCCGAGATTACTCATGAAGGCTAAAAGCGAAGTAAAAAAATTGGATAACAGCCTTCAGAATATGGGCCGCCGAAATTCAGTAGTGTTGTACTCTCACACTTGGGCTGCTGCCGGTGGAGGTGTGTTTTCAGAATATAAATTTTCCGGATCCGAGGGGGGGGTTAGAGTCCCCGCGTTTCTTGTCTGGCCAAAAAATGTTCCCGAGCCAAGAATTGATCATAGTGTGGTTAGCGTTCTTGATGTATTGCCCACTGCTTTAGAATTGTCTGGATCACAACATCCCGCCATGAGCAATCTATCGTCAGGCTATCAAAAACCCATCGGAAAATCGTTGTTGCCGTTGCTGTCAGGTAAAGCTGATAGCGTTAGAGCAGACTCGGATTATCTCGGTTTTGAATTCTGGGGAAGTCGCGGAATTGTTGCAGGAAACTGGAAACTTAACGGTTTATATAACCAAGATGAAATGGCTCCTGAACCTTGGCAATTATTTGACCTGGCTAAAGATCCTGGCGAACAGCGGGATTTATCAATGCAAGAGCCAGAAGTGATGCAGAAAATGCTCGCCTATTGGCAGGACTATGTAGAAAAAAACGGTGTGGTCATTGCCGATCCTTATGTTCCAGCATTGTTAAAATCAGACCAAAC
This sequence comes from Cellvibrionaceae bacterium, assembly GCA_002707785.1. Taxonomy (GTDB): domain Bacteria; phylum Pseudomonadota; class Gammaproteobacteria; order Pseudomonadales; family Cellvibrionaceae; genus Pseudomaricurvus. The sequence goes on along the minus strand of PANW01000032.1, from coordinate 21,659 downwards.
TGTGCCCACGCAGAAATAATGAGAGAGTGATCATGGGATTTATAAGTCTAAGATTATTGTTAGCCTCGTTACCGCTATGTTTTTTGTTGGCCTGCTCCGTAGACGACAAAGACACCGTCGGTAATGTGGATGGATCTAGTAAAACTATAGATAAACGACCCAATATATTATTGATTGTTGCCGATGATTTGGGTTTCTCTGACTTAGGAAGTTTCGGCGGAGAAATCAATACTCCAAACCTAGACAAACTCGCAAAATCCGGACTACAGCTCAATAACTTTTATGCCGCACCGACCTGTTCACCTAGTCGCGGAATGTTGCTTTCAGGTATGGACAATCATTTGGTAGGTCTCGGCACACAAAAATACTATTGGTCTGAAGAGCAGAAAGGGCGACCCGGATATGAGGGCTATCTCAATGATAGGTTTGTCACTATTGCCACTCGACTCAAAGGTGCGGGCTACAACACTTACATGGCAGGAAAGTGGCATTTGGGTTACGACGAGAGCTCTTACCCACCTGCGAGGGGCTTTGATAAAAGCTTTGCTTTAAAGGAAGGCGGCGCCAGTCACTTTGATCAGCGGGGCGTTATCCCACCAGCGGCAAAAGCCAATTACTTAAAAGATGGTCAACCTGTTGATCTTCCGGAAGATTTTTTCTCATCAAAATTTTATACCGATACGTTGATTGAATACATTGAGAACAATCGCGAAGATAATCAGCCTTTCTTCGCATACGCAGCTTATACCGCCCCGCACTGGCCCTTACAAGCGCCGGAGAAATTTATCAAAAAGTACCAAGGGGTTTACGATGAAGGCTACGAATCAATTGCCGATTCTCGACTGCAAAGGATGAAGGCCAAGGGGCTAGTGCCAGACCATGTGGCTGCCAACCCCGGGCCAGATTTCTATCCTCACTGGAATGAACTTTCAAGTCAGCAAAAGAAACACGAAGCACGCCTGATGGAAATTTATGCAGGTATGGTAGACGCGCTGGATTTTCAAATAGGGCGGCTTATTAATTACCTAGATAAGACTGGTCAGCTGGAAAATACCTTAGTCATCTTTATGTCAGATAACGGTGCAGAAGGCAGTAATCCACTAGACATTATCGCCGGTAAAAATCGACCGAATTCAGAATGGATACCCGAACAATTTGACAACCGCTTTGAAAATTTAGGGAAAGCAGGTTCCTATGTCTCAGTTGGGCCTGGTTGGGCGCGCGTGAGTAGTACACCTTTACGACTTCACAAGGGCTCTACTGCCGAAGGTGGCATTAAAGTTCCTGCATTTATTTATTACCCCGAAATGGCGCGCTCGGGTCAAATCTCTAGCGAGTTTATTTCAGTTACCGACATTGCTCCGACACTTATGGAGTTGGCCGGACTTAATCCACATAGCGATACCCATGGCGACCGCAAGGTACTTCCGATGACTGGCAATAGTTTGGTTGGTTATGTATTCGAAGATGAACCGAGTGTGCATGGTGAAGACTTTACCTATGCATGGGAACTATTCGGGCGTCGGGCAGTACGCATTGGCGATTGGAAAATGACCTTTTTTAATAAGCCGTGGGGCACCGATCATTGGCAGCTATACAACTTGGCCGACGACCCGTCTGAAATGAATAATCTTTACAGGACGCATCCTCAGCAAGTGGAACGTTTAAAGCAATCTTGGAAAGAGTATGTTAAGCGAAACGACATGATTGTAGTGGATAAGGTCGATGTTTTATACACCAACGGTACATCCCATTATGAAGAGAAACACTGATTAGGTGGGTGGAGTTAGAGCTGAAGTTGTCACTCCTTTGAGAATGAGTCATAAGAGGAAAAATAATAATGAATACTGAACAGGCCAAACAACTGGGGAATCACCCAGTCTTTATTGAGCTAGCACATAGCCGGCGCAGAGCCAAAATAACTATGGTTATTTTAATGATGGGCGTATTCCTTCCAACGCAAATAATTTGGGCGTTCTTTCCTGAGGTTATTGGCATACGCTTTCCCGCAGGCGGGGCTGTCAGTCTTGGTGTCTGGTTTACGGTTCTGGTCGTCGTCACCGCTATAATTCTGTCTGGGTATTACTCCTTGGTAATGGGGAAGAGGCTGGATGCTCTCAATGAGAAACTAATGCGAGAGATAGAACATGAAAATATCTAAAGTCGGACCGGCACGTATCTCGGTTAACTCTCTGATTGCGAGTACTTTGTCTGCCACGATCCTTTTTTTGTTTTCTGGTGTGGTTGCCGCTGCCGAAGGTGTATCGGGCCCAGTTGAAAAACAGAGTTTGAATATTACCGCGATCGTAATTTTTTCACTATTTGTCATGGTCACCATGTTGATTACTTGGTGGGCGGCAAAACGAACCACCTCCAAAAGTGATTTTTACACAGCAGGTGGTGGTATACCGGCATGGCAGAACGGTATTGCTATTTCGGGAGACTTTTTGTCCGCTGCAACGCTGCTAGGTATCACCAGTAGTGTTTACGCCATGGGAGTCGACGGCTTGACCATTATTGCCGGTACCTTGGGTGCGTGGCCTATTGTACTGTTTTTGATTGCTGAGCGTTTGCGAAATTTGGGGCGATTTACCTTTATTGATGTTGTGTCCTATCGCCTTTCTGCCACAACTATCAGACCAGTGGCAGCGATCGCGTCCTTGTTTGTTTTAATATTTTATCTTATTGCCCAGTTAGTGGGCGCCGGTAAACTTATCCAATTACTGTTTGGTTTAGATTACATTATTGCGGTGACATCGGTCAGTCTGTTGATGGTTTTTTACGTTGCTTTTGGTGGGATGTTAGCCGCGACCTGGGTGCAATTTATCAAAGCGATATTGTTGATCGCAGGAGGCACGGGGTTGTGTCTGCTATTGCTCATTCATTTTAATTTCGATTTTTCTCAGATTTTTGTAGAGGCAACACAAGCACATCCCTTGAAAGACAGCATTATGGAAGCTGGCAACTGGGTGAAAGATCCTATTTCGGTTCTCTCTGTTGGTTTGACGATGGTGTTTGGCTTTATTGGTTTACCCCATATTTTAATGCGCTTATTTACGGTAAAGGATGCGGCGAGCTCAAGAAAATCGGCCTTTTACGCAATCTCCATTATTGGCTATTTCCAACTCATGATCATTCTCATTGGCTTTGGCGCAATCGCATTGGTCATGAATAACGGTGATTATCACGACATTAGTGGTGCCATGATTGGCGGCGGTAATATGGTTGTTCTCCATGTCACCCATTTTCTTGGTGGTGATTTTTTGCTTGGGTTCATTGCTGCAGTGACCTTCGCCACTATCTTAGCGGTCGTTTCAGGGCTAACCATTTCTGCTGCTGCCACCATCGCCCATGATCTTTATGCAGGGGTTATCGCAAAAGGAAACGCCACTGAAAAATCAGAAATGTTAGTGTCCAAACTATCAGTAATTGGTATGGGAGTCGTTGGACTCTTCTTTGGCGTTATTTTTGAGCATCAGAACGTAGTGTTTATATCTAATATGGCCATGGCAATCGCAGCCGCCGCCAATGCTCCTGTATTACTCATGGCAATGTATTGGCATGGTCTGACAACTCGAGGGGCGTTGATGGGAATGTTGGTTGGCCTGTTTTCTTCCTTCCTTCTAATTGTCCTTGGCCCCCAGGTCATGGTTGATGTGATGGGTATGGAAAAAGCCATTTTCCCATATACATACCCCACGGTGATTTCTGTACCTCTGGCCTTTCTTGCGATCTGGTATTTCTCCGTGACGGACACAAGCCAATCTGCGATCAAGGAGCGGGAAGCCTACTATGAACAATTTGTCTTGTCGGAAAGTGGTGTGGCAGTCTCGGAGGCATCTGACCATTGATGCGTGACCAGATACCCAATATCCAAATTCCCGCGACAGGATTGTGTTGGTACACGAAATGAATCATGAAAATACACGATTTGAGAAGTTGGTAATCAGGAGTACAAATGATGTCTCTTAGTAATGAAACTCACGCCCCCCATCTGACCAGCTGGGTGAGCTCGGCGAATACGCCAAATACGGATTTTCCTATCCAGAATCTTCCCTTTGCGCAGTTTCGTCGTAAAGGCTCTGACGAGGTCTTCCGAGGAGGAGTGGCCATTGGTGATCTCATTGTTGACTTGGCTGCAGCTTCAGCGGCTGAGTTGTTTGAGGGCATCGCACAACAAGCAGCTGAAGCTTGTACGCAACCCACTTTGAATGACTTTATGGGCATGGGAAAAAGCGCATGGTCGGCTTTGCGTCTGGCCCTGTCGAGAGCCTTGCGTTCTGGATCAGCACAGCAATCGGTATTGGAGTCTTGTTTGGTGCCGCAAAGCGAAGCTGAATACTCAATGCCTTGTCAAATAGGGGACTACACCGACTTTTATACTTCGGTACACCATGCCAGTGCTGTGGGGGCACAGTTTCGCCCAGACAATCCGCTGCTGCCCAACTACAAATGGATCCCCATTGGTTATCACGGTCGTGCGTCGAGTATTGACGTTTCCGGGCAAACTTTTCCACGTCCCCAGGGACAGACCAAAGCGCCTGAGGCCAGTGAGCCGAGCTTCGGTCCTTGCAAGCGCTTGGACCATGAATTAGAGGTTGGAATTTTCATTGGTTCGGGGAATACATTGGGTGAACCTATTGATATTGAACATGCGGAAGATCATGTATTTGGTCTTTGCCTATTCAACGACTGGTCAGCTCGGGATATTCAGGCCTGGGAATACCAGCCCTTAGGGCCATTCTTATCAAAGAATTTTGCCTCCACCATTTCCCCTTGGATTGTATCTTTGGAAGCGTTAGCGCCGTTTCGTGCGCCATTTTTGCGACCAGAGAATGATCCTCAGCCGTTGCCTTATTTAAGCAGTGAAACCAACAGTAAACAGGGCGAAATAGATATTGCCCTCCAAGTGTTGATTCAAACAGAGCAAATGCGTCAGGCCGGCCGAGAGCCTGAAATACTCGCTAATTCCAGTTTTGTCCACTCCTACTGGACCATCGCGCAGATGGTTACACATCATACTGTTAACGGATGCAATCTGAGGCCGGGGGATTTATTTGGCAGCGGCACTCAGTCTGGCCCAAATCATGAGGAAGCAGGATCATTGCTAGAGCTGAGTCGCGGAGGCAAGGAGCCATTAACACTGGCCAATGGTGAAACACGAAGTTTTATTGAAGATGGAGACACCTTGATTATCCGTGGTTGGTGTCAAAAAGAAGGGGTTGCACCAATAGGCTTTGGAGAAGTGAGCAGTACAGTGTTACCGCCTAACAATTGAAATTTAAGTTACCATTAATCGCAGGAGATTAATCATGAAAATTGATCAAATTCACCATGTCGCTTATCGCTGTAAAGATGCTAAAGAAACTGTTGAATGGTATATGAAAAACTTGAAAATGGATTTTGTACTGGCTATTGCTGAAGACCAAGTGCCTTCAACAAAAGCCCCCGATCCATACATGCATATATTCATGGATGCCGGTAACAACAATGTATTAGCATTTTTTGAACTGCCCACCCAGCCTGAAATGGGCCGTGATATTAAAACTCCTGAATGGGTACAACACATAGCCTTTAAAGTGAAAGATATGGACACGCTGTTGCAATTTAAGGCAGAGCTTGAGTCCAATGGTATTGAAGTTTTGGGTGTAGTTGATCACTCATTATTTCACTCCATTTATTTCTTTGACCCCAGTGGACATCGTATTGAACTGGCTGCCCCCGATATTGCTGAAGCCGAAAAGTTGGCGAGGCTGGATGAAGTCAAATGGGAAATGCTTGAAGAGTGGTCAAAAACTAAGCGAGCGCCCAAACATGCCGCATGGCTGCATGAGGACGAATTTCGTGCACTGGATTAATTCTGTCTGGGGGATTTAGAGCATTATGCTACAGCTCTTTTGTTATTTGCGTTCCTCAGCTGCCTACCGAATTCGTATTGCACGCAATCCCAAGCAGGTTGATCACGATTTTAAAACCGTCAACCTACCAACGGACGCCGCAAAAGCAAGATGGTTAGAAGAGAATCAATCCTCAGGGCTTAGCGCACAGTTTGAAAGCCGACTCTAGGGATATATTGATTCAGTCACCGGCTATTCTTGAATTGCTGGAGGAAACCTACCGACAACCACGACTGTTGCCTGATGCCCCTCTAGCGAAGGCTAAAGTACGAAGCTCGTGTGATCTGATTGGCTGTGATGTACACCCATCAATAATTTACGGGTTTTAAACTATATAGCCGGTAATCTTGTGAGCGCCAAGAGGGAAAACTACTTGGATGAATTACTGGGTTAACAAAGGATTCTCCGTTTTTGAGCAACAGCTTGGCGAAGTACTTATTGTAATGGAGCGCATATTTCTCTTGCCGATGTTTATATGATCGCTCTGGTATACCGCGCTTTACGTTTCGAGCGGGGCATGTCTATTTCGTTGAGTCTTGCGCCGGTATATAGAAGTAGCAAGATGGTCCAGTAATAGGGTTCCGTTCTATTAGTAGAGTTTCGAAAGAAATCGCTTTGAAATAGCTTCCCTTAGTCATTGTCGTTGAAGTGGTTTCGGAGATCTTTGTCTTGTATTTTAGTTCTGACTCTGAGTAAGTTGTTATCAAAAGGATTTCTATCGATGAATTCGCGTGTTGCAGCTTGTTTGAATACGCCGCATACCCGTTCCATGTATGTGTTAATGCTCGAGTCCGACATGGGGTCAGGCGTTAATTGAATGATCTGTGAAATACTCAATCCTCTAAAGGCAGGATTTTTATTCTTATTTTTGGCTGCTTCTGCAGTGTCGAAAAAAACAGCTCTGCATCACTAAAGGTGATGCTGGCCAGATCTCTGTCACCTAGAACTTCTATCAGTACGTTGATAATAGCTAAGTTCTCGTTGCAAAGGTTCTTGCTCCATCGTCCGTTGGATGTATTGAGTTCGCACAGCTGTCCAAAAAACTCGGATATTTTTAGTTTCTTGCTGGCTTTGAATTTTAGATTGAATCCTGCTTCCGCTGCGTTGATGGCTATACTGGGCTGGGCAAAGGAGACTTTATGTTCTCGAACATTTTCTTTAGCTCTTCTTCGCTGTCAAGGTGCAAGTCCTTGATGTTTAGAGTGTTTCCACTATCTGTTTGGTTGTAGGCAATTTGCATTCGTTTATTCCTGAATAAATCTAGCAAATAGCTAGATATATAGCTGCTCATAAGCCTCGCTGTTTGTACGTTATTTGTTGGCAAACGTTTCTTGATCTCTCTACGATGAAAGATCGAGCGCAAGTCTCTTGGTACAGCCATACGGAAATAAAATCTATCCCCGTGTGCTTGAAGGGAGAATAGTCGTGGGGATTTCATTTGTGGGGAAGTGCTTTTTAAAGAAACTTCAAAACAGTACTTTGAAGTATGTGGATGTCTGAAAGATGGGGAAGGGTCTAACTTTTGTACCTGTTTTTGTACCAGGTTCATAGAAGAGGCTAACCCATTGATCAAGCTGTCCTTTTAAATCAATGGGTTAGCTGGTTTCTGGTGGTGGGGCGGGACGCGGGTTCAGTTCCCACGATAGCAATCGATTCAATCCATCAAGTGCTTTGAAATGCTGATGTGGGTTGATGCTTACGCAGGAGCTTCGGAAATCATTTTGTCAGAAGCTAGTAGAAACTCGGTTGACATTTGGCTGTGCTCTCGCGCTTCACCATTAAACGATATCTGGTGTCCCATGGCTTTATAGTTTTTCTTTCAAAAGAAAGGAGGCTTGTTGCCTCCCTCTTGGCTTACTGCCCGGTGAAGTTAGAGGCCAAGTACTTTCCATTTATCGTGTAGAAAACGTAAAGTGTTTGCTTTTTAGGATCTTCAATGGATTTATTCTCAAATGTAACAACCCACTCTGGGCCATGCCCATACGATTTTTCTTCAACAGATTTAGAGGTGACTCCAGACCAAGAAGAGTCAAGCTTGCCATTCTTAACCAGCTTTTGAACATGCTTAGTTGCTTTTGCGGCTGCTTGCTCATTGGTTATAGGAGAATGATGGTGGTCATGGGAATGACCATGACCTGGACCAGCCAAAGCGGTTTGACCAAATAGGAATATCAACGCTAATAAAGGTACTGTAATTAAGTGCTTCATAAAAAACCTCTTCAGATTATTCTTAATTTCAATCAATAGAATCATGGGACGATCTTGGCCTTAGATTTGCCTTCTCGATCTCCATTTTCTCGTGTTCGTGTAAATGGCTGTCGGCGCTGAAACCGAAGTCATCTGGGTGCGATGTGTGTGAATAGCCATGCAATTGTTGTAACAGCAGCAGCGCGCCAAGCGACATTAGCAAAACATTCGCCGCGTTACTGAAGTTTTTGAATGACTGGGTTTTACGCCAGCTAGCCAATACGCCAACCATCACCGCTAATGCTGCGATTTGCCCAAGCTCAACACCTAGGTTGAACGAGAGAATCTTAAGAACCAAGCCTTCTTCTACGAGAGGAAGCATTTGCAAACGGGTTGAAAGGCCAAAGCCGTGAATCAAACCGAACACAAATACCATCAGTAGAAGATTTGGCGATGTCATATTTAAATACTTTTTAAACCCACCAAGGTTATCAAAAGCCTTATAAATAACCGTTAACGCAATGACTGCATCAATTAGGTAGTAATTTGCTTGAATGTGATAAAGTGTTGCAAAAAGCAGCGTGATCGAATGCCCAATGGTGAAGGCCGTTACGAACTTCACGATGTCACTAAATTTCGTCAGAAAGAAAACAACACCGAAGAGAAAGAGTAAGTGGTCGTAGCCAGTGATCATATGGCTTGCGCCCAACTCAACAAAATCCCAGTTGGTTGCCTCGAGAGCTTTTGCTTTATCTGCTTCAGACATGCCATGCCCAAAAACAAAACTGCAAATAAAATAGACACTAATGCCGATAGACCATCGGCATTTTTTAATTACGGATAACATTATTTACCTCAATAGTAAGTTCTAGTTTTCGCTAGTAAAAATTTATGATTTAAACGTGCAAGGAAAATAATGTTGGAGGCGCTCTAGCTTGAACTTTAGAGCGGAAATGAAAACCGAGATGGCCAACCGGATTATCAAAATAGATTTTTGTGGAGGGGTTTCGCTCATCGAAAGAAAAATTGGATACAAGAGCCGCTTGAGTTTCGAGATCACTCAGGTACTTGCCGTATTTTATTATACAGTCTTGGCAGAGCACTACTATTTCACTGGAGTGAGCCTGATTATCTGACTTAAAAGCGTCAATGTGGTGAGAAACAACATTGTGTGCGTGGATTATTTGTGAATGGGAGTGATCATGCCCATCATGTTCATGACTTGATGACAGGTGAATATGCGCAGAAGCAGACTGCATTGAAAGAAATGCAATCGCTAAAAATAGGTGCCAAATTGTATTTTTCACACAGTGACCATAAATCTTTGATTGTCTCATTTAAGCATGTGCTTGAGGTGGTTTGATCAGGGATTCCGCTGGAATACCTAAGCCCTCGTGCAGTTTCCAAATCATTTTCAGTGTGAGTGAACGTTTGTGATTAAGAATCTCATAGACTCGGTTGCTCTTACCAATCATGGGCTCGAGGTCTTTGACTGTTAAACCTTTACGCTCCATTTCGAACTTGATGGCTTCAACAGGGTCAGGCAGTTCCATAGGGAAATGTTTGGCCTCATACGCTTCGATAAGCGTGACCATTACATCTAGCTTTTCACCTTCGGGAGTGTCAGGACCAGCCATCATCAGGCTATCAATTTCTTTTAATGCCGCTCGGTAGTCGGCATCAGTTTTAATCGGTTTGATGTCCATAATTTTTCCTCCGGCAATTAAATAGTTTGTACATCAATTTTGTCGTATTGCTCATGGGTGCCGATGAACCGGATATAGACCACGCGATAGGCATAGTTGATCCACACGACCAAACGGTACTTGTTACCCGCAATATTGAAAACCACTCGCCCATCTTTGAGGATGCTGGCATTTCTGAAATCCTGTTTAACATCGGCAGGAGCGCTCCAGTCAGCCGCTAAGGCATGGCGATACCAGGCTAGCGTAGGCTCTTTAGCATCCATGTACACTGGATGCTCTTCCCAGAAAGTTTTCAGTGTCGATAGGGCAATGATTCTCATAAAGTTAATAATAGTCCCAAAATGGGACTATTTCAACTAAAATATACAGGAGAATCAATATGAATGAATATCAAGCGCTTATGACGCAAAGAGAGCTATGTAATCGTTGGCAGGTAAGCGAAGCGACACTGGAACGCTGGCGCTCAGAAGGTATAGGCCCGATTTATGTGAAACTGGGCGGTCAAGTTAGGTACAGGCGAGAAGATGTGCTGGAGTATGAGGCCAGTTGCTTAAGAAAGAGTACGTTTGAAGCTGTTTGATGGTGAGTTAGTACGCAAGTCCCCGCATCAGTCCTTATTTCCTGATAGTAAAGTTGCGGGTTAATAAAAAGCCCTAATGGCTGGTGAGGGCTCATTAGGGCTATTTACAAGATGGTGGTGGGGTGGGACGCCGGTTTGGTTCCCTCAATAGGGAACTGAATTAGTCCATTAGTTGCTTTAGTAAGCTAATGCGGGTTCCTGCTTACGCAGGAGCTTCGGAGCCCTATTTGTCAGATGCTAGCAGAAACTCAGTTAACAATTGGCTTTGCTCTGGCGCTTCACCATTAGACGAAATCTGGTATCCCATAGCCTTATAGCTTTTCTCTCTTTTGTTGAACATTCGTTGCAACATAGGGAGCGAGCAATCGACGTAATCGTAAATAGTAACACGGTCTTTGCCATCTGACTCTCGGTGAATACGCCCGGCATACTGAGCCAGTGAGTCTTTCCATGCAATGGGCATCGCTAAGAATAGTGTGTCTGATCTAATAGGCTATGCCAGGTTGTTGAAGTTACCTTAAATGTCTTGGCCCAAATCGGATCTTACGGTTTAAAAGAATTGTGCGATGGAAGGTGTTAGTTGGTGAATATTGAATCCCATTGTTGGTTTTCAGTTTATTGAAAAATAAGTCTTACAGATATTGGCCAATATTGGCCGGATCAGTTATATCGGAAATGTGAGAGAAGCAGACATTCGTGAGCGGCATAAATGTCCGGCATTCCCTCCGCTCATGAGCCTTATTTAGGTAAGGATAAAATAGCCACTTTGATCACTCGCTGAATGTTTGATAGTGAGCAAAAGCGATAGCTTTCATACATCTTTATACGAACACAGGCGCCTCAGAAAGTTCTGCGCTTAAAATACTGGATGGACTTGCCTAGGAAAGGGGCAATGCTACCAATTAATATTCGATCATTGATCAAAAAAGCAGTAGCTTGTGCTTTGTCTTTATCCTATTTCGTGCCATAAAAAATTGGCACAACGCTAGTTTAACTGAGTAGTCTGTATGCGTAATCCTTCGGTGACCTAAAGCTATTTAGTCGTTTCAATATGCTAAATATTGCCATGACGACTCAGGTTAGAAAGAATGCCGCATTGTTTGACTGTTCTCTTGTCAGAGCAGCTATTACGCAATGACTTGAGTTGCTTTCGAAGGCTTTGCAAGTCGTTGATACGCTGCTCCACTTCGATTACATGACTATCAATCATTCTATTAATCTCATCACAGCGTTCATCAGGTGAGTCACTTAGCTGCAGCAGTTGACGAATCTCAATAATAGAGAGGTCTAAACTGCGACAGTGCTTGATAAACATTAGCCTGTCGACGGTGCTCTTGTCATACAGACGGAAGTTACCTTCACTCCGTGCCGATGCACTGATAAGTCCTTCTTTATCATAGTGTCGAATAGATTGGACTGTACAATCAGTTCGCTTCGCGAGTTCTCCAATTTTCATGTCTATACACCCCGAGCTTGACTCTGTTGTTAGTATAGAGTTTAGACTGATGGAAAATGCGGAACAAGGGTCAATTATGACTGATAAATGCGGTGGTGATTGCCAAAGCCAGATTTCCCCTGAGCAAGAAAGTAACAAGCCTATTTTGGCTGAAATGAACCAGGATATTAGCCACATCAGTGAATTTACAGTACCAAAGATGGACTGCCCGGCTGAAGAGAACATGATCCGAATTGCACTTGAACCTATTCAGCCAACAGTCATTCCAGACTTTGATACACCTAATCGCCGTTTGAAGGTTTATCATTCTGATAATTTTCAAGAAGTGGAGTCACGTCTTACATCCCTTGGTTTGGGCGCTCGCTTGAATAACACTAGACTTATTCAGGAAGACGAATTGAGCAGAGCCTCGTTAACCGCTATCGAGGCTGACGCTTCGGAGTCGCGAGTACTCAAGCAATTACTGGCCATTAACGCAGTGATGTTCTTGGTTGAAATAGTCGTTGGTTGGTGGGCTCAGTCGACTGGATTGATTGCTGACTCTCTCGACATGTTCGCGGATGCCGCTGTTTATGGCGTAGCGTTGTTCGCAGTGGGTCATAGTATTCGAATGAAAGTGCGAGCCGCCCATTTCGCAGGTTGGTTGCAGTTGATTCTAGCCTTCGGGGCATTATTCGAAGTCGGTAGACGCTTCTTTTACGGTAGTGAACCTATCTCAACGTTGATGATTTGTTTTGGTATGGTTGCATTGGCTGCCAATACCGCTTGTCTATTGCTGATTGCAAAGAAGAAAGACAGTGGTGCACATATGAAAGCTAGCTGGATCTTTTCTGCCAACGACGTGATCGCTAATCTAGGCGTTATCTTGGCAGGTGTATTAGTCGCATTAACCGGGTCAAGATACCCAGATTTGGTTATCGGTCTCCTGATAGGGTTGGTTGTTTTAAATGGAGCTCGCAAAATCTTAAAGCTGAAACATGACTAGCGAATTGCATAATTATGATCCCAATCAATTAGAGAATATCAATTTGTTTTTATGCTAAGAGCTAATCTTAATGAATGCTGAATCGTAGGATGACACAATCATTAGTTTCGGATTATTTTAGGCAAAGGATATTAGCCTCAATAAGGGGATTTAAAATGAATAGCATCTATTATGAAACGCTAAAAAAATATGCAAGGGTAATCCAGTTTACAGTCATTTCAATTACGCTCACTTCTTGCTCTTATTTTCATCCACATAATTCTTATGCAGGACCAAAGCACTACGATAGCCAGCGAGCGATAACAGCTCCAAAGGATGGAATGATTTCAAGTCCGTCCTACCATGATAGATGGAACCCTGGTTGGACGAGAAGAGACATGTGGGGGCCAGGTATGATGGGGCCAACTCAAAGCCAGCGAATGGCAAGACATTGGACGTTTATGCATTCGGAGATCCCCAGTGAGTATCGAGGACAGATTAATCCAATCCCTTCAAACAAACAAAACCTCCAGAAAGGCTCTGAGCTCTATCACCAAAGTTGTGCCGGTTGCCATGGCATAAACGGTATGGGAGATGGAGACTTGGGAAAAGATCTTAGTCCTTCTCCCGCGTTATTGGCTTACATGATACAAATGCCAATGGCCGTAGATGAGTACATGATGTGGTCAATCTCAGAAGGCGGTAAGCAATTTGGGACGGCAATGCCAGGATTCAAAGAGCAACTTACCAGAGAAGAAATATGGAAAATCGTAAGTTTTATGCGTGCTGGATTTCCATCAAACACCCAAGTTAAAGAGACTCAATAATGACTCATATCGCTAAATTAATGCCTACCTTACTCTTTTTGAGTTCGCCCTTTACTGCTCTGGCTCATGAGGGCACTGACCATTATGGGCCACATATGATGTGGCAAGGCTACGGAATGATGATGGGGCCGTTTATGATGATTCTTTTTGTTGCCGTTATTATTGTGGTTGGCGTACTCATTTTTAAATGGTTAACCGGCCATAGCTTTGGTTCCAAATTAAGTTCAGAAGAAGACCCATTTGAAATTCTCAAAGCCCGGTTTGCGAGGGGCGAAATAGAAAAAGAAGATTTCGAAGAGCGTCTGCGAATGTTGCAAAATAACAAGTAGCGCATTCGAGCCACCTTACGCCTTAGAAATAGTAAGACATGCTTTAAATTAGTGTTTTGTGCTCGAACCCAGTGAAATCTAGGTGCGCCTAAAAGTATCCTTTTAACTCCAAAGCATCAGCTCTAGGAGCAAATAGGATCATAAGAGTGTGGCCAGATGCCTCAACCGTTAATTACGGGTTTTGGCACAACGTAGGCGGACGTCAATGTCCGCTTCTCACCATGAGCGGAAGTAACAGGTCGCTTGAATTGCGGTAATACTCGCCTAAAACAAAACTAAGTGAAAATTTAAATTGGCACTAGTCGAGCGTCAATCTCGGTTGTGCTTTGAAATCTATCACTCTTAAGCATGCGCTTGAGGCGGTTTAATCAAGGACTCTGCCGGAATACCCAAACCTTCATGCAGCTTCCAGATCATTTTTAGTGTGAGCGAGCGCTTGTGATTGAGAATCTCATAGACTCGGTTGCTTTTACCAATCATGGGCTCGAGGTCTTTTACGGTTAAACCTTTACGCTCCATCTCAAACTTAATGGCTTCAACAGGGTCAGGCAAATCCATAGGGAAATGCTTGGCCTCATAAGCCTCGATAAGCGTGACCATCACATCCAGCTTTTCACCTTCGGGTGTGTCAGGGCCAGCCATCATAAGGCTTTCAATTTCTTTTAATGCCGCTCGGTAGTCGGCATCAGTTTTAATCGGTTTGATGTCCATAATTTTTACCTCTCGTTTCTACCTTTGGGGCAATCAAATAGTTTGCACGTCAATTTTGTCGTATTGCGCATGGGTGCCGATGAACCTGATGTACACCACGCGATAGGCATAGTTGATCCACACGACTAGGCGGTACTTGTTGCCCGCAATATTGAAAACTACACGCCCATCCTTGAGGATGCTGGCATTTCTGAAGTCCTGCTTTACATCAGCTGGTGCGCTCCAATCGGCTGCTAAGGCATGACGATACCAGGCGAGCGTTGGCTCTTTAGCATCCATGTACTCTGGGTGCTCTTCCCAGAAAGCTTTCAGTGTCGATAAGGCAATGATTCTCATAAAGTTAATAATAGTCCCAAATTGGGACTATTACAACTGAAAATATACCGGAGAATCAATATGAATGAATATCAAGCACTTATGACACAAAGAGAGCTATGTAATCGCTGGCAGGTAAGTGAGGCGACACTGGAGAGATGGCGGTCGGAGGGCATTGGTCCAATTTACGTGAAACTGGGCGGCCAAGTCAGATACAGGCGAGAAGATGTAATGGAGTATGAGACCAGTTGCTTGAGAAGGAGTACGTTTGAAGCTGTTTAAAGGTTGGATAGTACGCAAATCCCCGCATAAGCCCTAACTTCCTGATAGTAAAGTTGCGGGTTAATAAATAGCCCTAATGGCTGGTGAGGGCTCATTAGGGCTATTTACAAGATGGTGGAGGGGCGGGACGCCGGTTTGGTTCCCACGATAGCAATCGATTCAATCCATCAAGCGCTTTGAAATGCTGATGTGGGTTGATGCTTACGCAGGAGCTTCGGAACCCTGTTTGTCAGAAGCTAGCAGATACTTGGTTGACAATTGACTTTGCTCTGTAAAAGCGAAAGGAATGCTAATATTGTCGCTGCCAATAGCAAACTGAGTCTGCCTTTGTACCTTAAGGCAGACTCATCACAATCGATTTTGCCTAGTACGGCTATACACCGGCCAACTCCCGTTTCTTCGTTTTCATTAAGAAAAGGCCGATCAGAGCAATTACCAGTTCAATGAAATAGGCGGTTAGTATGCCCATGCTTGGAAAGCCTTCGAAGATGAAACCTGTTGTTCGAAAAACTACAAAAGCGGAATAGACCAAGGTTGATATTAATAGTGCTGGATGCCGCCATGCTGCTTTAAAAGTGCTTATAAAAACATAGGTGCCAATAAACAGCAGCATGCCTCCCATGCCTCTTAAATCGCTTATCAAATTAGTTGATGCAACATAGCCTTGAGGTAAGCCACTGCTGAATGCCTGATCAGGTTGCGCCCCCATACTCATCAGATATTCATTGGGTGTAAGGGCGATAAAAGAGCCAACAAGTAGCATCGTGAGACCGGCAACAAACAAATAAAATTTATTAAGGCAGAGTTTCATTTTGGGTATTCCTTTAAAGTGTATGTCAGTGTCAGTTTCAAATAAGTGAAGCGGTAAGAAAGGCACACGATGCGATACAGCTAAGGGTTCGTATGTGATTCAATCTCGTCCACGAATGCTGGTACTTTTTCCAATAATCCTTGAGCAACGCCTCGTTGCTTTCACTCGCCTTCAATCTATTGTTCATAGGCACATTGCCGAACGCCGTTACGAAGAACATGCCAACGATATAGATCAATGCTGCTAAAATGATTAGACCTGACGCACCTTCCCGCCAATCTGCCAGTGACCACACAATTAAACCTGCATACCAGAGAGTTGAACCGAAGAAAATAGGCAGAAAAATCGTATTCACGATCACATCGTTTATCTTATTCATTGCCTGCGCGGCATGAAGGGTCGGTAATTCATTAAGCGACTTCATGATCACGGCAGAAAAAGCGAGATAAATACCGGCCATTAGGCCGGTTAATATAATGAGTAGAACTAGCATCTTTTAAACCCTGTTAGTTTTCACCTAATTAACGAAGTTCAGTTCTAGCTTTCCATAACTTGCTTTTCTTCGTCCCAGATACCTGTGCTTGCAACGGACATAACGTAGCTCTCAAAACGTCGGGCTGGTCGACCGAGCACTCTCTCAACGGTATCGGTTGTGGATTCGTTGCGGCCATCGAGCACATTGACGAACAGCTCATTAATTAGCCATGCAATATCCTCTGGCAGTCCATCCGCTTTCGCCGCCGCAAGGTAGGTATCTACAGGAAGGGTTGTAAAGCCAATTTCACGACCACTTGCGTGCCCGATGATGTCGACACAGTCGACAAATGACAAAAGTTCAGGCCCAGTAATTTCCAATAGTTGATTGCGCAACTCGTGTCTCGTCAACGCGGCAACGACGACGTCGGCAATGTCATCCACATCAATAAAAGGCTCTGTTGCTTTTGGTTCTGGTAAGACTAGTTCACCTGCCTTGAGGCCATCGTGCATAAAGCTCTCGCTAAAATTCTGCATAAACCAGCTGGCTCGAACAATATTCCACGCCAAACCACTGGACCGGACAACATCCTCAGCGCGTTGAGCACCTTCTTCACCGCGGCCCGAAAGCAATACGACGTGCTTAATTTCAGATGCCTTGGCCATTTCTACAAATGCGCGAATATCGTCTTCAGCACTGGGCACAGCTAGGTCTGGAAAGTACGTCACATATACCGAGTCAAGCCCCTGTAAAGCGGCCACCCAAGTTGATCTGTCACTCCAATCAAATGTGCGGTGATTGTTACCTGATATACCTCTTGATAAACCTCGTGTTGAATAGCCAAGCTGCTGTAATTGAGTCAGAACGCGACCACCTGTTTTTCCTGTTGCGCCAACTACGCCTATGATTTCATTTTTCATCTTTTTCACCTACTTAAAAATGTATGTTTACTGTTTGAACCACCTGTTAAGGTGCCTCTGATTAACTTGAAGTGCCTTAAGTGATGAAAACAGTCTACGAGAAGCAAGCTTGATGATTAATGCTTATATCTCTATATTTGTTTGCAGTTTGTCTAGAATCGAGGACACACCCCATGGAAACAAAACAGCAGCGTACCATTCCCGAATCGACCGATACGCTGGGCGAAACCCTTTACTCACTCAGATTAAATGGGCTGATGTATGCTAAGTCAGAGCTGACGGCACCCTGGGGAATAGACATGCCACCGATGGATGGCAAAATGATGTTCCACATCGTGACGCAAGGTGGCTGCTGGCTTCGATTCCCTGATCAGGAGAGTCTATTCTTGCGACCGGGTGAGTTAGCCTTGCTGCCCAGAGGTGAAGGGCATGTAATTGCATCCGAAGAGCACCAGGAGGGCACGCCGTTTTTCGACATTCCCGTGAGTAAGCTTTCTGAACGATTCGAATTTATGCGTTATGGCGGTGGCGGCGAAGAAACGCTTCTGACCTGCGGTGTGCTCAGCTTTGATCACGTTGCCGGTCAGAAGCTCGTGTCGCAGCTGCCCCAATTTATCCACATGAAAAGTGAAAACGGTCGGTTACCAGGCCAACTCCAGTCTCTCATACAGCTAATGGCCGATGAAGCCAAGACCCTGAGTGCGGGAGGCGAAACCGTGGTAGCACACCTTGCTGATATTATCGTCATTCAAGCGATACGTTATTGGGTTGAACACGCACAAGAGGCGAGCAAGGGTTGGCTTGGTGCACTAAAAGACCCCAAGATAGGCAAAGCATTAGCAGTCATTCATGCAAAGCCCGAATCTATCTGGACGGTAGACCGTTTGGCAGAACATGTAGGCATGTCTCGTTCCGGCTTTTCTGCACGGTTCACCGAGGTCATCGGCACCTCGGTTAAACAATACGTGACTGAATGGCGTATGAGCCTGGCCCGGATGAAAATTATGCAATCGCCCGTGACCCTGGCTGACCTGGCGGAAGAGCTGGGTTACCAGTCAGAAGCCGCGTTCTCACGCGCCTATAAACGCGTGATGGGTGTGCCGCCATTGCGGCAAAAAGGGTAGGACCACATTCAGCTGTTGAGTTCGGAATGAAAGGCTACGCAATCACTATGGCCTCCTATGAGTCATAGCAAATGCGGCAATAGCTAAAACAGCTACTAGCGGCGCAGCGAATACAGCGTGCTCTAGTCCTAGAATGGTTTTTGATATATTACCGGAAAGGATATTACCTCTGTAAAAATCCGCCAATGCGTGTGCCACAAGCACGCCGCCCATCACGCTCATGTTAAGTATGCTGGATAATCGGATATTTTCCTGTGACCACGCTAGCCAAATAGCCACCGCTCCGTACTGCAGTTTGTCGAAAGTTGCCATACCTCATGCAAACGAGCATGAGGTGGCCATAATGGGTTGAAGACGTGTGAGGCTTTGATCTTCAGGTAGGGAACGATGACCGCATAGACCAATACCCCAAGGGTGATGAATATTTTAGATATCATGCTGCCGCGCCCTCCATGTCGGACTTGTAAACATTTTCTGAAGCAAAGAACTCTGCGGCTTTTTTCCAGACAGTGGGTTGCCGGATGATTAAACGGTGTCCAAAGCCCTCAGTTTTTACCAACGAAATTTCATCTCTTTTTTTCGCGATGGCCTCAGCATCACTGAGGGGAATTTCAAGATCGTTTTGGTCGTGGATGATTAAGCAGGTTGAGCTGCTCTTCTGTAAATTTACTGCCGCATTGAGTGCTTCAGCTGACTTTCCAACTTCTCTCTCTACGGCACTAATGAAGAAAGGCTTTGTCTTCGAAGGAAGCCCTATAAAGTCAGCAAATCTCATCAATACATTTTCAATGTTTGACGGGCTTGAGATCAAAACAGTTTTAGGGCATTCGAAACCTTCTGCAAGCGCTGTTGCAATCGCGTTTCCGCCCATTGAATGTCCGATCGCTCCTTCGAAGGAGCCAAATGTTTCATCTGCAAGGTGAATATCGGTAGTGAACAGGGATGGGTTTGCCGAGCGGCCGACGGATTGACCATGGGCTGGCCCACCTATTGCCACAACCTGATAGCCATGTTCAACCAAGTCATGTACAAAACCAGATACTTGGGTTGCTCTGCCCGAGTCAAGATTGCATATTCTTGGGATCAAGAGATGTAGCCCCCGGTTGCCGAGGGGTAAAGGGCAATAAGCGTTATTAGTTAGCGGCAACCATTTTTGACACGATGCGTTGAGTAAAGGGGACGACCAGCATGCTGACTGGAAAGGCCACCAGCATCGACACCGCCCATGCCTCAGGCCAGCTCACTATCACTTCGATCCATGTCGCTGAGTTGGTAGTTAACATGGCTAATGACATCACGCCTGACATTAGTAGAGACATAAAAAATGAAAAGGTATGAAAGTGAAATCGCTTTGGTATCATCTTGGAATCCTCCTTTTGGTTCGGTCGCCTAGTGAGAATCGGTTGAAGTGAGCGATGTCAGCACCGCTCGCAATTCAGACACAAGATCGGTGTTGTTGAGTTCACCTTTCTCTTTATCAAAGTTGTCATGGAAATTTGGGATAGACAGGCTTGCCTTTACCTCTCCACTGAAAAAATGCGCGGATTCTGTGGCCAGGGACAAGACGCTTTTCGCACCACCTGATCCAGGCGAAGTCGATAGCATCACAATAGACTTCCCTTGGTACACTTCTCGGTCTGCGCGAGATGCCCAATCGAAGAGATTTTTGTAGGCGACAGTATAATTACCGTTGTGTTCAGCGTAGGAAATCAGCAGTGCATCCGCGTATTCTATTTTTTTAAGAAAGCTGGAGGCGGCGTCCGGAATACCATGCGCTTCTTCAAGATCACTACTGTATATTGGCATGTCGTAGTCATTGATATCGATTATCTCTACGTCGTGCTGGTCCAATAGAGTCGCGGCATACTTGATCAGGTCTTTGTTGATTGATTTGCGACTGTTGCTTGCTGCAAAGGCTAAAATTTTCATTGTTTTCTCCAAATGGCTTGTTTAATGACGTTTATCGTTTGGTTAATTTAAATGTGTCTATTTCAAGTGCCCCAGTTTGCCTGCGGCAAAGTCTGCTTCAACCTGTGCAATCTCGGCCTCGGTATTCATCACGAAAGGGCCTTTCTGAACAAAAGCTTCGGCAATAGGCTTACCGGCAAAGAGGGTAAAATGGGCTTGTTCGTTTCCAGAATTGAATAAGCGAAGGGTATTAAATGACGCTTCGTCAAACGACGAGATGGCAATAGATTGGCCTGCTAGTAGGTTTATTTTCTGTCCAGAAATCGTCAGCTTTAGCTCGCCCTTGATAACGTACAACCAAGCGCTTTCGCCACCGTTTAATTGGTGAGCAAAACCCGATCGAGAATCAATGCGCCCATCCAGAATGGTCATCGGTAATGCCGGTGCCTGCTGACCATAGATGCCATTACTTTCACCAAGCACGATTCGAATACGGCTGCCGTGTTCGTCATAGACGGGCATATCCTGCGCCTTAATATGAAGAGAGCTTGGCTGAATTTTTTTGTCGGCAGACGGCAGGTTTACAAATACTTGTAGCCCATGAATTTTCGCTCCCTGGCGCGGCGACTCATCGTGAATGACCCCCGACCCTGCTTTTAGCCAATATAGGTCTCCCGGCATCAAGTCGAAGTCATTGCCAAGTGAATCACGGTTGTGGAATTTTCCCTCGCTGTCTTCAAAAAGTACTGACACTGCAGATAACCCTGCATGAGGATGCGCGCCAAAAGTCGGTTCGGTCATCCTGTAATGGTCCACCATGACCAAAGGGTCCATCGAGCCGGAATAATCTTTTTCTTTAAACGTCATGGCGGTAAAACCACTTCCGATCTCAATAACCTTACCGTATTTCGCAGAGGTGACGGTTAAAGATGAAGCTAGATTAGATGCAGGTTTTTCCGCAGCATTTGTTGATTTATTCATTCTTGATCTCCTGATTCGAAGTTGTCTAACCATGGATTAGATAGTAGCAATAGAACGATAAGGTCTTGTAGATGCAAAAAATGAAACTATCGTTCTATAATTAGAACGATAAAGGCAGCACAAATGGATATTTCAGATCAATGATCGATTTAAACGACTATTTTTACTTTGTCCATGTGGTAGAAA
>PANW01000031.1 GCA_002707785.1 Cellvibrionaceae bacterium | reverse complement strand
ATTTGATGCCGCTGTATCTCTATTTACTCAGCGATGACAGTGCCGGCGTGAGTGGAGAACAATTTGGTCATAGCGCCAGCTAGGGCGGTTTAGAATTTCTTATTGNGGAGCCGATAGAGATTGCCGCGCTGCGCTCGCAATGNCGCGCGTTCGGTTNTGTCNGTCGTCTTGGAGCTGAGTCATCANTTAACTCCANCTCTCAACCATGGATGGATTAAACCACACCGTCACTCGATTGCGGCCATNATCCTTAGCTTGGTAGAGNGCCTCATCGGCGCGTTTAATCAACTCTTCCAGTGTTTCNTCNNCCGGATTGATGGCCACCAAACCGACGCTGACTGTGACACTGACCTCGCGCCCTNCCGAGCTNANNGNNTGTNCGGACAANTGNTGGCGAAATCGTCGNAGTGCCGACTCGGCCTGCTGCAAGGTGGTATCAGGGAAAAAGGCGACGAATTCTTCACCNCCATAGCGAGCAAATACGTCTTGTTCACGCAATTCGCCAAGGGCGGTATCAACGGTCAACTTCAACACTTGATCACCGGTTNGGTGACCATNGTCGTCGTTGATNCGCTTGAAAAAATCCAAATCCATAAGCGCCACCGCAATCGGTCGCCCCTCNCGCTTGGCCAACGCCAACAGGGCTTCTCCGCGCTCCATAAATTCACGCCGATTGAGGGCACCGGTTAAGCCATCGGTGCTGGCTTGAGTGCGTAACTTATCGATCAATCGTCGATAAATCAGTAGCGTCATTCCCAAATAGATGCTCATGAGAGCGACCAAGGTAATGACCATCACTAAGTTGTCGACAGAGCGATTCACATCCCACTCGACACCCGAAAAAAACTCCGGCATCAGTGACACTGCACGATAGAGCCACATTGTACCTGCGACAACAAAACCCGCCATGGCAAACTGATCCTCAGAACGCCAGTTGGAGTGCTTCCAAGTGTCACGGAGAATCACCNCCACACAGCCTGCGAGCCACAAAGAAATAATAATCACCGCCCACGCAGCCGGTAGCTTTAGCGGGTGTGCAGCAAACACGGTAAGTAGCAGTGCCGACATGTACATCAGACTGCTGCGTCGATCAGGGCGTGGCAGGTGATAGTAATAGCGAAAGCCAAACCAGATTCTGAGCCAGGNATAGCCATTGATGACCGTGGCCAAACTGCGCAACAACGCCGGCCATTGATAGGAATACATCTCTTCAGGTTGCGATATCTGACTGCGAGCCAACACCGCCAACAAACACCCCAACACCAATAACCACGAGCCTTTGGCCCACTCTCTGAGTGCGACTTCGGTTTCAATTTGCTGCGCGGTTAAGTGAAAAGCGATTGCCCCCAAGGCAAATACCGCGATCATGATGCAATAGATTACGGCGTAAAACTCCAGCCCCCACATGAATTCTCACTCCTTGATGTTCTTTGTGTACCCTTGCCTAGCCTGCCCTTACGTAGCCTGCCCTTGCGTTGCCAGCAGTTTTTTCAACCAGTTTTTGGCCCGCGGATACTGCTCAGTCGCCAACACAAACTCCTGCCCTCGGGCGACACTCTGGAGATAGCAGTAGCGTTTGTCTCGGCTCCAACGCTGTGGTTTAGCGTGAAAGCTCAGTGGCACTCCCCGCTCGGGATAAAACCATCGAGGTAATCGCCAAGCGCTCGGTAGACGCGCGCCGGGATTTGTTAGTCTAAGGGTATCGGCGACGATGGGAAAGACTCCAGCGCCCAAAGAGTGGTCATTGGCTCCCTGACTATCGGCTGCGGCGCCCAGATAAAGTAGATCGCTGTTGTTCGCCCCAGCTTGGCAATGCGGGTGATAATGCACCCAAGGATGAGTCTCCAACGCATCGGTCACTCTCAGAACCTCCTCGACCTGCATCCACCCCCACAGGATATGCTGAGCAGCACTGGCGGGAACAAAACGCCACCGCCCTTGGAAAAGCTCGACGGGTCGAAACAATCCAAAAAACAAAAACACATCTCCCGGCCCTACACCCTGCTTGATGAGATGCCCAAGGGCTGAACCCCGCTGACCCAACAGAGGTCGCCAGCCTGCCTGTCGCGGAAAATGCGCCGAACATAAATCGGGATCAAGGTGTGCGCCATGGCCGGCTTGCACTCGCCCTCGGGTCAAGTCCTCAACTAAGCTCGACAGGTTCGAATCGTAGTCTTGTAAGGCAGACACGGAAATTTGGTCGTAGCTGACGATGGAATGTGAATCGGGAATTGGTAAAGACAACAATCTCCCGTCGGGCAGTATTGGATTGGGCACACCTCCAGAGGATGAATCAAAACCTTTTCGACTGAGGATAATTTTCATGATTCTACGACCAACATCAACGTTCTTAAACGTCAGTTCAATGATAACCCCCGCCATCGCGAGGAGCCGTTAGGTAACGCGGCGATCTCCGCGTTTAGAACCCTATAACTCAACGGGTTAACGGATAGAGATTGCCGCGCTGCGCTCGCAATGACTGACCTTCAGCGTTTGTCAGCCGTCTGACGTTCTTAAACGTGACTCAACGAACAAATTTGATGGGCACTGCATGTAAACAACGACCCCTGCCAATAATTTCTCACGAGTCACATTTTGGCCATGCTAGCATAGAGCCTCTGTGAACATTAAGCTGGCGCAAATTTCTAAGCGGACACGTCCGCATCGCCACTGCCAACTTTGGCCAAAACACTAGGGTGTCAACTGCATGAAAACCGCAATCATTATCGGTGCCACCGGCGTCACCGGCGCGCCACTCACCCAATACTTATTGGACAGCGATTCCTATCAGCAGGTTATCGTTTTTTCTCGTCGCGAATTGGGTTTTACCCATGAAAAACTCACCACGCATCTAGTCAACTTTGATCAGCCACTAAAATGGTGCCATTTGATTCAAGGCGATGATTTATTTTCCGCCATGGGCACCACAAAAAAACAAGCCGGCAGTGAAGACGCACAATATCGAGTGGATTACACCTACCAAGCCAATACGATTCAGCACGCCGCTAAGAATGGTGTAGATCGATTGTTTTTGGTTTCGTCTCCCGGCGCCAATGCCCAATCGCGGTTTTTCTATCCGCGCCTCAAAGGCGAACTGGATACGTTTGCACTGCAACAAGGATTTAACACCCACGTGCTGTTTAAGCCGTCTCTAATTGTGGGAGATCGTAAAGACAACCGCCTAGGCGAAAAGATCGGAACCGCACTGTTAACGCCTCTGTGCCATTTGATACCGCCACTGGCGCGCTATCGTCCAATTAAAGGCCAACAATTGGCACAAGCGATTGCACACTGCGCCGAAACTCTGTCAGAGACAGGCATCCACACGCTAGAGTTGGATGCTATTTTTACCTGTCTGCCAGAATAAACTCGGCGCCTTTCTCGGCAATCATCACCGTCGGCGCATTGGTATTACCCGAGGTGATGGTTGGCATAATCGAGGCATCGATCNCTCTCAAGCCATCAACGCCATGCACACGTAAACGATCGTCCACTACGGCTTGCTCATCATTCCCCNTCTTACACGTGCCAACGGGGTGAAAAATCGTAGTGCCTAAATCACCCGCGGCTTGTAGTAAGTCTTGATCCGACTGCAGGGATACCCCCGGCAACCACTCCTGCGGCTGAAANGGTCGCATGGCCTCTGAGCGCATAATATCGCGCGTCATCTTCAGCCCCTGAATAGCAACCTGACGATCCTCTTCGGTGGATAAGTAGTTCAAGGTAATAGCGGGTGGTCGATGAAAGTCGCCACTGCGAATATGCACATGCCCACGACTGCTGGGCCTCAGATTACACACTGAAGGCGTTATCGCATCGAAGTCGTGCAGGGGTTCGCCGAACTTATCCAGCGACAATGGCTGCACGTGCCATTCGATATTGGCAGAGGTTTGGGAGGGATCGCTTTTCGCAAAAGCCCCCAACTGAGACGGTGGCATAGTCAACGGACCGCGCTTGAGTAACGCGTACTCAAGACCCATTTTGGCTTTGCCCATCAGCGTTTGAACGCGCTGATTTAAGGTCACCGTATTGTGAACTTTGTAGACACTGCGAATCTGTAAATGATCTTGCAGGTTTTCACCCACGCCCGGCAAATGATGCTGCACCCCGATGCCGCGCTCCTGCAAGTGTTGGCTATGACCAATACCGGACAGTTCGAGTATTTGTGGTGAACCAATGGCACCTGCGGCTAACAAGACTTCCTTGCGCGCTTTGAACGACGCCTCACCCCCGGCAATCACCGCGTGCACGCCGTCTACCGCCACAGCGCCCGAAGACGTGTTTCTCACCAGCAGGGTTTTAACCTGTGCTCGAGTCAGTATGGTTAAGTTCGAGCGCTTTTTGGCGGGATCTAAAAAGGCTTTGGCGGCGCTCCAACGCTTGCCGCGTTTCTGATTCATTTGAAAATAAGCGTTGCCAAAATTGTCGCCGCGATTGAACTCTTCAATTTTGGGAATACCGCACTGAGCTGCCGCCTCGCGCCACGCATCCAAGATTTCCCAATTGACTCGCCGCTCTTCGACTCGCAATTCACCCTCAGCGCCATGAAACTCATTGGCACCGTGNTGGTAGCTTTCGGATCGCNTAAACACCGGNAATACACTGTTCCAATCCCAACCGCGATTGCCCAAAGATGCCCAATGATCGTAATCGCTGCTCTGACCGCGCATATAAATCATGGCATTGATCGAAGAACAGCCACCGAGCACCTTGCCACGAGCGTAACCAATTTGGCGACCGTTAAGACCGGCATCAGGCTCGATTTGATAGCACCAGTCGGTGCGGGGATTATTAATGGTAAACAGATAGCCAACGGGAATATCGATCCAGAAGTAATCGTCTTTACCGCCCGCCTCCAGCAACAGCACTTCAGATTTTCCATCGGCGCTCAAGCGATTGGCCAAAACACAGCCAGCCGTTCCAGCTCCGACGATAATGTAATCAAATTCCTTCATAGTGCGACGCTTGTTATCCCATCAAGTCAAGGACTCTACAAGCAGTCTCAGGCGGGGTCAAACATCATCGTTTCACTAGACAGCATTAACTACAAACGGACCATCGGGCTGGCAACTGACAGCTATTGGACGACAAGCTTCTGTGGTTCCGCATAGACATAATCAATCACGACTTTCATGCCTTCGCCTTGTTTGTCAGTGAGATTACCAAGACCGGAGAATCTCACCAATCTTGGGGTAACAGCTCCGCGCAGGCGAACATCGGCAACCTCTTCATAGGTTAAATGGATTGCGTCCACCAACCAGCGCAGCACCAAATTCTTAGGCTCTACCGTAATACAAGTTAAGACACGATCAAGCGACTGTCGCTGATCACTGGTGGGTAAAGGCCGGTCTGATTGACATTGACTGCGTTTAGCTCGCAGCTGAACCCAGCGGGCTCGGGTCAGAGCCAAAAATGAAAACGTTTGCGCTTCGCCGGTTTTGAGGTTAGACCAGTTCTCCAACATCCAGGCATCAAACCCCGCATCAACCACCCAACCGCTACGAGAGGGCAACTCAAGTGTATCAATAGGTCCTATGTGCTGGTTTCTTCGCTGCAATTGCCAAACGGAAGTATCGGTCTTGGTAGGATTGCTGCCACGCCAAGCCAGTTTCAGCAGATGACCATTGTCAAAATTGATTTGCTGCATTTGAGGGTGGTAGCGATAGCCCTCAGGAGACGATATATAGGTGAGCTTTTTTTGCGCAAACAGGCGACCGCTTGGGGTTTGATAATCAACTTGCTGAAAATCTTGCCCTTTCTCATCTCGCTGAGACGGTAAATGCAACTCGCGATACAACAACAGCCCAGAGTTCGGGTCATAGGCGTTGCCCACAATATTGACGAGTGTTGACGCGTCTGTCTGTGAAGATATCAAATCATCCGAAATTGCGACCAGAGGAAAAACACACATCAGCAAGCAGACAAGCTTAATTCCGCAANTGCNCCACAAGGCAACTGGCCTATTCACTCTCATTGAGATTCACCGTCAACCGACNCCTTGGCGGCGAAGAAGCAGAAAGNCGGCAGCAATANCGACCANACACCCGCCATNATCACGAAGCCCAAGTAGCCTTGTGGCCCCAACTCCATCGCCCCCANTNNAATGCCCGCCCAATACGACAGAGGNACTGACACCGCCCCGAGAAGAACAGCGAGACCGAGACGCTGTTGCAACCAACTCAAGCTATGACACAAGGTGAGGGAGAACGCCAACCATATGCATATCAACCAAATCGGAATCAGGCTGATTTCAGAACTGCTGGTCTGATCGATTACCGTCAACACACCCNATGCGATATGCACTGANTCAACAANAATTCCNCTGGAAACAACACCGACAATNAGTAACCACTCNGCGCGAGNGGTTGTAATCAGTAGCCAGTGAANCAACAAAAACACTGACACACTGATCAGCGCCCAACTATCTCCTGCTAGTACGCAGACAAACCACACCGTTTGAAAGAGAACGGCATTGAGCAGCTTTTCCCATAGGCGCCGCTGAATTGGATTAGTCCCTGCGCGGTAGACGTTGAGCATTGGGCTTAGCCATGACTACTTGAACGGTACTGATCACTCTCTCGTTGAATCCACCTTCGCAATAGGCCAAATAGAAATCCCACATGCGGCAAAAAACATCGTCAAAGCCCTGCTCTCTTACCGCATCTAGCTTTTGCTGAAAGCGTTCACGCCAGTGATGCAGAGTGCGCGCATAATCCCAACCGATATCATGCAGGTCGACCATGGTCATATCGGTGCAACGACGTAGGCCACTGGCAATCACTTCATTTGACGGCAAGCCACCCCCAGGAAAAATGTACTTTTGAATAAAATCCACCGACGAGCGAGCGGAATGGTAGCGTTGATCAGCAATAGTGATCGCTTGAATTAGCATCAAACCATCCGGCATTAACAGACTGGCGCATTTTTTAAAGTAGGTATCGTAGTATTCGTGGCCGACGGCTTCGATCATTTCAATCGACACTAACTTGTCAAAACGACCTTCAAGCTCTCTATAGTCTTTGAGTAACAAGGTAACTTGATCTTCGAGCCCTTCTCGGATAACCGCTTGCTTGGCAAAATCGTATTGCTGCTGCGATAACGTCGTTGTGGTCACGTTACAGCCATAGTGCTTAGCGGCATAGATTGCCATCNCGCCCCAGCCAGTGCCAATTTCCAGTAGATGATCTTCTTCGGTAAGCTGTAATTTTTGACAGACACTTTCAAGCTTGTGTAACGCGGCGGTATCCAAGTCTGCGTCTTCACTGGGATAGATTGCGGCGGAGTACATTAATGTGGGATCGAGAAAAAGACTGAAAAAGTCGTTACCCAAATCGTAGTGAGCAGCAATGTTCTTTCTCGAGCCGGTAAGACTATTGGCATTGAAGGCATGCAGACACTTGTTCACCCCACGACTAAGCCAGGACCAACCTCGGTCCATAGAATTTGTCAGTTGAATGTTGCGTGCCATCACTTGAATCACACTGACCAAACAGGGCGTCGTCCAACGATTCTCCATATACGCTTCACCAGCACCAATAGATCCGCCAAAGAGAATTTGTCGATAGCAACGAGCATCATGAATATGGATACTTGCCTGTAAACTCTGCTCACTAACGCCGCAGCCAAACTCATAAATCCCAGTTGAATCCTCTATGACTAAGCGAGCACGAGTGAGTTTTTTAAGTATCTTGAACAAGGTGCGACGACACCATTGATCATAACGACTCTCGCTCTCTTGAGTTTGACGCTTTAGTGGATTGATACTGATATCACTCATCGTAATTAGATCCCTGCTTTGTCTGGGTGGCTATGATGCTCTTTGCCCTGGTGGCTAGAATGCTCTTCGCCTGGGTGGCTATGAAAAGGTACTCGTTTGAACCACAGTTTTAGTGCGTTCCAATAGATTCGCCAAGCAATACTCATGGTCATCAATGGGTAGCTCAGAATAATCCGCCGCAAACTCTCCCCGTTAATGACTTCTCGCTTAAGAGCGAGATTGGCCTGAAGAATCAATTGATCTACAGCTTCTTCGTTGCGCCCCCAAGTTTGCAAATTTAATAGCAAACAGTGGTTCGGGCAGTTGCTGCGCCACCGATACTGCATGCTCATCGGATTGAACGGTGACACGTGCATGGCTTTGTTAAACTCTATACGCTGAAAGTTTTGAGAAGGCTCACAAAGCAACACATAGGTGCATTTTTCATTCCAAGGGGTATTGGTCACTTCCGCAACCATTGCCACTAATTGCTCACGTTCGTCGAAACAGTAGTAGCAGGTAATGGGATTGATGATAAAACCAAAGTAACGCAGATTGGTGAGCACCCGAACGGCACCCTGAGGGCGAAAACCTAAAGCCGCCTCGACTCGATCGCGGACAACCTCTTTTAAACAACGATCATGGGGGGTGAGATAATCCTCACGACGAAAACGCGCCGGTGCCCACCTTGTCATCGACCACAATGTAGTTTGAGCGAAAACCGCGTCTAGCTCATCCAAATCCAAATACATCATGAACACGGGATAAGAAAAATCGTGCCTTTTAGGACGTAAACGGCAGTGCCGCAAAAGCCCCTGAAAGATGGCGCTGTGCACAATAGGCTCGGCTGGTGTTGCGCTCATACTACCACTGCGCCCCCAATGCCTTGGCCACGCGAATCCCGCTGCTGCAACCATCCTCATGAAAGCCATTGGCCCAATAAGCCCCACAAAACCACGTCTTACATTGGCCGTTGATCTCGGACCAGCGCTGGGAGGCCGCCACTGAATCCAAGGTAAACACGGGATGGCTGTATTGATAGCGCCCCAATATCGCTGTTGGATCAATGTTATCGGTATCGTTCAAGGTGACACAGAAAGTGGGCTCGGATTCGACCCCCTGAAGTATGTTCATGTTGTAAGTAAGCACCGCACGCTCTTGCTGTTGTTGGCGAATTCGGTAGTTCCAACTTGCCCAGGCTAAGGTGCGTTTAGGCAACAAAGAGCGATCGGTATGCAATACGACGTCGTTTTCCTGATAAGCCATAGCGGATAGAACTTGTTGCTCAGCGTTTGTGGGAGTTTTTAGTAGTGCCAAGGCTTGATCGCTATGGCAGGCAAAAACCACCTGATCAAAAGTTTCTTCGCGACCATCATCGAATGTTAATCTTGCCGCGTTCTCATCACGCTCGACCGAAACTATGTGCGCACTGGTGGTAATACGATCAGAAAAACTGCGAGTTAACGGCTCAAGATAGGCACGCGAGCCCCCTTCGATGACTCGCCACTGAGGACGATTCGTCACGCTGAGCAAGCCATGATTTTTGAAGAAACGAATAAAAAAGACTAACGGAAATGACATCATCGTCTCATGGGATGCCGACCAAATGGCGCTGCCCATGGGTATCAAGTAATTCTCAATAAACTCGGTTTTATACCCTCTCAGCGCCAGGTAATCGCCCAAGCTTGTTTTTTCACTGACTAAACCCGCGTCGAGATCTTCTACCGCTTCACGATTGAATCGAACGATATCTCGCAACATGCCATAAAAACTCAGCTTGAAAATGTTGCGACGCTGGGCAAACAAGGTATTTAGAGAGCTGCCACTGTATTCCAGTCCAGACAATTCCGAGGTGACACTGAAACTCATTTCAGTGGGCTTGGATTTAACCCCTAACTCATCCATCAAGCGTATAAAATTAGGATAGGTCCAATCGTTAAAAACAATGAATCCGGTATCGATTGCGTAGTTTTTTCCGTCTAGGACGACATCTTTTGTCGCCGTGTGCCCGCCGATGTTTGGGGCTGATTCAAAAACCTGAATATCCGCCACTTGTTGCAACAAATAGGCACAAGTCAAACCCGAAATTCCACTGCCGATAATGGCAACTTTCACACACAAACTCCTTGAAGATAGTGGCTGACTGCACAAACCTTAATGGCAGACGCTAGTTTTATGCTAATCATCATAATGAACACCTAGGAGGCTCGGCTCAAGCGCGGAGCTACTTGATGATACCAAAGCCCCGATAGAGAGCGAGCGACAGAAACCATCCAACTGAGACGTTTGGGAAAGCGAATGAAGCGCGGTCGCGCAACCATCTCTTCGACGAGGGTCTGAACGGTCTTATCGACAGTCATTTTAAACGGCATGGGAAAATCATTGGATGCGGTCATTGGGGTATCCACAAAACCGAGCTCAACCACTGTCGACGATATTGAAGTCTCTGCCAGATCCACACCTAGGGATTCAATAAAATACGTCAGGGCGGCTTTCGATGCTCCGTAGGCCTGAGCGCGAGGAAAAGGTACGCGGCTAGCTTGTGAAGCCATCGCCACAATATGGCCCGCCGAAGACTGGAGCAGCAGCGGATAAGCGGCGGCCAAACAATTCACAGCACCAAAATAGTTCACCGCCATGACTCGCTGCATCATGCTCCAATCAGGGTTCGAGATGTCAAAATACTCGCAAACCCCAGCATTCAAAATCACTCGATCGAGCACCGGCGTGTAAGTCGCTAAGGTTTGGGTCAGATTCTGTAGCGCATCTGTAGCACTAATATCGGCCGCCAACACACGAATGTTGTCGTGCTCACGGGCTAATTGATTTAAAGCCTCAACATTTCGCGCGGTGACAAGCACTTGATTGCCCGCCTGAGCAAGTCGAAGCGCCAATTGACGACCAATGCCACTGCTGGCACCGGTGACCCATATGACTTCATTAGTTATCTGATGGTTATTCATAAACGACTTCCAGTACCCATAGATTTGGCTAACTTCCTATATGACTGCATCCAACTGACTTTCTGTATAACTAAATTTAACTGATTTTCTATATGATTAAATTC
Source organism: Cellvibrionaceae bacterium (assembly GCA_002707785.1). Lineage (GTDB taxonomy): Bacteria > Pseudomonadota > Gammaproteobacteria > Pseudomonadales > Cellvibrionaceae > Pseudomaricurvus. The sequence continues at coordinate 2,807 of PANW01000031.1, read as the reverse complement.
AGCTGACTTCCTTTAAGACTGTATTCAGCTGCCTTTTTTAAGACTGTATTCAACTAACCAGGCGATACTTCAACCAGCGCGTTAGCTTGCCCACAACCGGTACCTGTTCATACAGCATGGCACCTAGATCATAGACATCTTCGTGGTAATAGATACGGTCGTTAAACTGAATGTGGCTCATCCCTCTGACCGTTTGCATCCGATCACCTAACTTAGGATTGCGGAAATTCATGTTCCATTTAATGTAGGCGGTGTCGCCCTGCACTAACTCATCAAGGTATTCAAAACGACCAAAATCCAATCCCTGACAGAGAGGCTCTAGATAACTCAGTAGCTCGGCGCCACCGCGCAACTCGTGCACCGGGTCTCTAAAAATTACGTCATCGGCGTACAACCGATTAAATTGACTCACAGGCAATTGAGTCAGATCACCGTAGAATTGCTTAAATTGGGTAATCAGTGGATCCACAAAACGCTCCTGCTGTCGTTAAGATGATGCTGGCTAACACCGATAGCATCCTAAGGCACTTCTGAAAAACGTCATTGCGAGCGAAGCGCGGCAATCTCAAGCGGATTGGCACTTCGCTGAATAAAGAGATCGCCACGTCGCCTAACGGCTCCTCGCGATGACGAGGCTTTGTAGGTGATCGCAGATCATTGCAAGCCAAGCGCGACGATCTAGGTTCATCCTCGTTCCGAGGAGCGCAGCGACGTGGCAATCCATGGTTTAGCACTATAAAACAAGGTGTATCGCCAAGCTGGATTGCTTGGCTTAATAGCCCCTACTTTTGGCGCTAACGCTCGCAATGACAAATGACTCTGTTTTTCAAAGGTTTCCTAGAATTGATAGCGGTTGATCAGCCAATTAACACGGCCTTGTCGATGATTACGGCACAAGACTCAACTCAGATCACCCATGAATAAATACTAGGCAGTGACCATGTTGCAGTAGATGGAGATATCGATAGAGATGGAGATGGAGATGGAGATGGAGATGGAGATGGAGATGGAGATCATCGTCAAATTGTTCGCGATCAGAACCAAGCCAGCTCACACCACCACCAGCAAACACTCAGGCTTCCCACCCCTGCAGCCAAAACGCGGCTAGCTCAAGGGGTTCACTGTCGATGGTGGCAATACGATGAGCGCGAGCCGCTATCTATGAGCGACAATTACTCGAGTTAGCGCCTTTCTCTGTAACCAGCAGCCGATACCCACTAGGTGATCCGTATCGCTGTTATCTGCGTACAAACTCCAAATGGCTCAATATTCGGAAAATCCGTGAAACAGACAACGACTTAGTTCGTCTGCCATAAACACGCTATGATGATTACTCGCGAGAAACTGGATTGTATGATCAAAGTGAAGGCTACCCCCCCTGAAGTTAAACAGTTACAGGCGCTGATCGCGCTGGTGGCGAAAGAGCGTGATCAACAGGCTTTTGCTCAGCTGTTTGAGCACTACGCGCCGCTGATACGGTCCTACAGCCTAGTCAGAGAGCCTGGGGCTCATTTGGTGGCGGACGAATTGGTACAGGAAGTACTGGTCAAACTCTGGAACAAGGCGCACCTCTACAACAGCGCTAAGGCCAATGCCAACACGTGGATTTTTACTCTCGCCCGAAATTGCCGTATCGATTATCTGCGCCGCAACGGTCGCTACGCCTCGGAAATTGATCCAGAAGACATCTTCAATACGCTCGAAGACGAAACCGCAGACCCCTTTGAAGCCACACAACAACGCAAGAGCGCTCAACAAATTCACGCAGGCATGAGCCAACTGCCGATCGAGCAATCGCAAGTCTTGGCCAAGGTGTATATGGAAGGCAAGACTCAGCAAGAAACAGCCCTAGAACTGAACCTGCCTCTAGGCACCGTCAAATCTCGAGTCCGCCTGGCTCTGCAAAAACTAGAAGTTATTATTCGAGGTCATGAAAAATGATCAATCATCACCCCTCCAGTGACCGTTTAACAGCATTTTCCGCGGGCAGCTTGCCCCTCAGTCAGGCACTGTGCATTAGCGCTCACCTTGAACACTGCGCGCAGTGCCGCCGCGACCTAAAGCAACTCAATCAAGTGGGCTCTGAGCTACTCAGTCAGCTTACTCCCGTTGCGGTGCCCGACGCGTTGAAAAACAAGGTCATGGCTGCCATCAATAATCCCGAGCCAACGTCCATCGTCGAGACCGGCGAACGGTCGCCCAGCTCAATCAAGCATCACAGCGACTCTCAAACGCCTCGCTGCTTGAAAAAACTGATCCCCAATGGCTTCTCGGGATTAAATTGGAAACGTTTGAGCCCCTCCATTCACGCCACCAAACTGTGCAGTGATGTCAATGGCAGTAAAATTGAGATGATTAAGATACAACCGGGCGGACAGGTGGCCAGTCACAATCACACGGGCGAAGAAATAACCGTGGTGCTGTCTGGGAGTTTTTCCGACGATTCCGGCATCTACCGTCAAGGCGACATCATCTTTCGCAACAAGGAGGATAAGTACCATCGCCCTATCGCCAGCCAAGACAGTGAGTGCATTTGTTTAACGTCGGTTGAAGCGCCGATTCAGTTCACGGGCTTTTTCGCTCGCCTGTTCAATCCGCTCATTCGCCGCAGTCACTATGCCAGCTAAGGCAACTCTGAAAAACGTCATTGCGAGGAACGTAGCGACGCGGCAATCCATGGTTTAGCACTATAAAACAAAGTTTACCCCTACGCCGGATTACTTGGCTTAATAGCCCCTACTTTTGGCGCTAACGCTCGATGTGTGGACTCCCCCTCCTAAGAGGGTAAGCTTCTAGCACCACACTGA